>JAGXRP010000066.1 GCA_018335795.1 Desulfobulbaceae bacterium | reverse complement strand
TATCATATCGTTATTTGTAGGATTGACCTTTATTAGTGCGTTCTCGCAAAATAATTTCGAAAAGTTGAAATCAAAATGCAATTTGCAAAAGTATGAATATATGGTTGTAGTATTTATTGACCCGGGGAATTGCGTCAAATGTGAAATCATTCCCCAGTGGTTGATTCAATGCGTCAGCCAGCGTGTGCACTACCGTAAATTCAAACCTATAGCAATGGTGAAAGTAAATCGCGAAAAAGAGCTGAAGCAAGTTTCAAGCAGAATTAGTTGGGACGGTCCACTTGCAAGAGATGATAATGAATTGAAAAAGCAATTGAAAATAAATGCTTCAACGGACTTTGCTATAATTGATTACAAAGGAAAATTAATTTTTGAAGTAAATACATCCAACTCAAACGTAAAATCTGATGACATGTGCGAAGAAGCGTTCAAAGCAGTAGTGAATTAGGATGATTACATTCCTCGAGTTGCAATACAACAAAGCCCGCCAAGCCGACATCACAAAAGAGATACTCGAAATCATCGGTGGTGCCGACGCTCTCAAGAGTGCATAAACACACAAGTCACAAAATATATCATGAAAGCTGCTCGAATGGGCAGCTTTTTTGTTATGTGGAGGTAATTCACTACTCCCCAACTACAAAACCATTCATATCAGATTTTATAGTCTTATCTAAAGCACTTATATTTGACTTTTTAACTTAGTGCTGAGTGAATATGAAAAATCTCTTTAAAATTTTAGCCTCGTTAGCTTTTGTAAGCTTTGTAATTTCCTGTGGCAGCGATGCTCCTGACGCTGACCCGATGGAAAACAAGGGTATTGGACCGATATCATCAGTTACATTGGGTGACATCAATCCCGCAATGGCAGAAGAAGGCGAGAAGACTTTCAAGCAAATTTGCCAAATGTGCCACCGATTAGATGCCGACCATATCGGTCCCGCATTGAGAGGTATTACAAACAGGCGCTCTCCGGAATGGATTATGAACTTGGTCATGAATACATCGGAGATGCTTCAAAAAGACCCTATAGCAATAGAATTAAAGCGAAAAAGAGCCGCTACAATGGCAGTTGGCGATTTGACGGAAAGTGACGTTCGCAATTTGCTCGAATATTTGCGGACGCAAGAGTAAGGGGTTAGGGTTTTGGGGTTTGGGGTTTGGGGTTTGGGGTTTGGGGTTTGGGGTTTGTAACAACTGACAGAACAAACATAGCCCACGGTTTTAACCGTGGGAAAGGGAAATTGACCAAAAACATAGCCCACGGTTTTAACCGTGGGAAAGGAAAAATCTACGTTATCATTACCCACGAATTAATTCATGGGTTATGTTTTGGACAGAACGCTGTTCTGTCCCTACAGAGTATATTTTTTCGTCTTTGTAACACTTGACAGGAACTCAATACTTCCGCATAATTTTGCGATTTTTTATGACGATTTGCCCTGAATCTGCCAATTTTCTGACGTGGCGGATAACTGTCTCGACGCGCAAACCAACCATTGCCGCTAATTCGTTCCGTGTGAATGGGAAGATATAGTATATGGGTTTGATTCTGCCTTCGTCGTCATATCGTTTCATGCTTTTCAGCTTGAAATAGTCTATTATGCTCAGAATTTTGTGTTCTGTGGATTCGTTTAGCACTTCCTTAAGCAAAAAGGATTTGTAGTTGACTCGCTCGCTGAGGATTTTGTCCAATTCGAGGTGGAATGCGAAATTGTCCTTAATCAGCTCCTTGAAATTTTCTATGTCAATTTTCATGATTGTAGAATCAATCACCGAAACCGCTGTGCACGGATAGGGGAACTTCCCGAAGATTGCCGGCTCGCCGAAGCTGTCGTTATCCGTAAAGAATCCCATTATCAATTCGTTGCCCTGGTCGTTGTAGGTGAACATCTTAACGATACCTTTTTTGATTTGGTAGAAACATTTCGCCGTTTCGCCTTCGGCAAAGATTTCATGGTTTTTAGGGCATTTGCTTTCGATAGCCCCGTAGCTCAACAACAAATCAACACTTATAGACATAACAAAACCCTTCTGAATATTTACTACATACAAAAATAGAACATTTTTCGATAAAAAAAACATCTAAGCGGATTTTTTTATCCGTTTATGATTGAAGTCATAAAAAAATTGAAATTGAGGGTATAAATTTGTACTGTGATTTTAGAACAATTTTATAAAAGGTACTTAAATGAAAAACAGGATTAAATTATACGCTTTGATAATAGTAGCGGCAACTTCGACATTGTTCTTTGTACAATGTGGTGGCGGAGACGATGCTGCTTCTAACGACCCGATGCAAAACAAGGGTATCGGACCGGTAAAAACGGTGACAATAGGTGAAATTGACCAGACAATGGTAGCTGAAGGCAAAGAAATTTTTGATGCCAAATGTACTGCCTGCCATAAGATGGAATCAAAATACATAGGACCTATGCTGAAAGGTGTAACAGAAAGACGTACACCCGAATGGATTATGAATATGATTCTGAATCCTGAGGAAATGCTCAAAAAAGACCCGATTGCCAAGCAGCTTATCAAAGAATATTCTGCTCCGATGGCAAATCAGGGTATAAAACAAGACGAAGCAAGAAAGATTTTGGAATATTTCAGAACTGTTAAATAACAATTAGGAGTGTTTGGTATGAATAGAAATTATATTAATTTGATAGCATTGATTTCATTTGCAATGCTTACAATAGCTTTGACTTCTTGCGGCGAATCAAAGCAATCGGGCGCTATGACAGCATCCGGAGCCGCTGAAAAAGTATATGTCGCTCCCGGCGAATATGACGAATTTTACGCATTCATGTCCGGCGGATTCAGCGGACAAGTCAGCGTCTATGGATTACCTTCGGGTAGATTGTTCCGCGTGATTCCGGTGTTTTCGCAAGATGCTGAAAAAGGCTACGGTTATGCAGAGGAAACAAAGAACATGCTGATGACATCTTGGGGATTTGTTCCTTGGGATGATGCTCACCATCCGCAATTATCGCGGACAAACGGTGTGACTGACGGCAGATGGCTGTTTATAAACGGGAATAACACTCCCAGAATAGCCAGAATAGATTTGACAACGTTCGAGACCGCCGAAATCATTGAAATTCCGAATTCGGGAGGTAACCACCTATCACCTTATATTACTGAAAATACCGAGTATCTTGTGGCAGGGACAAGATTCAGCGTCCCTACACCACAAGAAGATGTATCTATAAATGAATATAAAGAAAAATTCAAAGGTACACTTACATTCATCAAAGTAGAGCCCACTCATGGCACTATGAGCGTTGCATTCCAACTTCTTATGCCCGGGTTTGATTATGATTTGGCAGCTGCCGGCAAAGGCAAATCACACGGTTGGTCCTTTTTCACAAGCTACAACGTCGAGCAAACAAATACTTTGAAAGAAGTAAACGCATCGCAACTTGACAAGGATTTCATCACGGCTGTAAATTGGAAAAAAGCTGAAGAATACATTGCCCAAGGCAAAGCGAAAGTGATGAAAACATCGTACTATCATAATGTATATGATGAAAACAAACAAACAACAATTTCATACAAAAAAGACGAAGTATTGATACTAACACCCGAAGAATGCCCGGGAGTTGTGTATTATATTCCGACGCCGAAATCGCCACATGGTGTTGACGTTGACCCAACAGGAAATTATATTGTTGGCAACGGGAAATTATCGGCTGACATGTCAGTTTTTTCATTCGACAAAGTAATAGCTGCAATCGAAAAACAAGATTACGAAGCTACTGTTGACGGAATTCCTGTATTGAAATACGAGTCAGTTTTGGACGGTATTGTATTGCAACCCGGTTTAGGTCCTTTACACACTGAATTTGACGGCAAAGGGTTTGCATACACAACGTTCTTTATTTCATCGGAAATCGTAAAATGGAAATTGGACGATAAATCAGTCGTGGACAGAGTGCCATGTTATTATTCAGTAGGTCACTTGATGATTCCGGGTGGCGACACGAGAGAACCATATGGAAAATATGTAATAGCTTTGAATAAAATCACTAAGGACAGATATTTGCCTACAGGACCCGAATTAGCGCATTCTGCACAATTATATGACATATCCGGCAACAAAATGGAACTTTTACTCGATTTCCCAACGATTGGTGAACCGCACTATGCACAGGCAATTCCTGCTTCGAAAATTGTTCCTAACTCGAAACAATTCTTCAAAATCGAAGAAAATAATCACGAACACGTCACTAAAAAAGAAGCTGATGCAAAAGTAGTACGTAAAGGAGATACAGTACGTATTTACATGACAACAATTCGCAGTCACTTTGTGCCGGATAATATTGAAGGCATCAAAATTGGCGATAAAGTATTCTTCCATGTAACCAATTTAGAACAAGATTGGGACGTTCCTCACGGATTTTCTGTGATGGGAGCTCGTAACGCTGAATTGTTGATTATGCCCGGACAAACCAGAACATTGTACTGGGAACCGACAAGAGTAGGCGTATATCCATTCTATTGCACAGATTTCTGCTCTGCATTGCATCAAGAAATGCAAGGCTATATAAGAGTTTCACCCGCAGGAAGCAATCCTGATTTGAAATGGTGGACCGGCGACTAATAATAGTCACAAAAATTAAGTAATAAATAAAATGAAAAAGTTTAGTATAATTATTGGGATAGTAGGTTCGTTGCTTTTATTAGCAACGTTCCTATTCCCAATTTGGTCAATCGGTTTAGAAGCACCACAGTATCCGGGCGGTATCAACATGTATATTTGGATTAACCAAATATCGGGCGATACGCCTCATACTCTGCAAAACGTTAATATTTTGAATCACTACGTAGGGATGAAATCAATCGAGCCGGAATCAATTCCGGAATTGACCTATTTCCCCTATATTATTGTATTTATGACATTATTTGGGATTGCAGCCGCAATTTCCGCGAAAAAGAAAATCGTAATGACATGGATGATGACATTGGTAATTATCGGAATTGCCGGCATGGTTGATTTTTACATGTGGGAATATGATTACGGACATGACCTTAACCCGAATGCACCAATCAAAGTGCCGGGTCAAACATATCAACCACCTTTAATCGGCTCACAATATCTATTGAATTTCAAGGCGACTTCATTGCCACACGTTGGGAGTTACTTTATCGGCGCGAGCTTCCTATTTATGGGTGCCACATATTTTATGTTGAAAAAAGCAAATAAATCCCAAAATGAAGAATTGGAGGATAAAAAATGAAATATATATTATTAATTATGATTGTAATATTAGCTGCATGTTCGCCTGAGCCTGAAGCAATCAACTACGGGCACGACAATTGCGAATATTGCAAAATGACAATAATGGACCCGAAATTCGGAGCCGAAGTGGTAACACAAAAGGGCAAAGTCTATAAATTTGATGCGATTGAATGTATGATGGACTACATGTATGATGATGATTTTACGAAAGATAAAATCGCATTATATTTAATCAATACATTAAACAATCCGGGGGAATTATTTGATGCAACAATTGCTTCATATTTGATCAGCTATAATTTACCGAGCCCAATGGGAGCATTTTTGAGCGGATACGAAGACGCAAACACAGCCGAAGCAATGTACGCTGAGAAAGACGGGAAATTATACGACTGGAATTCGCTCAATGAATTATTCAAAGCAAGATTTGAATTAATTAATCCGAATAATAATTACGAATGAAGCTCTTGCTATCATATTTCCTAATTTTTCTCTTTGTATATGCCGAATCCATCTGCGTAGTTCACACCATTACACCCAAAACAAAGAATACAATCTCAGAAATCATCAGTAATTCAAATACGGGTGATACAATTTTAATAAAAAGCGGATACTACAAATCACGAAAAATATTGATTGATAAATCAATAACAATCATTGGTGAAAAGAATTCAATAATTGATGCAGAAAATACAGCAGAATTATTCGTCGTAAAAGCTGATAATGTTTCAATTATCGGACTCAATCTTAAAAACATAGCTTATAACTCGCTCAAAGATAATTCTGCTATTTTAGTTGAAAATGCGAGTAATATTAAATTGAAAAATAATCAAATCGAAAACTCATTCTTCGCTATATATATAAAACGTTCCCATAACATTGAATTACACAATAATACAATAAAAAGCAATTCGGTCAAGGAATCTCTATCAGGAAATGCTATTCACTTATGGTATTGTACTAATGTGAAAGCCGATAAAAACAATCTATCCGGACATCGAGACGGAATTTACATAGAGTTTTCAAAAAATTGCCGGATTACGAATAATAATAGTCATAATAATTTGCGCTACGGATTACATTTTATGTTTTCCGATAGTTGTGATTATGAGAGAAATACTTTCAATCACAATGGAGCCGGAGTTGCCGTAATGTACTCGAAATATATTTCGATGTCGTATAATAATTTTTCGCTCAATCGCGGGACGGCATCATACGGATTATTACTAAAAGATATTTCAAACAGTGAAATAAATAGGAATGTATTCACTTCAAACACAGTCGGGATATATGCAGAAGGGACAAATCGTTGCATGATTAGCGAGAATGATTTCCGCAATAATGCTTGGGCATTGCGATTTTTGTCAAATTGTTTTGATAATACTTTATCATTTAACAATTTTTATACAAATACATTTGAATTTGCAACGAACAAAGGCACTTTCAGAAATAAAATGGAAAATAATTACTGGAGTTCTGCAAAGATTTTCGACTTGAATCGCGACGGAATAAGTGATATACCGCATCGTCCGATGACTTTATTTGCATATTTAGTCGAGAATCATTCCGAAACATTAATTTTGAATAGAAGTTTTTTTATTAAAATACTAAATCTGTCAGAAACATTGTTACCTTCGATAACACCGAAGGACATTGTTGACGATAGACCATTAATGGCACCGCATAAATATGATAAAAATAGATAATATAAATAAGCACTACGGCAAAAATCATGTGCTAAAAAATACAAATTTGGATATTTATTCTGACAAAGTTACGATTTTATCCGGTCCGAATGGTTCGGGGAAGACTACTTTAGTCAAACTGATACTCGGCATTGTATTTCCCGATAACGGCGCGATTTATTTAGATGGTGAAAATATCAATGCAGGAGTACATTACAAGAATAAAATCGGATATATGCCGCAAATGCCGAATTTTCCGGAAAATTTGACCGGAAATGAAATCTTAAATATTTGCAAGAAATTACGAAATAGCGAAGTAGATTTCACTGAATACATCAAACATTTCAGACTCGAAAATCATATAAATAAGCCTTTTAAAACGCTCTCGGGTGGGAATAAACAAAAAATAAATCTGATTCAAGCATTTGGATTTAATAGCGATTATTTAATTTTAGATGAGCCGACTGTCAGTCTTGACCCTGTTTCAAGACTTGCGCTGAAAGAATTAATTATCAAAAAGAAAAACGAAGGCAAAAGTATTTTAATTATCACGCATATTTTGTCTGAAATAATAGATATTGCAGACAAATTAATTTATCTTGTAGAAGGGAACACGCTCTTTGATGGTCAAATACACGAACTAAACACAATCACACAAAGCGAAAATTACGACATTGCAATATCACAATTGACACATCAATATGAAAGAAATATATAAAATATTCAAATACAGCATAGCTGATATCACCAGAAGTCGTTGGCTGCTGGCGTATTTATTATTCTACCTTGCGTTCGGATTAATACTTTTTTACCTCGATAATGACTTCGGGAAAGTCCTAATCAGTATTTCAAATATTATAATCTATATAACACCATTAGTTTCAATAGTTTATACAACAATATATTATTACAATTCCCAACATTTCATTGAATTATTGCTCACAATGCCCATTCAACGCAAGAGTATAATCTATGGAATTTACTTCGGAATCTCGTTGGCACTGTCACTTGGGCTAATGGTCGGAATCAACATCCCGATTTTGCTCAACTTGCAATACGTTGACAGCATATCGAGTTTAGTCTTGCTCAATATGAGCGGAATCGCTCTAACATTCATATTTACGGGCATATCGCTGCTCATCGTATTGAAAAACGAAAATCGAATCATCGGGTTCGGGCTTGGAATCGTGTTGTGGCTATTCGCATCGGTCCTTTACGACGCACTCATCCTTTCGATGATAATCCTACTAAAAGATTATCCGCTTGACAACATGATACTCATCACGACAATCATCAACCCGGTGGACTTGGCTCGCGTTTCTGTCATTCTGAACTTCGAAAGTGCCGCTGTGCTTGGCTATACGGGCTTAGTATTCCGAAATTATTTCAGCACTTCGCTCGGACTAATCATTTCAATCGTACTAATGTTAATTTGGACTGCATCGCCAATTTTGTTCACAAAGAGAATTTTTACGAAAAAGGATTTTTAGAAATAATATTTGCCACAAATTTGATATCCCTTAGCCCTAACTCCTGTGATAATTTAATATAAATACAGATTTTTTTGCTTTGCCTTAATTAAAATTATTCTTATATTTGCCTAACTTGTTTATAAACTTTTTAGGAAATTGTAAGATGAAGTACCTTTCTATTATTCTTTTAGCACTTGCAATGGCTTTAGCATCTTGCAGTAAGAACTCGACAAATCCTACGGACAACAACAATATTGGTGGGAACTCTGCTGTTGTTAAATCAGACAAAGGCGATTTGACCTTCAAACTCGGATTTGGTGCCTACGATATTAAGTTCGGAAATACAGAAATAGGCTTTACATCATATGTACCAATTGGAAATCAAAACCCGACTGCTTTTGCAATGGCTATTACATTCCAAGGAAATAGTACTGGTAGTTTTGATTTTAACCCAAATAATGATGTTCTTATTTTGAAGGATAACCTACTTTTTGGTGCATTACCGGGTAAGGGCAAAATCAACATTACAAAATACGGTGCTGTTGGTCAAACAATCGAAGGTACTTTCTCAGGTCAATTCATAAGTTCGGATGGATTAGAAACTTTTACTGTAACTTCTGCCTCGTTCAAAGCAATTAGATTACCCGATGAAGATGATAATGACCCGGATGATGACCTTAACTATTCGTACATGGAAATTCAAATGACCATTAATGGAGTTGCCAGCATTACATTTTCAGACGACAGATTGGAAGGTGCTGCCGCTTATGACCAACAAAGTGGAACTCTAACTATGGTTATTTCTAATGATGAGGATGAAGAAGAAATGTATAGAATTGGGATTTCGATTGTTGCTACCGGCATTCAGAATCAGAGTAATCAAACAGTAAATTTTAATGAAAGCTCCGGTGCTATTATGTATTTAGAGCATAATGGTACAGTTTTTAATTGCATAGGTACAGCAGTTATCCAAAATTTTGCCCAAAGTGCAGGTACAAAGTTCGAAGTCACCGGTTCTTGTGAGTTGTTTAGCACTACGACCGGTGAAAAAGCCGGCGATATTCAGAACTTCAAGATTCGAGTTATCCGCATATCATAAAATAAAGTTTATACAAAAACAGAACCTAAGCCTCAAATTCGTTTGAGGCTTTTTTTGTTTTGGCAATCCGATTTAGTGAAACAAATGATTTATTTATTCGTAAATTTGTAAGATATGTATAGTTTAATTAATTGGATAGAATGATGAAGTTTATTATTATGAATCTGTTTATTGGGATACTATTTATGAATATTATGTCTGCAAATGCAAAAGAAGACAACCCGCTATTGAAGCCATTCGATACGCCTTTTGGGGTGCCACCTTTCGATAAGATTAAAATAGAGCATTTCAAACCCGCTTTTGACGAAGCATTCCATCAACATAATCTCGAAATCGGCGCAATCACTAATAATCGTGCAGTCCCAACTTTTGAGAACACTATCGAGGCTTTGGAACGCGCCGGCTCATTGCTTGCTTCGGTTTCACGTGTATTTTTCAACCTCAACTCAGCAAATACAAACCCTGATATTCAAGCTTTTGCTCGCGAAATCTCTCCCGAACTCACAAAGCACGGCGACAATATCCGTTTGAATAAAATATTATTCAACAAAGTCAAAAGCGTTTACGAACAAAAAGATAAATTGAAATTGACCGGCGAAAAAGCCGTATTGCTTGAAGAAACTTACAAAGGTTTCATCCGCAATGGAGCCGGACTCAACGACAATGACCAAGCTAAATTGCGTAAAATCAACGAGGAAATGTCATCATTGACATTAAAATATGGCGAAAATGTATTAGCAGAAAATAACGCCTTCCAGATGCTCTTGGATAAAAAAGAAGATTTGGTAGGATTGCCACAATCGCTTATTGATGCAGCCGCCGAAACTGCCACTAAAGCCGGACATAAGGGCAAATGGATGTTCACATTGCAAAACCCAAGCCTATTACCTTTTTTGCAATATTCAGCCAAACGAGATTTGCGTGAAAAAATCTGGCGTGCATATATGCTACGTGGCAACAACGGTAACGAATTCGACAATAAGGAAATAATCAAAAATTTAGTTAATTTGCGAATTCAACGCGCTCAATTACTCGGGTATGAAAGCCATGCACATTTCATTTTAGAAGAAAATATGGCGAAAAACCCCGAAGGAGTTTACAAATTATTAGACCAATTATGGGAACCGGCTCTGAAAGTTGCAAAGGACGAAGCTATGCAATTCCAAGCACTTATTAATCGCGAAGGTGGGGATTTCAAACTCGAACCATGGGATTGGCGCTATTATGCCGAAAAAGTGCGTCAAGAAAAATTCGACTTGGACGAAGAAGCACTTCGTCCCTATTTCAAACTGGATAACGTATTACAAGGTGCCTTCACTGTTGCAAACAAACTTTGGGGAATTTCTTTCAAAGAAATCAAAAATATTCCCGTATATCACGAAGACGTAAAATGTTACGAAGTTTTGGACAAAGACGGGAGCCATTTATCTGTGTTTTACACAGATTTCCATCCAAGAGCCAGCAAACGCGGCGGTGCATGGATGACCAGCTTCCGCGAGCAATTCAACAAAGACGGAAAGCGAGTGCACCCTGTAGTAAGCATCGTTTGCAACTTCTCGCCACCCACGGGAGATACGCCATCACTATTAACTTTTGACGAAGCCTCAACCCTATTCCATGAGTTCGGACATGCGCTTCATGGGCTATTTTCGCAATGCGATTACGTCTCGATATCAGGTACAAGCGTGCCACGTGATTTTGTCGAATTGCCATCGCAAGTGATGGAACATTGGGCGGCAGAAGACGAAGTAATGGCAATGTATGCCAAGCACTACAAAACAGGCGAAGTCATTCCCCGTGAATTATTGAATAAGATGCGTGCCAGCGAGCACTTCAACCAAGGATTTGCTACAGGCGAATACCTTGCGGCATCATACCTCGACATGGCTTACCACACCTTGACAAAACCATTTACATCGGACGTTAACTCATTCGAGGAAAAAGAGATGAAGAAAATCGGACTAATTGACGAAATAATCCCCAGATACAGAAGCACATACTTCAACCACATTTTTGCAGGTGGATATTCATCGGGATATTACAGCTATATTTGGTCAGGCGTGTTAGATTCGGACGCATTCGAAGCATTCAAAGAAAACGGAATTTTCGACCAAAAGACAGCCACTTCTTTACGAAAAAACATCTTAGAACGCGGTCGCTCTGAAGACCCGATGAAACTATACGTCAAATTCCGCGGTGCCGAGCCATCAATTGAGCCATTACTCCGCAAGCGTGGATTGATATCCGAACCATCGAATTAATTACATAGCAATATTGTACAAAAATGGCTGTCTCGATTGGGGCAGCTTTTTTTTGGGGAAATCCCCCTTTGGCAAAGCAGGTTTTTGTGTCTCGTCAGTTGTTCAACTGACGGACGGCACAGTGGGTATAAAAAAAACCAAAGCGAGCACGGGGAGCTCGCTTTGGTAGAGAAATTGTGTTTTTGTTTTTAAAAATTAAATATTTTTAAAATAATTTTAAAGGCAATGCAAATATATAAAATTTTTTATACTGTGCAAATTATTTTTGTTTTTTTTTGTTTTTTTTTGATACAGAACACCCCCTAACCCCCTCTTACAAGAGGGGGAACGGCTTTCGGGGGATTTCCTTGTTTTGATTTTGGTACATTAGTTTCGGTTCAGGAACAAAGATGGGATTGAACCTATGCCGTTTTGGTGTTGGATATTGTGACGCTTCTGGGCATGGCATCATAAGTAACGCCATCAATCATTCTACCGCTTTTTTTCTTATTTGTACCGCCCCATTGTTTGAAGTAAAAGGCAACGCCCAGATTGTCGCATTGTTGCTTTATGTCGAGCACCCATTCTTTGTCTATTGGGCGTGGAGTGCGTCCGCTTTCGCCACCGGCAATTACCCAATCAATTCCGCTAAGATTCATATTGGGAATAGCACTAATCAAGGGTTCGCAGGAGAGAAATTTTACATGTGCACCGGTTCGTCTCAAAAAATCTATTCTTTTGGTAACTTTAGAACTTTCCACAGTTACACCCATCCACAAATTCTCCGACCAATTCAGCAAACCCTCGCTGTCATATTTATATAGTACATCTGCCCGTTTGGTCAGAACCTGAAAAACATGTTGCGGATTGTCGTTGATTACCTTGAAAATTTTTTGGATGAAGTCAATCGGAACGTCCTTATGAAAAATATCGCTCATCGAATTAACGAATACCACTCTGGGTTTTTTCCAAGTATATGGCTCGTCAAGGGTATCCGGGTGAATAGTCAGCTTGAAACCATCGGCATACTTGGGTTGCCCCATAGCTTGCAACCTTCTTGCCATAATTTCTGCGTAGCAGAATCGGCAACCGGAAGAAATTTTCGTACACCCCGTAATCGGGTTCCATGTACTCTCTGTCCATTCTATTTTTGATTTTGACATAGTTTTATATTGTTTCGCATGAATTTGTAAATGTTTCATTATCGAAAATCATAATAACTCCTTGTTGTTCCGTAAGTTGTCAACTGATGGGACAAAATTCTTAACGAGCCAATATCTGATTCAATTTAAAATACTTACTTTCATCAACTAAATCGTGAATCGGCTTATCAAGCTTTATTGCAAAATCTTTCAGAAAATTCTCTAACCTATTTATCTGGTTATTAACGTTCCTATCAGTTATTGCAATATAATCCAATATATCAGAATATTTCGTAGGTAATTTATATCCTTTTGGAGAACTTGAAATTAAAACACCTTTGTCTCGTAATTTTGGAATCATGCTCCGTTTGACTTGATTCTCCTCAATGTCAATATCAAAAAATTCTTTAAAGTGATTCACAATTTTATGACTGTGAATATAATCATCATGTAAAGAGAAGGAATTCAACAATAGTAGATGTAATAAAAATTTTGAATTTTCATCCTTTAATTTATGAATTGCTTCTATAGTGACTTTAATAGACATTTCTTGAATAATATCTGAATTCAATACTCCGTTCTGCTCTAACAAACTATCATTTACATTATCTTGGTTTATGTAAAAAGACTGAGGGAAATTATAGCAAAATAGTGATTTTGTCTTTAACTTATTGTAAATATCAATTTGCTCATTTATCTGTTTATCTCTAAAAACACCAGAAATGATATCTGACAATTGTACAATGGGATCACGATTTACAAATGTAATCTCTACATCTTTGAATAAGCTCATTCCTTGAGTAATAGATTTAATATATTTTTTAAAACTATCATGAAAATCATCATCACAATAATCATCACTGATTATATTAATTTTTTGAAATGATTTAAAAAGTCGTTCATACACAATTCTATGAAGAAATTTGTAAAATACTGTTTTAAACTTCAATCCACTATCCTTATGAATTTTACTCTTGTCAACAACTAAGGAGAAAAACGAGAATTCTAACTTCATAATTTCGTCAATGATTTCATTGCAATTTCGCTTCTTTTTAAGAGTTGAATACTTTAAAAACTCGCTCTGATGATGATTCCTAATCACCGATAAATATTTTGATTCAAAATCACTTCGCTTCACTTCATCAATAATGACCAACGAAATGACATAAAAATTACCTCTTGAATCCGAACTATTAAAACCATGTGCGCCTGATTCATCAACATATACTACCTTACTCATATTAAATCCTTTAACATTAAAAAAGCAAATATAAGCCTCCAAAAGTAAAAAATAACCAAAAAAGATTTCAACATTTTTAGGAATTCATAATATTTTTTAAGTATATATGTGGGAAACGTTTAATCAAAATCCTCCTTCTCACCCTCTCCCTCCACAATTCTTATTTCTTCGGGAGTGAGGGCGTAGAGTTGGTAAACGAGGGCGTCTATTTCTTTGTCCGTGCGGGAGATGTATTGCTCTATGTGCTTGCGGTCGAACTCTGTGGCTGTTTGCAATTCCTTGTGCAATCGCAACATTCGCTCGACGAGTTCAATGAGTTTTTCTTGGGTTTGGGGGTTAGGGTCTTGGGGGATGGGAATTCTCTCGGTAACAGGGCTATCAAAATGCATTGTCCTAATCGCGTTTGCAAAAATAAATCGATAACAGTACCAGTTTATTATTTTTGAATTAATAATACCCAGAATATATTTACTTGATACATGCTCGGCGCATACTAATTGATTTACTGTATCTAAAATAATATATTTACTTAAGTCACCATTGACAATTGAGGTTGCTATAATCTTAATATGAGGTCTTGGATTTGCAATATGTGCAACAATATTCTGAACTAAAATTGAATCAGGCTTGATGAATGATTTATTATCAATGTTTATTGTTGCATCAATCATACCTTTGGGTCTATTATCAATTCCAAATCTATTTATTTGCTTTCCCCCCATTGCAAATAAATCACCTGAATTGTTAAGGAATTTTTGGTATAATCCACCCCTTTGATTCGTAACTAAATTGTTCAGACTCACACCATTAGATTTAATTTTTCTGGCAATTTCAATTTCATTTTGACTAACACCATTAAGTATAAAACCAAATTCTTCACATAGATTCTTATCTATATCAGCAATATGTAAAACTTTGTCCTTTTTAATAATTCCCGACGAAAATATTTTACTATTAGAACCTTTTTGACTAATATAAACTGTCATCTCCAACTTAACTTCTTTCCATACTTTTGAACAGTCAACTATCTTATTTATATCACTCAATAATGACTGTCTAACTTTTTTCCAATTAGAGGCATATGTAAAAGGTTTTGGAATTATGAATCCAACAAATCCATTCGTTTTAATTTTTCTTGTTGCAGTTATCATGAATAAAGCAGCTGTATCAGTTGTGCCGACTTGATATTTCTCACTCAAGAATCTAATCGTATCAAAATGCAACTCAGCCCCATACGGCGGATTACCGATGACGGCGTCGAAGCCACCGGTCATTTTCAAGAATGGGAATGCGACTTCCCAATCGAATGGGTTGATTTTGTGCCGCTCCCGCTCGGACATCCCGAAAAAGTCGTCGCTGATGAAGTCGCTCCCGATTAGCGAGTTGCCGCATTTGATGTTGTCGTCCATCTTTGGCAGCAGTGCATCTTGGAATCCCAAGACTGCGAGCGGCTCCTTGGCTATGCCCTCCAACACTTTCAAATAGAGCGACATCTGTGCTACTTCGGTCGCCTGCTTGTCTATATCCACTCCGTAAATGTTGTTTTGGAGTATTCTGCCCTTTTTTCGTGCGGTCAATCTCAACTTGCCGGTCTCTTCGTCCATGAATGCCAGCAAATGCGTGTTTCTGCCCTTCTTTTCGTGAATTTCGGTGATATGAGCGTTGTAGTAATCCTCGTGCCATTTGATTAGTGCATCGAAAGCCCCCAAAAGGAATGAGCCGGAGCCACATGCGGGGTCGAGAATTTTGAGCCGGCTGACATCGTCCGGTGTTCGGGCTTGCTCCAATAGCTTCCCGACAGTGTTGGCGACGATGTACTCGACGATATACTGCGGAGTGTAGTAAACGCCGCCCGCTTTCCGCACTTCGGGCTTTTGGTCTATGACAACTTGTCTGCCCTTGTCGAAGCTGATTTCGTCACCCAAGAATCGTTCGTAAATTGTGCCGAGCACTTCTACGGGGATTTCGTCGAATCTGTAGGGCGAATCCTCCACATTCAGCTCTTTGACGATATTTTTGAATAGCGATGCTTCGATTGTGAGATTTTCAGACAGCGGATGCGGATTGAATATCAACCCGTTGTATTTCGGTGCGAGTTCCTTGCAAATCAACAGAAATGCTGCATAGGAATTGCCTACTCGATGCTCGAGAATGCTCTTGATGAAATCCGTGTTTTCGATGTCCCTATCTTGCAAAATCCGCAGAAACACAAGCCTGTCCAAGATTCGTTGAGTGGCTTCGGCAAGCTCGAACTCATTATCGAAATGATTCTTTTTTGCGATTAGGGATGCGAGTTCGATTCTCCATTTGGATAGCGAATTGAGGAAATGTTTATCCACAGTATCGCGAAGCTCTAACTGAGTGGGTTTGACAAGTTCGTCCAAAGAGCCCGCAAAAACGGCTTCCCGCCCAAATGTAGCCAACAAATCGTCAACTCGGTCGGGATATTCATCGCAAACCATGTCCAATTCTTTGATTAGCCCTTTTTTTGCATCGGTAATCAGCGGTTTGCCGAGCGCCCTGAAAGGACGGAACTCTTCAAAATCTGTCAATATTGCAATAGGCACTTTACCGTTCCAGCAATAGAGCTTGGTCTGATAGATGTGTCGGGGATTAGTCAAATCTTCGGCAGGTTTTTTTGCCTCCACAAAAAACAGGGTTTTGTTCCCTTTGATGAAGCGGTAATCGGGTCTTCTGCCCATATAGCTTTTGTCGGTGCGTTCCACTTGGACTTCGAGCGGATTGCGGACATTCCATCCCAAAAGCTCCCAAAATCTATCAATGTATGAAATTCGTGTTTGGCTCTCGTTTAAATCGCGATAGTTGGACAATTTAAAATCGAAAACCAATTTGTTCAGTTTGTCTTTGATGTTCTCAGCCATGTAGCATATGTTAATTTGTTGCAACAATCAAAATCACATTACAAAATTAACATTTTTAACGAAATAGTGTGTCATTGCGTGAAATAATGTGGTTATCTTTTCCTGTCAGTTGTAACAACTGAAAGAACAGAGAACAAAGATGGGAAAGTGGACAAATATAAATCCCCCTGCTCGCAAGCTCGCTTTCTCCCTTTGGCAAATGGGGATTTTGTGTCTCGTCAGTTGTTACAACTGACGGACGGCACAGTGGGCAAAAAAAACCGAAGCTAGCACGGGGAGCTTGCTTCGGTGCGAGAACTTCTACATGTTTTTGTTTTTAAAAATTAAATATTTTTAAAATAATTTTAAAGGCAATGCAAATATATAAAATTTTTTATACTGTGCAAATAAAATTTCACTTTTTTTGAGAAATTTTCTTGTCTCGTCAGGTGTTACAAAGAAG
The DNA here is from genome assembly GCA_018335795.1 of Desulfobulbaceae bacterium. GTDB lineage: Bacteria > Bacteroidota > Ignavibacteria > Kapaibacteriales > UBA2268 > PGYU01. Next base: position 148,899 of record JAGXRP010000066.1, on the reverse strand, counting down.
GGACAGGGGCACAAAAAAAACTAAAGCGAGCAAGGATAGCTCGCTTTGGTAGGAAAATGCTCTAAACATACAAAATGGAATATGCAAATATATAAAATTTTTTGAACTGTGCAAATAAAATTTCACTTTTTTTGAGAAATTTTCTTCTTTCCGTCAGTTGTAACACCTGAAGTCATGCAATCCAAACTTCGGAAGCTTTGGAAACTTCCGAAGTTTCCTCGGATCTATCAAAAATATTATAGGGACAGAACGCTGTTCTGTCCCTATATGGAAGGGTTTTTGTTTTGGTCGGAATGGGCGGATTTGAACCGCCGACCCCCACTACCCCAAAGTGGTGCGCTACCGGGCTGCGCTACATCCCGAACCTCGATATTTGCAAAAATTGCCCTATATCGGACTGCAAATATACGAATAATTTCGCACTACAAAAAAATCTTAGGGATAAAACCTAATGCCTATTGATGCATCAACATTGACTCCAACATCGGGGGATATGCCGATAAGAGGACCGGCTTCGATAAAAATTTCGAAAGGAGCTCTTCCTGGTGTGATATTAACGCCAAAAATTACTCTAGTAGCGATACCAACTTGGTCATCTTCCCAATAATAGAAACGATTTTTATTTTCGCTATAGATAATTCCTCGCCCACGTCCAAAGCCTACTGCAATTCCAGGTCCTGCGTACATTTTGACGACTTGGGAATTGAAAGCATTGAAATGGAAAAGGTAATCGCCACCGATTCTCAATGCGCCAAAATATGAAGCACCAATATAAGCAGCAAGTGAGTTTTCTCTAGTCACCCAGTAATTAACTGTGGCTCCGAATGGGTCGCCAAAAACGATTCCGAAGCCGAAATTTCTATCCATAGGTCCCGAGGCTTTGGCCTCGTTAATTATCATAATTGACATTATAAAAATTATTAATCCTAAAATTAGTCTCCTCATAACACTTCCTAAAAAAGTATGTAAAATTAAATTTCAATCAAATATATATATATTGAACTAACAAAAATATAAATTATTTCATAATTAATAACACAACAAAGGGTTGTCCAAACAGACAACCCCTTGAAAATAATGCCTCGTTAAGTTACTTAATGCCCACCGGTAGAAGGTGGCGCAGGTTCGTCAGGACTACCGGCATTCTTGAATGGCAGATAAATCATAATTGCAGCAATTACAAGCAATACAATTATACTGACGAGGAATGAAGGTTGCTCGAAGAATGCAAAAAGGTTGATTTCTGCAAAGGCAAATCCGGCAAACATCAAGCCAATCAAAGCTTCACCGGCAATAAATCCGGCAGCGAGCAGCACTCCGATGTTTTCTACTCTAACTTTTTGAGCCTCATTCATATTATATTTTGTGGTGAGCCAATCGAGAGCTCCTTTAATCACACCACCTGTAAAGATAGCAAACACTGTTCCAAACGGCAGATACATACCCACACTAATAAGCATTGGACTGCCTGCACGAATCAAAATCAATGCAAATCCCATGAGCATACCGACTATGATAAGGGGCCAAGTCATGTTTCCACCTACTATACCTTGCGACAGCATCGCCATCAAACTTGCTTGAGGTGCAGGCAATTCTTTACTACCGAATCCACCGATATAGCCTTCTTTAAGCCCCGTTGCGATATCCCCTTCGTGCAAAATGAAAAGTGGTATGAATAGTATTGCACTTGCAATTACTACACCGACAATATCGCCGAGCTGCATTTTCCATGGTGTACCGCCGAGTATATGCCCGACTTTTAGGTCTTGGAGCATTTCTCCGGCTACTGCAGCAGCAACGCAAACGATTGCAGCTACACCGAGTACTGCCGCTACACCTTCGTTGCCTGTGGCACCTAATGCGACGAGAATAATCGCTGTAACGACGAGTGCGGTAAGCGTAAGTCCGCTAATAGGATTATTACTCGAGCCCATAATCCCGACGAGATAACCCGAAACTGCAGCGAAGAAGAACGCTAAAATTATCATAACTGTAGATGCAACAAAAGCAATCAAGAATGTAGTTTTAAATACTAAAAATGTTATTAAAAATGTTGAAATTGCAACGAATGCAATACCGATTAGAATCCAAGTAAAGCTGATATCGCGTTCTGTTCTAATTTCGTCAACATTTTGACCGCTTGCGGCTTTTTTCACATCACCCACCGAGCGAGCAATGCCTGTCATCAAACTGTTACGCATGCGGAATAGTGTGTAAGTAGCACCCACTAACATACCACCGATTGCTATCGGGCGTACGATATTATTCCAAACAGTTTGGGCTGTGAGTATGGCATCGCCAGTATAATGAGGTTGTATAAAATACTGAATAATCGGTGTCAACAATCCCCAGGCAATCAATCCACCACCAAAAGCAAGACCTGCGAGCTTAGGACCGATAATATATCCCACGCCCATATAAGCAGGGCTGATTGTCATTGAAGTAAAGAGCAAACCACCTGAGCCTACAAAGCTTGTTCCGGGGATGGTTTGAGGTGAGAAAACGAAAAAATGCTTGAAACTTGCCAAGAATAATTTCATTTCGCCAAGCGTTTTGATTAAAGCACCGCCAATCATAGCAATGAACAAGAATTTACTGCCACCGGTTCCGGTTTGACCTGCTTTGTGGATTTCGCCTGCAGCTACAGATTCGGGGAAAGGCAGTTCTTTGTCGTCAACCATAATTCGGCGTAACAAAGCAACAAACATAATACCAAGTACACCACCGACAGTCATGATAGCAGCAGCAATCAAATAATTAGTCGGTGTGTAGAAATCGGTCCATATTCCGGCAATAAAGAAGGCAGGCAATGTAAAAATCGCACCCGCAGCGACAGATTCGCCAATCGAGCCGACAGTACGAGCAAAATTTTCTTCTAAGATTGTTCCCTTGAAGGCTCTTAGAACAGCCATTCCAATTACAGCCGCAGGATAAGTAGCGGCGATTGTCATACCGGCTTTCAGACCCAAGTAGGCATTCGCAGCGCCTAGGATGACACACATCACCAAGCCTATGACCAATGCTTTGACTGAAAACTCCAGCATATTGGAATCAGGTGAAACAAAAGGTACAAATTTTTTCTCTGACATTATTTCTCCTCAATTGATTTAAAATCATTTATTTGTCAAATTGACATTTCAATTTATCGAAATTAAGAAACAATCGTCATATTAACAAGAAAAGTTCTTAAAAAGTAGCATTTTTTCTTAATTTACATCATTTAATCGTCTTTATTGAATAAAAATTAGAAATTTGAAATGAAAGCCAAAAATGAAATAGCTCAAATATTTAAGACTGAAGCCCCGAATCCTGTTTTCAGTAAGGAACTCGAGGCGCTTTGGCATGAATATAAGGGAAATTGGGACAAGGCTCATGACATCGTTCAAAATCTCGGGAGTAAGAATGCAGCATGGATACATGCTTACTTGCACCGCAAAGAAGGCGATATTTGGAATGCCGAGTATTGGTATTCGAGAGCCGGAAAGCAAATTTCGGAAATGGATTTAGAAACAGAATTTGAGTCAATTGCAATGCAACTATTGGCTGAGAATCAAAAGAAATAGCACACTTCAACGTTATTGATTAGTACTTGATGAACAAAATATTAAAATCGGAAAATACATAAATGAATTCATATTATTTCGGGATAAGTGGCAGTTGGGCAGTATTAATCATAATTTCGCTGGCTTTGATAGCATTTTCGATTTGGTCATATCGCAAAACTGTTCCTGAAATCACTCCTCGCCGTAAAACTCTATTGACTGTCATGCGGGCATTGGCTTTGGTGTTATTGCTTTTCGCATTATTCGAGCCGGTTTACACAGCAATTCGTGGAAGCATGAAAGAGCCTGTCGTGGTCGCATTATTGGATAATTCGCTTTCGATGTCATTAGATGATGCCGGAGGTGACCGCAAATCCGGCTATAAGAAATCAATGGAAGAATCTGCATTGGAGCAACTTGGTGATGATTTAATTGTACGGAAATTTTCGAATACTGTTCAAGAAAGTGAATCATTTGATTTTGAATCATTAGAATTAGACGGCAGCAACACAGATTTATCCAATGCTTTGGGCAACATAAACCGTTCAATGAGCGATGAAAATTTGAGAAGCATTGTTATTTTCACCGATGGGGCATTTAATAGTGGCGACAATCCTATTTACACTGCCGAGCGACTCGGCAAACCGGTTTTTGTAGTTGGAATCGGGGATTCTACTTACCCCAAAGATGTCGCAATTGTTAATATAATCACAAATGATGCAGTTTATATCAATGACAAAGTGCCTGTCAATATCAGATTTGATGCCAATGGTTTTGAAGGCAAAAGTGTAAAGGTGCAATTCTTCGAGGAAAATATCGGCATCGGCGAAACAACAATAGAATTGACACTAAATAGAACCGAATACTCTGTTGATTTCACTTACGAGCCGAAAACTGAGGGTAACAAAAAACTGAGCATAAAATTGGAAAATTTGGAAGGTGAAATTACGCATAAAAATAATCAAATAGCTAAGTTTGTTAAAGTGCTCAAAAACAAGAGGATAATATCGTTTTTTTCGGGTTCGGCAGTTGCAGATATTTCATTCATCAAAAATGCTATTAAAAATCAAGAAGGAATTGAGATTAGAGAGTTCATACAAAGTTTGGGAACGAGCTTTTATAATGAGCCAACTCAAAAAGATTTGAATGAAACAGAAGTCTTTATTTTCGTAAATTTCCCGACAGCAAACACGTCCGATGCAACGGTACAGAATTTGGTGAACCACATTTCCAAAGGTAAATCAATATTATTTATTGCGGGCCGAGAAACTGATTACAATAAACTCAAAAAATTTGAAGAATTTTTACCTTTCAATGTTGCTTCCACGAGAGCAAAGGAATTCATGGTCAACGTTGACCTCAACCCGAGAGCCTTGTCCAATCCTTTGATTAGAATCAACGGAACTGATGAAGATTTGAATCAATGGAATAATTTGCCACCAATTTATAAAACCGAGACATTTGTCAGAATCAAATCGGAATCCGAACTTGTGGCTTCGATGAAAGTGAACAATGTCCCGATTGCCGAGCCATTAATCATGACGCGCGAATTCCAACAAACAAAGAGTATTGCAGTGATGGGCTACGGATTATTCAGATGGAAATTAGCCGGCCATGCTGTGGAAGTATCTCGCGGTCGGAATGAAGCTACAGATATATTTACTCTGTTTTTCGAGAACTCAATTCGATGGCTATCTTTGAAAGATAAGGCAAAACAATTAATTATTAAGCCTTCAAAACAACTGTATAATGTGGGTGAACGAATTGAATTTGTTGCTCAAGTTTATGATGCTTCATACCAAACAGTTGATAATGCGATAGTAGAATTGCAAATTGAATCTCTTGACGAAACTCGAACCATAATTATGTCTCCAATTAATAATGGGCGATATTTTGGGGCAATGGAATCTCTTCCCGCCGGTGACCACGTATTCAAGGGAACAGCAAAATTAGGGCAGAATCAATTAGGCAAAGATGACGGCAGATTTACAGTCGGCGAAACTCCGGCGGAATATCTTAATTTGAGGATGAATACAAGTTTGCTTCGTAATTTGGCATATATCTCGGGTGGCGAGTTCTTCACTCCAGAAAATGCAAATGAATTATTAGATGCAATTCAAAATCACAAGAATTTCAAAGCTCGACCTGTAACCGAAAGAAGCGAGTTTGCCTTGTGGAGTCAGCCATGGTTGCTGATTATTGCAATTTTGCTATTTTCAATAGAATGGTTTGTGCGTAAACGCTCGGGAATGCTTTAGACCGACACTTCGTTGTATTGCAACATATATAATTTGGCATATAGACCATTCAATTGCAACAATTCATCGTGAGTGCCTTGCTCACGAATTTGACCTTTGTGCAATACTAAAATCTTGTTGGCACGTTTGATAGTGGAAAGCCTATGTGCAATAACAATTGAAGTACGGTTTTCCAATAGTTTTTCGAGAGATTTTTCGATTATATTTTCAGTTTCTGTATCAATACTAGAAGTTGCTTCGTCTAAAATTAACAGCTCGGGATTAGCTGCATATGCACGACAAAATGAAATAAGCTGTCTTTGCCCTGTCGAAAGTGATTGTCCACGCTCGTTAAGCAGATAATCAAAGCCATCTGGATTTGCTTCGATAAAAGGTGCTGCTCCCAAAGCTATTGCCGCATTACGAACTTCGATATCCGAAATGTCCTCGGAGCCAAGATTAATATTCTCCTTGATTGTTCGGGAAAATAAGAATACATCTTGCATCACAAGAGCGATTTTTTCCCTCAAAGGCTTTTGTTTTATATTTTTTAGTTCAATTCCGTCAATTGAAATTTTACCGGATTGATAATCATAATATCTGCAGAGCAAATTAATAATAGAAGTTTTGCCTGAGCCTGTTGCTCCAACGATTGCAACTGTTTCGCCTTTCTTAATTTCAAAAGAAATATCTTTTAATACCCACTTATTATCGTCATAGCTGAACGAAACATTTTCAAATTTAATCTTATCTTTAAAATCGAATTTTTCTAATGCATCGGGGGCATCTTGCAAGAAATCTTCGGTGTCTAAAAGACCAAAAATTCTTTCGGATGAAGCCATTGCATTTTGAAGAGTTGTATATTTTTCGCTTAAATCTCTGACCGGGCGGAAAAACATTTGAGAATATTGGATAAATGCTATCAAAATCCCGACTGTCATTACACCCGATAAAATGTTTCCGGCTGCATACCATAATACAATTGCAGTAGCAATAGCACCAATCATTTCGATTGCCGGGAAAAACATGGCATAATAAAAAACAGTTTTAATATTCAATTCACGAGTTTTTTTGTTGATAACATCAAACTCACTATTCAATTTTTTCTCCTGACCAAATACTTTAACTGTTGAAATGCCGGAAATAAATTCATTCAAAAAAGAATTCATTTTAGATACTTCATTTCGCAAGTCACGAAACAAAACTCTAACTTTGCGTCGGAAAAATGTAGTAAGGAGAAGCAAAAGCGGCAAAACGGTAATTGTAAGTAAAGTCAGCTTGACATCAGTGTAGAACATAAAACCGATAATCCAAAAAATAAGCATCAAATCCGCTACCATCATTATAAGCCCCGATGAGAAAAGTTGGTTAAGGACTTCGACATCGTTTGTGACGCGCGTAACCAATCTGCCGACAGGATTTTTATCGTAATACTTCATCGAAAGCTTTTGCAAGTGTGCATAAAGCTGTGTTCGAATATCGTTGAGACAGTTTTGCCCCACCCATTGCATAATAAAAGTAAGTCCAAATCTGATAGCACCATGTAAAACAAGAACTGCTAAAATAAGCACAATAATATTGAGCAGACCTTGTTTATCGCCTAATGAAATGTAGTCATCAACTGCAATTTTTATTAAATAAGGCTTTAAAGGTGCTAATGCAGAAACTAAAAGTGTCAGTAAAATAGCTAAATAAACATATAATTTATATGGTTTGAGGAAGACAATTAATCTTTTGATTAATTTGAAATCAATTTTATTAAATTCAGAACCGAATGTGTCTCCACGCATGATTTATTCTTTACATCCCTCTACGGTATTTCCCGCCAATTTTGTAAAGAACAGAAGTGATTTGCCCCATAGTTGCATATTGAACTGTATTGAGCAATTCGGCAAAGATGTTTCCGCCGGAAATAGCAACTTCCCTCAAATTTCTAAGAGCTGCATCTACTTTATCGGCGTTGCGTTCTTGGAATCCTTTAACTTCCGATAGTCTTTGCAATTTCTCTTCATCAGATGTCCGAATAATTTGCATTTTCTCGTAGGGATTATCATCACTTGAATTAATGAATGTATTTACACCGATAATTGGGAATTCGCCGCTTTGTTTCATATATTCGTAATACATTGATTCTTCTTGAATTTTTGAACGCTGGTATTGTGTTTCCATCGCTCCAAGTACTCCACCGCGACGAGACAGACGGCGGAATTCCATCAAAACAGCCTCTTCTACAAGGTCGGTCAGCTCTTCGATAATGAATGAACCCTGATTAGGATTTTCGTTTTTCAACATACCGAATTCTTTGGATAAAATCAATTGAATAGCCATTGAGCGACGAACAGATTCCTCAGTAGGGGTAGTCACGGCTTCGTCGTATGAATTAGTATGCAATGAATTGCAATTATCGTAAAATGCGAGCAATCCCTGCAATGTAGTTCTAATATCGTTGAAATCAATTTCTTGAGCGTGAAGTGACCTTCCGGATGTTTGGATGTGATATTTCAGTCTTTGGCTTCTTTCGTCGGCACCATATTTATTTTTCATAGCTACTGACCAAATTCTTCGTGCAACACGTCCGATCACTGAATATTCAGGGTCCATTCCATTGGAAAAGAAGAAAGACAGATTTGGGGCAAAATCATCAACTTTGAGTCCGCGATTCAGGAAATACTCTACATAAGTGAATCCGTTAGCGAGAGTAAATGCAAGCTGTGAAATAGGATTAGCACCTGCTTCTGCGATATGATAACCGCTAATACTCAGCGAATAATAATTGCGAATTTTATTGATTGATAAATACTCTTGCAAATCACCAATTAGCTTCATCGCAAAATCTATCGAAAAAATTATTGTGTTTTGGGCTTGGTCTTCTTTCAACATATCAGCTTGGACTGTGCCGCGAAGCTTCCTGAAAGTCTCAAGTTTGAGATTTTCTCTTGCAGCAGCATCTAATACCATTCCATCATTTTCAAGCTTTTTCAATGCTCTGTTATAAGCAGTCATGAAATAGAATGCCACCATGATTGGTGCCGGAGCATTAATTGTCATGGAAACTGACGTCAAAGGGTCAGTTTGGTCAAATCCTGCGAGCAATCTGTCCATATCCTCGACACTACAAATGGAAACACCTGATTCGCCGATTTTCCCGTAAATATCGGGTTGCTCAGCAGGGTCTTCAGCATATAGTGTGATGCCGTCGAATGCGACCGAAAGTCGTTTGGCAGCATCATCTTTGGATAAATAATGGAATCTTCTATTTGTTCTTTCGGGGCTTCCCTCACCTGCGAATTGTCGTTTAGGGTCTTCAGTTGTCCTTTTGAAAGGGAAAACACCGGCTGTGTATGGGAATTCGCCGGGCAAATTTTCCATATAGCAAAATTCGAGAATATTTTTCCAATCATTGAATTTGGGCAAAGCAACTTTGGGAATTTTAGAACCCGAAAGTGATTTGCTAAATGAATTAATCGTAAGTTCTTTACCTTGAACCGAATACTTAATCTCATCTTGTGAATAATTTTCAATGACTTTTGACCAATTATTAATATACTTTTTACTCTCTTCGGTCAATTCATCATAGAAAATTTCGTATTCGGCAATCAATCTGTTTCGCAAATCATTATCAGTCGTGCTTTCGTAAGCAATCTTATAAGCGTACGCTTTTTCGGCGATTCCGGATTGGCGAGCAACGAGAATTTTATATTGTGCGATTGATTCTGCAATTTCCGATAAATAGCTGATTTTGTCATTATTAATCAAACTGTAATCAACTATATGCTTAGTGGGCATTTTAGCAATGAATTCGTAGTCGAATTCGACATTTTTATCCGCATAAGATGCCGTCAAATCTTTGAATAAGCGGTTTAGACCGGGATTGTTGAAATGGTTGCTACTACAAGCATAAACAGGTAATTCAAGTTCATCAAGAGTAAGGGTCTTATCGGTTTTGACGTTGCGATTTCGAAGGTAATTGATTTTAACCTCTCTATAAGCATCCTCGGAGCCTCTTTTCTCGAATTTATTGATTACTATGAAGTCGGCTTTGTCGAGCATATCAATTTTTTCTAACTGAGTTGGAGCACCAAATTCTGCGGTCATCACATAAACAGATTTATCACTAATCGTAACGACTTCGCTATTGGCTTGACCAATTCCCGAAGTTTCGACAATAATTAAATCATATCCACAAGATTTTAGAATTGCAATCGAATCTTTGATGCTTTCGGGGATTTCAGATTTGCTGGAGCGTGTCGCAAAGCTACGGAAAAAGACATTTTTGTTGTAAATTTGGTTATACCGGATTCTATCTCCCAACAATGCACCACCTGTGTTGCTTTTGGAAGGGTCAACTGCCAATATTCCGATTTTAAAATTCTGAGTAGTTGATAAAAATCTTCCAATAATTTCGTCATTTAGAGAACTTTTTCCGCTGCCACCGGTACCTGTCACACCGAGAACAATGGATTTGCCTTTATCGTTATCGGCATAAATTTTACGGTATGTGTCGCGGTTGCAATCGTCGGTGCAATTTTCGAAAAAGGATAATTGTTTGGCAATTAAGTAGCTCTGAGCTGAATTATTTTGTTTGATTAACTCATTATTGGGAATGAATTTAGCAATTGATTTGCGATGTTGGATAATTGAATTAATAATATCATCAGCGATGCCGTCAATACCTATTTTTTGCCCTTCGGTAGCGTGGTAAATACGTTTAACGCCGTAAGATTCAAGCGTAGTAGCTTCGGAAGGAAGAATAACACCACCGCCACCGCCAAAAATTAAAATATCGGCTGCATCGTTTTCCTTGAGCATGTCCAACATATAACGAAAATATTCGTTGTGCCCGCCTTGGTACGAACTAACAAGAATTGCATCTGCATCTTCTTGGAGGGCAACGGTAACAACTTCGCTGACTGAGCGATTATGCCCGATATGAATAATTTCAGCACCACGTTTTTGAAGTAACCTGCGGAATAGATTGATTGAGACATCATGTCCGTCAAAAAGTGCTGCGGCTGTAACTATTCTTATCTTTTGCATCAATGCTCCAAAAAAAAGGTACTATAATTTTGTATAGACGAAAAAAAGGGAATTTGTTTTATGAATTCCCTTTTAGCAATATTATAAATTCTGGTTTAACTATTTGAAAATACTGTTGGCAGCTTCGAGAGCATGATTAAATTCGCGCTCGTTTATCTCGAAATCGTCCTCATTTTGCTTGAGAAAAGCAATTAAATTCTCTGTGGCAACATTACCAACTAAATCATCTTGAGCCATAGGGCACCCTCCCCAGCCTTTGAGAGCAGAATCGAAACGACGACAACCGCTATCGTAAGCAGCTTGAATTTTTTCGTGCCACGAGTCCGGGCTGCTATGCAAATGTGCCCCGAATTCAATAAATGGGAATTCTTCAGTGAGATTGGAATATAAATGCTTGATATTTTCGGGATTAGAAACTCCCACAGTATCCGATAAAGCGATAGTATTAACACCTAAATCTGTTAATTGCTCTACTCGGCGACCAATTTCGTCGAAATTCCAAGGGTCGCCGTAAGGATTGCCGAATGCCATAGAAAGATAAATTATCAATTCTTTATTGGTTCGGACGCAGGTATCGTGGATTTCTTCAACTCTTGCCAATGATTGGTCAATTGTCGAATTTGTATTTTTCTTTTGGAAGGTCTCAGAAACCGAGAATGGGAAGCCGAGAAAATCAATTTCATCGAACATTACAGCATCTTCAGCGCCGCGCAAATTCGCTACAATTGCCAGAAGAAATGAACTTGAGCCGTTCAGATTTAATTTTCTGAGTACATCGGCAGTATCTCTCATTTGAGGAACAGATTTGGGAGATACGAATGAACCGAAATCAATAGTGTCGAATCCTACCTTCAGAAGTTTATTGATATAATCAACTTTTGTTGCAGTTGGTATATATTCGTCAATGCCTTGCATCGCATCGCGAGGACATTCTATAATGCGAGTCATCTCAAAACCTTATGTTGCATAATTAATCGAAACATCCTATAATACGTGAAATAACTAATCTTTGAATTTCGGAAGTGCCTTCGCCGATTTCGAGCAATTTTTGGTCACGGTAGAATCGCTCTGCATCATATTCCTTCATCAGTCCGTATCCGCCGTGTATTTGGACACAATGGTCGGCGGCTTTGTGGGCTAATTCGGAGCAATATAATTTGGCAATTGCTGATTCTTTTGTGATTTTCTCTCCGCGAGCCGCCATGCGACACACTTCATATAAATAATTTCGGGCAAGCTCTATGCCCATATCAATGTCTGCAAGTTTGAATGCATTAGATTGATACGTAGAAATCGCACGTCCGAAGGTTTTTCTTTGTTTTGCATAATGAAGAGCTGCTTCAAAAGCACCTTGAGCCAAACCCAATCCCATAGCGGCAATCGAAAGTCGCCCTTTGTCCAAAGTTGCAAGCATTTGCTTAAATCCATCTCCTCGTTTGCCTAAGATAGACTCATTCGGTACTTTGCAATCGGAGAAATATAGCTCGGAAGTGTTCGATGAACGCCACATCATTTTGCCTTTCATTTGGCGGCATTCCATTCCGGGATTGGAATTTTCGACAATGAAAGATGTGAATTCTTTTCTGCCGTCGGGTTGCTGACCTGTCACAGCCAAAACCGTAGAACCTAAGGTAATGTCTGTAGAAGCATTGGTAATAAAGATTTTTGCACCGTTAATAGTCCATTCACCTTGCTCTTGGTAAGCGCGTGTCTTGGTATTCCCGGCATCAGAGCCGGCTTCAGGTTCAGTCAAGCCAAAGCCCCACAATTTGCCACCTGCAAGTTGAGGGAGGTAATTTTCCTTTTGTTCATCGCTGCCGTAATCATAAATAGGACCGGTGCCAAGGGAGTTATGAGCGGCAATAGTAGCGGCTTGGGAACTGTCAACACGAGCAATTTCTTCGACAATGATAATATACGATAGGTAATCAAGCCCGCTTCCGCCGTACTTTTCAGGCAAGAAGGCTCCCAAGAATCCCATTTCTGCCATTTGGGCAGTTATTTCGTAAGAAAACTCCTCTTTCTCGTCCAAATCTTTCGCCTGAGGCTTGATTACCTCTTCGGCAAATCGTCTTACAGAATCTCTTAAAAAAACTTGTTCTTCGGATAAATTCCTATTTATTGACATATTCTACCGTATTTATGTAAAGTCATTAATTTCGGTAAACGAGATATATTTCAATTAATTTTATTTTTGTTTGTTTTTAGTTGATTGTGAGGATGTTGTTATAAAATGTGTGTTTAAAGAACGATATTATGTGACGTAATATAGCATAATTAATTCAATTTTACCACAGAAAACGCAAAGAAATACAATTTACCGCAGAGGACGCAAAGGAATACGATTAAACGCAGAGAACGCAAAGAATATCGTTAAATGTTTCGACCCTTAACCCTAAACCCACGACCCTATGATATTGTGGGGATTTGCAAATTCTTCCGTAACCTCAAGAAAAGCCACTCTTCCAAAACCTCTATTAATAAAGTTCGGCATTCTTCGAATGATTTCGCATTTGCATAAACACCCGGACAAGCAGGAATTTCAGCATAGACGGAATTATCATCTACTAAAATTTCATATTTAGCTTGTTTGATTGCTTCATTTAGATATTCACTAAGCATATTTCACCTTTGTTCATTCACTTATTGAAAAGTACGATTTGTAATATCGTATATTTTAAAAAGCATTAGAGTTCAAATTTCAACTCATAATAGCTCATGAAAATTCAATTTAAGTTGGTCGCCAATATTGATTTCATTATTGTCCAAATTTGATAATGATAATCCAAGCAAACGCACTCTTTTGAACGGGGCTTTGGGTGTATAAAATAGTTCTTGGGCAAGTGCGAGAACTTCGTTAATTTCCGAAATTGGATAGAAAACTGTCTTGGAACGAGTCGTAATCTCGAAATCGAAATACTTGATTTTGAGTGTCAAAGTTTTGCCGGAGGAATTCGATTTTTTTATTCTTTTGTCCAAGATTTCTGCAATGCGATTCAATGATTCGAGTAATTTAGCTTCATCGAGAATGTCTTCCCCGAAAGTTCGTTCGGCACCGATAGATTTTCGAATTCGCTCGGCAATGACTTCGCGATTGTCAATCCCATGAGACATGTTGAAGAGATATTCGCCGAATTTGCCAAATTGATTTATTAATGATTCTTGAGTAAGTTTTTTCAAATCTTTTCCGGTAGAAATACCTAAATCATGTAATTTTCGGGCATTTACTTTGCCAACACCCGGGAATTTTTCGATTTTCAATGCTTCTATGAATTTAGTAGATGCTGCAGGAGTAATTACGCACAATCCGTCGGGTTTGTTGAAATCAGACCCTACTTTAGCCAAAAATTTATTGAAAGACACACCGGCAGATGCAGTAAGTTCGGTAGATTCTTTTATTCTGATTTTGATTTCCTTCGCAATATTAGTAGCCGATGGATTGTCCATTTTGTTCGTGGTGACATCAAGGTATGCTTCGTCGAGCGAAAGTGGCTCAACTTGGTCTGTATATTCATAAAATACTTGCATGATTTGCTCTGAGGCTTCTTTATAAGCATGGAATCGCCCGGGAACGAAAATCAAATCTTTGCATTTCCGTGCAGCCACGATAGAAGGCATAGCAGAAAATATTCCATATTTGCGAGCTTCGTAGCTTGCAGCTGAAATAACTCCTCTTTTGTGAGGACTGCCAACCACAACGGGTTTGCCACGCAAACTTGGGTTGTCGCGTTGCTCTACTGCCACAAAAAAGGCATCCATGTCTATATGGATTATTTTTCTTTCCATTCTCAAATATAAGTTCTTTTATACTTTATGATGTCGTTTAAGATATACTTTTTTGTTAAAATTTATGAACAAAATCATTTAATCGAATTTAAAGTTTTGGTAAGATGATTTGATTTGATATATTTAAAAAATTAGGAAATGAAATTTCAGAATAATTATTACTAAAGAGGATTATATGAATTACTTGTTGACAGAAGAGCAAATAATGCTAAAAGAAATGGTGCATAAATTTGCTAAAGAACGTATAGGACCTGTAGCGGCGGACAATGAACGCAATCACAGATTTCCGGCTGACATTATCAAGGAAGCAGGCGAACTTGGTTTGATGGGCATTGCTTACCCTTCGGATTATGGTGGCGCCGATATGGATTATATCTCGTATATGCTGGCAGTAGAGGAAGTATCACGTTGGTGTGCCTCGACCGGCGTGATTATTTCTGCCCATTCTTCCTTAGTTTGCGACCCGATTTATCGCTTTGGCACTGAGGAACAAAAGCAAAAGTATTTGCCGGATTTGCTTTCAGGGAATAAAATCGGTGCCTTTTCACTCAGCGAATCAGGCGCTGGCTCGGATGCCGGTGCGACAAAAACGACTGCAGTTTTGCAAGGTGACAAATGGATTTTGAACGGTGCAAAACTATGGGCTACAAATGGCAACGAAGCTGAAGTTTACATCTTGATTGCCTCTACTGACCCATCGCAAAAAGTTAAAGGCATTTCTGCATTCATCATCGAAAAAGGAACACCGGGCTGCTACGTTGGCAAATTAGAGCGAAAACTTGGTATCAAATCATCGTCCACAGCCGAAATTATTTTAGAAAATGTCGAATTACCAAAAGAAGCACTCTTGGGCGAACTAAACAAGGGCTTTAAAGTTGCAATGGTGACTTTGGACGGTGGCAGACTTGGTATTGCATCTCAGGCATTGGGAATAGCTCGTGCAGCAATCGAAGATGCGATAAAATATTCTAAAGAACGCTTCCAATTTGACCAACCAATTTCAAACTTCCAAGCTATTCAATGGATGATAGCCGATATGTGGGTTCGTTACGAAGCCGCTTGGTTGCTCACTTGGCGAGCAAGCAAGATGAAAAACGAGGGAATGGATTATTCCCGTGAAGCAGCGATGGCAAAATTAGATGCTTCAGAAGCAGCTATGTTTTGCGCAAACAAAGCTATCCAAATACACGGTGGCTTCGGCTATACTGAAGATTTCAATGCCGAGCGTTATTATCGCGATGCAAAAATCACCGAAATATACGAAGGTACAAGCGAAATCCAAAGATTGGTTATCGCCAGAAGTTTGTTGAAATAATTTTATTTAGATTAAATAGACCGGATTAGTGGTCATGCTCTAAGACTACTCTTCCGGTTTGTTTACCGTCTAGAATCTTATCAATTTCGCGAGATAGCGAATCTAATTTCACGACATTCACAAATGATTGGGGCAGTTCTACTTTCCAATCAGTTGCCAATTTATCCCAAATATTGGTTCTTAAGTTCATCGGACGTGAAGCAGAATCAATCCCACAAAGAGTAACACCGCGTAATATGAACGGATAAACCGAAGTTGTGAGTACGTCTCCCCCGACGTTACCAACCACACAAACACATCCATGCTGTTGAGTAGAACGTATCACCGAAGACAATGTTCCGCCACCAACATTTTCAACTACACCGAGCCATTGCCCGGAAAGTAGAGGACGCGCCGTCAAATCGAGAATCATATTTTTGCGGACTACTTCGGTAGCACCCATTTTGAGCAAAAATTCTTCGTAATGCAATTTGCTTGTTGAAGCAACAACTTCGTAGCCGATTTTCGCTAATATCGAAACAGCTAATGAACCAACGCCCCCCGTTGCCCCTGTTACTAACACTTTGCCCATACCGGGCATTACATTATGATTTTGAAGTTCGGTGATGCAAATTCCCGCTGTGAATCCTGCCGTACCAAGTATCATAGATTCTTTTAAAGTCAGAGTTTCGGGCTTTTTCACAATCCACGAAGCAGGAACTTTGATGTATTGTCCGAATCCACCCGGGGTATTCATACCCAAGTCATAGCCTGTTACAATGACTTCGTCACCGGCTGAAAATTCGGGCACTTTAGATTCAACAACTACTCCTGCAGCATCAATACCGGGAGTATGCGGATAAAATTTAGAGACACCTTTGTGCCCTTTTGCTGAAAGAGCATCTTTGTAATTGAGTGAAGAATAATGAACTTTAATTAAAACTTCGTTATCGGGCAAACTATTAATCGGCAATTCGATAATGCTTCTAACAAATGTATTTGGAGAAACTTCTTCTACATAAAATGCTTTATATTGTAGCGACGACATAAAAATGACCTTTTCCCTTTGAAATTAACCTTGTTATCGTTAACTTTGAACATATAAAATTTTCAAAAATAATAATTTTATGAAACACAAATATAATATTCTTTTAGCGATTATTGTCATTAATCTAATAAGTTTTGGAGCAGTCGCACATTCTCAACAAGAAGCATACCTACGTATCAACCTTGATGAACCGAGCAAGGACACGATTTCTAATTTACATTTTGGTGGTTTTATAGAATTTATTCGAGATTTTGTGAATGGACCATTTGGGTTTTGGTCGCAGGAATTAGTTGACCGCGGATTTGATAATACAATTTTCGATTCAACTTGGTTGAAAGATTGGATAAAATACGGTGAAAATGAAACGAATGTTATTTCGATTATTAATGGTGGCTATAACGAAAATGGCAAAAATTATGTCAAAATCAAAAATAGTGAAAATGACTTTGCCGGAGTTTACCAAAAAATTTATGTTGACGACACCGTGAGTCTCGAACTGTATTTTTATAGTCGTGGCAAAGTTGAAAAAGGCAACATGGAAATTAGAATTTATGATGATGAGCTCGAAAAAATAATTTATTCACACAAATTTGAAGCTCTAAGCGACGAATGGTATAAAAACACAGTAATAATACCTCCGTTGGAGGGACAAAACAAGGTGGCATTAGTTCTTGGCTTGAATGGAACAGGTGAAATTGATTTGGACGAATCCTCTTGTATGCCGATGAATAATGTTTTAGGAGTGCGACGAGAGTATTATGATTTACTAAAAGATTGGGACATGGGTATTTTGCGCTATCCGGGAGGGGCATTTGCAGATTCGTATGCATCGTTTTGGCATAATGGCGTTGGAGATATAGACAAAAGACAATCCCCAAACCATGACGCTTCGCCTTATAGGTTATCTCATAGACTTGATTTTGGTACTGTCGAATTTTTAAATTTCTGTAAATTAATTAATACCGAGCCACATATAACAGCAAATTATGAACACGGAACGCCCGAACTTGCTGCCGGGTGGGTCGAATATTGCAATGGTGATACAAATACTTATTTCGGAAAATTAAGAATGGAGCATGGATATATAGAACCATTCAATGTAAAATATTGGGAAATTGGCAATGAACAATGGTTCAGTCCTAAGAAATACGCTCTTGAATATTTCGATTTCCGACGTGAAATGCTAAAATCGGATAGCACGATTAAATTAATTTTAGCTGCCGATGTTTGGAATGGAATTGATTATTTCAAAAGTTTAATGGATACTATAAAAACGAATGTTGACTATTATGGTTACCATCCGGCTCAAGGTGGATATACAATCGAAGAACACACTGACTTAGAACTTTATTTTAGCATTGTCGGAGGATGGACTTATTTTGACCATTATTTTAGGACTGTGTACGGATGGCTTTCAGATGCAAATTTATTGCCAGAAGTTCAACCCGCTTCAACTGAATGGTTTTTCGCATACGACCAACAAGGTTCTTGGATATTGGATACAAATTGGCGTTCATTAACTATGGAAGAAGGATTATGGGATGCAAATGCTCAAATATCACATATCAGGTACCCTGAGATGATTAAGTTTGCTGAAAGAACATTTGCAATTTCATTTTTCAAATCCGGAGAGCATCCTATAACAAAGCGACGTATCATTTGGGGAAATGTCGGTTATCAGGCAATCAAACTATTGAGTAATACAACCGGTAGCCGAATTTACCCGGTGCATATTGATGTTGAAAAAAATATTACGCGTGAAATCAAAGGCCTACTTCAGATTTATGGTGCTCCTTGGCTCAATACAATAGCATCATCAAAAGGTGATACATTGTATCTGACAGTTGTCAACACACACCCATTCGAATCCGTTAATACTGAACTTGATTTAGATGAAATTTTTTTTGGTAAAGTAGGGACTATTTACGAAATCAGTTCTGAGCATTATCTTGACGTTAATGATATTTACAATCCACACAATATTGTCCCGAAAATTAGCAAGAAAACTATTTCAAGATTTTATGAATTCCCAAAACTTTCAATAACAGTAATTGCTATTCCAAGATTTAAAACTGACACACTGAGAAATGTAAGAATTGAAAATTTAATTTATCCCAATCCATTCACAGATAATTTCAATTTCGAACCGGGGCTCGAATTTTCAAACAATTTCGATTTTACATTATTCGACATACATGGGCGCGAAATCAAACGCGAAATAGGGAATTCAGGCAAATTGAATTTTGATGCTTCAGAGTTGCCTCAAGGCGTTTATAAAGTATTGATTAGCAATCAAACAAAAAATAAAGCATTTCGTATCATAAAAATTAAGTAATTTGATTCATTTATCATTAGGGAGTACACTCATGGAATTCAACAAAATTGCCGTCATCGGCGCCGGAACAATGGGCAACGGAATTGCTCACGTTTTTGCACTTTCAAACTACAAAGTTACATTATTCGATATTAATGACAAAGCTATCGAGCGTGGAATTGGCACTATCAGCAAAAATTTAGACCGCCAAGTAAAGAAAGAGAAAATCTCTCAAGAGCAAATGGATGCTACTTTGGCAAATATCTTTACAACAACCGAAATGTCCGTCTGTGCAGATGCTGATATAATAATCGAAGCTGCTACAGAAAACAAAGAGTTAAAATTCAAAATATTTACCGAACTCGACTCAATTGCCAAGCCCGAAGCTATACTTGCTTCAAATACTTCGACCATTTCTATAACAGAAATTGCTGCTCGGACAAAGCGACCCGCTCAAGTTATCGGCATGCACTTCATGAATCCTGTCCCAATGATGAAGCTCGTCGAAGTAATTCGTGGTCTGATCACCGGCGACGAAGTCTATAATGCAACAGTCGAACTTTGCAAGAAGTTAGGCAAAACACCTGTTACCGCAAACGATTATCCTGGTTTCATTTCTAACCGAATACTTTTGCCATTCATAAACGAAGCAATCTTTGCATTGATGGAAAATGTCGGCACAGTAGATGCAATTGACGAAGTCGCAAAATTAGGCTTCGCACACCCAATGGGACCACTCGCGTTGGCAGATTTAATCGGTTTGGATACATGTTTGGCAATATTGGAAGTGCTCCATAACGACCTCGGCGACCCGAAATATCGCCCATGCCCATTACTGAAGAAAGTTGTAGCCGCCGGACATTACGGACGCAAGACCGGAAACGGATTTTACCTTTATGGTGGTGGAAACGATGTGCCGGTTGCCAATAAATTTTAAGAAATATGATTGTAGCAATTTGTCATTGTCAGAAAATATCGTAAATTTGATTTTTTAAAAATAAAGAAATTGAACATGAATGATTTGAATAGACTTAATATAAGCTTTGATTCGGATGACCCCGATATTTTAGAAGCGTACCAACACGAAACTCAAGGCCAATATCTCGACGCAATCGAGCATTACAAAAAAGCATTGGAACGCAATCCCAACTTGGGAATAGTTTACAAGCACATTGGTAACGCTTTATACAGACTCGGTGACATCGAGCAATCCGTTCATTACCTTGAAAAAGGAGCCGATTTATTGCCGAATTTTCCAACTATATACTTTGAACTAGGATTGGGCTATTATCGGATGGGTAGCTTGAAAAAAGGCTTACGCTCATTGGCAAAATGTATCGAATTAGACAAAAATTTCCTGATTGCACATTATTGGTCGGGCATCTTAAGCTATCATTGCGGACATTTATCCGAAGCAAGAGAATTTTTCACGCACGTCACCAAAGTCCAGCCAAAATTTCTCATCGCATATTTTCATCTAGGAGTGGTATGTTTACGGATGGGATTTTACGAAGAAGCAGTAAAAGCTCTGAAAAACGTTGTTGACAACAACCCCGAAAGCCCATCAGCATGTGCTTTACTTGGTGATGCTTATTTGAATTTGAACAAAAAATATGACGCTCGGATAGCATATCGCAAAGCATTGGAATTAGACCCCAACGACGTAAAAGCCAGAAACGGACTAGCCGCATTAGATGATTTTGGAGAAGCTGTGATATAGGAGGGGTATTTCTAAGCAAATGCTTTAAAAAACTTACATCAAAATTTTGCACCTTCATATAAATAATACAATGAGGGTGCTGAATTACTTTGCATCAATACCATTCACCCAAAGTTCGGATTCGCTGATGTCTAAATCTTCGACCCACTCCAAACCGTAGCCACCGGCTGAAATCGAGAAGTTTTTGAAAACATTTAACTCATTCAAGATTCGGAAATTAGCATCACTCAGCAATGGTTCGAAGTCGTAGATTTTGGTGATTGGGTTATCAAACAGCACCTAAATCACATAAGGTGATTTTGCTTTAGCGTCAATGATTTTCGGGTATGTGTGCATGTTATTTCAATTATATCAATGCAGCATTACCAATTAGATTGTTAAAATTAATAACATCAATTGATTTTGAGTTTAAAAAACCTGCTAAGGGAAAATCATCTGTAAGTACCAAAAATTCACTCTTCGGATAGCGGTATGAAAAGTTGCTGATTGAATGCGATAACAAATCAAGCTAAACAAAAAGTCCAAACAGGCTGAAACCCTTGAATAACCTAGTGACTCGGCAATTTGTTAAATCGAGTGTTGTGCTGTCTTGCATTTTATTTCTTTTTCACAATATACATGCAATATTTTGTCTCTGATTTGTATCCAGACTCTTTATCCTCGTAATTGTAAACCAAGGGAGTATCATTTAATACTTCGTAATCAATTCCCGAATTATCAATCGTGTCTTTAAGAATCTTCACTTTTTTTCCTGTATCTTGAATACAAATGCAAATCAGTCCGTTTTTATTTATCCGTTTTGCAATTTTATCAATCAGGTCAGTTTCTCGTTTTAGGTCTCGTTTCTCAAAATGGAGCATCGAGTCAAGCAACACAATATCAAAATCCTGATAATTGTCAAACGCATAAACATCTCCTACTAATCCAGTTAATTTTAATCCTTCACGTTCTGAAATTGAAATCATTTGGTCAATGCCGACTTGGGAATTATCAATGCCTGTTACGTTGTATCCAAGTCTGGCCAAGGAAATCGAATCTCTGCCTTGTCCACAACCTAAATCAATCAAATTACCTTTTGGCTCGAATTGTTTAAAATACCCAATCAACTCAGAAAATGGTTCTCCAAATAAATCCTCAGTCTCATAATATTTATCGTAATCTGCCATTTATATTATCCGAAATGTGTCAATTGTATCGGTCTCCTTTCATGCAGCACAACTGCGAGAGAACATATATCATCGAATCAGTTATACCAAATATGACTACCTTTGATTTAAAAATATTTTCTCTATTCTCATAAACCAGGATATTTTCTTCTTTGAAAAATTCTAACTTTGAAAGGAAATTATGAAAGTAAGAATCTTTAAATTTCGAATCTAATTTAGTTGACAAATTGCTGGTTTCAGTCAGAATATGTGGTGTTACAATAATTTTATCAAAATAATTTATAAGTTGAAATAATATTCTATACCCAGTTTTTCCATAAGGATTAACCCGTTGGAATTTTGATAACAGTGCTTCATTATAAGTACCTATAAAATAGACGAATAACAAATTACTATCAATCAAAAGTCCTTTTGACTTGTATTTCAAAAGTAAGGTATTAATATGGTCAGCAAATTGCGAATTTGTATTCATAATCTTAATATTACATCACTTTACTCTAAAAAGTTCCACCATCAACAACTGCAAATTCAGATTCTCGGATTTTCATCCCTTGAAAAATCCCATCAGGAGATAGTATAATAGTTTTGTACTTTCTCTGAGGATTGGAATTTTTAAGTATGGAACTTATAGGATTGCTATCATCAGCAACCTCAGAATATCCAAATGTCAAATACCAGCATTGGGGTACATCCTGATAAGAATCGTTAAAGATTTCTTCAAGTAAATACTTTTTATAGATATTTTTCCTTCGTTGAGGCTCATTGCATCCACGAAATGCTTGTTTGCAATGCGAATTACTTCACTAATTACTAACATATAATCTCCATATTTAACTACTATTTTCATTGACATAACTCTTCATTTTATTTTCCTACTCCATATCCATGTTGAATTCGGTGATTTGCTTCCGTTCGCCCCATGTGATTAGAATGTCCTCGTTTGTGATTACGAGGTCGGCTTTGGGGTTTGCGATGTAGTCATTGCCACGTTTGACGGCTAAAACGGTGAGTTCGTAGCGGTTGCGGATTTTTAATTCGTTTAGTGACTTGCCGATAAAATGGTGTTTGTCAGTGATGCGGATTGAACATACATCGAAATGGGGTATGTGGTGTGAAATATCGGTATAGTTTGCTCGGCGGCTGATTGAGCGGAGCATATCGTAGCCGTCGGAGCGGATGTCATTCACAAGGCGTTCGATTTCCTGACGCGGTATCAAATATTTGGTCAGCACGCGTGTAAAAATTTCGATTGATGTTTCAAATTCTTCGGGAATTACTTCATCAGCGCCTAATGTGTATAGGGCTTGAACTTCTTGGACGAAACGGGTGCGGGCAATTATGTAAAGGTCGGGGTTGATATTTTTAGCTTGTGCAATTATGGCGCGAGTTGATGTTGGGTCGGAAATCGCGATGACCAATATTTTTGCTTTTTTGACCGAGGCAAATTCAAGGATGGCTTCGTTTGAGGCATCGCCGAAGTAAATTGGTTCTCCTTTTTGTTTTTCGTTTTTGACTGTTATTGGGTTCATCTCGAGTACGATATATTCGAGTCCTGCAATTGTGGCTGCTTTGGTAAGATTTCGTCCGTTAAGTCCAAATCCGACAATAATCATATGGTTTTTAAGTTTCTTAGGTTTTTCACTTTCGTTATTTGCTCGCCTATTATAATTACGAAATATTTTAGCATAACCAATTGTTGACACCAATCTCGGTGCTAATTCAAAATATAGTGGCGTAAAGAGCATACTGATTACAGCGACAGCGATTACTTTGCTATAAATATCGAAATCAATAATTCCACTATCCAAGCCAATTTTGGATAGTACGAATGAAAACTCCCCAATTTGAGCCAACATAAGACTTACGAGTATTATAATTCTTACCGGGTATCCGAGTACAAAAACGGCAAAACTGATGCTGATGAATTTGACGAGTAATACAACTAAGGTGGCAATTATTATAATATGCCAATTGGCTATTACGAGACTAACGTCGAACAGCATTCCTATAGATATGAAGAAAATAGAACCGAATACATCTCGCATTGGTTCTACAAAGCTGAGTGCTTCGTGGCTATAATCGGATTCGGAGATTATCAATCCAGCGAGAAATGCACCAAGTGCGAGCGAGATACCAAGTACGGAGGACAGCCAAACAACTACGAGTGCGATTAAAATGATGATGAAAAAGAAGAGCTCTTTAATGCGAGTTTTGGCGACAGCAAATATTAGCTTTGGCATTACAAATTGGATTGAAACATATAGGAAAGCTAAAATTCCTACTATTTTCGCAATAAGTAATGTCACTGAAACAACGATATTATCAGATTGACCTGCCAACAAAGGAGTGACCAAAAACATTGGCAGTATTATAATGTCTTGGAAAATAAGAATGCCAAGTGAAATTTTCCCTTGTGGGGTATCGAGTGCGCCATTTGTAATCAGCAACTTTAGTATTATTGCTGTGGAGCTAAGTGCAACAAGGAAACCAAAGAAAATAGCTATATTTACTTCGAAGCCGATTCCATAGCTTAATAAGGCAATCACAGCAATTGTTGATAGAACTTGCAATGAACCGCCTACTATGATTAAACGCTTCATATTGAGCAACTTACTTACCGAAAAATCAATACCAATCGAAAACAAAATCAGAATAACGCCTATTTCGGCGAATACTTCAACTTCAGCTTCCATTCCTATCAGATGAAAACCGTTTGGACCAATTAATAATCCTGTCAGCAAAAAACCAACTATAGGTGGAATTTTGATTCTATTGAAGATGTAAACAACGGCTATCGAAAGCGTGAATACAATCAATAAGTCTAATATCAAACTTGTATCGTGCATGACTTCAATATAATATATTTATTAATAATACAATGCAAAAATAAAAATAAAGCAAAAAAAAACCCGCTCAAATGAGCGGGCTTTAAAATGCTTTAGTTCGTGATTATCTTGCGATTTGGAACTTCTGAATAGCTGATACATCTTTACCGTTTACGGAGATGATGTATGTACCGTTAACAAGTTTGTCAACCGGGCAGCTAAATTCGTTCGAGCCAACGCCTAACATGATACCGTTTGCTATTACAGCAACTCTGTTACCGATTACATCGAAGAGTTCGATAGTAGCATCTTGAGTAGTGTTAGTGATAACTTTGAAAGCAGCTTCATTGTTGATAACTTGAACAGGAGTTACGCTGAATTCAGCCGGACCTGCAATGATATCGTCAGTAATTGTAATTTCTGATTCAGCAACATCGATGCGTGTGCCGTCATAAGCAACTGCAGTCAATTGATACAAGTATGTTCTGCCAACTTCGAGAGTCACTGTGTTGTCAGTATATTTGTAAGTTTGACCTGTAGTAGTGTTACCGGCAGCAACGAGTTCTTGCGCATTCATATAAGTACCTACGAGCATTGGATTCATGCTTGAACCTTCAGTAAGGTCAATTCTCGAAACTTCGAAACCTGAGATATTTTGTTCATATTCAGTATTCCAAGAAACGATTCCTTTACCTTTGCCAGATACAACGTTGAAGTTTTCAACGATGAGGTCAAACAAGTTGTTTCCATCTGAGCAAGTAATCTTACGTGAACGCGGGTTGAATGATGCGTTGTCAGTTAAGTATCTTTCTAATCCGCCAGTACCGTTAAATTCGTAAACGCGGAAGTAGTATGTTTGGTTAAGAGTTAATCCAGTAACTGTAATACTGTTTCCACTACCATTGATAACAGCAAGAACTTTTGTAGAAGTTCCCAAAGTACCAGCTAATGAGAAATTAGTATTAGCAAGTGCTGAGTAATCAGTCAAGTCAGTTGGAAGTTCAGGTAAAGAACCATCACGTCCTACAACAAGTCTTGAAGCACCGTCACCGTTAGTCCATTTGAATTCAGTATTGTTTATACAAGGTACGCCAACCCAAAGGATGATCTTAGCTTGTGTAGTCGGAGGAGCAACGTTAAGAACGAAGTCATTCGATACGCCAGGCAGAACACCAAGTTGAGCAGTTGAAGCTTCTAAGTTTGCATTCAAAATACCGCTAGCATAAGTCCAAGTGATTGTCATTGGAGTGCCAGCTGTACTTGCAGCACCATTAGCCATAGTTGTTGAACCGGAGTTTACTGTAACAGTACCAAGAGCTGGGTCACCGGCGATAGATACGCTAAATCCTGCGAAAGGATTAGCAATCGGGTCACCTGCACGGTCGAGCAACAATACTTCGATTGCAAGTCCAGTTGTATTATTTGATTGTTTAAATGCTACTCCTGAAGTTTGATTAGGAATACCATTCATTGGAGTAGAAGGTTCGTCTGTCAAGAATGACAATTGGTAAACTTGACCAACTGCACCAGGTAATAAGTAATCTTCAGTACCAGAAGCACATTCGTTGAATTCGAATACATAAGCATAGTAAACTACGCCGGCAGTCAAACCATCAACAGTCAATGGACCTGAACCGCTACCTGCAGCAACAATCCAGTTACCGGTTGTAATTTCATTACTACCAGATAATGTAGTGCTTGCAATACTGCTATAGTCAGTAAAGTCTATTGGTGACCAAGGAGTTGCGCCATCTTCGACGATTGTTACTAATCTACCATTACCATTACCATTAGTCCAAGTAAAGTCAAATTCAGTGTCATCGTTAGCTGTAAAGTACACAGCGCTTGCTTGAACAGTAGGTTGTGGAACTTTACCGAATCCTTCAACTGCTATAGAAGGAACTGTAATGCCGGTATTACCAACACATAATTCGTTAGAAGCAATTGTAATATCTTCATCAATAACACCACAAACTGTAGCGTTGAAACGAACTAAGATATCTCTTGTCAAAGGAGTACCTGAAGTGCCAAGATAAAGCGTCAAACCTAAGTTCTGAACACCATTAACCCAATTTCCACCGATAAATGCTTCGAAGTCGGCAGGAATTGTCATTGCAATGTCAGCGTCTAATTGATAGTAAGTTATTCTCAATGTTTGTGATGCAGTTGGAGTTCCAAGGTCACCAGTACCGAAGTCACCGTCAAATCCACCTAACCATGCCATATTTGTAACAGTTGGGTCTAAAGTAACGATGTTTGAAGGAGTACTCCATGCAGATGAACCGCAAGCATTAACAGCACGTACTCTGAAGTAGTAAGTTGACGCAGGGTCAAGAATACAATCAGTCATACCTGTAAATGGTGAAGCACCGGCACCTGTAGTCGAGAAAACAATATTACTAAATCCGGCATCATCAGCAACTTGGATATCCCAAGTAAGTGCATTCGGGTCTGCAGGATAAGTAACATCGAATTTATGCGACAAGATGTTCTGTGCACCAATTGGATTAGGAACAGAAGGAACTGTAAAGATTCCCATGTTAGCAGAAGTTGAATTAACTGTTCCGCATACACCGTTATCAAGAGCAACTCTTACATCCCATCCATTGATAGCAATAGATACATTCGTTAAATCTAAAGTAGTTGTTCCACCTATTGTTGTGATAGTAGGAACGTTGAATGTGTTAGCTGTTAATGAAGTGCCACTAACAACATTTGCCCATACAACACCATTCCAGAATTGCCAAGTAACAGTAGTAGCTACAGGAGTAAAATCTACAACATATTGTAAATCACCGAATTGACAAACATCGTCATCGATCGGATTAGTTACTACAACAGGTAATTCATCAACATTAATTGTGAAGCCTTCAGTATCTGAGCAAGTGCCATTAGTAGCTGTTACTCTAACTTGATAGCCATCCCACATTAAGTCAATGTTATTCAAATTAAGTGTTTCGTTTCCTGCACCTGTGAATGATACAGTTGTACCATCAACAACACCTGCACCGAGTGAATTCCAAGTACCATCAAAGTATTCCCAAGTTACAGGAGTATTGTAAGGATTAGTAACAACAGCTGTGTAGCTATTATTTGAACCTTCGCAAACTGTTACAGGAGAAGTAAATGGAGTTACGATTGGAGCCAACAAGATGTCAAGTTGTACTGAGCTTGAAGTTGTAATACATTCGTCGCCTTCTGCGCCTTCGTTTGTATAAACGACTTGAACGTAGAATGCATCCCATGTATTATCAGCCGGAGTAATTGTGAGGTTTTGTGTAGTTGCACCTGCAATTACAGCATTTCCACCCATGTAAGCAAATGCCAAACCGTCAACAAGGTCGACCCAAGTTGAGTTGTCGTTGCTAATTTGCCATTGTACACTTGTGAAAGGAGTAGCAATCGCATCAACGTCTATTGGAGTTCCTGCACATACTGTAACAGGAGTAACAACAGGTTGTTGTGATATAACAGGTTGTTCGATTACTTCAAGGTTAGTTTCAATAGTTTCAAGAACGTTACAGTCACCATTTTGCCATACAGCGCGGAAATCATATCCGTTCATAGCCAAAGTAGCGCCGGTAATTGTCATTGTTTGAGTAGCTGAACCGGAAATAGTAGCACCGACTAAAGCACCGTCTGCTAATGGATTCCATACACCATCAAAATATTCCCAACCAATAAAGGTTAAGCTGTTTGGTGATGTGAAGGGACCGCCAGCATCAGCTTGGAATGTTACGTTAGCGCCTTCGCATACACCGGGAGCTTCATTATCAACAACAGCAGGAGCAGTTGTGTAAGGTTGCAAACCGGTCAAAGTAGCGTCGTAAATTTCAAGTTCGATTGCATTAGAATTAAATTCGAGACCTAAGTCGCAAATTGAATTACTAATGTAAACCGCGCGAATGTCAGTTCCGTTATCGCCATAATCCAATGTAATAGTAATTGTACTACCACCTGTAACAGTTGAGCCACCCGGTAATGATGTAGTGAAAGTTGTCCAACCACCACCATTATCAAATTCCCATCTGTCAAAAGTAGCATTTGGATAGCTATTTGGAGCAGAAACTAAAGTTACATTGTTACCTTCGCAAGTCGGCATTACAACAGGTGTTTCTGTCAAAGTTACATCTGTTGGTTCGTCAACTTGGAATCTGATTTTTTGCATATTGTCATATTTGTAAGCAACTTTACCGTCACCATCATAAGCTGATACTAAATAGTAGTCTGTGTTAGCAGTTCTTGTTCTATCAGTAAATGCAGCAATTGAAGGAGTAGTAAATGTTTTAGTGTCATTGTTTTCTGAATATTTGATAATCCAACCGGAACCTGTATAACGACCATAGTTCTTGAAGTGCAATCTGATGTTGTTGGCTGTCCAACTCATAGAACCATCATCACAAACTTCAGCAACATGACCGCCTAACAAATCATCACCATTATATTGGTTTTCAACTACATATGAACCAAGTACACCATTATTTTTTACGATATTGTTGTAAATGTCCATAGGATTGTAAGAACCGATAACTGAGTAAGCCCAAACTCTATTTGGTTGGTTTGCAACGTTAGTTGCGAATCCGCCATTAAAGTCTATAGTCATATAAACAGCTGGCATAGTTTTACGAGTTCTTGGATTCAAAGTATTTGGATTAAGGTTGTAATTAGCCATACCATCAGCTCCTGATTCCATATCAGCAACAGCTGTTGAACCATCACCATAGTTAAAGTTAGCAACGAAGAATTCGTAGAATGTACCTTGTGCTAAGTTATCAACACTTGCATCAAATATAGCACCCGGACCGTATTTTCCAATCTTAACAACTCTTACATCGGTAGGAGCTTGGTCGCCATGGAATAATGAATTAGCCCAATTAAAATTCGGGTCAACGCTATTTACATTACCGTCAGCGAAGTTCAAGTGACCCGGGCTACAAGTCCAAGGACCATTTGGCAATACTGGACAAGTATAAGGTACATAAACTGAAATCGGAGTTGGAGTAAATGTAGAAGGAGCAGCAATCATTGAACCTTCGCGAGCAAGAATTGCGTAGTATTGCGCGTTTGCGTCATTTCTAGTCCATTTGAAGTCAATCTTTCTGTCAGTAGTACTGTACCACATGATGTTACGAGCTTGGTTTGGTTCATTCGACAATGCAAATGAAGTAGGACCTGAGAAAATAGCCCAATCAGTTAATCCGGATTCAAGGTTAAGATTTGTTACTTGAATACCGTCTGAACCATTCCATGAGGAATTTGATTTCTTAGTAGCCCATTGAGTTGCTCCAGGAGCCATATCCCAGAATGCACCATATGAAGTTACATTATCAAAATTTACATCATACATCGAATTATCATAATTACGTAATTGCATTGCGAAGTTAGGATTCATTGCAGCATTGTTTGTAAAGTCAACTGACCATAAGTTGTTGATGTCAAATCCGTTTTGTCCCATACCTTTTGCAGTTACAGGGTCGATTGCGTTAGCTCTTACTTTTAAGATATTGTTTTGAGCTAAAGTAAAGCCACCGCTGTTAACAACGAATTCGGCTGGTGTGCCTGTTGTTGCGCCTGGACCAATTATCGGGAAGTTATTAATACCGCCTGTTACGACATTTTCTTTAACTAAATAACCCATTCCTGTTGTATTTACTTGGCAACTAACTGCTACGGTAAGGAAGTAACCTTCTGTTATGTGACCTTCAACTGTAAAGTCACTATTTAACAGTTGTAACCAACCTTGGCAACCAATATTATCAAGTATCAAGTCACCTTGGACTCTCATTGGAGAAAGCATCAATAAGTTATAAGCAAAACCTGTTCCGGCAAATTCTAAATTACCTGCCAAACCGATTTCATTAGCAGCTGTTTCAGCTGATAAGAACCAAGTTGCATTAATATTCCAGTTAGCAATTGTAGTTGATTCGTTTAAGAAGCCGGGAGTTCCACCTGTTGTATAATCGTCATGAACAAAAATAAATTCATATGTTTGATTTACTACGTTCGGGTCATCCACAGCCATTTGTAAGCCCGGGAAGATTATGAATTGGTCTAATGGGTCACCTGTATTGTTAACCCAAACTCTGATACCGGCATCGCAAGCATCCATTGGATCGAATCCAAATGTTGCATTGTTAGCAGAACCTGATAACCAAGGAGCCATATAAGCTCTTTCACTTACAGTAGCGCCATCGCCACCCGGGTTTAGAGCAAATGTTGGTCCATTTACTGAACCCCACCAGTTACAAGTAGCTGTAATAGCTGAAGTGTAAGTAAGAAGTGGAGTAGCGTTTTGGAAACCAACTGCAGGCATTGTATTAGCGACATCAAGTGGGTCAACGCCGACAAAGTTTTCAGTAAACATGATGTCTGTTGTCCAATCAGTTGCAACTGCATTGTCCGGAGTTCCGGCAAGAATACCGAAAGCAAATTGGTCAATAGTTGGATAGTCGTAGAATACGTTATTGGAAATGTAGATATTTGATAATTGTGAACCAAATCCACCGACAGCAGAAGCAATAACACCGGCTTTGGAATCAGTAAATTCATTGAAACTTACCATAATGCCTGAAACATCATTGTTGCCTGCGTAAATATTTACTGCGCCCTCGATTATATCGTTATTATCAATCAATATGTCTGAATGAGCACCACCAAATAGACCATTTGTTACATTAACAGCAATCGGGTCGTTAGCCGGAGTTGAAGCACTTGCATCAAACAAGTTATTAGTAATAGTCCAGTTTGTAGCTGTACCGACAACGAAATTAATTGAATTGTCATCATCATCTGCAAGGAATGTATTTTGATTTACAGTAACTTCGTCAGCTGCACCTGATAAGTACATACCGTCATTGTAATTACCGGTATAAGGACCATCAACTGTAGCAGTTTTATCTGTAGCGTCAAAAGTGAAACCTTGAATTGAAATTTCTGTAAGTGCGTCTATCTCAGCATTGTAAGGTGAGCCCGGTACATTATGTGTGATAAATAATGGTCCGTTTACATCAGCACCTTTTGCTGAACCCCATGCATTAGTAGCTGAACCTTGTGGGTTAATCAACCACGATGCTGCATAAGGAGCCATTCTATTTTTACCAATAAATCTTACTTCATCCTTTGAAGCATAGAACAAGTCTGCATAATTACCACCATATACATAAATGCCTTCATCTGAACCTGACGTTACATCAGCATCAGCTGACATAATGTTAGCATAGAATCCTAATGGAATGTTTGCAGAATTTGTTCTTACGATTGGAGCAAATCTTGCACCTGCAATCATCGAAATGTTAGGTGTAAAGCCTGAAGTTAATCTGTAAGGTAAGTAATCAATTTCTGAATCAAGATTACCATCAACAACTGCGTTGCCTTGAGTAATACCTAAATCAAAGAAACCGTTACGTTGTGAATCGCCAAGACCCAAATCTCCTAAAGAAGCAGGACCTGCGTCATTACCCCAGAAGTTATTTTCTGCTGTTACAACAGAAGAAACGTCCGGGAAGTAAATCAAACCAGCAGTGACGTTATCATAGATAGCGTTGTTGCGGATAATAGCAGCTGAATAATTATCGCCTGCACCAGTGACACCAAGTTCGATACCGTAAGTGTTATCAAAGATTTGGTTATATTCGATTGTTAAGCTTCCTGCACCAATACCTGAAGAGAAAATACCTGCACTTGCGCCTGTATTATCAAAAATAGTATTGTATTGGATAGTTACATAAGTTTCGCCAGCTGAACCAATACCATAATTAGAAACACCATCGCCATCAATCATGTTGTTGATAAATGAACCGGTTGGAGGTCCGTTTAAAGCATCTTCTTCTATCCAGATACCTGCAAATTCATTTTCAGTCAAATCACTATTTTCAACTCTTACATTTGCATTGCCTTCTGCAAAGAAACCAACACCGTTTGTAAGGAAGTTTATACCGCTTATTGAACCGTTATAGAATCTAACGATTGACGGATTTACAAGGTCATCACCATTGACGAAAACACCTGCAAAGACATCTTCATCTTGATTAGTAGGACTTGGACGATAATCTTCTAAATGTAAGTGATATAATGAAATAGTAACATCACCGCTAAAGTAGAACATATATTCAGCAGCATAAGTGCCGTTTGCATTCAAACCATCAGGTCTGAAATAAGTTCCACCATTAACATCACCATAAATGCTTACTGTATAAGGATTCGCTGGTTGTTGAATTGTGTTTGATTCTACGAATTCACCGGGAGTGATAAAGATATCGTTACCGGTTGTTGTATTATCAAGAGCAACAATCAAAGAAGCAAATACATCACCGTTTGAATTTACAAATGGAGCAAATTGGTCACCTGTATGTGAACCGGGTCCCATGTTTGCATTGAAGTTTTGCCACCAATAAACAAAGTTGATATAATCAGCTTCGTAAAGTACACCACTCGGAGATGCAGCATTATTCACATCATAGTTGTATGAGTTAGCAATTATTTGGATAGGAGGAACCGAATTGTCATGCCAAGTCGGAGCTGTCATTAAAGCTATTGGACCATCATCTGTACCCCAGAAGTTGAATCTTGCATCAATTTGTCCTGCATAAGGTGGAATACCATCAAGAACGATTGATGAGGCACCAATATTTTCAAAGTCGTTTTCGTTGATAAAGATATTAGCTAAAGTAATTTCAGTAGGCTCTACATCAAAGTAGATAGCTTCAGTAATATCTTGAAATGAATTTTGTACAATTCTGAAATCGGTAGCAGCTACATCGCCACCGCCAATAGGTGATTCGATAAAAATACCGTAATCTAAACCGGAAACATTTGGATTGAAGAAAGTATTACCTTGCAAAAATCCAAGAAGATGAGTACCGGTTGAACCGATTTCAACGTTATCAATATCATTTAGAACTGATTCTAATAAGATACCTGCTTCAAAATTATTACCAAGAACGGTCAAACCATCAACACCGTCTTCAAAATAAATTGAAAATCCGGGAGTAACACCGGCAATATTCCATAATATATTATTATTGAGGAATTGAACATCAGTTGATGTGATTGGTGTTTCAACTCTTAGAGCATACCCGGCATCATTCTTCATGAATGTATTATTATAGATGAAGAAGTTATCAATTGATACTGTATTAGTATTATCAACAAATATAGCATTTGATTGATTTGCATCAGCAACATCAAATATACAATTCGTCACATTTAAATATGACATTATATTTGGAGCACCAACGATATCAACTAAAATTGCATTATTAGCTGAGTTTAGAGTTACGTCTGATGGGAACAAAGTAAAGCTATCGAAAGCAACAGGATTTAAAGCTGTTCCCGGTTCGATAACTGAAAACAATGGAGCCATATCATTTGCAGTTTCAACAGTCCAGAAACCTGGAAGTGGATCTACATTAAGATTTGAAGCCTGAGCCGGAGCACCACCAATCCACATAGGATAA
The DNA here is from genome assembly GCA_018335795.1 of Desulfobulbaceae bacterium. Taxonomy (GTDB): domain Bacteria; phylum Bacteroidota; class Ignavibacteria; order Kapaibacteriales; family UBA2268; genus PGYU01. The sequence goes on along the minus strand of JAGXRP010000066.1, from coordinate 114,475 downwards.
GCAACACTCAATGGATTGTTTTCTGTTAAAGTGCCATTATTATACAAATAAACGGCATATCTTTCAGGAGCACCGCCGGAACCGATACCTGTATTAGGGTCAGCCAAAGCGTCTTCGATAGTCCAGAAGAACAATGCATCAGGATCAGTCAATGGGTCACCAACATTAACAGCAGTATAGACTGGAGTCCATATTGAAGTCAAATCAGCTTGGAAACCGCATCCAGCTAAGTCTGTATCTACACCACTTGAATAGATAGGTAAGAAGAATACATTAGCTGCACCGGCGCCGGTAATCATAGCACTGATTTCTGCATTTGGATTGATACCAAGAATTTCCCAGTAATTCCAACCTGCATTAACATCGAAAGCAGCCGAATTATCAATCCAATCAGTATAATCAGCTTCTTGGAAATTATTATATCCAATTGTAACTTGACCATTAGCCATAAGAGTTAAATCTATAGCAAAGTCACCATTCATAAAGAAGTTACCATTACCATTAGTACCAATTTCTAATCCACCTGAACCAACAGTTGGGTAGATAACTCTGATATTAGTAGCAGTTGAACCAAAAACTGATGTGAAAGTGTTATTGATAATTTCGCCACCTGTAATATTAGCAACATCAGCATTCCAGTCAGTAACATCTATAATGACATTAGTCGTTGTAACGAAATTAAAATCATTACAACTAATAGTAACATTATTTTGGTCAATAATTAAACCGGTTGCAAAGAAACCATTAACAGTGTTTTGGTCGAAACTGAAATTTGACGTTGCAGTACCAGTTGCAATAGCTGCTATACCGGTAGCTGATATAACATTTGCAGTAGTAAAATTACATAAATTAACAGTAGTATTTGAAGACCCAGTATAAATACCATATTGAGTGACATTCAAATTCAATTCAACATCAATATTTTCGAATGTTACGGTCAAATTGCTAAGTGGGTTAATAGTAAATATTGTTGAGCCGATAGCATCACCTTGCGCTTTAGCAAGATTATTGCCACTACCATCAACTTCACCTGTAATCAACATGTTTTGCCCGTTTGCAGGGTTGCTTGATACAAGAGCTACTTCAGAAGGATAGAAGCCTGCCATTGCATAAACTTTAACGTTAGTACTTGCAGCAGCAGCCGACAAATAGCCTTCGCCGTCAACAATTGCATTAGCAAATCTATTACGTATAAAACGGTTAGTACCATTACTTACAACTTCAGTATCCAAAACGTCCAAGGCAGCAACTGCACCCGGAGTAGAAGCCGGAGTACCTTCGTCAAAAATGTTGCCATTATTGAACATGATGTCATATAAAGTTCCACCGCTAAATAAAGCAGCTGTTTGAACTTCAATTGAAGAAACAGTATTGTTGAATTCGTTGTTGAAAACATTAATGTCAGTATTTGCCGTAGTATTTTGGGCTAATCTTAAACCTGCATTATTATTATTCAAAGTGTTGTCTTCGATTCTTAATGCGTCATCAGGCTTGATATTGTTAAGATAGATAGCGAAACCATTGTTTCCAATACCGGCATTTGAAATTGTGTTATTGCTAATAATGACGTTGTCACCATTAACAGGAGTACCGCCATCAAGTCTGCGACCAAAAAATACGCCATAAAAAGCAGATGTCGAAACAGAGTTATTTTGGATTTCATTTTCATCCAAAGAAACACCTGCACTAACAAAAGCTATACCGGTACCACCGGTATTTGGATAGCCACTACCGTGAGCGGTAGCAACAGTATTATTAATAGTGTTATTTTTAACACTAATACTATTACCTTCGCGAACATAGATACCCCAGTTACAATTAGTAATTGTATTATCTGAGAAATTGTGTCCGGAAGAAGCGATTAGAGATTCGATACCTACACCGCGTTGGGCACTACCGAAGTCAACGTTAGTTGCACCTCCGTAATTGTAGTTTTGAATCACCATGTTTTGAATAGTTACATTATCAGAGCTAACTCTGAATGCAACTTTAGGGTTTGTAACCCCGGAGCCATCCAGCACCGGAAAACCTGACCCGTCGTTGACACCAATAATTGATAATTGGTTTTTGCCACCGGGTATATTAACATTTTCAGTGTAATTGGTTCCAGAACCATTTACATAGATAATGTCATTACCGGAGGCGGCATTGACGGCGGCTTGAATAGTAGTGAAATCGCCACCACCGGCGTTATCCACTATCCAAGTAGCTGACCAAGCGGATGTGCTAAACAAGATAAAGCACACCAAAAGGGTCAGAAGTGTTGATAATTTTTTCATAAAAAATCTCCCACAAATATTAACAAAATATCCTTAATTGTTTTAGATATGTCCTGCATGTACGCATTGAAGCAAGTAAATTCAGTCTTCATAAGCTTTCCCATAAATCAATTTTTAAAAATAACGATTTTCACTACAATATCAAAGAAAATTCTTTAAATACACTAATCTTCATCCATGTTTTAGTTTATTTTCTTTATCTCCCATATTCAAACGAGCCGTTAACTCGCCTCAATATGAGAGATTTATTATTTCAGAGCTATCCGACTTTAAGAAGCCGGACAGCTCTGAATAATATTATTAGTTAATTCTGAACCAAGCAGACCCGTTGTTGACAAAAGTAGCAACAGTACCTGCAGGAATTGTACTTGCATCAGGTAAAGTAATTGTAAATGTACCTGAGTTAATGATATAAAGTAATGTACCTGGCATATCAGCAGAAACATTTGTTCCCGGTAAATCAGTGATTACCATAGCAGCACCTGCATTAATATCAATAACAGTTGAAGTTACTTCAGAATAGTCAGTGGTTGTTTCATCAAAAGAATTAAATGATAAAGCAGTATGACCTTCAGTGACAAATATAGCACCACCATTTTCGCCTGAAGTACCAAAGTTACCTACAATAAGAGCAGGACCTTGACCTTCGGGAGGAGTAGAAGTGATACCGGCATTTGCCGAAACGATTAACTGACCATTACCAATACTCATGTTACCTGTTGGAATTTCGAATGCAGTAGTCGAAGCGTTGTTCGATTGAACTTGCAAAGCAGTACCATCAGGGTGAGTATTTTCGATTGTAACAGTAGGAGCAGTCGCATCGGATGAAGTAGCAGTAATCGCAGGTCCTGAAGCAGGATTGAATGCAATTAAAGTATTGAAACTACCGAAGTGACCACCTTGAACGTAATCTTTAGTTACAAACAAATCATCACTTGCTTCAGCTGCAATTTCAGCGCCTGTTTTTGCTGATTCAGCAAATTCATTTACCATTACATTTTCAAAAGTAGCAAGACCTGTAACACTCAAATCATTTCCAACGATAACATCATTACCAAAATCACCGTCATTAGTAACGAACAAATTATTCGAAACATAAAGGTCATTGTTAAATGTACCATCGCCATCAACGTTTAAAGTTCCCAAATCATCAATAATCATACTGGCACCAGCGTCTAAAAGGATACCGTCGCCGTTAGTAATGTGCAAACTTGCGCCACCATCAAGTAGCATACCGTCGCCACCATTCATCCAAAATTCAGCATCACCATTAACACTTCCCAAAATCAATACTTCACCGTCAATCAAAACGTCAGGATTGCTGTCGCCTTGAGTACCTTCGATAATTAAAGCTACATCTAAAGGTGCGACTAAGTGCAATTTAGAAGCTGGAGCGTCTGTACCAATACCTAAGTATGAACTTGCATCATCCCAGAAAAGTTCTCCATTATTTTCAGTAATGCTACCATCGGCAGCTCCGAAAAGAACAGAACCTTCAGTATATGCACCATTCAAAGTTGTACCATAAACTGTACCTTGTACATTGAGGTCAGTATTAATATCAACCCAATTGTTGCCTAAATCATAGCTAATTACGGCATTGTTACCCGAAGTACCAATATTCAAGCTGGCAGGACCAACATAAACATCAGCCCAACGGTTAGCATCAGTACCTAATGAATATGTATTATCCATAGATGGAACTACAGCACTATTAACCATTGCATTGAATACAACATTGTCTGTACTTACATCACCAAGGTTTACATCGCCATTAAGATTAGAAGTACCGTCAACATTCAAAATGCCATCAATTTGTACATCCATAGCAAAATCTGCGTTATCAGCTACATCTAAAGTGCCACCTAAAGTAGTTGCACCATCAGCATTCAAATCACCGTCAACATCAGCATTACCTTGAACATTTACGTCCATAGCAAATACTGCGTTGTCAGCTACATCTAAAGTGCCACCTAAAGTAGTTGCACCATCAGCATTTAAATCGCCATCAACATCAGCATTACCTTGAACATTTACGTCCATTGCAAATACAGCGTTGTCAGCTACATCTAAAGTGCCACCTAAAGTAGTTGCACCATCAGCATTTAAATCACCATCAACATCTGCATTACCTTGAACATTTACGTCCATTGCAAATACTGCGTTGTCAGCTACATCTAAAGTGCCACCTAAAGTAGTTGCACCATCAGCATTCAAATCACCATCAACATCTGCATTACCTTGAACATTTACATCCATTTCAAATACTGCATTACCAGTACCATTAAAATCGCCATCAACGTTAACATTACCAATAAAGTAACCTGCATAATCATTTGCAGCAACACCTAAATTGATACCTGTAATACCGGAGTTAATACCTAAACCTAATGCAGTTCCAATTTCAGTTGCACCGGATAAAGTAGTAGTAACCATACCTACAATACCATGAGAATTATAAGGACTCAATGAATTATAAGCATGACCAACCGTACCGACATTTGCAACCAAGTTAGCAGAACGTGAACCACCGTAAGTACCGACAGCTAATATCCCTGCTCCGGCGTTTGTTAAGCCATTATTTGCAACAAGCATATCAGTCATATTTGGAGCAACTCCTGAATAAGTTGCTATAGCGGTAACAGCTTGAGCTACAGTTGGGAAAGTAGGGCTCGAAGGTGTATCACCGGTGGCATTAGCCATAATAGTAAATGCACCTGCGTTACCTGTATTATCAAAAGTAAAGAATCCGCGTTCAGCATCAACAGAACCGGTAACAGCAACGTCACCTTCTACATAAAGTTCAGGTTGAGCGTCATTTTTTTGACCTAACATTTGAGTTGAACCGTAAACAGTCAATTCAGCATTAGCATCAGTATCATCAGTGCCCAAAAGGACCATTTCACCGTCGAACATGAAGTCAACAACGGCTGGGTCTGCATTACCGACGGCAATCAAAGTAGGATTAGTTAATGAACTACTTCCGTCAAGAGCAATTGCAGGTTCGTCAGTATCAGGAATAAATTGGTGGTAAGAAGTCCACACGAAAGGGAAATCTTGATTAACGCCAAGTTCATTACCAATAGTACCATCACCAATCAGAGTTGCATCTGATTCGACAACTTGCAAACCCCAGTTATCAGAACCGTCAATTAAAATTGTATTACCGTCGCGAGTTACATTAGTCAAACCAACACCGGCAAAATTTAATACTCTGTTAGAGTTTGTAACTGACCAAGAACCAACATCAGTTCCATCTGCAAAACCGTCGCCTAAAGCTTCGACTTCTTGGAATTCCGTATTATCGTGGATTTTTACGTTAGAAATAGTGTTGTCAGCTACACCAATAGATTGAGTAGTTTGACCATCATAATAACCATCGGGTAAAATTTCAATAGCATCGCCTTCAGTAATATGTGGCAATGGGAAAATTGCAGCAATAGCGTCGTCAACATATTGTTTTGTAGTCAATGTTGAAGGACCATTTGTATTGATGTCAGCAACTGAAGCTGCCGATTGGATTAAGCCTGTACCGGTAAGGTCAACAGGGAATCCAACAACTACTTCGATTTCGTTACCAGCATCGTAAGCACTTTGTAAAGTCACTATTCCTTGAACTTCAGCATTTCTTAATGCTGTATTCAAAAGTGAACGTAATTCAATAAATCTGTAACCGTCACCGGCATCACTTTCTGCGTAGATATTTAGATTGTTTGAAGCAATCAAAGCATCGTACATAGCGTTATTAAAAGGAATAACCGGAGCCCCGCCACCAACGGGAACTGTAAATAAACCAAATTCATCTGTAGTAATACCTGCATGGGTTTCTTTATAAACCTCGGTAGCGCCGTCGAAAATGGTTATTCTTACGTCAACGTTCGAGTTTAGGACTAATCCGCCACCGGTCGTTCTCGCAAAATTGGTGTAAAATATCTCAGGCAAAGCTTGTGTCAAGCTTGTTGCCATGAAGAAGATTACACCAAAAATAAGAATATGAAATTTTTTCATAAGGTTTGCACCTCTATTATATTAAACAATTATTTTTCAATTTAAGCTAACTTATCTCAAATACTATACCATAAAAATACTTTCTTTAAAAGCTAAATTTCTATAAAATCATAGCATAGTCTGATAATATCAGACTATGCTATTATTGTTAACTATTAGTTAGCCATTGGAATCCAATTTGTACCATTGTAAATTAAGGCAACCATTTGGCTTTGAACAATTGTTCTTGGGTTGACAGGAGTGCCAACACTAATCGAACCAATTGAAGTATTGTTAATTATATAGATAATTTGTCCGGTTGTTCCTGCAGGCAAAGCACCTACGAGGTTAGCTTCGAGAGCGTTAGCAGTTTGGTATTGAATAACAGTTGTACCGTTATTTATCGCGGCAACAAGTGCTGCTAAATTAGCTGCAGTTGTATAACCGTGAATCATTCTGCGATTTGCAGTCAAGTTACCGCTCAAAGTAGCAGCAGCAAGAGTTGAAGCACCACTTACGTTCATTGTACCGTTTACATCAAGAGTTTGAGCAGGTGTATTAGTTCCAATACCCAATCTGTTTGTTGCGTCATTGAAGAACAAGTTAGCATTATCTTCAGCGATTTGACCTACTGCTCCCCCGAATGTTACCGAACCCGGAGTCAAACCTGGGTTGATAGCACCGAAAATCATACCGTCAGCTTCGATATTTCCACGTACGTAGAGGTCTTCGAATGCTGAAGGATTGTTAAATCCTACAGGGTTACCAAAGAATACATCATCTCCGATTACATTTATACCACCATTAGTGATATTCAAATCAGCATTATTAATACTGACTGTATTACCGAATGTTGAAGAACCTGTAACTGTAAGATTTTGGTCAATCGTTAAATTTTGATTAATAGTAACGCTTTGTTTGAACAATGAATTTTGGTCAACAGTTAATGTACCGTTTACTAATGAATTACCCAATACATGTGAGTTTCCGCTGATAGTAGCATTGTTAGTAACAAGCAAGTTATTTCCAACAACTGTATTATTAACTGATACTAAGTTGTTTTGAGCAGTAACATTGTTAGTTGCATTAACATTTGTAGCGTTTACATTGTTTGTTGCATTAACATTGTTAGATGCATTCAAATTAGTACCGTTTACATTATTAGTGGCGTTTACATCATTACCGGCATTAACATTGTTAGTTGTGTTAACGTTTGTAGCGTTTACATCACCAGCAACATTTGCATCGCCTGCAATTACGTCAAGGTCACCACCAAGAATGATAACATCGTTTCCGAAGATACCATCATTGATAACTGCTAAGTCATTACCAACAGTTACATCTAAACCAACGTTTAAGCTACCATTTTGGATATCAACATCACCGGCTGTAACAACGATGTCATTACCTACAGTTAAGTCATTATCAATTTGAGCATCATTAGTAACGTGCAAGTTCATAGTAGTCAAAAGACCTGAAACTGTAAGGTCAGGAAGTTCGTCAGTCCATTCAGGTGATAAACCTGCACCACGACTAACGAATAAATCGCCGGCATCGCCTTCGAAGTTTGCTGTCATTAATGTAGGATCCCAAGCAAGTACTTCAGTACCCGGTGAGAATGCAACATTAGCTCCGTTGAATTCAACTTCGCTTGCAAAAGTAGAAACACCGGTTACATCTAAAGTACCAAGTAATGAAGTGTTAGTCATAACTTCTAAATCGCCAAATACATCAGCATCACCAACAACAGTTCCATCACCAACAACCAAAAGGTCATTACCGAATACACCATCGTTACCAACAGCTAGATCGTTACCGACAACCGCATCTTGAGCAACTACGAGTTCTTGTACGAATGTAGAGAAGCCAGGACCATTAGTGTTTAAGAATACATCACCGGCAACTGTAAGGTCGCCCATCATATCAGTATCATTACCAACACTTAAATTGTTTAATACATCAAGGTTAACAACTTCAAGATAAGGAATAGAAGTAGTCCATTCAGGTGATAAACCGGCACCGCGGCTAACTAAAAGCTCACCAAGAGTTCCGGCGTCGCCACCTTGTACTTGTAAAGCAGTAGTGTTTGACAAACGAGTGTATGCACCGTTTACAGTCAAAGTACCGCTTAAAGTAGCATTAACAGCAGAAATATTACCACTGAAGATGCCATTTACTGCACTAATGTTACCACCGAAAATACCATTACCATTAACATTTGCATTACCGGTTACGTTCAAATTGTTATTAATTTGAGTCAAACCTGCAACAGTTAAAGTACTACCTAAAGTAGTAGCTCCGGTTACACCTAATGTTCCATTAACTTGAGTGTTCGATAATGTTGAAAGACCGGTTACATTTAAAGTATTGTTAATTATAGTTGCTCCGGCAATTGTAGCAGTACCATTACCAATCAAGTTGTCAACAGTAGTAGTTTGCATACCAGGAGCAGTATTAAGAGTAACATTACCTGCAATACCCAAAGTGCTTTGACCTGTGATAGCACCAACAGCATCTAGAGCGCCCAAAGCGTTCAAGTTGTCAACTGTAGTGTTTTGCATGCCGGGAGCGGAATTGAGTACAGCATTACCTGTTACATTCAATGTATTATTAACTTGAGCTGCACCATTCAATGTCGAAGTACCGTTAACAATTAAATTGTTACTTAATGTTGTAACGCCTGTAACACCGAAAGTACCGCCAACAGTAGCGTTACCTGAAGTAGCTAAAGTGTTCAGAGTAGTGTTACCATCAACGTTAGCATTCATATTAACTTGCAAATTGTCAAATACGCCTAAAGCAGCGTTAAGAACGTTTGCATTTACTTCGTCAGCCCAAATGTCATCTACATACAAGTCACCTTGAATTTCAACATCTGAGTTAATAACCAAAGGATCGCCTGGATACATTGGAGGATACAAAGTAGTGTTCAAACCTAATGGGTCGCCGATAACAAGGGCGTCAAGAGCTACTAATTGGCTTGCACCGATAGTTGAGTTAGCCCAAATGTCACCGTAAGTTTTGATTGCAGTACCCCAAGGAGCGCCACCTTGATAAGCTGTGTTAACAACGATTAAAGAAGCGTCGTCATTGTTAGCTGGATCTTGGAAGTAAGGATTGCCACCATTTTCATCGTTAGCTGCTCCACCTTCTACATACAAAGCACGACCATTATTCATATTTACTACAGCAGCTACTGAATTATTATTCGCGAAGCCATCTGCTTGTGGATTCATACCAACGAACCATGCAGCAGGACCATCATTAAGATTTTCTGCCAATACAGTTGGGAAATCAGTACCCATAGAAGCTGTTTCAATAGCTGAACCTGTTCCAATGTTTTCAATAACTGCAGTTCCCATAGCACTTTCGTTAAAACCAACAAAAGCTGAACCTTCGTTAGCAATACCGACAACAACATCGCCGTTTCCTTGGTTGAAAGCTAATACTGTTTCTGACATATCACTATTATTAGTGAATACACCGGCTACAGCATCTTCAGCTTCAACATAAGCACCTGTAGCTTCACCATTAACTAAAGCGAATACGCCATAATCCATGAATGAGCCACCTTCGTTCAATGCAGTAACACCTGCACCGAATCCGGCAGGGAACATAGTAGTATAATCTTGGTAAACAGGAGCATTTGCAACACCTAAAACACCGATGTTAGAAACAGCAGCATCATCAGCACTACCAATTACACCAAAGTTACTTTGAGCGTTCATACCTTCGGCTTCGCCCCAAACACCGGTAGCAATACCGTTATCTGTTTCTGCAAAACTCCAAGTACCAGTATAGTATCCATTATTTACAGCATTGTTTACAGTCAAGAATGATTGCAAACCATCTACATCATAAGCATTGTTACCGTCATCATTAACAACAGTATTAATTTTGAAACCTGCAGAAGTAGCATCCAAAGTATTAATAGTTGCATTTACAGTACCGGCACCATTAGGAAGTCCGTATTCAGATTCTACATTAACATTTAAAGCTGGTTGTAGGAAACCTGCACCATTTAAATGTAAAGCATGTCCTCCACCTGGTAAATCTTGCGGCATATTAATCATCAAACCGTCGCCAGTACCTGTAGTTGTAAGAGACATTACATCGCTATTACCATTATTAGTAAGAGCAAATAATGTTTGAACATGTTCAGTAATTGATTTTTCATAAGGAATAGTCATATCGTCTGGAGCCCATTGTGGAGTCAAAGAACCACCAGCATCAACCCATTTAACTACATAGTCTTGAGTTGGAGCAGCACCGGTTGAATATCTCCATTGGCTGGTAAGAGCATCCCACCAAATAATTTGACCGATTTGATTACCGGGAGCTAATTTGCTTAATGAAACTGCACCTTGTGCTAACATTGGTTCAGTAATTCCACCAGGCATTACACCTAATGTATAAGGAGATGCTTCTGTACCTGCACCTGCACGTACTAAACCACCCATCGGAGTTGCATTAACAACTTCGTTACCAACGATTGCATCATCGCTTGTCCATTGTGGTTGTCTTGTTGTTCCATTGTCAACCCATCTGATTACATTATTATCCATAGGAGCCGAACCGGCAGAAAGCATCCATTGACCCAATACTGAGTTCCAATACATAACTTGACCACCTGTTGAGCCATTGGCCAATTTATTTAATGATACAGCTTGGTTAGCAATCATCGAATTAACAACACCATTATCAGCAATACCTAATGTAAAAGGTGAAGCTAAAGTACCTAAACCTGCTCTTAATAAACCTCTGTTAGGAGTTGCGTCTAAAACTTCGTTACCGATTACGGCGTCAGTTTCCCAAGTAGGGACGTTAGTTTCAATCCATTCTGTACCATTCCATCCAAGGATAGTTCCAACAGGTCCGTAAGCATTTTGTAATTTACCATAAGTTACAGCTTCGTCAGCAATTTTCGAAGTAATTACACCTGATTCGGCGATACCAACTTGAACATCAAAGAAACCGTTTCCATAATATGAACTCATTTCATTAACATAAAGACCGTCACCGGCATATACTTCAACAATTTTACCAAGTTCCCATTCAGGAACTGAAGTTTCAATCCATTGTGTACCATCCCATCCGAGAATTGTACCAACAGGACCTAAAGCATTTTGGAATTTGTTGTAAGTAACTGCGTAATCAGCAATTTTTTCTGTAGTAACTGCACCATCTGCAATTTTGAAAGTATTAACAGCTCCTGGAGCAATTAATGGGTCTGGATAGAAACCAGTAAGGTCACCACTTGCAGGACCTGAAGGTCTTGTAGTTACATTTGGAGCCAATTTGCTTTGAGTAATCGAACCGTCCTCGATGCCTTCTAAAATAGCACCTGGTCTGAGTCTTGGATTTGGAAGTGTACCTGTAAGGTCGCCGCCCATAATCTTAACTTCATTAGACAATTTGTTCAAATTCACTAAACCGTCAGGAATGTCTTCAGCAAATCTTGCTAAAGAAGCAACTTCCGAAACGAAAGCAGCAGGCACCATAGTGAGAGGTGATCTCGGGTATGGAGCGCTTGTACCAACTGTAACTTGCACCCACAATTCGCGGTTGAAGCTAAAGTTAGCAGGGAAAGGAGTATTTGAACCCAAGTAAACATTGAAATAACCTTTATTCATTGTTACGTTTTGGATTTCACTCCATAATTGCGAGCCTCCGAACTCTTTATCGTAGAGTTCGAATGTCATTTGAGCAGAACCTTCGTAAGGTTTGCTTTGTTGGTCTAAAATATTACCTTGATAGTTGATAAGTCTCGATTGAGACATTACCGAGCCAACTGAGGCTATAATCAATGATAATAGTACAAAACTGAGAAGAAGTAGTTTCTTCATTATTTGATACTCCTAAATGTTGTTACACAAAATATAATATGTTTAATTTTCTTTTTCATGAAATTATCTTACGATAACCATAATGTTTCTATTACTGAAACTCTTAAATGTGTCTGCTCCTGCCATATTAGATGAACGAACTTGTATTTCGTACAAATATGAACCAGAACTTAGTTCGACGCCATTGTCTGCTTTGGTATCCCAATCCATTGTCTGGGTTCCACCTGATTGGTATCCGTCAAAGAGTACTTTTACGCGATTACCTGTCATATCGTAAACAGTTAATGTCACGTATGCAGCAGATGGCAGATAGTACTCAATTGTAGTATTCCTGTTTACCGGGTTAGGGTAGTTGAACAGGTCGTTTTTAGCTAAAGGGTTATTGTCTTCCACACTATTAACTATTTGTGGACCGGGAACCCAGAAGCCTTGATTCAAATCCCAATTTTGAGAGCCGGGACTCTGGTCGGTCAATGTACCAATGGCAAATTGACCTGTAACGCCGTTTAAGCTGTATTCGGTATTATTTTGGGCAGCAACCATGCCACCACTCCCGATTACAGATCTCTCCAGCTTTAAGCCTTGAGCGGACGCGCTTGTTGTAAACAACACTGCGAGCAACCCTAAGACTGCGAAATACGCAAGAAATCTTTTCATACAGTCATTACTCCTATTAAAAATATGTTAAAACTTTGTTCCATTCTATTGTTAAAAATCTCGAAAAAATTCAAATAACTTATTTGCAAATACCATGCCAATATGCTTCATGCACAAAACAGAAAAAACTTTTGCTTTTTCTCCTTAAAATATCAATCGAATTTACAATATTTCATCGTAATAATCAAAAAAGTTTTTAAACATTCCTAAAATTGTTCAAAAAAAAAGTACATATATATATATGGTATAAATTTTTATACTGCTTTTGTCCCATCTATTGTGATTTTAATACCCGAAAAGGCGTTGAAAACGCCTCGTTTGCTAGATGTCATTATAATTCTACTATTTAAAATATACACTTCCCTTTTACTGCACTTTAAAAATAACTCAAAATGTGCTATGAACCAAATTTTTTTTCATTTTTTTTAAAATTTCCCAATCTTTTATAAAACATTCTATCAAATCTTTAGTAAATTAGCACTTTCTTTATATCAAACTAACACAAAAGTAAATGAAACTATCTTCACTATTGAAAATTGCAGCCCAAGTGACTGAAGTTGCGATTAAGTCACCCAAGCCTACTGACGGCATCGTTTCGGAATTTTTACGTAAACGCAAGAACTTCGGGAGTAAAGAACGTAGATTCTTATCCGAAAACATATTCTCAACTCTGCGGAATTTCATTTTGCTTAAGCATTTTGCAGACAAGTTCTCGAGAGACAACAACATTACAGGTAATGAATTCTTCTTAATGTCTGCTTGTAATTGCTTCCTATCTACAAACAAGTATTTTGCTGAATTTGGTTCGTTTGATATTTTCAATCGGTTAAATAGCACTTCTGAATCTGATTTTATAAACTTGTTAGTAAATGACATTTATATTGAAACAAATGTAACGATTAGTTCGATAAAAGATTGGTTAAGTAATACTGAAACTTTTGTTAAGGAACTCGAAAATCACATAAAATTTAATTTAAACGATTTGAAAAGTGTCGAATTAAGGTTCTCTTTCCCTCAAAACTTATTAACGGAGATAGACAAAACTTCTGTTGAGACAATCAAATATGCTACAAAATCAATTTATCCTGCATCGGCAAACCTCCGCGTTAGTACAACGATCTCCTCGAAAAATGAGATTGAAAGGATGTTAAGTAGCATGAACATATCATATGAATCCGGTAAATTGTCACCAAGTTCGATAATTTTGAACGAAAGAGCGAAAATTGATAACACAATTGAATATAAAAGTGGCAAATTTGAAATTCAAGATGAAGGAAGTCAATTAATAGGGTTTGCTTGCAATCCAAAAATAACAGACAAAATACTTGATGCATGTGCCGGTGCCGGTGGTAAGTCGCTCCATTTGTCAGACTTGACTCAGGGCAAAGCTGATATTGTAGCAGCAGATGTCGAATACAATCGGCTCCGAGAACTAAAAATTCGCTCTTCGCGAAGTGGGCTAAACAATATTTCTTCGATTCACATCATAACGCCTGATTTGGCATCGCTCAAGAGCACTTTCAACGGTACCCAATTTGATTTGGTTCTTATTGATGCACCATGTTCGGGTATGGGTACAATCAGACGTGACCCTATGAAAAAGCTTAGACTTACTGATAAATTGTTGACGAGATTATCAGAAAAGCAAAAAAAGATACTTAGCGATTACTCGAATTTTGTCAAACCCGGGGGTACATTAGTTTATGCAACTTGCTCTGTTATGCCTCAAGAAAATCAAGATGTAGTAGATTATTTTTTGCAAAATAACGAGAATTTCGCCCCTGACCCACTCAAGCCTCATTTCCAATCACACGGAGTCGAACTGCAAGATTTGGGCGACCTCGATTTCAGCTATACTACCAAGACATACGTCCATAACTGTGACGGGTTTTATATGGCTCGTTTACGGAAAGTATATTAGGGGTAGTCTCAAAAGTATAGCATCCATATTTTAGGGCGAGCCTTGGTGAGATTTCGTTTTTTTATGAAAAATCCACCTGCTTGTAAGTTCGCTTTTGCTTTTTGCTAAAAGTGGATTCAGTTTGTAATTTGAAAATAAATTTTGCTTGAGTGAGTAGTCATTGAAATAGGGATGCATTATTAGCAGTCCCATAGTATATTGATTCTTTTTTAGTATTTTTGTACAATCATGAATGTTAAGAATATAATTTTTGATTTTGGCGGTGTATTTTATGACGTTGATTATCGCAGAACTATAGAGGCTCTGGCGATACTGTCGCCGGAGGCTGAAAATCTTCGAGCAATGGAACTTAATGACATACTTGATATGCCTGAAATGTATGAAAAAGGTTTGATTGATTCTGATACATTCATAAACGACTTACGCAAACAGTATAGTATTCACTCGCCCGAACATTTCATTATCGATGCTTGGAATGCTATGCTTATTGGAATGAAGCCGGATGCAATCAGTATGGCTGAAGAATTTGCCAAACTCTATAATATAGTAATTTTGAGCAATACCAATGAAATTCACTTCGAAAAATTCAAGGATGAATGTATTGATTTCTTTCCGAAATTTCAAGATGTTTTCTTTTCTCACGAAATCGGAATGAGAAAACCGGATATGGGAATTTTTGATTTTGTTTGCAGAAAAATGAAATTTAGTCATGAAGAAACAATTTTCATTGATGACAATATTAAGAATTCATCGGGAGCTTTAAAGATGGGAATCAGATTTATACACTTTGATAACAAAATGAATTTGTCAGGATTATTACACAGTATAAGAAATATTACACACAACATTTTATAAAAAACAAATCGCTTGTAAATGGCTTCAATTTGGGAAACAAATTTTGTAGTGACTGACGTCGAAACAACAGGGTCCGACCCTAAGCTGCACCGAATAACTGAAATCGGCTGTGTAACTGTGCGTAGTGGCTTAATTGCTGAAAAATACACTACTCTTGCGAATCCGCATCAAGCCATTCCGGAGTTTATCCAGAAGATGACCGGTATAACAGATGCAATGGTTCGTCGAGCACCTGAATTCGTAGATGCTATTCCGGGTATCAAAGCGATGTTCCGCAAACCCGATACAATATTTGTAGCGCATAATTCCGAATTTGATTACAGATTTGTGAAAGCATCATTTGAACGAGCGGGTTATATGTTTGAATGTGATAAACTTTGCTCTTTAAAACTTGCCCGCAAACTACTACCAACGGATATAAAAAAAAATGTAGGCTCGCTGGCAAACTTTTTCGGCATTCCGATTATTTCTCGTCATAGAGCC
The DNA here is from genome assembly GCA_018335795.1 of Desulfobulbaceae bacterium. Taxonomy (GTDB): domain Bacteria; phylum Bacteroidota; class Ignavibacteria; order Kapaibacteriales; family UBA2268; genus PGYU01. The sequence goes on along the minus strand of JAGXRP010000066.1, from coordinate 98,447 downwards.
TTAGACGATGCCGAAGCAACTGCTTATATACTCCTCGAGCTATTAAACATTGCAGAAAACGAGTATGATATTTCTACAACTGCAGAGCTGCTGGATTTCCAGAACCGTACCCAACGAACATTTAAACCAAAGGAGGAAGCATTATCAAAACTTGCGGTATCGGCGGATGATTTCCCTTATGGACAAGGATTATTAATATTCAGGAATGCTAACGATGACGTACTTTTTGTAAGTAAAAGCAATAATCTAAGAGCTTCTGTTGTACGTATGTTAGTCAAAGCAGAAAATCAATCAAATAAGATTTCGAATATGATTTCTGCAACTGATAGTGTAGATTATCTCGAATGTGCTTCTGACTTACATCTCGAACTTGATTATTTCAGAATCTTAAACGAAAGTTCACCTTCATTCAATATAATACCGCCCATTAACGGAACCGGTGATATTGCCAAAAGCATCGACGAACCCAAACTCGAAGCTTTAAAAAGTATTCAAAATCTTGAAAATTTGCTTGGCAAAGATTTTATCAAAAAAATAACCGAAAGTATCTCGCCCAAGCAAGAAGTTTGTAAAGATATTGCAGTTGTTATTAACGACGATGAACACAAATACCTATGTGATGTGTTCTTAATAAGTGACGGAAATTTGCACTTCCATAAAACTATCGGCAAAAAGGCTGAATTGAGTGAAATACATCAACAAATTGATTTGATGCAAAAGACTCAAAATGGTGACACCGACGCTGTTGAATGGGAAATTATAAGCAAGTGGTTAGACAAGCGGAGAAATCAATCTACAGTGATAGAATTAAAAGGTAAAGACTTGCAGTATATCGCTAAAAGTTTGGAAAAAGCTATCCGATCTTGAACTTTCCCGAAAAATTTATATGTTACATCATTTAATTTTTCTTTTCGTCATATAATTTAATTAATAACTTCTTCAATTTTTTTTAAATAAATGAAAATCTGTAATAAATTCAGCATTGTGCTGCTTTTCATAATATTAGCAAATATAGTTGGCATAGAAGCCGTAGAAGCTGAGCTTTATGATGACAAAACATCTTCTTTGAGTGGTGTCATCAGAGACAAAAGTACCGGTGAGACGTTGATTGGTGCTACTGTAATACTAAAGGAAACGAAACTTGGAGCCCGCACAAATAGAACAGGCTTTTTTACTATTCCTAAGGTTCAACCGGGTAAATATACAGTAGTAGTCACATATTTGGGTTACGAAAAAATCGAAATCGAACTCGAATTTGTTGCAGGAGTGCCAATACGAAAAGATTTCAATATGAATCAAAGCGAAGTTGTCATGAATGAAATATTTGTGGAAGCCCAACGAGAAGTCGAACGTCGCCAAATCTCGATTAGTAAGGTGAATGTACCCGTTCAGACGATTAAAAACATAAGAGTAGGTGGGGAATCCGACGTATTCAGAACCTTGCAATATTTGCCTGGTGTGCTAACTTCATCGCAAATATCAAGCGGGCTTTTTGTACGTGGCGGTTCACCTGACCAAAACCTTGTATTACTGGACGGCTCAATCGTATATAACCCTACTCATTTATTTGGATTTATCTCCACATTCAATACTGATGCTATTAAAGATGTCGAACTTGTCAAGGGAGGATTTGATGCAGAGTATGGTGGTAGAATGTCGGCGGTGTTGAACCTGACACAAAAGGATGGCAATCGTAATAAATTCTCCGGATTGGCTTCGATTGGAGCTATTTCTTCCAGAGGATTTGTAGAGGGTCCTTTGTTTAATGGTAGCTTTTCACTTTCGGCACGACGAACTTACTTCGATTTAGTAAAGAGTTTCATTAAAGAAGACCCTGAAGAGCCTATCCCCGACTTTGGATTCTATGATTTGAATGCTAAGATAACACAAGATTTCGGCGATAACAACAAGATTTCGATTAGCGGATTTAATAGTGCTGACCAATTGGAATTTTCGAGTTTCGGGCTGGGACTAACTCTTGATATTGGGAACAGAATGTTAGCAAGCCGTTGGACTCATATTTTCAACGACCAATTGTTTTCGACTGTTAATTTGAGCTACAGTAATTACTACAACAACTTTCGTGGCGACCAATCAGGATATCAGTTCCTTGTAGATAATTCAATCACAGATTACACTCTCAAAGCGAATTTGGAATGGTTTGTGAGTGATGACATTACATTCAAAGGTGGGGTTGAAACATCAAGTTTTAGATTCCAATATTTGCAGAATTTCACAGGCGACACAGATTCAACACAAGTTGGCTCATCAGGTGGAAGTACAAATCTGACTATTGATGATTGGCACACAAGCGTCTTTGCTCAGGCTAAATGGGCATTTACAGAATTATTCTCCGTGCAAACCGGTATTCGCGCTAATTATTGGGAATTAAGCAGTTTAGTAAATTTCGAGCCGAGAATATCGGCGAGATATAGATTCACGGATAGAATCGCTCTAAAAGCAGCAGGCGGGATTTTTCATCAAAATTTGAGACTTGCTACTCAACCTGATTTCTCCTTTTTTGACACTTGGCTACCAACGGATTCAACAGTACCTGCAAGCAAGTCAACTCATTACATCTTGAGTTTGGAGACTATACCTTATGATGGGTATGATTTGACTTTCGATGCTTACTACAAAAAATTCGATAATGTCAGCGAACTAAACACTATTGCATTGCAAGGGGCAACAGTTTCGGATGTATTTTTCATAGGGGAAGCAAATGCTTGGGGTGCTGAGGTATTCCTTCAAAAACGATTTGGGAAATTTAATGGTTGGATGGGATATGCTATTGGATTTATCGAATCAAAATTTGATAGTATCAACAAAGGCGAACCTTTCCGCCCGAAGTATGACAGAACGCATGATTTCAAAGTTGTGGGGCAATATGAACTTAACGATAGATGGGAATTCGGAGCGACATTCTACTTCCAGACCGGGCAATCATACACAGGCGCATCTTCACGATTCCATACACAATTGCCCGGACAAATCAGAGGTAGAGGAAAAACGGTGCCGACCCAGCGATACGGGTTACGATTACCGCCGTCTCACCAACTCAATCTAACGGCTATATATAGTTTCGAAATGTTTGGATTAGATTCGAAAATGATTATAGATATTTACAATGTTTACAGCAGACGCGACATATTGGTCAGATTCTATAACACTCGTGAAGACGAAACAGTCATAGAAGATGTAAAGCTAATACCGATATTACCATCCATTTCATTAGAAGTAAAGTTTTGAGGGCAAAATGAAAAATCAGATTTTTATCATCGCATTAATTTTATTGGCAACATTCTCCCAATCTTGCGAAGATTTGCCACCAACGAGCTATGTAGAAGAATATGTACTCGAGGCTTTGATTTTAGTTGATGAGCCAATTCAGGGTATTATTCTGACAAAAACTCAACCCTTGTTTGAGCTTTATAATTATGATTCGTCAATGGTTCGCGATGCGGTAATTATTATCAGAGAAGGCGACAATGAGTTTGAATTGAAATTCAGACCACGAGAAGAAGGCACAAGAGGTTATTTTTATGCTGACACAAACTATTTGGTCAAGGCAGAAACAAATTACTCGATTGAAATTACACTTCCGAATGGTAATAAAATCACAGGAACAACACTGACACCCTCAAAAACAGCATGGGAAAAACGACCTAATGAAATGGTATATTTCCCAAAAGATTCGATTGATTTGCCACCCACAGATACACTTTCATGGCAAAAAGTGGCAGGATTCGACTTCTTTCTATTTGCTTTTACTAATCTCGATACACTTGAATACGGAAAATATTTAGACCCGCAGACCTCAGAAATGAACCGCAGAATTGAGCGTCCTTGGCGTGAGGACAGATTTTATCGCGAAGTTACAGGAATAGGTCCTATACCAGCAACGAAGACTCCAATAATTTGGAGCATATTCAAATGGTACGGCAAACATAGCGTAACTGTTTATTCGCCGGATTGGAATTTTTTAAGATGGTTTTTGCAAGCACAAGGACGTGGACAAGCAGAACCGATTCTGACAAGTATTGAGGGTGGAATAGGGTATTTCGGCTCTGCTCATGCAATAAGAGATACATTTTTCTTGGTGAAAAACCAACCTTAATTTTTTTTTCTTGTGTAATATAAATTTTATTATTTATATTTGATGTTCTCTAAAATGCCTACCTATGCAAAAAATATTTTTTTGTGGTTTGCCAAAAATTCACTATTTTTGTATCTTAGCTACATTTATTATTCAACAATAAGTGAGTTTCTATGGCCGCAATTGCCAAAAAAAGAACGAGGAGAGCGAAATACATAACATTGTATTCTCCATTTTTGATGAAAGAGACCAAGCATGAATTGGTCGGTGAACCTATTGAGGACATTGATGGCAGAAAACAATGGGCAAGATGTACTAAAAGCAGGCATTCCCAGTTAATAAACCTTGACGCCATTGAAGCCGAAGCGGACAAGTCCCGTGCAGTTGTGCATATATCGCGAGAAGATGCCCGTAAATATTCGCCTAAGGACGAATATCAAATCGGTGATATAATCTTCCATTCGGTTTGGGATGATGTTGGCATCGTTAGAGCCAAAGAAGTTACCAGCAACGGTGGCAATGCAATAATTGTACAGTTTGAGAAAAGCAGCGAAAAGAAGCTAATCGAAAACATGGTTTATTAATTTTTTTATCGTTTTTAAAGGAGGTGAAATCATGATTGGCGTAACAATTCAAGGCAATGAAAACATTGACAGGGCTTTGAGACGTTTCAAGAAGAAATATGAACGCTCAGGCGTATTGCGTGAATTCAAAAGACGTACAGCTTTCACGAAACCTTCTATCGAAAATCGCATGTCGAGGCTGAAAGCAGCCCGCAGACAGCATAGAATATCTATGGAACAAGATTAAGTCTTAATACATATTTTTACAAGAAGCCGCTTCCGAGCGGCTTTTTTAATGCATTACCGGTTCTGAGCTTGCTTCGGGAGCAATATCCTTTATCAGTGTCTTACTGACTTCTTCTGATTTTGCCAAATTATTGAGGATTGCATAGAAATGTTCCAATATCTTCTCGTTAGATATTTCATCTATAAGACTGTGGAATTCGGTTTTTAAATCATCTAATGCCATATCTGTCACATCTTTTTCATAAACAACATCATCTACATTATATATAACACAAAAAAAAGCAAAATGTTAACACAAAAATCAAATTATTTTCTTTTTTTCGAAGATTTTTTTCAATTCTTCGATTTTTGTACGCTTGAAGTAGAATTTTAGAGGTATTTTTTGGTCTTTCATGTAAAATTTCACTCCGTATTGCGTTTGCTTAATGTCATTGTCAAACTCAACCTTTACGATAGTATCCCAAAGGAAAACTTCCTTCGTGATTCCATAAATTCCCTTTTCGCCGACAAAGATTTTGCCATAATCGTAAATCATGAAGGCAAATGATGCAAGCATAATGGTTTGTGAGCCTACAATTCGGGCAATATCAAGCCTTCCTTCGATATATGCCATACTAAATAGTATAATGAAAAACAGAACGGCGAAGGTACCAATTATCACGGTCATCCTCTTAGTTAGCGAGGATTTGGGTTTCACAACAAGTTCGACATCACCGAGAGAATTCAACTTTTTCCTTCTTTTCAAATGCCTAAAGTAAGTATAAATTAACGGCGAAGTAGCCACTAAAGCCATTAAAATTGTCTTAACTTCTATAATCATTTGTTTCTACTTTGCATTTAAGTTTCAAACAAAAATATGAACTTAAAATGAAAAATCAAATAGAAAAAAATAACTGTTTTATAATATTACAAATGATTACTTTAGACTAATAAAATTTTGTTTTCCCAATAATATTAAGAGGTCAAAATGGATCCCCAAATTCTCGATGCTCTCACTGAATTGTTAGGCAGAGAGAGCCATTCAGCAAATATCTATCAAAATTTAGTAACATTTTTTCATACCGGCGGTTTACCCGGATATTCAAATCGGATGCAACTGAGAATTGGTAGAAAGCAAGCACGTGTGACTCAAATTCAAAATTTTATTTCTTCGTTCGGCACAAGTCCGGGTAGAATTCCATCACCTGCACCAATACCCGTGTTTACAGACCCTATTGCTGCATTGACATTCATAAACAATTACCAAATTGAGACAAAGCTTCTTATGAATCGAATTATTGCTATGGAGAATCTTCCGGGCGGTATCACTACCACAGCTTTTGTAAGAAACTTGGTTGAAGAGCAGACTGAAGAAGAAGCAACTGCAAGCGAGCTTTTAGAAAGAACCCGAATACGCTATTCCGGACCAATGCCTCGGAATATTCAATTAAAAGCGATTGATTATAATCTACCTTAAGTTGAATGAATAAAAAAAGAAAATTTAATATTTTTAAAAATAAGAATTTGAAAAATTAAATTTATAAGATTGTTTTTACGATATGATGACAATAAATTAATTTTTGTTTTAGCATTTTTTTTATAAGTTTGATTAATAAAAATTTCATATTCATGAATTAAAATATTAGGAGATTCTTATGGGTTTAGCACCGAGTATTTTATTTGCACTTCAGCAATATCGTTTATCACTAATAGATGCTAAAAATAGCTATGACCAATTGCATCCTATCTTTGTTTCTTGGACACTAAACGGTTATGCCTTATGGTTAAATCAAAAAGTAGCTCAGAAATTGGGCGAGATAAGTGAGATTGATAACTATTTACTATTGCATCAGCACATATTAGATATTCCTCTACCCCCGAATCCGTTTGAACCGGCTAATCCGATTGAAGCATTGGAAGAAGTATCGAGGAAAGAGGTGTCGTGCTCTTTGATAATAATTGACGCTTTGGATTTACCTGCATTAAATTCTGACAGGCTATCAGCGATGTTTATCCGTGATTTGGTAGATGAACAGACTGAGGAAGAAGCCACTGCAAGCGAATTACTTGAAAGGTCACGATTATTCTATAACGGACAACCTCCTCAGTGGGGTCTTATGTTGCTTAATAGTTGGTTACAACAATAATAAAGGCTGTGTTAATAAATGAAAAGTATAATTTAATAAATATTAACTAATTTATTGATACTGTTTTGGAAAAAAAATGAGAAATGCTCAAATATTCTTAGCAAATGTTATAATTTTAACAATCAGATTTACATTTTTATCGATAGCTCAAGAAAATGATAAATTTATGGATCAAAACATTGTTGGTGCTTTAAATGATTTGATTGCGAGAGAAGCTCAAGGAGTAGCTAACTATAGTGTCGCAATCCAAATATTTCAATCAAATAATTTAAACGGTTATGCTATTTGGTTAAGTAAGAGAAAAGACAAAAAAGATCTTAGAATTCAAAAAATTATTAATTACTTGGCATCTCGTGAAATACCACGGATTCAATCTATTCCTTCGAATCCAACATATGGTAATCCACTTGAAGCATTTAAATCTATCTTAAGTTATGATTTTAATACTACGGACAAAGCACGATGGACAATTAATGAAGCAGAACACTTAAATGATATTGAGGCAGCGGATTTTGTTAGAAGTTTAGTGGATGAACAAGTTGAAGAAGAAGCTACAGCGAGCGAGTTACTCGAAAAGACGAGGAAAGAATACAACCATCGTCACCCCAATCGTTTTGGATTAGGGTTAATAGATTATTTGTTGAAATAACTCCTTTTTTTAAGCTGAAAAGCAGTTTTTATATGCAATGCCTGAGAACTGCTTTTTTTTATTTGGATTAATTGTAATAATTGAATAAAACTAACGTGTTTGTATATAAATTTTATTCAATTTTTAAAAATAAAGGAATTTCGATGGATAAGGAATTAGCACTCGAACTGAACTCGCAAATCACAAAAGAGATTTACTCATCCAATCTCTATTTAGCAATGTCGGCATATTTTGCTGCGAAAAATTTCAACGGATTCGCACATTGGTTGCGTCTTCAGTCACAAGAAGAATTAGCACACGGTTTGAAAATATTTGATTATATGATTTTGAGAGGAAGCCAACCAATCGTAGCCCAAATCAACGAACCACCTCGTACATGGGATTCGGCTCTTGATGCTTTCGAGATGGTATATTCGCACGAACAATTAGTTACTGATTCAATTAATAACTTATTAGAATTGGCAATTAGCAAAAGAGACCGTGCAACTGAAAACATGCTTCGTTGGTTTGTTGACGAACAAGTTGAAGAAGAAGCTACAGCAAGCGAACTTTTGGAAAGACTTCGTCTAATCAACGACAATCCACAAGGTTTGTTCATGATGGACAGAGAACTGAAATTCAGACAATAAGCTGATTTAGCGAAATTGAAAATGGGCTGATTGCGATTGCATTCAGCCCATTTTGATTAGTTTTTTTGCTAAATGATTAAACAACAATGCTATTTATCTGACGATATTATAATAGATTCCAAAATTCAATCTGATTTGATGTTGCTTCCAAACTGCGTCTGTTAACATTGAATTGAACATAAATGAATACCTGAGGCTGTATTCGAGCCCAATAATGTTGAAATCAGTAATACCGCCAATTGCAATTTCGAAACTTTTCCTGACATCAGTCAAAGTTTTAAGTTTGACATCATGCATCACCCTTACTGTGTCTGTCCCATTGCCATATCGTAAATCGTCTTTAACATCCAATATTTGGAAATATTGTGTGGCTTTACTCGACACTGGAAACTCAAATACTACACCGCCTTGGATGTAATAATATGATGAAATTGAAAAACTCTCGAATACAAATGCTCCATAAATCGGAATTGTCAGTCCGAGCGACAATCTGATATTATGGTCAGCAATATGAACAACTGCACCCTCGAGAAACTTCTGTTTATGTCCAGCCAAATTCAAGAATGAGCGAGTATCGTCAATAGAAGATAGAATTCCGTGAGTTCGGCTATAATTGGCTTGAGCTTCAAGTATTAAATATTTAGAAGAGAAAAAACCTGTCAAACCCAAATCCCAGAGAGTTGGTTCGGGATATTCGTCTTCAAAATCTTCTGAACCTTGTTTCTTGATTTCCTGTTGGTCTGTCTTGAAACCATATCCACCCTGAAATCCATTGTAGGTAGGCACAAAAGAATTAGAGCGCATTTTTGTTGCTGCATCATGAGTGCTACCGCCGGCATAACTCAAACCAATCCCGAAAGTGGTTTTTAATGGACGCGGAAACCATCCTTTGGAATAAGTCATCGGAAAATCTTCAGTAAAATCGTAATCATCGGGGTTCAAATCTTCTAAATTCCATAGTGAATCTAATTGTTGGTCTTCTCCCTCAATTTGAGCCAGTACTGCGGAGTTGAGCGCAAAAAATAACAATGTGATTAATAATAATATTTTCATTTAATCACCATAAACATTCTTTTGTTTGAAGCAATTGGGGAAATGAAATTAATTAAATAAACTCCGGCAGCGAAAGTCGGGTTTGTTTGAAAGACAAATTTATGCTGACCGGGTGGAACAAGCCCCAAATCAATATCTTCGTAAACTTTGCCGGTTAAATCGTAAATGATAAATCTAACTTCGGAAGGTAAATCAATTTTATAAGCCCACTCTGTGGATTCGCCTGCTAATATTGGATTCGGATAATTCATACTCAGAACCGTCCTTCGGACATATGGCAATGGAGTGCCAATAGATTCAGAAACCACAATTCCGGATAAATCTGATAATATTGTCGAGCCGACTTTGATATAATCAAAATTAAGCACACAAATCGAGTCATATCCTGCTAAAAGTTCGCCGACAATGAAAATATCCAACGAATCAGTTAAATCTCCGCTAAGAGCTCCTGAAACGGTAAATTCGTAGTCGAATTCATTTAATCTCGTCAGAGAACAATTTAATCCTGAAGCCAAAGTAGTCACTGAATCGGGGAAAAAGACTGTAGGATTAGATAATGTGAATTTCCCTTCCATATTAATATTTTGTTCGAGCAATTCCGGGCTGATGGTGATAGCCATTTCGGTGCTTAGCCCTATTTTGCCAAATGCTGAATCTATCCGAATTTGCGAATTGAGCAGATTTGAAGCTAATATTAAAAAAATGAAAATGTATTTTATCATATCAATTCTCGATTATAGTGAATTCGGTTCGGCGATTAATTCTGCGATTTTCCTCTGAATTATTGGGTGCAATCGGCATGCTTTCACCTTTGCCAACAGTTTTGATTCTATCTGGGGTAATTCCGCGTTGGACGAGTGCAGCTTTGACTGATGCAGCCCGTCGCACGGAAAGTGCCAAATTGCTTTCATTGCTTCCAATATCGTCAGTATGACCGGTGACTAGTATTTTTATATTGGGATTATTTTTCATAGCATCGGAAATTTTATCCAACATTGGATATGATTCAGCTTCGATTTTGTCGCTGCCGAAATCAAATTCAATATTCATAATTGCGATTGTGCCGACCGGTGAATATTTCTGGAAGACGCTTCTATCGTATTGCCCGCTGGCATCGAAAGCGAGTCTCCCATCCGCAGAGCCAAGCTTGACATTGACTTTGTGCAAATTGTCACATTCTGGCGGACGATAGCTAATCAAGTAATAGTTTTTGAGCAATAAGTAAATATCTCTGAAAATGAATGGGAACTCATTCGAAGACAAAGTGCGATACATTCTACCACCGGTATATTCTGCCATAGTTTCGAGAGATTTATCTGCAGCACCGTAAGCGATTGAATAAATTTCGACATTCGAAGCTTTTGCAAACCTCAACAAGCTATCAATTTTAGATTTTGAAGAGTTATCTTGACCGTCGCTAAAGGCTATGAGCACTTTTTTATAGGAATCGTCAGCTTTGTTTAATAGGCTGATCCCGTGATTTGCCGCATCGAAGAGCGCAGTCCCACCGCCGTATTTACCCGATTTACCACTATCAACAATGAAATTCTGCATTGCTGATTTCATTTCATAAGTCAAGTCAACTTCCGTATGCAATTTGGAATCAAATTTGACAATAGCAACGGCATCGCCGGGCTTGATGGCACGCAAAAGCCTTTGAACTGCAATTTGCAAACGAGCGATGCGATGACTTCCCATAGATGGAGAATGGTCTAATGCAAAAGCTATGGCATGTTTTTGAGCTTCTTTTTCGCGAACTTCAACAACATCGAATTTTTCAATTTCGTTATTTACACCTCGGCAACTGTCATGTACGCTTTTCCAATAATCGCCGACAGTTCTGCCTTCCGAAAGATATGGATGAGCAAGTCCGCTGATGTATTTGCCTTCGTTATCATAAACAAGCGCTCTGATTTTAATTTCATCAGGATAATTCGAATCATCTACGTTTATTATATCAAATTTCAAATCAATAGCTTTTTTATCATTATTTTTAGCTTCAGATAAAGTTATTGAATAATAAGTTGGGTAAGTTCTAATGTCATAATTAAAATTGTTGGAATCAGATTTGCCGACAGTAGCGACTGATGCAATAGAATCAATTTGTTTGCCATATTCTGCGAAAAAATCATCTGCTGAGGCTATTCTATTGCTACCGCTAAGGTAAATTCTCTTATATGTCGAATCATTTTTAATTTTTGCTTCTTCCAAGCTATCCAATTGTTCAACAAGTGCAATAGGTATAAGGAAACATGATTTGCATAAGAATGCAATCATGAGGAAAGCGATGAACAAAATAACTCTGTTTATTTTCATTTATTTTAAATATGTTAGCGTAAAAGTCTTTTACGAATTAGCTCGTCTGAAGTTTCAACAATCAAATTCCAAGCATCACGAATGTGTTGTTCGGTAAGGTTCAAATTAGCTGTTACCATTCGAATTGCAAATTTATCATTTAATTTCGTTTTGCTTAAGAAAACTTTCCCTGTTGAATTGATATCGTCGAGCAATTGAACATTAATGCCATTCAAAACCGATTCGTCATCAAGTCCGATAGGATGTAATCGGAAACAGACTAAATTCATAACGACGGGAGCTAAAATCTCAAAATTTTCATTGGATTTGACCCAATCATGAAACATAAACCCTAATGCAATATGGTTACGAATCTTGGCTTTTAATTCATCTACTCCAAAACTGCGAATGACAAACCATGCTTTCAAGGCTCGGAAACGTCGTCCTAATTGTATTCCCCAATCCCGATAATTCTTAACTTCCGACCCCCTTTTGTATCGCAAGTATTCGGGTAAAATTTCGAAAGTTCTTATCAATGATTCTTCATCTTTGACGAAATATGCTGAGAAATCGAAGTTGATGAAAAGCCATTTGTGAGGATTGAAAACAAAAGTATCGCAATGTGAGGCGAGTTCGGACAAATGTTTGAACTCTTCCAAAATGAATGCACTTCCTGCATATGCAGCATCAATGTGATGCCACAGACCAAACTCTTTGCAAATTTTATAATTTTCTGCAATTGGGTCGAATGCCAAAGAGCCGGTCGTACCCATTGCCGAAACTACACACATAGGTGTGAATCCTGCCTTCAAATCGGATTCGATGGCTTGGCGGAGCAAATCAGCACGCATAGCAAAATTATTGTCCACAGGGATTTTGACTAAGTTATCAGTGCCGATTCCGGCTATGCGGACAGCTTTATCAACGGATGAATGTATTTCGGATGAAGCATAGACTCTAAAGATTTTGCCACCGATGCCTTTCTTGCCTGATTCGAAGTTTGACATTTTTTCGCGTGCAGTCAGTATAGAACATAGTGTTGCCGTCGAAGCTGTATCATGAATCACACCGACAAAATCATCGGACAAACCAATCATTTGACGAAGCCAATCCGTCACTATTTCTTCTAATTCAGTTGCTGCGGGAGATGTTTCCCACGAAAAAGTATTTACACCCAAGCCTGAGGTCATCAATTCGCCCAAAATAGAGGGATAGCTTGTGTTGGAAGGAAAATAAGCGTAAAAATTCGGACTTTGCCAATGAGTGAGACCAGGTACAATAATATTATCAAAATCGTTCAAAATCTCATCAAAGTTCTGACTTTCGTTGGGAGGAGTAGTCGGGATTTGGCTTTTGATTTCTCCGGGCTTGACTTGCGAACGAACAGGATATTTGTCTGCTTCGGACAAATACTCGGCTATTTTATCAATTATTTGATAGCCGTGTTTTATAAATTCTTTTTTCTTCATATTCTATTCATTTTCAGTTAATAAATACAATCATTATTGATTCGTCGCTATCTTTTTAAAAAAACTAACAACATAATGAGTTCTAAAGTAATAAAATACACAACCATAATCGGCATAATAATAATTTTAGTTGCAATTGTATTTATTCCCAAACTATTACAATCCGAGAAAAAGCCGAATAATGCTAAGGTTGAGCAAGCCAATCTAAGGGTACAAATCCAAATAGTACAAAGGGAAATCATCGAAGACAAATTGGTCTTGAGTGGCACCCTCTCCCCTTTTGAGGAAGTTGAAATCAAACCCGAAATAAGCGGTAGAGTTACTTCCATTAACTTCACCGAAGGCGGTAACACTCAGAAAGGCAATATTTTGGTTAAGTTGAATGATTCTGATTTGAGAGCGGAGTTTTTGCGTGCGAAAGAGAGAATCAAGCTTTTGGAGAGCATCGAATCCCGACAAAAACAATTACTCGACAAAAAGGGAATCAGCTTGGAAGAGTACGAAATATCTTTGAATGAGCTAAATATGCAAAGAGCTACCGTGAGCTATATTCAGGCTATGATTGATAAAACTGAGATTCGGGCACCATTTTCGGGCATTTTGGGAATCAGGGAAATCAGTAACGGTGCAATAGTATCACCTGAGAAAGTAATCACAACATTACAAGTTATTGACAGATTAAGACTTGATTTTACAATTCCACAACGCTATGCAACAGAAATTAAAGCCGGGCAAAACGTCCAATTCAAAGTCCCTCCAAGTGACAAAGTACATACTGCAAAAGTTTACGTAATCGAGCCAAGAATTGACAGGTCCACCAGAACTGTAAGGCTGAGAGCGGAGTACAAAAACACAGACCGCATTTTCCCCGGAACATATGTAGAAGTAGAATTAATCAAAGATACGAAAGAAGAATTGTTTATGATTCCTACACAAGCTCTCATTCCCGACTTAGATTCGGACAAGGTATATGTTTATGAAAATGGAGAAGCTGTAATTCGCAATGTCAGTTCGGGGTTCAGAAATGAAACACATGTCAGCATAACAAACGGTTTGCAAGCCGGAGATTCGTTGATAACCTCTGGAATAATGATGTTACGCCCAGGAATGAAAGTAGATATATCAAATATATAATAAAAATATGAGTTTATCCCAAATAAGCATAAAAAGACCCGTTTTAGCGACAGTAATGTCAATTGTTATCGTTTTGTTTGGAGCAATCGGTTATACTTTTCTGGGTGTGCGTGAATATCCAAGTGTTGACCCTCCTATCATAACAGTTTCCACAAATTACACAGGTGCAAATGCCGATGTAATGGAGACACAAATAACTGAACCATTAGAAGAATCAATCAACGGCATAGCAGGAATCAGGTCGCTCAAATCAGTCAGCCGCGACGGCAGAAGCACAATAACAGTTGAATTCAATATTGATGTAGATTTGGAAGCTGCTGCAAATGACGTTCGGGACAGAGTGTCTCGGGCAGAGCGTAATTTGCCGCCGGACACAGACCCACCTACAGTTAGCAAGGCTGATGCAGATGCAAGCCCGATAGCCTTTTTGAATATAAAAAGTGAAACGCGTTCATTGCTTGTTTTATCCGCTATTGCTGAAAATGTATTCAAAGAACGATTGCAAACGATTGACGGTGTGAGCGAAATAAGAATTTGGGGGCAAAAGCGATATTCAATGAGGTTGTGGTTAGACCAATATAAATTAGCTGCATTTGAAATGACACCTTTAGATGTTCGCGACGCATTAAACCGAAACAATGTTGAATTGCCGACAGGTAGAATTGAAGGTCAGAATACTGAACTAACTGTCAGGACATTAGGCAGATTAACAAATGTCACCGAATTTAATGATTTAATAATAAAGCAAGACGGAAACGGAATTGTCAGACTCAAAGATGTCGGTAGAGCAGAATTATTCCCCGAAAACGAGCGAACATTACTAAAGCGTGATAGGATTCCAATGGTGGGGGTAGTTCTGATTCCTCAGCCCGGAGCCAATTATATCGAAATAGTAGATGAATTTTACCGCCGAATAGAACTAATCAAGAAAGATTTGCCTGCTGATATCGAAATCGGCATTGGATTCGACCAAACAACTTTTATCAGACAATCAATTGACGAAGTTGTGCAAACTGTTTTCATTGCATTTGGATTAGTAATTTTCATAATATTTTTCTTTCTGCGGGATTGGCGAACGACAATAATTCCGGTATTGGTAATTCCGATTTCTCTGATTGGTTCATTTTTCATAATGTATTTGTTTAATTTCTCTATAAATGTACTTACACTTCTCGGGATTGTACTTGCAATCGGATTAGTTGTGGACGATGCCATAGTTGTTCTTGAAAACATTTACAAAAAAATCGAACTCGGGATGTCACCAAAAGAAGCTGGAGTGAAAGGAACTGCAGAAATTTTCTTTGCAGTAATAGCAACAACTGTAGCCCTTGCATCGGTATTTATGCCTATTTTATTCCTTGAAGGGCTAACAGGGCGATTATTCAGGGAATTTGGGATTGTCATAGCCGGTGCTGTCATAATTTCATCGTTCGTTGCATTGACTTTGACTCCGATGCTTGCAACGAAAATTTTGAAAAAGAGAACTAAACACAATAAATTTTACGAAGCGACTGAACCATTCTTCGTTTCGATGACAAAGAACTATGCGAACTCACTCGATTGGTTCATGGAGCGACGTTGGCTTTCATTTCCGATTATTTTTGTTGCAATGGGAATGATTTATTTTTTTGGCAGTCAGCTTCCGAGTGAATTAGCACCTGTTGAAGACCGCAGTTCGCTACGGGTCCTTTCTACAGCACCCGAAGGCACAAGTTATGATTTCATGGAGCTATACATGAATGATTTAGTTGATTTGTTAGAACAAAATATCCCTGAAAAGAGAACTTTAATTTCGATTACTTCGCCGGGATTTGGTGCATCAAGTTCTGTAAATAGTGGATTTGTACGAGTAATGTTGTCTGAACCTGACGAACGAGAAGCTTCGCAAAAACAAGTTGCTCAAAATATTCAAAAAATATTACCTCAACTACCCGATGCAAGGAGCTTTGTTATAGAAGAACAATCAATTGGTTCTTCCAGAGGTGGATTGCCTGTACAATATGTGTTACAAGCACCAAATTTAGAGAAATTACAATCCATAATTCCGATATTTATGGATAGTGTTATGAATGACGCTACTTTTGCACAAGCAGACGTAAATTTGAAATTCAATAAACCGGAATTGCAAGTTGATATCAATCGTATGAAAGCTCGTGATTTGGGGCTATCTATTGCAGACATAGCGCAAACATTGCAACTTACACTCAGCGGAGCAAGGTTTGACTTCTTCGTAATGGATGGTAAGCAATATCAGGTAATCGGGCAATTAGAGCGCCAAAATAGAAATCAACCACTTGATTTGAAATCTATTTATGTCAGAAATAATCGTGGTGAGTTGATACAACTCGATAATGTTGTTACAGTTTCCGAAACCAGCTCCCCCCCGCAACTTTTCAGATTTGACAGGTTTGCATCGGCAACAATATCAGCATCATTAGCTCCCGACAAAACAATTGCGGACGGAATTAGTGTGATGGAAAGAATTTCCGGAAGTATTTTGGATGAAACAATGTACACATCATTAGATGGACCATCAAAAGATTATCAGGAAAGTGCATCGAGTTTGGTTTTCATTTTTGCGCTTGCATTGATTTTAATATATTTAGTTTTATCCGCACAATTTGAGAGTTTCCGCGACCCATTTATAATTATGTTCACCGTGCCACTCGCAATCGGAGGAGCGATATTCTCATTATGGTATTTCGGGCAAACAATTAATATTTTTAGTCAAATTGGGCAAATTATGCTAATTGGATTAGTAACAAAAAATGGTATTTTAATTGTCGAATTTGCAAATCAAATTAAAGCAAAAGGTAGTACTCCATTTGAAGCTGCAAAACTATCTGCATATTTGAGATTCAGGCCTATTTTGATGACATCTTTGTCAACTATACTTGGTATTTTACCAATAGCTCTTGCCATCGGAGCAGGCTCAGAAAGCCGACGCTCTATGGGTATTGCGGTAATCGGTGGATTGGTTTTAGCAACATTGCTGACTTTGTATGTTATTCCTGCAATCTATTCGTATTTCTCAGGCAAAGAAGCCGTTATGACAGACGAGCTAAAAGAAGCTGAAAATTTAGTTACCGAAACTATAAACTAATTTTGAAAATGAAATGATGATAAAATTATTCAAAAATATTTCGTTAGTAGCTTTCAGCTTGATTATAATGAACGGGCAAGTTCTTGCACAAGGTTTATTGACATTGGAAGATGCTCTGAAACTTGCTTTTGCGAATAATCATGCCGTACTTTTTGCGTCGAAACAATCAGAAATTGACCAAAATAATAATTCAATCGGCACTGCAGGATTTCTGCCATCACTTGATGCAAATGCAGGTCTCCGCAAATCAGTTTTGAATGTCAATCAACTCTACTTAGATGGACGAGAAGTAAACCGTACCGGAGCAGTTTCTGACCAATTGGATGCTGGAATTGCCCTAAATTGGACGATATTCGACGGCACACGTATGTTCTTGCGAAAAGAGCAATTAGCAGAAATGCAGAGAATTGGAGAACTTGAATATAAAAATATGCTTGAATTAAGCGCTACAGATATTATAAATCAATATTTTTTAATTGTCAGAATTAAAGCCGAATTAATTAATATTGAAGAAAGTTTGGAGATTTCCCGCGAAAGAATGTCTCTAACCGAATTGCGTGAAACATTAGGCAAATTATCAAAATTTGATGTCCTACAAGCGAAAACGGATTTGAATAGTGACATTGCCGATTCGATTGATGCTACTATCGAATATCAAAACGCAAAAATCGAGCTTAAACGAATGATTGGAATCGGTGACTACGATGATTTCGATGTCGAATCCGAAATTGAATTACTACCTAATATAGCCGAAACCCCTAATAATATTATTGAAAATCAAAATACACAATTATTATTAGCTAAACAAAATCAAAAGCTCGCAGATTTGGAATCAAGTATTTCGAATTCAAATTTTTTGCCACGAGTAAATGCCTTTGGTGCATATAATTGGGCACGTGCAAAATCACAATCGGGTTTTTTGAGCGAAAATACCTCATATGGGCTTAATTATGGCTTGAACCTATCGCTAAACATATTTGATGGCTTAAACAGCAGCAGAGAGTCCGAAAATGCCCAAATTCGTATAGAGATGAGCGATATACTGTATCGTCAGACAGCACAATCCGTTTTCTCGGAACTCAGAAAAGTTCAAAACACATATAATGCCTTGAAAATGAAGCTTGATTTTGAACTCGAAAATATTGCAGTAGCAGAAGAAAATATGGCATTAGCAACTGACCGGCTAAATTTGGGTATCATCACACCATTAGAATTTCGAGAAGTGCAAAATAAACTTAATATAGCTCGCACACGGCTAACCGAAACAAAATATCAGTTGAAGCAATCCGAAACGACATTGCTTAAAATCACCGGAAATTTGATTTCCGGCAATTAAAGTTCATGTTATTTCAAAAAAAAGCCGTATTTTTGAATGCTTCCTTAGCTCAGCTGGCTAGAGCAACTGACTCTTAATCAGTAGGTCCCGGGTTCGAGCCCCGGAGGGAGTACGGCGAAAAGCGAGTTTGGTACTAACTAATCTCGCTTTTTTTAGCTCTGGGAGCATTGTTTCGAGTATTTAACAACAAGTGTAATAAATTGAGGCTGAAATAGCCCTATTCATAAGTCCTTTCTTGAGAATACTTATGAATACTATCAATATAAACGCTGATACACCCTCTCTCTAACAATGTTTATTTCCGTTTATGAAGAATATTTAATTTTTTGAATTTGAATGAATTTTTGTATTTCCTATAAATGAAGGTTTCAATGGTGGAAAAGTAGTTTGAAATCACTGATAAACTGAAAATTGAAACGCATTATATATCTTTGGCAGAATTATTTGGAAGTTATATCATGAAAAGATTACTGCTTTCTTTGTGTATTGCGCTTTTATTCAGCAACTGTTATGCTTTTGCCGGATACTCTTTCGTTGAAAACAAAGGACAAATCACGTCTCAAGATGCAAAAATTCGCTGTGAAGTCTTGTTTGCCGGTGAGGCTGACAATTACACGATATACCTTCGCAATAGCGGATGGAGCTATGTTTTCAAATCTCATGATAGTACCTGACTTGATGCCGTGAGGGTTGATGTAGAATTGCTGAACTGCAGAAATTCTTTTAAAATATTCTGTACAGTACTTAGTTCCGTTCTTTATGAGTCAATATTGCTTGACCAAACACTATCACCGGATTTTATCTCTACTCGGCTGTACTTTGGTAATAGATTGATTCAACACTTCTTCAAAAGTTTTGATACTTTTAAATGCTGTATAAGTTATAGTATGGTTAGGTTTTGGTATATATTATTAACGGCAGACCATGGGAGTACATGGACAAATTCTACACAAATGGTTCCTTTAGATGTGATTTGAGACTTTATAGATTTAAATTTTAGATTAGTTGTATCCAAAATCGATTCATGGAATTCCGTTTAAAAAAAAATTTGCATAGTATATTTTTTTTTGTTACTTTTGAACCATTGAGTTTAACCATTTAGTTAATGTACTATGAATGACGATAAGAATACTGAAGAAAAGATATTAAATGCCGCACGACAGGTCTTTATTGAAAAAGGCTTTGACGGTACGAGGATGCAGGAAATAGCTGATACCGCCGGAATGAATAAGGCGCTCCTACACTACTATTTTCGCAGTAAAGAAAAGCTTTTTATGAAAATTTTTGAAATAACTTTCAAGCAATTTGTTCCAAAGATGAGTGGGATTTTTAGCTCTGATACATCATTTATGGATAAAATTCAGCTTTTCATTTCAAGTTACATAGATTTACTTGATAAAAATCCTTACATCCCACTTTTTATCATTAGAGAATTGTCGCGTAATCCAAATGTGATAAAAGAATTGATTTTTGATAAATTTGAGATTATTTATAATGCAATTGACTTGAATGTAAAAGCTGAAATCCAGGCTGGTAGAATACGTGATATTGATACAAAGCACCTAATCCTGAATACAGTATCAATGTGCATTTTTCCATTTGTCGGCAAGCCTCTGTTAAAGCATTTGTTTAAGACTAATGATGATGAATACCGTACAATACTGATAGAGCGTAAGAACGTTGTATTTGAAGTAATAAAAAAATGGATTAGTATATAAAAAATTTTCTTACCATTTAACCAAATAGTTAAATCGTGCAATTAAAATATATGGTGAAAATATGAAAAAATTGATTTTATTCTTAATTCTTAGTAGTAGTCTTTCATATTCGAAAGATTATTCCTTAGATGAGCTTCTAATGTCAGCAGTCAAGAGCTCGAAATACTCTTTGATGGAGGAAAATTATTCTAAAATTTCCGAAAAGGAAGTTTTGGATTTAATAAGCTATTATTATCCTCAATTCAATATAGACGCACAAGCTACATATCAATCAGATATTTTTGAACTTCCATTAAAATTTCCGGGCGTTTCCCTACCCACTTTAAGGCAGGACCAATATAATGTCAGTCTAAATGTATCACAGGTAATCTGGGATGGTGGAGCAATATCAAAAAATACCAGATTATCTGAAATTTCGGCTTTAACAAATTCCGAAAATTCTAAAGCAAAACTAAGAAATGTGATTGAAGCAGTAGCCAATATGTATTTTGCTGCAAGAAAAATTGATGCAATAATCAACAGCACAACAACAGCTATTAACACACTGGAAAGTAATAAATCGCAAATCAGGTCACTGGTTGAGAATGGTGTTTTAGTAAGAGGCGACATTGATGCGATTGAGATTCAAATTCAAGCTCGTAAGCAAAATCTTGAGTCGTTACAATATGATTTGAGAAATATTATGGGTAATTTGAATACGTATTGTGAGATAGATGATATTACCGGACTTATCCACAATAATATAGATGAATCGCAATTGCAATCTCTGAAAATTAACAGAAATGAGATTTACGCTTTAGGGAAACTTCAGGAAATTAATTTGGTAAAATCAGAAATGAAACATACTGAAACTATGCCAAAGTTTCAAGCGTTTGCTAAGGTTGGTTATGGGATTCCAAATCAATTGAATATGTTTGAGCAGGAATGGTCTGACTTTTATATTGTTGGAATCAAAATGAGTTGGAAACCATTTTCCTGGTTTTCGGGTGCAAGAAATGCCGAAATCGCAGAATTACAGAACAGGAATTTAGAGGCTGACAAGCTGGAATTGATTCGACAAATCAATACACAATTATCTAACGAAAAGACAGAGTTGAACAAGGCGGAATCTTTATTGATGCAAGATATTACTATTCTTGAGCTTCAGCAAAGAATCATAAAAGATAAATATAATCAATTAATCGGTGGCACTGCTACTGTTAATGAATATTTATCTGAATTAAATTCACTTCAGCAATACGAAATCAATATGCAAATCCATAGAATTATGCTTGAAAATGCAAAAAGTAACATTCTAATTAAATCAGGAAATTATCAAGGAGTTTTGAAATGAAACAAAAAATAGTTTTAATATTATTCATTGCTTTAATATCAGTATCATGTGAAAACGATACATATAAAACTGACGCTTATGGAAGTTTTGAAGCAGATGAAATTAATTTGTCATCAGAGTTAAATGCAAAAATAATCGAAATCAATGCTACTGAAGGTGCTACAATATCTGAAAATCAAGTATTGCTCAAATTAGATACTACTCAATTATATTTGAGAAAACTACAATTGGAAGCTCAGATAAATGCAGTATTAAGTAAAACAAGGGATATCTCGCCACAAATAAATGTCCTGTTAGAGCAGAAAAGAGCAATGGATAAAGAGAAGTCAAGATTTGAAGCCTTAGTATCCGATTCAGCGGCACCAAAAAAACAATTAGATGATATTCTAAGTCAAATTGCAATAATAGAAAAGAATATTACCGCTACAACATCTACACTTTCTCAAACAAATAAGGGAATTATATCCGAAATTGAACCGTTGAGAGTACAAATAAACCAAATCGAAGACAATCTGAGCAGGTCAGTTATTAAGTCACCTATCAACGGTACTTTGCTTAGGTCTTACTCAGCTACCGGAGAACTAGCTACTATGGGCAGAATATTATTCAAAATTGCAAATTTAGATGTTCTTTACCTAAAAGCATATGTTTCAGGCAGTCAGTTGAGTGAAATCAATCTTGGTCAGGAAGTCGAGGTCAGAATTGATAAAAATCAGGATGATTATTATACTTACAAAGGACAAATTACTTTCATATCCGATAAATCTGAGTTTACACCCAAAATTATCCAGACCAAAGATGAGCGTGTAAATTTAGTTTACCCAATCAAAGTTTTAGTCAAAAATGATGGGAAGATTAAAATTGGTATGCCGGGTGAAGTAATTTTCAGAAATCAGAGTAAATAATATGAATACCGTAGTTGAAGTTGAAAATATTACAAAAACTTACAACACAACTTGTGCTGTGGATAATATTAATCTTAGTGTAATAAAAGGCGAAATATTCGGTTTGGTTGGTCCTGATGGCAGTGGTAAAACTACGCTGATTAGAATGATTGCATCATTAATCAAACAAAATTCAGGTAAAATTAAGGTTCTTGGATTTGATAATGTGAAGGATTACAAATCAATTAGAAAAGTTATTGGATATATGCCCGGTAAATTTTCTCTTTATCAGGATTTAACTGTCGAAGAGAATCTTACTTTATTTGCAACTATTTACGATAGTGATATAAGAACAAATTATCATTTGATTGAAGATATTTATTCTCATTTAGAGCCATTTAAGGACAGACAAGCAGGAAAACTATCAGGCGGCATGAAACAGAAACTTGCTCTTTCATGTTCTCTGATTCATAAGCCGGAATTGTTATTGCTTGATGAGCCAACGACAGGTGTTGACCCTGTATCTCGTCGTGACCTTTGGAAAATGCTTAAAAAACTCATAAATTTCGGGATAACAACAATAGTATCCACTCCATATATGGATGAAGCAGCTCTATGTGATAGAATTGCCTTATTTCAAAATGGTAGAATTTTGGAATCAAATTCACCAAACGAAATTATCGGAAAATATGAGAATTTACTTTACAAAGTTAAGTCTTACAATAATTATCTTACATTGCAGGCTTTGAGAAGATTTTCCAATGATTCATTGGTTTATCCTTTCGGTGAATCACTTCATTTAGTTTTAGAAAAAAATGATTCCGGTATTGATTTAATTCAGGAGTATATTAAAAAACAAAATATTGGTTTAGTTTCTTTTGAACTTATCCAACCTACAATTGAAGATGCTTTTATACTTTTAATGCAAACAAAAAACAGCGAGATTTTATGAAACATGTGAAATCAATTACAGTTGAGAATCTTACAAAAATATTCGGCAATTTTACTGCAGTTGATAATATTTCCTTTGATGTAGAGCAGGGCGAAATTTTTGGATTTCTTGGTGCTAATGGTGCAGGGAAAACTACCGCTATGAAAATGCTTTGCGGACTATTGATGCCGACATCGGGTACAGCACGAATTGCAGGTTTCGACATATATAAAGAGAGTGAGAAAATAAAGCGTAATATTGGATATATGAGTCAGAGATTTTCCCTTTATGAAGATTTAAGCATCATAGAAAATATTGATTTTTATGCAGGAATTTATGGTTTAGAGAAAAAGGAAATCAGAAACAGAACCAATGAGATGCTCGAGAAACTCAATATGAAAAGTATAAAAAATGAGATGCTCTCATCACTTCCACTTGGATGGAAACAAAAACTTGCTTTCTCAACCGCAATAATTCATAAGCCGGAAATTGTATTTCTTGATGAACCTACCGGCGGGGTTGACCCCATAACCCGTCGCGGTTTTTGGGAATTGATTTATGAATATGCATATTCGGGAATGACAATATTTGTAACAACTCATTATATGGACGAAGCCGAATATTGCAATAGAATTTCGATGATGACTGAAGGAAGGATTGCGGCATTAGGTACTCCGGCTAAACTGAAATCTGATTATAATGCCATTGATATGAATGAAGTTTTCATAAAAATTGCAGAGGTAAAGAGAAAATGAAAAAATTCAGAGTGTTTGTATGGAAAGAATTTATTCATATCTGGCGTGATAAAAGGACCTTGACTATATTACTATCTATGCCGGCAATACTGATTATTCTATTCGGATTCGCTATCACAAACGAAATAAATGATGCCCCTATTGGTATTTACGACAAATCCAAAGATGAGCTGACATCGAAAATCACAAGTAATATCATTAATTCCGGATATTTTAAATTAGAAGAGATAATTAAATCAGATGATGAAATAATAGATGTCTTCAAAAAAGGCAGAATTAAGATGATAATTATTTATGAATCTGACTTTGAAAGTAATTTGACAAAGTTCAATACAGCTAATATCCAGATTATCTCAGATGCTACGGACCCTAATGTAGCAAATACTCTCGTGAATTATGCTAAGTCATTAGTCAATAATTTCATAATGATTGAATATAATATTAGTCCTAATTTTAAGATTGATGTCAAAATGCGGTATAATACCGAGATGAAAGGCTCATTTCTGTTTGTTCCCGGCTTAATTACTATTTTGATGATGCTGATTGGGGCTATGATGACAGCGCTATCACTGACAAGAGAGCATGAATTTGGTTCAATGGAGTATTTGCTGACATCACCTTTGAATTCATACATGATAATATTTGCAAAGTTAATCCCCTATCTTTTGATTGCCTTATTTGATATTATTGTCATACTAATTTTGGGTACGGTTGTTTTTGGTGTAATAATTCAGGGAAGTTTGCTTCTGCTTATGTTTGAATGTTTGTTGTTTATAATTATGTCGTTATCCCTTGGATTGTTGATTTCTACAGTCTCAAAAAGTCAACAAGTTGCTTTAATGATTTCTCTTATGGGACTGATGCTACCCACAATACTGCTATCTGATTTTATATTCCCTGTATCAAATATGCCACAGTGGTTGCAATTCATCACAAACTTTATTCCGGCAAGATGGTTCAATACAATTATTAAATCAGTAATGTTGAAAGGTGCAGGAATTGGAAATATTATCAACGAAACATTGTATATCTGCGGATTTATAGTATTATTTCTGGGTTTGAGTATATTTAACTTCAAAGAAAGGCTTGATTAATGAGAAACTTATTTATTATACTTAAAAAAGAATTTACACAGATTTTCCGTGACAAAGTGATGTCAAGGATGATTATAATGATGCCAATTGTTCAACTCCTACTTCTTGCTCATGCGGCAACGTTTGACATAAAGAACATTTCCTTGCTGATTGTGGATAATGACAACTCAACGTTTTCATCGGAATTCATCGCAAAATTTAATGGAAATAACTATTTCATCACTCATTGGAATTACGGAAATCAGAAGTTAGCAGAATCAAAATTAATGGAAGGAAGCATTGATTTATATATTGAAATTCCTAATGGTTTCGAGAAGAATTTACTCACATCACAGGAATCCGGAGTCCACGTAACGGTAAACGCAATAGACGGTGCCAAAGCGGGCTTAGCAATGTTCTATTCAAACTCAGTTGTAAATGAATTAATCAATTCATTCAGTAGAAATAAAGGTTATATAAATATAAATCAAAAGTTTATAAATATTGAATACTCACATTGGTTCAATCCCGAACTCAATTATACTACTTTTATGGTACCGGGTATATTGGTGTTATTAGTTTCTATGATTGGATTATTCCTCTCCTCTATGAACATTGTTCGGGAGAAAGAAATCGGTACACTTGAACAATTGAATGTGACTCCAATCAAAAAAAGTGAATTACTATTAGGGAAGTTGCTCCCCTTTTGGTTCATTGCATTATTCGAGCTTGGTTTCGGACTGATATTAGCGAAAGTATTTTTTGATATTCCAATGGAAGGCAGTTTATGGTTATTATTTGCTATTTCAGCAATTTATCTTACAGTAATTCTCGGAATTGGACTATTTATATCAACAATAACTTCGACACAACAACAGGCAATGCTCTTCACATGGTTCTTCTCCGTAATATTTATACTTTTAAGCGGTCTTTTTACAGCGATAGAAAATATGCCCTATTGGGCTCAAGTTCTGACCGAATTTAATCCCGTAAAGTATTATATGCAATCAACAAGAATGATAATGCTGAAAGGCTCGGCTTATGATGACATATCTGTATTCATTTACAAATTGACAGCATTTTCAATAGTGATAAATTCATTAGCAATATTATTATACCGAAAGAGGTGAAATAATATAAATATTAATTTAAATTCCTCTCTAGACAGTGTTACATCTGTAGTTGCGGCCAAGGCAAAGTATTGCTCTTACGTTGAACATTAAGTGCTTTTATTTGGGTACTATCATAATCAATTTCTTTACACATTTCATTTTTGCCTGCGTTTCGATTCACCTTCAAACTACAATAAATTCCTTGTCAACCGACCCAAATCTTTTCATTCTCCGGTGGCTGTCCTGAAAGCTCTTTCCATACGAGAGGAGAATCGAAGAGTATAGATAAGGTGCGTGGCGTGGCATATCCTCAAACAGTGCGTCAACTATCAGAAATAGTCCGAGCTATATTGAATGCTTCATCAATCCCATTACAAAGCAACTTGATTCGCCTTTGTATTCTGCACTATATGTTTAAATCGGGTCAGACACTATATTTTTCCATCACAAACATTCATATCTTCTTCATACTTAACAAAACAAGTGCAGATTTGCCTAATTATATAAACAAATGTAAAACATGCTCTAAAATTCAATCATACCACTCATTTTTCCAATTTACGTAGTATTTGGTATTTTCATTCAAAATTGTGATTTTTCTTGGCGACTTAATAGAAAATGCTTATTTTGGATTGTAAAGATTTAAGAAGATTAAAAATGCTTTCGGGGTTAATGAGGATGATTAACGATATAAACATACTGATAGCTGACGACCATTATCTGATTGCAAAGCTGATTAAGATGATGCTTACTACGTCCGATGAACGTTTCAAGGTCAGTCTTGCCAAAAATAGCAATGAAGTGTTCGATTTCATTCGCCAATCCAAGCCTGAGCTTATGTTACTCGATATTGATATGCCTGAAATTGACGGTTTACAAGTTCTGAAGAAAGTCAAATCGGAGGAACCGGATATCAAGATACTAATGATTTCAAATCATACTGAAGCTTGGGTAATCAAACGTGCCTTGAAGTTGGGTGCAAACGGCTATTTATGTAAATACTCAGATAGCGATGAAGTGATAACTGCAATAAATACTTTGCTTAATGGAGATGTTTACTTGTGCAAAGGGACCCTGAAAAGTCTGTACGTTAGTTCGCCAAATGATAAAAGAGAAATAGTCTCAACGCATATTAAACATGCTTTGGGTAATTTGAGCAAACGCGAAATGGAAGTATTGAAACTCGTTTTGGAGGAATATTCGACCAAAGAGATTTCCGAATTGCTTTTCATTAGTTCCCGAACGGTTGAAACTCATAGAAAAAATATTCTTAATAAGATGGGAGTCAAAAGCAGTTTGAGCTTGATTAAACTTTTTGTAGAAACAAATATGATTGAATCTTTAAATCTTGCATAATTATGAGAAATATGATATTGATATACAAAGTATGTATTTTGAGTTTACTTGTTGCAGTTTGTTTAAAGGCTGAAGTAAACGTAAACAACACTGAGCAACTCTTTGACTTGACATTTGACGAGTTGATGTCCACCAGAGTCAATATAGGCTCACTACTGTTCATGTCCAATTACGACAAACCTGCTATGGTCACAACTATATCATCAGAGGACATCCGAGTGACGCCCCACAGAAATATTTACGATTTGCTCGAAACTTATATTCCCGGAGCTTTGTTTATGAGCCACTACGATTCTCCTACTCTCGGTGTTCGGGGTATTATTTCGGACAGGAACAACAAAGTATTGATTTTAGTAAATGGGCATGTAGCCAATCAGAAGGCAAGAAGTGGAGCAATTGCCGAATTGCAAATTTGGGACTTAAGCGATATTGATAAAATCGAGGTGATTAGAGGTCCAGGTTCAGTTACATACGGACCCGGAGCAATAGCTTGTGTAATCAATATAATCACAAAAACTAAAGCAACCAATGATGCGAGTGACTTTAAAATTAATTACATCTATCCATACAATTCTAAGGGAATTTCTACTAAATTTTCGCAAAGAATTACTGACGATATTAGCATATTCGGTTTTGCCAGCATACAGCAAACTCAAGGCTATTCACCGGAAAATGCCTTCTCAATTATGTATAACCGATGGACTGAAGAGGAACACAAGACTTATAATAGATATCAGGAATATCTGACCGATTATTTTGATGAGCCTCAAATAAAAGTCCATTTTCAGCTTGATTTATTCGATAATACAAGTCTATGGTTCAGATATGCAAATTCAGGCACCACAACTAATGGTGCTGTGCTTAAATCTCAGTACCAAATAGGATTGGACGGAAACAATCATGCTGTAATGGGAGAATATGCCAACCCATTGCAAGTAAGACACGAACATTTATTGGTGAATTTAAATAACATAATCGAACTCGACGATAATTATTCAATTTCTTCAAAATTTCATTTCGGAACTGAAAATAGTGCAAGGACAATGGGATGGTTTTGGATGTGGGGACCAAACGACGCTCCGAACCAGAAAATTTATGATGAGTTGGTTGACCACAAAAGTCTGAGGAATAAATATAATAACTTTTCCGAAAGTGAGCTGAGTTGCGATTTTATGTTGAATGGCATTGAAAGTGATGATTTCAGATTCGCTTTAGGAACAACTTTATCGTACAATAAATGGGGTGCCCCTTGGTTTGAAGACGCTAATATGATTAGAATGGGCGACCATAGCAATATCATCAGCGGTCCGGATTCGCCGATTTACGGAGAAAGTTTATTTTTTGGCGTTGACTCTGCAAATGCAATTTTTGTAGGTAACGGTTGGTCAACTTTCATGTATTCATTTTATGGCGAAGCCGAACTCATCCTTCAGAAATCATTGACAGCATTATTATCGGCAAGATTAGATAAAGACAGCTATTCAGATTATCTTTTTTCGCCGAGAATCGCATTGATTTACAAAATCAACGAAAAAAGTTCGCTCAAAATTATTGCCCAACAATCAAACAGGATGAATACAGCCGAAGAACTTTTCTTGCAAAATAGAGCCGGTAATATCTCAGCACCAGAAAAGCTGAACACAATCGAGATGATTTTTTCGAGCACTTATTCGGGCAATCTCCTCATAGAAGGCTCGGTAAATTATAATAATATTGACATTCTAAGCTGGTATGACCCCGATAGAACCACTCGCGAAACGGGAAATTTATCAATGATAGGGATTGAAGCAGAAATCAAATACAACTCGAGTTTCTTTGCAATAGGTTTGAATCATTCCTTTACACATATGCTCAATTGGAAATTAGCCACAGGAATCGAAAGAAGTGGAATCAGCTATTCAGAATATAAGTTTGAATATTTGGGTAATTCGACATTGGGATATGGGAATAACTTGAATAATTGGGCAAATAACAGCACAAAATTATTCGCAAACATCAACTTATTCGAAAAGAAATTGATTTTGCACATCAATGCACGATTATTGTGGGGATTTGAGGGAGCAAAAGACGGATTGCAATTAGTAGGACAAATTGTCGAAGGGACATCAGAGGAACAAGCAATCGGTGATATTTTAGATGTAATGAGTAGAGAATCATTTTACGATTATGACTTCAGATTGAACGCTTCGATTAATTATAATTTTATTCCCAATTCAACAATTTCAGTATTATTGATGAATATTTCTAAAATCGGCAATAATTACAGATACAAATATGAAGCTGGAAACAAAGCAGAATCATATTTATTCAGAATGAACTTACTGGAGGAACCCTTAACTATCGGATTGAAGTTATCATACGAAATATAATTTAAGAAATTTAGTTGTATAACTATTTCCAAAATATTGCAAATAATAACTGTAATTATTTAGTTATAATTGCATTTTTTCTATTGCTATTTATACCAAACCATGCTATATCTCAAGAGTCGGACGAGAGCACTCTCGTGATAGCATATCTTGAGCGATTCACAAGATTTATAGAAAATCAATCAAATGCTCAATTTGACGATAAAGCGAAAGGTTTCAATTTGTATTACTACGGAAATAATACATTTGGAAACAGATTTGAAGAAATATTCGCAACACAAAAAATCAAGAACCGAAAAGTCAATATTCGTTTTGTGGATAAAATCGAAGAATTGAAAGATGCACATATGGTTTTTATAGCTAAATCAGCCGAACGAGATTTAGACAAAATTGTTGAATATGCTAATAAAAATGGAATACTAACCACATCATACTCTAATGGGTTTGCCAAACGCGGCGTACATATAAACCTTTATATGCAAGATTTGAAATTGAAGTTCGAAATCAATCATATTTCTGCAAAAAAAGGTGGCTTCAACATCAGTCATTTGTTATTGTCAAAAGCACGAATAATCGAGTGAAACAATGAAATCATTAACAAAATTAACCATAAGCCGTAAGCTCATCGTATTGATTACCTCAATCACAATGTTCAGTACAATTATTGGTATGCAATTAGTTCAGATGTACGAGCGCGATAGGATTGAAAAATATTTAGAATACGAGAATCAATTATTGTCGAACTTAATTGGTGAATTCTTGGTCACAACATTGCTTTTCAATGATTACGAGGGTGCATTGGACATCTTCAAAAAGACAGAATTTATTGAAGATTTATCAGCAATTGTTGTTTATGATGCCGATGGTAACTTCTTTGCGGATTATTACAAGCAATCATTTATTCCAAATAATGATATTGACATAGAATCAATATCCAAATTAGATACAAATTTTGTAGCTGATAACTACATCATTGTTGCTCATCAAATTGAATACAACGATATTTTCTACGGCTCTTTAGTGATATTTTCAGAATATAACAAATTCAATATATGGAAAGACCAACTCAGAGTTTCAATTTTCTTAATTTTAGGAATTGTACTGATTATATCTGTTATTTTGGCTATAGTATTGCAAAGACTCATATCGAAACCAATTACAGATTTGACAAAAATCGCACTCAAAGTTATGCGTACAGGCGATTTTACAATCCGAGCAGCAGAGAACCGCTATGACGAAGCAGGAATATTGAACCGAACTTTCAACGCAATGCTACGGACAATAGCAGGATATTATGCGGAACGAGAAGAAGTGGAGCAAACTTTGAGAGATAATGAAATGCGGTATCGTGCATTATTCGATTACTCACCAATCCCGATTTTCTTATTCGAGAGTGATAAATGCACAATGTTGAATTTTTCAGCTATGCAACTATTCAAAATTATCGAAAGAGATGATGTAATTGGAAGCCATTACAATGAAATATTCAAATCCGACAAAAAAGAGCATTATGATTATATTTTCAATAATAGGACGGTCAACGAAAGGCGAGTTAGCTTCGATTTTGTAATTTTCGATAAGTTTAATAATCGTAAATACATAGAATTGACTTCGATGATGGTGCATACAAACGGTATTGTTTCGTTGATAATTATGTGCATGGATATTAGCGAAAAGATACACTTCGAATCGGAAATTCTCAAGATGAACCAAGAACTCGAAAATCGCGTTAAGCAGCGTACATTGGAATTGGAAACAACAATGAAGCAATTAAACTATAAGAATCAATTAATGAATCTGAAAGAAATTGAATTGAATGAAGCTAAAGATGAGGCTGAACGCGCAAATAGAATCAAAAGTGAATTCATAGCCAACATCTCACACGAAATCCGGACACCAATGAACGTTATCAAGGGTTATAGCGAAATGCTTTTTAAAAGAATTTCTGAACCTGAAAACATAAAAATTTTGAAATCAATTGTTTATAGTTCCGAAACTTTGCTTTCAATTATCAATGACATATTGGATTTGTCCAAAATTGAAGCCGGAAAGTTAGTAATTTCACCAAAGATTGTAGATTTGGTTGTAACATTTTTCGAGATTCAAGATATGTTCTCATCTCGATGTCATGACAAAAATTTAACATTATCGTTTGATTTCCCACAGGATTTGCCTGCACAAGTCATGATTGACGGGACGAGGCTCAACCAAATATTGTTCAATCTGATAAGCAATTCAATCAAATTTACCGAGCGTGGATATATAAAAGTTATATGTAGTTATGAAATGCTCACACCCGAAAGCATGAAGTTGAGATTGACCGTAGAAGACACCGGAATTGGAATAAAACCTGAGAATATAAATTATATTTTTAATGCTTTTGCTCAAGAAAGGTGGCAATCGAAAGCGAGCCAATTAGGTACAGGACTTGGACTTACTATTACCAAAAGGTTCGTGGAAAGCATGAACGGGGAAATTAGCGTAGTGAGCCGAGAAAATGAAGGTACTGCTTTCACCGTTGTATTCAATGAAGTTGCGATTTTACCAAACAGGAACACAGTCAAATTTCTAACTGAAGAATACAAACCAAAATACTACTGTGAACATTCATGCAAAGCATTGATAATTGACGATTATGATCTGAATCGGATAGTACTGAAGGACAAACTCGAAGAATTCGGCATTCAAGTATTCGAAGCTCACGACCTGAAAAGTAGTCTCGAAGCAATTAAAAAGAATGAATTTGATATTATATTTATAGATTTGGTTATTCCTGAAAATGATGGGAATGAAATTGCGAAACAAATCAGAAATTCAGAATTTTTCAACAATTGCCCATTGATTGTCTATACAGCCTCGTTGACATTTTCGTTGGATGAAAGCACTAACTTCGATGATTTGTTGACAAAGCCTATTAAGAACAATATCTTGTTAGAATTAATCAAAAAACATTTCGGAAGCAAGTTGCATCATCCACATATTGAAGAAGAACAGATGCAATTAGAATATAAGGATATTGCAGATATTGACGACAAAAAGTTAGATGAATTAATAGAATTAATCCAAACTGATTGGGCAACATCTGCGATGGAATTGAGCCAAAGTCAGATAATTGATGATATTCGGAACTTCATTGTCACTTTGAAATCAAAAGTTGATTACTTTTCAATCCAAATTTTCGAACAATATACATTGGGATTGGAAAAAGCTGCTGAAGAATTTGAAATAAATCGATTAAAATATATACTCAATGGAATGACTTCACTTAGAGATGAATTAGTAAATATCAGAAATTTAAGAGGAGACAAATAAACCTCAGACTTGGCAACAACAGACAGAGCAAGAAAATAGCATACATAACACTCAGTCAAGCACTTAAGCTCTTATGCGTAAAAATACGTAATTAGAAAATATACCAAATGATTGGTATTGCATATGTGATTTTAATAGTTTTTATTTGAATCGGAATTTGAAACTATTATGCTTATAGTTTATTGAAATCTCTCAAGTAATACGTAAAAATACGTACTCAGAAAAAATACCAAATTGTTGGTATTGCATAAGTGATTTTTTTAGTTTTTATTTGAATCGGAATTTGAAACTATTATACTTATAGTTTTTTGAAATCTCTCAAGTAATGCGTAAAAATACGTAATTAGAAAATATACCAAATTGTTGGTATTGCATATGTGATTTTAATAGTTTTTATTTGAATCGGAATTTGAAACTATTATACTTATAGTTTTTTGAAACCTCTTAAGTAATGCGTAAAAATACGTAATTAGAAAATATACCAAATGATTGGTATTGTATATGTAGAATTCGTTGAATATTTTAGCACAGTAGAATTCTAACATATTAAATATGTTCTTTGATATTCTTTCAGGCAAAAAAAAAAAGCGAACCCACCGAAGCGGCCACTTCAATGGGTTCTAAGGGCGTTTTATCATGAAATAAAACTATATTAAAGACGAACGTCCAATCTTATTATTTTAGAAAACAAAATGTCGAAGGTAGTGCCTCGAAATGTGATTACGGCCGGTTACATTACAATGCACAACCCAAAGCATATTGTTATTTATAAACATTTTTACAATTTTTTTTAAAGGGTTTTATCATGAAAAAGTTTTTAGCAATTATCGTCGTTGCAATTTTAGCAACATCAATGTCTTTCGCACAACATAATGATTGGGTTACTACTCATGCAAATTTTGACATAGCAGTAATACAACCATTGACTTGGACTAAAACAGCTGACGTTGACCTCGGTGCTGTAATTACCGGTTTTGTAAAACCAATAGTTGCAAACATTACATTTACTCTCCAAGGTGAAGCAACATATGGAAATCTACCATATGATGTAGATATTAACGGAACCGGACCTAATGCAGTTGATGGTGTAGTACTTAACGGCGCATGGACAGGTACAGGCACAGTCACATTAGACAATGATGGCAAAGCAGTAGTTGTTTACACTACTTCAAATGTCGATGCCACTTTGGCAACTTCAAATGGTACAAAAGTATTTACAATTAACGTTGACGCTAAGTATAGTAACTTATAATATGACTAATGGTAGAGGACTATGTAGTTTAATGCCATTTCTATTCAACCGGAGGTTCAAATGAAACAAAGCATCTTAATATTAATACTTATGTTCGGGGCAATCGCTTATGTAAATGCCCAAGACGTAAATTTCAATTCTTCGGTTCCTGAAACGGGCAATTTAGTCTGCCATATTATAATTCCGCTATCTGTAAGCCCTAATGTTCATGATGATTTCCTGAATTTCCCAACTGTCCCGGTTGGTTCAAAATATAATTTAGGAACTCATGAACATGAAGATTCGGATAAAAGAAGTTACTTTACATATTCAGGGGAGGCAGGAAGTGCAATCGAATTATCAATCGAATTTGAAACTATTCAAGACAACGTTGAAATTAATTTCGTTCTAAGAGGTACCCCTAAACCACCTCTTGGTACACCACTTCAAAGCATTCCTATTCTGAATTTTAGCGCCGGTAAGGAAATTGTAAGTTTGAGTACTACAGGTAAGTATTATTTGCACATTGATTACAATTGGGTTTGGGCGTACGAGAATGCAGAACCGGGCTATAGAAGGTTCGTGCAAAAAGTTTCAGCACAATACCACAACATATAAGTTCGGAAAATACTTCAAAAATTTTCCAATTGTATTAAAAAATTAATATTAAAAAATTTATTTATGGAGAGTAATATGAAAAAGCTTATCGTTTTTATCGTTTTCTTGGGAGCATTTGGGTGTTTATTAGCTCAACACAACACACCGGTTCCTGAAAGTGGCACTTTGACAGCAAAAGTAATTAAACCATTCTATATTGTCGATATAACAGCCAATATCCCAAATGGCAATCCTGTTCCTGAAGCAATATTTGGACAAAAAAGAATACTCACTCCTCCCGAAGGAATTTTGTTATTCGAAATGGGTAGAGAAGCGCCATATATTGTTGATTTCAATCTTTACAAACCGGCAGACGTTGATGGAGTTAAAATTGTTGGTTGGTGGGAATTTTACGAAGAAATGCCTCCTATGACATTCTCATTCCCGGGATATCCGTTAAATCAAAATTGGTATTGGGAAAATTCACCAAGAGATATTGGTTGGATTACATTCAAAATTACAGAAATAGATGCTATAAATGCCACTTCTGTTGGAGTAAAAACATTTACTGTCAATGCCAGAGGCAAATACAGAAATCTTTAATTTTGTAATAATTTAACCTAAAGGTGATATCATGAGAAAGATAGCTTGTTGTTTGGTCTTTTTACTACTTTCGGGTAGTGTGCTCGCACAAACACATAACCAGAGCGTAGGTGAAGTTGGTACTATGACCGCTACAGTTATCGTGCCTCTGAATGTAACAGCACCATTCAGTATTTCGTTATTCGAATTGATTCAAGGTCAAGCAAGAATTCTAACTGCCGACAATGAATGGATTTTCAAAATCGCAGGCGAACCGGGTAGAAATGTCCAAATTAACTTTTTAGGTCCTATTGCATTACCTGAAGACCCGGGTGACCCTGTTCTTTCGGGAGCGTGGTACGGACCTGGCAATTTGCCGGTTCCGGGTAATACAGGAGTCTTTACAATCCCTGATTTTCCTGCGGAATCATTCTTCGATGTATTTTATAAGCTCGACGAAATTGATGCAAGCACAGCGACTATTGGATTGAAAGAATACGAATTAGGTATAGAATACTGTTACGAGGGTTTGTGAGTTTATTGAATAACTATTAAATGCACCCATAGTCAAATATGGGTGCATTTATTAACAAAAATGAAAAGAATAATAAAAATATTTTTAACGTTGTTACTCGCTTGTTTTATTAATCAACATGTGTGTTTTGCATTTGATGTTAATGAGAAAGATGCGTTATCAATAGTTATAATTGATAATCTCAACATTGAAAGTATTCCAGCCGGTACAAAACGAGTATTCGCAGATGATGAACAGGTGATTAAATTTGTAATTAAGTGCCAAAAAGACCGTCCAATTAGAATTACAAAACTGAAGGATACAGGAAATCAGTTTATCAAAGTCAACACCGAATGGAAAACAGGACCAATTAGTGGTTTTGAATTTCCATTTCACGAATCAAGTATTTATGTCAGTGAGCAAAGTACATACATTGTGACTATTAAAGTTCTATCAATTGAAGTATTGTCAAATTCACAATCGGGCATTTATAAATTAGACCCCGAAATTGCAGTAGAATATGTGGACAATTAACTAATAAATTGATTTATTCGCGTTAATAATTTAAATTGAAATATAATCTTGGAGTTTGAGATGAAAAAATTTGCTATAATAATTGTATTGTCATTGATTTTTTTAAGTACCGAAATGCTTTCGCAAATTGGATTATATCCACAAGCAGTATTTCTGAACCAAAAAAATCGAGCAAGTAATTTGAAAATTCTGAATATGTCAAATGAAACTAAAGAAGTAATTATTGATATTATGTTCGGATACCCCAATTACGACTCATTAGGCAACTACAGCTTAGTATATGGAGATACAATCCCCGAAGCAAAATGGTCTGCTACTCCTTACGTAAGAGTGTTCCCAAAAAGACTGTTACTGAAAGGAAATGAGGAGCAGGTCGTAAAATTCATGCTCGGTAATATGTCTGACGCACCTGATGGTACCTACTTTGGGCGAATACATGTTTTATCTAAGAATCCTCCCCAAGAAGTTGACACTACTTATACAGATAAAATTACAGCCCAGATTGACATCCACTTCACACTAATATCAGCTCTCATTGTTGATAAAGGGCAAACACATTGTGAAATAAGCGTTAGCCCGGTTCGCGCTTTTGCCGATTCTGCGAAAGTTAATATAATGGTTGATGTACAGAAAGGCGGTAATGCACCATTTTTGGGGACATCGGCAATGAAAGTGTTTGATATGTCAGGAAAATTAGTTGCCGAAACCAAAGAAATGACCCCATTTTATTTTTCCGGCACTCGAGCATTCAAGTTTGATAAAAAATTCTTCAATAATGGTCGTTACAGAGTAGAATTCTCAATGTCTAACGAACATAAAGATGTTCCGGATGATTTCAAAGTTCCATTCGAACCTCTCAGCGAAAGCTTTGTAGTGGACCTTGATGGAATATGATGAAAAACTCGGGCGGATACATAATTTTATTTCTGCCCTTAATATTTTTTGCGAGCTTTAATATTGAAGCACGTGAATCGAGGGAAGAAGCAATTTTCGGATTAGTATATCAAAAGTATTCGTCCGATTTCATTGTCTATATCCAAAATGATAGTATTTATTTGCCTTTTGAAGAAGTTCTAAGCTACTTCAAAATCTATTATATCTCCAAAGAAAACAAGCGGTTTGAGGGATATGTAAATAATGCGGATAGCTCATTCGTAGTTGATTTCAAGTTGAAGGAAATCAGAGATATTGAAGGCATAATATCTCAACTGAATGACGATTCGTGGTTTGCTACCGATTTCCAGGTATTCATCAGGACAGATTTGCTCGAAGATTTGTTTAAATTGAAGTTTAGAACACTATTCAACAGTCTTTCAATTACAGTTCAATCAGATTACGAATTGCCCTTTCTCAGAGCAATCCGAACTGAACAAAGAATAAACTTGTTCGAAACCAATTCAAAAGATGAGTTTAATTTCCCGGTTATATCCGACCGAATATTCACCATACTTAACGGCGGCATACTTGATTATACTATTGGAACTTCTCAGAGTACCAATTATCAGAGTTATAATTTTAATCTGAACACAGGTTTAGAATTGTTCAGCGGTGAATTTCAATATAATATATTCGGGAGATTTTACTCTGATGAATTTGATTATCAGGACCGTTTTCGTTGGAGATATTTGGTCGAGAGTGACTGGGTTCAGTCTATATCCTTAGGTAACATCCAAAATATGGCATACAGAAATTCTTCAGGTAAAGGATTTCGAAAACCCTACTATAGTCTGAAAGGAATCCAGATTACAAACGAAACATCCAAGTTACCTAATGCTTTTACAGATTATGTGATTGAAGATATAATCGAACCGGATTGGACTGTTGAACTATATTTGGCAGATCAGCTATACGAAATCAAAAAAGCAGATATTAATGGCTACTATAGATTCGAAATACCAATCACGTACGGATTGACCAATATCAAAGTGAAGTTATACGGGGAAAGAGGTGAATTCATAACCGAAGAGAAAGTACTGAATATCCCATCTCAATTATTAGTACCCGGTGAGTTGAGATATTCAATTGCTGCCGGTCAAGATGAGAATTCAGGATTGAAAATCGCCGACGCTTCAATCAATATGGGTGTTTTTTCGTGGCTAACAACTTCAATCTCGGCTATTAAGGAAGAGTTATCAGATGACGTTTATCTGATAAACCAAGCAGCTGTAAATATCTACAACAATACTCTATTAAATCTTACTGCAACAAACAGAGGAATATTTGAAGCCGGAATCAAACTCCCTTCAAACTCTTTGGGAAATTTCGAGATCTCCTACACACATTTTGAAACTAATTCTGATTATAACCATAAGAAAAATTCTATAAATTTGATTGCTTCGTTCAACCGTGTATTTTCATTACCTTTTTCACTCTCGGTAAATGGTTCGAGGGAAGCCTTCCTGAATTTCAATACAAGTAATATATACTCAAACCTTAATTTTTATATGGGTGGAATGAATTTTTCAATCAGACATAATTTAACTATACGAGATGTTGCAATGAAAATAAGCAATTCAACGCAGAATTTATCAATAAGTGCTACATACTCATTCGGTAATGTTGCAAAATTGTTAAGTGTGCTTAGGAGACTCAACTTAAACTTTTCGACTTATGTTAACCCCGATAATTGGGAAATTAATTCTATATCTGCAGGTTCGCAGTTGCAATTGGAAAAGAACATTGCAATCAATGCCAATTATGTTTACTACACGTACAACAAGTTATCAAATTTGAAAATAGGTATTAACATGAATTTAGCCGCTCTCAGAAGTAATTCCAATGCTGATTTCAACCAAGACAGAGATGCAGTTTATTCATCAGACCTAAGTGGTTCGGTTGAGTTTGATTCTCAGAATCTTAGGCTGTCATTTCTGAATTCAATGGGTTCTTCTTCGATATACGGCAAAAGCTCTGCGGCAATAAGATTTTATAATGATGTGAATTATAATAATACATTCGATAATGAAGACGAATTGATTCCAGAAGGCGATTTTTCCGTTTTAGGTTCATTAGTGCATAAAAGCAATGTTGGCAAATATAAAATACTGAGTAATCTAATCCCA
The DNA here is from genome assembly GCA_018335795.1 of Desulfobulbaceae bacterium. Taxonomy (GTDB): domain Bacteria; phylum Bacteroidota; class Ignavibacteria; order Kapaibacteriales; family UBA2268; genus PGYU01. Next base: position 58,385 of record JAGXRP010000066.1, on the reverse strand, counting down.
AATTCAAAATACAATATTCGAGTTAACACAGAATCCTTTTCAAATCCTGCAACAATCCCCAAATTAACAGAGTTTTCGTTTATTGCATCGCCATACTCATACAAATCTATAGATATAGCTTGCCACATTAGTGGTTTTGTCGAAGGTTCAGTATCGAAAAAGACAGAAAGTGGAAATCAAGGCTTCGGTGGTATGAGGGTTAATATAAAGAGCAAAGATTCTAGCTATTCGACAAGCGTTCTGGTTTTCTCAGATGGTTCATATTTTTTCAATGGAATACCTGTAGGTGACTATATTGCACAGTTGGATTCGAACCAATTAAAGATATTAAATAGCATTTCAATCCCGAGCGAAATAGAGTTCAGCATCAAACCGTCAAAAGATGGAGACTACGTTGGTAATATTAGTTTCGCAATTATTAGTGATGTAGCTCCAAGTCAAGATGACAAAGATGATTTTGAATTTATTGGCTCCGACGATGAGATTGGAGGATTAGCTACAAGTCGTCATACACAGATTATCAAGAAAATGGATGAAATGAAAGATTCTACAAATGTTGGCGAAAAGAATAGCACAATTGAAAAGACAATAAATGCTGGTACTGTAATTGATGAACCAAAATATGATATTGGTCACGGCAAAATTAGTCCTTTGATATTCAAAAAATCTCGTATAACTTTTCTTGATAAGGAAATGAAGTTATATTTAGACAAGATTGCAGTGCATATGAAAGCTAATCCTAAATTGATTTTGAAAATTGAAGGTCATTCGGATAATTCAGGCACTATGCAAGAAAACTTAGATGTGTCATTGAAACGTGCTGCAGAAGTAGTTTCATATCTCTATAATAAGGGAATAGACAGAAGCCGATTACTTTCAAGTGGACGAGGTCCATTATATCCTATAGCTGACAGCAAATCAGAGAAAAAGCTGAATAATAACAGAGTTGAGCTTACCTTGAGTTATGAATAGAGTTTTACTAATCAACATTTACGGGAAATTTGAGAACAAATTTTGTACCCTTGCCAAATTGTGAAGAAAAGCTAAGTTCCCCTTTGAGCAATTCAACAATCATTTTAGTAATCGCCAACCCAAGCCCGGTTGTAATTTCGTGATTTGTTGATGGTGATGACAATCGTGCAAATTTCTTGAAAAGTAATGCCTGTTCTTCTTCCTTAATGCCTGGACCTTCGTCTTCTACTTCGACTACAAACATTTGCCGCATGTCTTTGTTGATAGATTCGCTATAAGCTATGACAGTAATTTGGGTCTTGAATGGTGAAAATTTGATGGCATTTGATAAAACATTATCAATACATTCTTTAATCAATGACAAATCTTGGAAAACACTTAATTGTTTAATTTTATTAATATAATTAATATTAATATTTTTGCTGTTTGCGATTTCTTTAAAATATTTAATCGAATCATCTAATAAATAATTAATATCAAATTCTGTATAATATGGTTGGACTTTACCCTCTTCTAAACGAGTAACATAACTTAAATTCATAATTATCTTGAACATCATTTCGCCGGTGAACGAAATATCCGAAAGCAAATCCAATTTTTCAGAGTCTGAAAATTTGTGATAACGCTCAGTTAGAAGTTTGGTGAATCCTTGTATGACTAATAATGAGTTTTTTAAATCATGAGTTGCTATTGACAAGAAATGCCTGAAATCTTCGTTCAACTCTGCTAATTTCTCACTTTGCCGCTTAATCAAATCTTTAGATGCTTTGAGTTCGAGATTGGTCTTGACACGAACTTTGAGTTCTTCTTGCTCGAAAGGCTTAGTAATATAATCTACTGCGCCAAGTTTTAGCCCCTTTACGACATCTTCTAATTTCGATTTGCCCGAAAGAAATATGATTGGGATATCTTTGTTGTCGGGGTTTTCTTTAATTGCCCTACAGACGTCGAAACCACTAATTTCAGGCATAAGTATATCAAGCAGAATCAAATCTGGCTTGAGACTATTTGCCAAATTTATACCTTCAAGTCCGCTAACAGTAACGGATTTGCGGTATTCATCGAATATGTCGCAAAGAAAATGAAGATTTTCTTTACTATCATCAATAATCAAAAGTAACGGCTTTTCTCCGTTTTCAATTTCGCTCATATTTTTATCTCAGAATGATTAGGCAAATATAAACAGAATGTTTGGTAATAAAAAATTAATTTTTCGAGCCAAGCATTTATTTTAAATAAAAAAACTTTTCTCTTGATTAAAATAGCGTTGTGGATAATATCAACTGTTGAAGCAAATTCAAATCTCATTTTATGATCAAAAACTGAGTCTTTTGCATAATTGTAGGCGATTTGAAAATCAATGTGTAGCTTCCGGTTGCTAAATCCGATATATCGGTATCCAAGCTGATTGACTTCTCGTTTCTAATGTCGGCATTATAGATAGTTCGGACTATTTCGCCTTTTATGTTATAGAGCAAAATTTCGGTTTGACCTGCTTCCGAAAATGAAACATTAATTTGAATTGAGTTATCCGCCGGATTGGGATTCACACTTTCAATTCCGGCTTTGCTGTTTGCATTGAATAGACGGGTGCCGCCTTCGTAGCAGATGCCAAGAAGTTTGAATGTGCCGTCTTCGTGAGAAATAGTTGTGTTGCCACCAATTGCTTCGATGTTTGTCAATTCAAGTTTGCTTATTTCGGCATTCCCAAGTCCTGCTCTGAACCAGACCGTTGCAAGAGTATCGCCTTTTTCAACATCTGCTGATAAATCTTCAATTTTGACTTTTGCATTGCGTTCGTCAATGTAATCCATGATGAAATCAAGCGGATAGAGCATACTTGGATTAAAATTTAGTTCTAAGCTGAAACTCTCCGTACGGGAAATTTGCATTAAGTAGCTGTCAGTTACTACAATATAGACTTTAACTGCATCTGCAGCGTATCCTTCGGCATCTAATGCTTTGAGACTGATTGCCGAGGAATCGGCATCTATAATTCCCTCGCCGAAAAGCTGCACTACAGCCGGGCTACCTACTCCATTGTATAGAAACTCCAGTGTTCCGCTTGTTCTGCCGCGAGAATTTGCAGTAAATCTAAAATCCATCAGTGCTTCTTGACCGGGTTGGAGTATGAAATTTCCACCACCGGCAAGTGTTGTGAAATCTACATCATTCGGATAATTATGCTTCGTATCTAATATTTCGAGTGGTGCATTTCCAATATTCTTGACTGTAACAGCTTGCAAAGAGTCAACCATTTCCCCCACATAAATTGTTCCGAAATCAATTAATGAATTGACGATTTGAAGTTTTGGCTCTACTCCTTCACCGATTATGTTTTGAATAATTATCTCAGCTTGTGTTACGATAACGATTTCAGCTCTATGAATACCTACTCTTTTGGGAACGAATCGAAATTCGGCAAAATAGCTATCATTTTGTTCAATTGTATAAACAGGGAAGCCCGAAACGAGCGAAAATGCGGAGGCATCCGCTCCTTGAATATAAATGGAATCAACTCGGAATTTCCAAGAACCAACGTTACTCACAAATTCATTCACTACTGAGTCCTTAGTAGAACCTACCAATACTTGGAGCATATCAATATCTATTGCAATTCCATTTGGCTTAACAATTGAAAATAAAGCATCTGAAGTATCTTGTTGGAAAATTAATTCATCCGGATATAATTTAATCACCCAAATATCTTCCTCCCCTCTATGTCCGGCTACATCACCGTTATTTGATTGAGACATGCCCGCAAGTATGAAGCCCTTATCGTTAGTCTGTTGAATTGATTCGGCTTTATCTTCGAATTGTCCACCAAAAGTCTTCTGCCAATTCAATCCACCGTCTAAGTCAACTTTAAGAATCCAATAGTCTAAAACACCTTGAATTATTCCTTTATTTTCTGTAATATCACCATCGTTAGAACCTGTCGAAGCAGCAACTACAAGATACTCATCTTCGGTTAGAATCATATGAGCAGCCATATCGTTTTGAGTTCCACCAAAATTCTTTTCCCAAAATATTATGTTTCCGGTGGGGTCTATTTTAAAAAGCCAAATATCCTGATTACCTTTACTTGCCGATATATCGCCATCCGCAGATTCAACTGTACCGGCAATGTAATACATTCCATCTCGTGATTCAATAATTGATTTACCGAAGTCATTCCTGCTTCCTCCAAATGTTTTTTCCCATAAAATCAATCCCGGCGGGGCTATTTTAACTACCCAGATGTCGTTCATACCCTTATTGGCTGTAAGGTCGAAATCATTTGATTCTGTATTACCCACAGCAATATATGCTCCGTCGGAAGTTTCAATCAATGATGAGAAATTATCGTTTAAGCTACCACCAAAAGTGCTCTGCCATTCTATATTTCCAATAGGGTCAAGTTTGAAGACCCATGCATCAGTTTTTCCATTATTATTAGTAATATCGCCATTGCCCGACTCTGTACTACCGCTTACGATATATCCAAAATCTGAAGTTTCGAGAATTGAATTTGCTATTTCGGAATTAGAGCCCCCATAAGTCCGGCTCCAGTCGATATCACCGGCGGCATTCAATTTCAAAATCCAAACATCCATATTGCCCAAATGATTTAAAATATCACCATCATTTGATTGAGAGTAGCCGGTTAAAATATAACCCATATCACTAGTTTGAAGTATTTTTGTTACGCCATCATTATGACTTCCACCAAAAATCTTGAGCCATTGCGTTTCTCCAAATTTATCGATTTTGATTAGAATTATATCACTACGCCCTTTATTAAATGGAATTCCGAAATCATCCGATTCTGTGGAACCTGCTAATATATAACCTCCATCATTTGTCTGAATTATGTGATTTCCGAAATCTGAATTGCTACCCCCAAATATTTTTTGCCATTCAATAATTGGTAAACTACCTAATATTTCCTTTTGAATAGGTTGATAAATTCTTACTAGGCAATCTATACTTGGAGGTTCTGGAATATTTCGCCAATCAAATTTAAGTCCGAAAGCCTGTTCTGTTAACAAATTCCAAGAATTACCCGAATCAATACTATATTCCAAAACGCAGGTATCCGAAGGAGTAACACCCTCCCAAGTAATGATTGTATCACTTCCAACTATAAATTCTTCTCCCCCGTTAGGATGTAATAATTTTAAAGTATTAATTTCAGGTTGCCCAATTTTTAAACCTCCACTCGCAAAAAATGTACTAAAACACAAGTCAGTATTAATTTCAAATTTTGAAAATAAATATCCTTTTTCATTTGGTAAATAACTAACTGTCAAATCAATACTTTCGTTCTGCTTGATTTTAAACGAGTTTGGTATAATTTCAAAAGCAGGATTTGATGAAGATATAGAAAGCACCTCCATATCTGCATTGATGGCTGTTATGGTAATCGTGGTGTCTCGTTTTACTCCAATTTCCGAATTGGGGAAGTATATATAATCAGGCTCGAAAACCAATTTAGCTAATGAAGTAATTGGCAATTGGTAGCTGTTTTTAGATATTTTATTTTTAAACTGTAGGTCAACACTTACATTTTCTAATTCACATTGTACTTTGCTTTCCCATTCAATCTCACAAGGTTTTTCACCTTGGACAATACCTAATATCTTTCTGTAAACATACTCCGCTTCTTCTTGAGTTAAAATATTTTCATACCAAACACCTCCTGTTCTATCTGAAATTTCTTTTAAAACCTGTGGACATTCCATCCCAAGAGTGACTATATAAATCTCACAGTTTTGTTGGTTTGCGGTTTCAACAATTAAGTCTATGTTGGGTCTTTCAGTTTGTCCATCAGTCAACATAATAATAACGGGTTTATTTTTGCCTTTCCCACTTATTAATAATCCACCGGCGGCTTCACTTATTAATGCAGCCTCATAATTGGTTCCACCATTAGCATTTAGAGATTGTATTTTCTCATTAAGTATTAATTTGTCATTTGTAAAATCTTGAACTAAATAATTTTCGGATGAAAATGCTACTATTGCGCATTCACTTGTATTAGGTATTCCATTTGTCCAAACTCCTGCTGCCGATTTTGCATTTTGTAATCTATCCCCCTTCATCGAGCCACTGACATCAATTACTAAGACGGATGAAATGTCTTGAGGTTTGCTTGGAGGTGGACAAGATAAGCCGGTGATATTACGTACAGAGCCATTTTCAATGATAGTCAGTTCAGGAATAGTAGGTCTTATCATATCCCAATTCTCATCAAATGCAAAAAACTTAGCTTTGACAGTTGGGAAAGCAGTAATATCTATATCATAAAATATTAATCTTTGCCCGTTTGCATGATTTACGCTCAATACTATAAAAAGTAGCGCTATGGTGAAAAAGCTTTCTTTATTGATGTGGTTTTTCATTTTTTTCTCCATATTAAGATGGGTAGCACTTAAGTAGTGCAACCATCAGACAAATTATTTTACTTTTGTTTTCACTATTATGTTTACGGTTCTACAATAGAAACGTCCTTCGGGTAATTCATTGTTATGTAGTAATTCATCGCTGCCGAAGCCAACTACTTTGGTATCCGCTCGTTGCAGTGCAATTCTTGTCGCTTCGGCACGTCGTTCGGAAAGCTTTTTGTTGTGGTCGGCGATTCCGGTTCTGTCAGTATAGCCCATAATTTCCAATTCGGATTCATTTTTCAGTCTGCTACGGATGAATTCTATAATTTTTTTGTCGTTATCAGCAATGACGTGTTTGTCAAAATCGAACAAAATTAAGCTGAATTGCTCGATTTCATAATCACCGATTTGTTCGGTACGTTTGTGCTGCACAGTCATTACTTCGATTTCTTTCGTCTGATTGTCTATAAATTTAACGTTGCCTTGGTTATCAACTAAACTTAATGAATATATCAGTGGTTCCGGTGATTTGGGGATGAGCTTTTGGAACTGTGCTAATTCCCAATCAATGCTTTTGACCAAATTCCTATCGCCGGATTTGGTGAAAATATTCTCATCGTCGCTGTTTTGATAGGCTTTCAACACCCAGGATTTCAACCCGGCATCAGATTGTCCCGAAAGTTTGAATCTGACAATTGGCGGATTTGATGTGCGGTCAATTTTTTCGATAAAAATTGGTTCTAATATCCTTAAATCATCGCTATAAATTTCTACTCTTCGATTTTCTGATATTTTGTCAGGCTCTGTCTTTGGTATTGATGGTTTATCAGATAAATTTTTAGCCTCAATTTTGAATCGGTCAGGGTTAATATTCCACACATTAACAAGATAATCTCTTACAGTTTCGGCACGTTTACGTGATAAATCAAGGTTTTTGCTTTCTGCTCCTAAATCTGAGTTACAACCGATTAATACAACTTTAGCGGTCGGATACATGTTCAATCTTTCACCAACAATATTCAGTATATTATGATAGATTTGAAGGGTGGAGTCTCTGAAAAGGTTGGTCAAATCAAATTGTCTCGCCTCTTCTTTGCTAATTGACTTGTATCGAAGGGGCAGAGTATGCGAATTATCTTCGAAGAAGACGTAGTTAAGGAGGGGGTCAAGTCTATTTGAAATGAATTCTTCGATTTTGAATATAGGATTGGGAATTTCATTTCCGGCTAAGTCAACACCTACAGCTTCGATAGCGCCGTCTAATGCATAAGTTTTGGGTATCATGAGCGTATCAACCCGTGAAATGATTGCCGTATGGATGATTTCAACATCAGTTTCACCTGTGTGATTTTCAAGGTTTTCTATTCCACGTTTATAAGTAACTTCAGTAATCAAATCGGATTCAATTCTGACTGAATCAATTCTGAATTCCTTTTTGAACACATCAGTTTTGACTGGCTTAGTAAGTGGAGCATATTTGATTGCGACTGTTAATCTCAAACTATTGACTTTCCAATCGGTATCTTTTACCAAATTGGACAATCCGTGGTAATAAAATAATTCAGGGACTAATCGCAATGTGTTGTCCGAATTCAAAGGAAACTCGTAGCTCAGCCCTGAAAACAATGCCAACTGAAAGGTGTTTGCATTGGGCAAATCACCATCAAATTCATTTCTGGTTCGTTTTCGGGTGTCGTTACCGTCTTCATCCGTAAAAGTACCAACACCATCAGGTTGAATAATTGTCTCAGCTTGGCTGAAAGTATAAGTTAAACTTTGCCCTGCTCTCAATCCTAAGCTGATATTGAATCTTGGTGTAAGTGAATAGATGAGAGAAGGTTCAAAACCTAAGTTCATGAAAGCACTTTCGACAGTGTGCTCAAAGACGCCGTCTAAGGGACCGGTCGGTGTGATAACTGTTGTTGGTTCCTCTGTTGATAAGGTACCGCTTAAGGAATGAAATCCCGACCTAACACCCAAGCTGAGAACATTACTAAGCCTATGTTCATAAAGTAAACCGAAGTTGAATCCAAGCCCAAATCCGGATTCGAATCTGGGGCAACAATTAGGTATGCCGGGTAAATTAGTGAATTGTGCTGAATGGAAATTTAGATTGATTCCACCATAAACACCATACTTGGAATCAGTCGTATCGTTTGCTGAGTAAGCGCTTAGTATGAATAATTGTATTGCAACCATAATCAGTGAAAATTTGAAAAAGGGCATATTTTCCTCAAAAAAGATATTGCTACTTACAAATATATATAAATACTTGAAATAGCAAAGAGAAAAGCACACTAAAAGCGGATATTTCAGGGTTATATACTCGATTTTGATAAAATTTTCCTATGCTAAAATGTAAATTTCCTTAAAGGTAGTTGAAAAGTACTAAATATGAGGATTTTTAGGGTATAGAATTCAATGTTTTTTGATTTGAATTGAGTCAGAAAATGAACAAATATTTACAGAATACAATTTGGTAGATTTTCCCTTTTTCAAGAAGTAAAATATGAAATTTATATACAAATGACAAATATTTTGTACTTTTTTTTTGAAAAATGATGAATATGTTTTGTAGATTAACACAAATTACTTAATTTAACTTTCAGTTGATTGTAAATTTTTTAGAATGTATTTGTTAAAATTATAAGGAGAGGTTATGACAAGTTATATTTACAAAATTTTCGTATTCTTTTTTTTACCGGTAATAGTTGTTTCGCAAGGCAATTCAGAATTTGAATCGTTGCCGGCACCTATGCCTAATCATGATATTGAAGCAGCAATTACCGAAAGCTCGCCATACTTTGGGTATCCTAAGGATTTATCACCTCTATTGCAGGGAAAATATAAGGAACTTGATATTGCTTTCAATTTATTCTCGAATACTTATTGGCCCGGGACAAATCCATTCGTTTACGAACCAAAATCCGGCACATTGATATTTGCCATGTCAAGCCGAGCAAGGTTGCCTGAAGGTTCGGATACGGCGAATTTTACAGGATTTTTATATCTCTATACTTCGCAAGATGGCGGTTTAAATTGGCAGAAACACGAAATTTATCGAAAGTGGGCGCAAGTGCCTACAAATCCTTCTGTTGCGGTGTTGAATCCTAATAATTCAAATGACCCTGCTGATTTTATGTATGTAATTAACTCTCGATATTTTGTACCTGAATGGGAAAACGGACAGCCCGTTCTTAAATTAAGGGGCGGCAATTATCTACTTTTTGAAGGAAATGATTGGAAATTCTTCGAATATCCGGAAGAAGGACCTTTATCTAATAATCCGGGTACACAACAGAAATGGGCTATGTCTAATAACGTTGCTTCAGATGCAAAGAACGGAAATTGGGTTTATACAGTCGGTACTTTAACTCCTGCAAATCAATTCGTGCAATATGGTACTTATGGAGTTGGCTACATAGGCATGGACAATGCAGATGTAGGTTCGTCCATACCTGAACAATTCAAGTCCGATAAATTTAAACCAAGCGAAGCATTAAATTCTTCTTACCAAGGACAAATTGAAATTGATGTTGACCCGCTTGGAAATGTTTATACTGCGGTAAACAATTTTTTTCAACCTAATGTTGATGGCAATTCTGACCGTGTGGTTGGCGTAGCCAAATCAGTTGATAATGGTAAAACATACTCGGAATTCAACAAAATGTCCAAATCTATATTAGAAGATTTTATATCTTTCACCGGGGGAAGTGTAACAAATGGTGTTACATTACCGGGTTCATATCCTTATGGTTCAAATGGATTTAAAGTCGTTGCAGAAGATGAATATAGTTTTATTTATAGACTTTTCAGTATTTATGGTACTTCTTTAGCCGAATCAAATTCTTATATCGTGGAAGCATTTAGAAAAGACGGGCAATGGGGCATGAGACAAGTTGCGACCTTTAGCGGAAATAAATGGAGAATTCCTTATGTCATTCAAGACACTAATAATTTGATAGAGCAAGATGTTTTTATGGACAATTCTCGCCAACATGAAGTGCAATTATCTATGACAGCTGACGGACAATATCTTATCGCAAAATGGATTGACAATCGTGATGTACCGGTATGTTTAGACCCATCGGTTACAATTGTTGGATTAGGAATTGTAGATTCAATGTTATCAACCGATATTTTCATTTCTTACCGTCCTGTAAACGGAACCCAATGGTCTGCGCCACAAAATTTAACTGATGATGTTTGGTTTAACAAATGTACTTGGATACCGACTATTATTCCGAGTTTGAATAATATACCGGTCATCGAACATACTACGGTGAAATTTACTAATCCATCCGACCCAAGATTCAACTATCCTTACTTTGTACAGAATTACGTGGTTGGAACTTCAATTCGCAATCATATTCTTGTTGCTTCGTATGATGCTATGAATCCCGAGAAAATCGGCAATCCTGATCTTCAAAAACCCGAAGGAGTTTGCGGTGCAGTTAGTGTACACGAAGAAAAATACAGCTTCAGAATACTGACTATATCTCCCAATCCAATTAGCGATGAGGGCTATATTAATTATCAATTAGACCATTCGGGATTAGTTACGATGGATATATATAACTCATTGGGACAAAAAGCTTTGAATGTTCGTAATCAATTTACGGAAAAAGGACTATGGCAAGCTAATTTTTCCGCTGCAAAATTGCCCGCAGGAACTTATTATTGCACATTAAACTTTAATGGATATACTATCACTAAACCTTTTCATATAGTTAGATAATTTTTGTATAAATAATATTTGATTTAATTAATTAATAGGCTGCCTCAAAATGGCAGTCTATTATTTTTAATAGCATAAATTGAGCTTTTAATCGAACTTATTTCGGATTAAAAATATCACAATCAATAGAATATCCAATGAAAACGTAATTCATTCATAGTGTTGTATTCTATCGCAGGAAATGGTAGTTTTATGAAAGTTAATCCTGCCAAGATAGTTTTTAACAATTGAGAGTCAGTTTGTATTTTTGCCCAATCAATGTCCAAAGATATTACAAACCTTCTAAATCGTTCCGTTTGAGGAATTTCTACTCCATTATATTCGGTGATATTATATTGTTCACCAAACATGCCTCCTGCGCCATATCCCAGAGCCACATTAACCCATTCAGGAGTACCTATTTCAGAAAATATTTTTGATATTGGAACTGAAAGCCAATATGTATGACCATTATAATCTTTGAAAATCTTATTAAAAGTGTTTGTACCGAGATAACCATTAGACATTTTTGAATATTTTGATTGCCAATAAGAAAATTTATATTTTATAATTTGCTCTTCAAAAATTAATTGTTGACCGAGTACCAGCCCGGAGCCAATTGAATTTGCCAATATATCACCCCAAGAAAAGCCATGGTCTTTATGGATTCCATCCATAATTTCAATTGGTGTTTGCATTACAAAACCCAATGTACCTCCATAAAGTAATGCTTCACTGTCTGTAAGTCCCATTTTCTTTAGTCCATGGTATCCCACATAACTATAAACATATGCTCCAAACATATGTCCAAATTTATCAACTTGCATATATCCACTATTGTCGTTTCTGATGTGAAAAGGTACAAGTTCTTTGTCTTTGAACCATGTCTTGCTTAGAACATACATTGAAGTTGCATAATAGGCACCGGTCAATACTATCGCTGTATATAAAGTTTTGCTATTGAACTGGCTCGAATCCCTGAAATCTTGATTAATGTCGGGGTTCGAGAAAAGTGATTGGCAACATAGGCAACTACAAATCACCAGATAATTGAAATATTTTATTATAATATTGACCACTTATAAATATATTTACAAATTTTCAAAAATATCAACGCAAACAATTCTCAACTCTGCTATACAAAATTAAACATTATTATTAAAAACGCAAAATTAAGTAACACAATTATTATTTAATGTGATTTGCTTTTGTTGTGGTTCAAGGGTTTGTCCATACGCAAAGCAACTTGCAAGAAGAAAAATTATTATGATTTTCATCTCATTACTCCTTAATTGGTTACTAAGAATTTACTAACATATTCTTTGTTGCCAGCCTTTATATGTAGAAAGTATGTACCACTTAGTAACTTTATAGGTATGCGAATATCGCCTGTTGAAGTGTGTAAATCAATATTACGAATTATTCTACCATTTATATCTGTTATTTGAGCTGAAAGTTGCAAAGAAGTAAAATTATGATTCTTGATAAACAATGTATTAGTCATGTATTCCACCGAAAACAGACTTGGTATTTCTGGAGTGATACTTGCGCCTGACAAGATTTTTTCGAAGTCGAAGCTATAAATAACTCCATGGTTGACAATCATAGAATTATACACTTGGTTATATTCTGAAATACCAGCAAAATCATTTTTTGAGTAAATTATTTGTTCATTCTCTAATTTAACAAGGTTAAATGCTGGTGGTGTTGCATAACCGTCACCTAATGCTAGGTAATCATTTGTTATAAAACCAAAACCAGAACTGGGAAAATTTCCGTTGCTCTGATTATAATTCCTATAAAGAGAAAAATCATCTGTTTTATAAATGTACAGATTACTTGAATAGACCACAAACCCGACCAATTTTGAATCAGGGGAGAACTTGATTGAGCGAACCTCCATGCTTTCAATATCACCCAATATCCTGATTGTATCAAGTGTTTCAGCATTCCATAAGATTAAACGTGAATAATTATTGCCATCAGTTCCATAAAAAGTCCCTCCTGTTGCAACGTATTGTCCATTAGGTGAAACTGCTAATAATCTTGTTGTAGTATTTCGTACCATGTTTTTACTTGTTTTATATTCCCCAGTTTCAATATTGTATGATTGCAATCTGTTATTGCCATTAAGTTCACCAATTGGCTCAATAATTGTATAAATCAAAGTTCGACTGTCTGGCATAAATTTAGGATATGTAGTTGATGAAAAATATTTCACCACTTCTCCTGTTTCATAATCTATAACACATCTCTGTGTGGACTTATCAATTGCAGAAATATATTTACCGTCAGGGCTTATATCGAAAAAATACAATGGTGGCGTAAACTCCCTCATTATCATTCCTGTATTGCCGTCCAATTCAAATTCTTTACTACCTTCTTCAACTACATGTCCAGCTCCTGCGAGTATGTTGCCATTCGGATGAACAAGAAATCTAAGATAAAACTCGTTCGTCTTCCAAAGCAAGTTGGGGTCGGATTCAGGGTCAGGCTCTTGAGCCAGTGTAGTGCTGCAATACAGCATTGCAACAACGAATAAAACAAATGCTCTTTTCATAAAAATTCTCCTTTTCAGAGTATAAAAAAAGCCCAAAGAGGGCTTGTGATAATTTGCAATATCAATACTTTTAAACTTAGGTGTCTAAAACTTTTGCTTACATCTTAAATCATAAACAAATTCCATAAATTTCATTTATTACATTGCTAAAATACAAAACTTTTATAAAACAAGCAAAAAATATCAAGATTATTTATTGTTAATATTGAGATTCGATCATCACTAAACCTTAATCTTTTTGTTTTATTGTAAAGAAAATATAAGTTAAAATCTCGTAATCTCTATGCTTAGACATGCTATGAGACAAAAAATGCTGAATAACAATTTTTTACATCGATATTCAGCATCTTTGATAGATTGATTCAAGTGAGTATGCTAATTCTCATTATAAATCAACGAAACTCTGCTTATCATATATACTTGATAGCCTTGCCCTGGGAGCATATCGCCAATTAATTATTATAAATTGTAAAGAGAAAATTATAAATAATTATTATTAACTCACTCCCCACCTTTAAATGAAGCGGGGAGTTGAATATCCATTCTCACAACTTCTGTTATAGCAACTTTGAATTATAGAGTAGTGGCAAGATAAAAAAAGTCGCTCTGATTTGATTTTCAAAGCGGCTTGAGACTTTATTTTATAAAATCTAACAAATTGGAATTTTTATTTTTGAACAAATTTACTTCGTGATATATTTGTATATTTTAAAAAAACTTAGCGAACATTTGAATAACTTTTGAAACAGCCTATCAAATGTCTATTAGACCAAAAATTGGTGTATATTTCATGTTTTTATTCTGAAATATACTCAACTATATTGCTAATTTTGGATTGCCCACCATCATTGGTGAATACTTTGATGGCATAGCTATTTGAAGGTTTCAAAATTGAAGTATCAATGAACTGAAGTTTGTCAACTTTTTGATACTCTTTGAGATTGCCCTTTGAGTCTTTTTTGTAAATCACGAAATATGTATTGCTATTGAATTGGTTGTATTCCCAAGTGAGAACAATGTTGTTGTTTTCTTTAAAGATTTTTAGATTCTCGATAGGAGGTCTTACTCCACTATCGTATGGCTTACCATAGACAGCTTTGGCATAATTTGAAAAGAGATTTGCATTGTCCTTTGCCCTAAGAGAATAGTAATAAATTGTGCCTTGCTTGACATTAGTATCAATATAACTATTTTGATTAATGCTAAAGTTGGCAATTGAATCCCAAGGGAGGGATAATGAGGTGGTTCTATAAATAGTTTGCTGAATAACATCAATGCTTTCACTTGGAGCAAAATGGATTTCCACTTCATTTTCGCGAACAATTACATCAGTAAATACAGGAGTAATTGGTGCGATTGTATCAGGTCTTGATACTTTGAGTGTATCGGAGAATTCTGATTGATTGTAATGAAAATCTAATGCCGTAACCTTATAAAATATATAAGGAGTAAGCGAATTTAGTGTAACAGTATCTTTGAATACAGTCTGAATGACTTGATTAATAGAGTCGGAGTCTATAAAAGCTTCATTTAAAACAGAGAACTCATGTTCCTCTTCATTTGCTTTGAATAGTCTATATCCCATTAGATCGTTTTCATCGTTTTTCTGAATTGTAATCGTAACAATTCCCAAAGAATCAATAGTTCCGGTTAAGATAACCGGTTTAATAGGCGGAGTAGTATCAATGATCGTAGCAAGTGCAACATTAGAATTGCTAAAATTCAATGATGTATCATACGCCTGAATAACATAGTAATTCATACCATCTGTGTCAAAGGTTGTATCTATAAACTCTCTTGAATTGCGACCAAGTTCGTCCTGATTAATTCTAATAAAAGGTCCTTTGAAATTATTAGAGCGGGCAATAAGAAATCCTTTAAGGTCACTTTCAGTGGGTTCACTCATAGTCCATTTTAGAGCTACTTGGGATTGGGTTGTGTTATCAGGCAATTCCAAATATGGTTTCTGTGGTGGTGTTCTATCTTTTGGCATCACTTCTACTTCACCAACAACTATCTCATCAGCAAAAGCGGAGTTCCCGGATACACGATAAAAGTATTTGGTATAATTAGTCAGACTATCATCTTTGAATCCGGTTCTTTCGATACCGTCATAGCCAATGGGCTTACTTTTCAATATTGGGGATTGTGTAATTCGAGTATATTTACCATCTTTGGAAAGAGCCCTATCAATATTGAAAGAGTTGAAATCTTTGGAAGAATTCCAAGAAAGAACTACTTCCTGGTCGCCATCTATATAAAATATTTCTTCGTTGTATTTTGAAGAATCGAAAGGCTCGGCTTTGACCTCTACGTATGATTCTTTGACTTTATAAATAGGAGAATTACCAACCAAAGACATCTTATAAACGTATGTCATACCGTTGGATACGTTTTTGTCAACAGCTCTAACGGCTAGAGCATTAGCAGCATCAGCAGATTTATTAGCCATTAACATGGCGAAACCAAATTTCATATCCAATGTTCCTTTGCCTTCTTTTAGAGAGTTGAGATCATCTTGGAAGGCACTAAATGATGTTGGTGGAGTATCAGTATCCTGATCAAACACGTCTGTCATAATAGATACAAAATAAACAGCTTCAGATTGGGGGTCATTTTCGCTGTGAGTTTGGAAGTAAGTAGCATAGTTTTGTTCATTCCAAATTATAAAAGGTGAACCTTCTATAGGTTCAAATTTCAATTTAGAGTAATCAGCATTAGGTTCATTTAAGACAGCTCTTTCTATATTGTATCCATATAGGTTAGCAATTTGCCAAACAGCAGGTTTGGTAACACCCCATCTTAGGATAATAGAATCCTGATATGCTCTGGCGATAATAACAGTATTTACATTGAGCGACTGATTTAGTTCATCCTGTAAATCCTGAGCATAAAACACTACATGATTTAGTGCTAGGACAAGCAGAATATAGGTATAGACGAACATTTTCATGATATTGACTCTCTTATTTAACATTTTTTTATTTATAGTTTTAGTTAGTTACATTTATCTGTTTTTTGACAGCAACAATTTCTAATGCACCTGTTCTAAAAGTAGTTACTTTTTTCTGCGTGACGTTCTGACCGTTTTTGTCTTTTGCAATAACCCAAATGTTATTTTTTAACTCATATAAAGTGGCAACAACAGTAAATCTATAATTTGTATTTTTTTGTAAATTGTTTATGACATCCGGTGGTGTTGGTGGCAAAGTACCATATCCAATTTCAGGATCCGGGCTATTATCATTATTATTATTATTTTTGATTGAAACATTGGACATTGGAACAGGAGAATTAGGCGTTGGCAATTTCTTGGCAATAACCTTCGTAGGTGCTTTTGATGCAGTCGTATTATTGAAACTAGCATTCGCAGGTGATATATTATTGGAGGATTTTGATTGTGCATTGAAATTTTGAGAAAGATTGATATTGTTCATTATTATATTGCTACCAATAATATACTCATATTGTCCGAGAGCATTTACTCCTTTGCTGTGTATAACTTCATTCTGATACACATCATTAACACTCTTTTCGAACTTGGTTACATATTTAGCTTGAAAGGTTCTGGTTATTACAGTTCCATTTTGTTGACGTTCGGCAATATCAAAAGCTTCATTCGGAACGAACCCATAAGTAGCTTTGAGACTGGTTGTTGAATCAATATTATTTCCTGAAGGAGATATATTTACAATTAACTGTTGTTTTTGTTCATTGGCAGCGTCTTGTTGAATGAAATTGGACGGAACACCTACAGGTATATCATTGCAAGCATTACCAATCTGAAAATTAGCATGATAAGTGCCGCTAACCAAATCAAGAACATTATAGTGTATATCGGCTCCACCTTGCAGATATGTTGGTTTAGGGAAACCACCTGAAGCCCAAACACCAAATCCGAAAGCACCAATTGTAATGTTCTTGCCATTAGGGAAATTTTTACAACAATAAGCAGCACATACACTTTGTGTACAACCACCGATTTTTCCCTTTTTAGCAATATGACCATAAACACTAAATCCACCGTACAAAGCAACATTTCCCTTAGCATACCAGCCATTGATACCAGTTATACATCCCGGGGAATATTCCATTAAACTCAAATTTATTTCTCCGCCAATAGAGTAATTCCATTGGATGCTCAATCTGTCAGTTAATCCAACATTTCCATTGCCGCCATTATTGATTCCAATTCCAAATGCAAAACCTTTGCCTGCTCTGGTTTCATCATTTACAGATAGGGCACCATTAAGCGAACCCAAAGACCCGCCATTAGTGGCAGCGGCATAACCGGAAATAGTTTGAGGCATAAAATTGGGTGGAGGAACAATATCATTACCAAACATAGCATAACTTGTTAGGGGAATGCCGGCAACTTTTACAGTATTGGGACTTATAGGAGTACCCGCTATAAAGTGCCATAAATTATTTTTTCCATCTATCAAAAATTCTAAAGTAACCGGGGCGGGTGTGGTGATAGGATCTTTGTTGATGCCCACAGCGGCACCCAAATAAAAAGTTTTCAAAGGGAAATCATAATTAGCCACAACAGAACCATACATAAATGCATCAGCTCTTTTCATAAAACCGGCACCTAACCAAAACGAACCATCAAATCGAAGGAAACTCATTCCACCGCTATTTGTAAACTCTCCACTTATACCAACATCTGCATTAAAAGTTTCTTCCTTGGGGGTTGTAGCAATTATAGCTTTTACTTTAAATCCAAAGCCCATATTTGCATCCGGAGTGAAAACAGCACCAGACGTGGTTGACATATTTGAGGCGGCTGATGGTGCGGGAACATTAACAGGACCATAATTTGCAGACATTCGTTGATATGCGGCAACACCCAATCCACGGAAGGCAAGTCCGGGCATAAAAACAATACCAGGTGGAGGCATTATTGCTAAAGCTTCAATTTTCCAATATCTATATCTTGTATTACTATTGTAATTAGTATTACCAAAAAATGCACCTGCATTGATGTACATATTTATTGAATTAAATTTTGCATTTAAAACACCTTTGAATCCATCACCATATATAGGGTCATTAGAAATGAAGTAAATACTTCCATTAATCTTGACTGCAGGTAAATTAGCAAATACGGCAATCGAATCTAAAGTTGTACCTATATATTTAGGGTAGAATTTCTGTCCGTTAGTATCTTTAATCGCAATTTCAACACCAAGTTTTGTTGAGCCACCGATAACATCTGAAAGGTTACATATCACATCAAAATTAAGTTTGCCTCTTAGCATTTCGCCAGATTGAGCTGGAAGAGATTTGAATGCAATATTTTTGATTGTAACAGGGAAATTGGCTAACATCTTTTGTGCACTAGCAAAACTCCATGAACCCGCATTGAATGTTAATCCATTATCAGAGGAATTATATTTGAATCCTAAATTCTGAAATTTGAGTCCGAAATTTACATTTTTAACAGGTCCCAATTGTATATTATTCCAATCGAAAGTCCCATTGAGAACCATATCGAATTTCTTTTTTTCCTTATCTACATAAGCAGTAATATTTGACGTCTGAGCAAGATTCAATGTACCTTTCAGAAGATGAGCATATATTGGACCTGTTGGTATAATGGTTAGTTGGAAGTTATTTACTGTATTATTATTCTGGGCAATATGCAAAAGGGCAGTGTATTTCAGTGGATTCTGAACGGAATCTTTCTTGCTCACCGGCAGACCAATTCTACCTTTTATACTTGCATCGGTAAGAGAACTAGAAACCATATTAACTTTGACAGTATCTATACTAGCAACCAGATCGGCAACATTAGCATTAGGAAATTGAATGACATTTGAAGCAAGTGCTTTGAAAGTAATACCGGTATTATCTATTATCATATTCTGTACAGTTACAATAGGTTTGCTACCAGCTAAAGTTTTCCAGGTTTCAGGTAACTCAATCTTCAATGCTTTCATATAAAAACCTCGGAATAATACTGAGGTCTCCCCTTCATAATTTACCGGAAAAGAAATACTTGTAGGATTTAATACATCTGACATATCATAAGAGATACTATCAGCCATGATAGTCATACCATTGGTACCAATAATTTCTGATTTTTTTAGATTACCGGTCAGAATAAGGTCATTCCAATCTGTACCGACCGCAGCTATAGTTGCAGTTGACTTATTATTATCATCCGGAGAAGGAATTAGCCAATCTCTTGTAAAAGCTGCTTCAATCTCGACACCATATTCCGAAAATCCGGATTCATCCCATTCGACATAACAGCCGGAGTAGTTTATAGTAGGTTTTTTAAGAGTAAATACTATTTTGTTATTTGGATTAGCAATAGTAATATCTTCGAGTAATTCAATCCTATCCGGTGGAGTTTGGATATTATTAGGATGGAATTTGATACTTTTTGCAATAAAGCCCACTAATTGAGGAGTTCCCCAACTAAGCGGAGTCGTCTTGGCTGCAACCATATTGAATTTAGCTTGGTCTTTTTGAAATACCAATTCAGTAATTGCAAGTTGATTGCTATCGGGGAAATTTACTCCAAGTGGCAACTTAACGGGAGTAGAATAAGTATTAAGTCCATTAAATGGAATTGACTGATTGAATGTACTATTGACCCAATTGACGACAGAAGAAGCGATATTGTTTGTAAAAGGAAGATTGGATGCTGCTTCTATTGCCCATGCCTGAGGGTAAACAGGAGCTGTACTATCAACCTTTGCTACTATTTTTCCATATATAAGTTTTTTAGTAGAATCAACACATATTGAATCAAATGCCACAACTACACGAGCTTTTAACCAATTGATATAGACTGTTCCTTTGCCAGTATAAAAACCATTTGTGCCCGTTATCGTATCGGCAATTACAGTAAACTCACCATTTAATCCTGCTTTAAGAGTGTCCTTTGGATTGAGAGAACCTTTGACTGGAGGAGGACCGACGATAATAACAGTTTCATCCTTCTGATTGGGATTGATTTTTTGATTCAAATTATTTGATGTATTATCAAACATATTATTTGCTGTTTTATTTCCACCTTCAATAACTGTTCCATCCCCACTTTCGCTTCCTGAACCAGATTTAGAATTATTACCGATATCCCCACTACTGCTTCCAGATCCAGATTTAGATAAATTACCCCCATCCCATACATCATCTGGTGGGCAACATGGGTCAGCCCAATCCCTGCGATAACAACAATCGGCAAATGTAAAAGGTGTTGCGTAACCATTGTTCTCGCCTATGGGTGAACCTTTCTCGTCTTCTGCACGAACTGTCCAGATGTATTCAAGATTTGGGTTGGGTAACTCTACATCTGCAGGCCAAAGAAATTGCGTACCAGTTATGCCGCTTTGGTCAAGAACCGGTCTATTCACTCGCAAAGCTGTCATCGGAGTTTGACCGGAGAGAATTTCAAATACCTGTAAACGATACGTTATAGGGAAAGAAGGCTTGGGCGATAATGGTGTCCAACGAAACATCGGACGAGATTTATTCTTGATACTTCCATTGTCTTCGGGCTGTAGGAGCACAGGCGCTTGATAGCTCTGAAGTGTAAAGAATTTACAAACAGGAGCTGTCAGTTGCTTGTTTTGGAGATCTAATAAGGTGCAACAAAACTCGTAAGAACCTGCCGGGAGCATTCCTGTTTGTATAGCAGTATTGTCGGCACCTCCTTGGATTTTAGCAGCTTCGAATGGCACTAAATCTTCACCGTAGTAAAGACTTACTCCGGTTGGAATTTCAATAATCTTCATCATTTCCGGTTTGGTGTTTACTATCAACGAACCGTCCCTATTAATTTTGCAATCAAATTTTGCTTGAATGGGCGAATCACCCGAGTTGATAATTGTCACAATTACTGTCTCTTTCTTATGTGCCCAATTCGAGAGATAGGGATCGGGCCTTGAGCTCATATTTAGCGTTACTTTTAGTTGTGCGAATGATGTTGTCGCAGTAATCAACAGTAGTAACAATACCGTAAATACTGTTTTATTCATAGTTTTATCCTTGAATAAGTATATTAAAATGAAGTAAAGAATTTTGCATATATACTATATTATGATTATGTTAAAAATAATTAAATTATGCTAAAAGTTGGAAGTAACAGAAAACTGAAATAATCGCTCGTTAAATGCATTTCCTCTCGGTAATGGATTTCCATATTCGTAATTGTTCCCACCATAACTCACGGCAAGTGATAGCCATTTTGTAGCAATCCATCTTATTCCGGCTTTCAAAAAGTTTTGAGTATCTGTTGGGTTATCACTTAAAGTACTACTGCCAATAGTATATGAAATAGTTGGAATAAGTGATTTCTCAAAAAGTAGGTATGAAGCATTGATGCCAAGGGAACGAATAATAATCATACCTGTAGGTAAATCGTTTTCCATGTAACTACCATTTACCCCGAAGTTAAGCCCTTCTTTGTTCAAAGTGAAGTTGTAGTAAGTCATGAACGTTCTCGTATCGTTCGAGCTTTGTTCACCACTAATCACGTTAAAATCATCAAATTGATCCAAGGAAAAGCTCGCATTGATTATGTGGGTTAGAGATTCACTTGCAAGTACTAGAGATGGGTCAATGCTAAATGAACTACTTACATTTTGAATTTTCAACGTGTCGTTTTTATTGTCATTTCGGACTCCAAAGTTAGAAAAGCTCCCACTAATACTAAATTCTTCTGTGATGTTCGCATTTACATTGGCGCTTGCAATAAACTGAGAAAGCGTTTCGCCTTTCGTGCCGGAAAGATTGTTCACTCGGTTGCCAATCGAACCATTAATAGATAAGTCGCCATCAAAAAGCCTGAGATAAGGTGATGCTTTTAGGTCGAATCTATCTGATTGTTGAAATGGATAGCCGATAGCGACAAATCCGGCTCCCATGTACAGTCCTGAAAGTTTCAAACCCCATGTTTTCATTCTAAATAAAAGCTCAGCATTACCTGCAAAATCAGTACGTGTCGAAGTGCGAGTAGTTGTTATCGAACTAAGTGGATTTCCTGCGATTTCCTGCTCAGCTGAATTTAAGTCTCTTGTGAAATTTGAAAGCGCCCCTTCCATTTTAAATTCTAAACCTTTGGCAATCAAAATTTTTGCATTTAAGGAGCCAATCATTCCTTCCTCTGCACGAATTCGAACAGTATCTGCAGGTACTATAGCAATAGAATCACTATCCACATACCTCGATGGGGTTATTGAGATAATGTTATTTCTGATTGATGATTGGTCGTCCTTTGAATACACTACATTGAAGCCGATGTTTGTTGAGTCCTCACTGCCATAACTAAGTCGAGCCATGTACATGTCTTTGCGGTAAGCACCTTGGATACCATTTATGTAATCAGACGACACCGCTCGTTGAGCTACACCTGCAGATGCTGCAAAACGAAACAAGCCCGGTTTAATGTCTATCCCACCACCAAAAATCTGTTGGTCGCCAACCGACAAATCGGAAAATTGGGGTGCATGAGAACCCAAATGAAATTGCGCCCATCCGAGTTTAGGAGAAAATGATGACATACCGAATGCGTTTGCAGGATTCTGTAAATACTGCGACACCGTTGGACTACTAATCCTCGGTGTTGTTGTATTTGTTTCAGGGAAAGTGAACATCAAATTGAGTGGCAAAGAAAAATAAGAGCCGAATTTCAGGGTCGGGGAAAAAAGAAGTCGTGTGAGCGATGATGGACGTCTTCCACGTTGGGAACCTGTCGGGTCGGAAGTGAAATCATACATATCAACTGTTGCAGATGCGGTTCCGGAAATAGTAAACCATGGTTCTGATTGGGTAGAATCCAAGTTGTCCTGAGAATAGGCTACTGTGGCAAACGCAAGAATACTTAAAATAAGCAGCCACAAACAAGTCCGAACGCTTATTATAACACTCAAAATCTCTCCTTTAACATTGTTTATGTAACAAAAAAACAAAGTATTTTTGAAGCCTATCTCTGAGAAAATGTAATTTGATACCTTGTTGAATAACAATAAGTCAATTATATTGAGTACTCAAAATCCAATCTATATCATATAAATTTATTGGTCATTAAAGTTGCAACAATGAAATTGAGGAGAACATTCGCTTTTGTAGATAGCCGAAATGGTGTCCAAATACAATATTTGCATCTTTGAAAAGTTGCTTGGTTTTGAAAGGCATTATGAAATGTCGAATTGTCGATAGTCTGCATTAGTGTCGTATTATAATTACAAATTATTCATTTAACTAAAACTAATAAATATCTATGTCAAACATACAATAAAAATTTGATTATGCAAAAAATATTTTTAATGATGCGAGAAACTAATTTCTACGTAGTGAAAATGAACGTTTGCTAATAAAAAAACACTACCCGATAGAGTGGTGTTATATATATATATATGTTTGACTTATATGAATCAGGTAATTCGATAATTCAAGATGCTCGCAGTTGTTTCAATTTGGGAAATAACTGAATTTTCCAATAACTCGCTGGAACTTCCACGCCAAATAACTGAGCCATAGCTTTCTGGGTAAGGCAGAAGGTTTCGGCATTGTATATAACATCAACGCTTACTTTGCCTTCCGATGTACGTAAATAATTATTTCAGATGTTTGATTTTTTTCCATCTTATAAATTTCTTTTGTATTAACATACTTGCCCCGCTTCTTATAAGAAAAGTGCGCCTTGGGCAAATCTTTTTTTACGATTCATTACTAACTACATTCTTAATCAACATTGATAAATCATTTGGGTCAAATGAAACCACCCAATTCCATTTACCAAATCCACCGTGCTGATTCACCGCTTTGCACCACTCGTCTAAATATACTCTCTTGGTTTTGTTCTGCTCGATATCTTGACCTTTGGTTTCAACTACAAGATATTCTCCATTTGTCAATTTACAGATGAAATCAGGGAAATATCGTCTAACAACACCATTGTAATTGTAATAAACAACAAAGTTCAAATGGTCGTTTTTTACGAATGATTGAACATATTGCGAATCTGGTTGACAAATTACAAAGGTGCCGGCAAAATGGAAATCCTATCCGAATTTGACGGACAACACGCTCTGGACTCCATCTACAAAGCAAATAGCGATTTTATAAGTAATAAATAAAATAAATCAAATTAAATGCAAAAATAAAAAGCCCTTCAGTATAGAAGGGCTTTTAAATTTTAAATATGCACCACTTTAAAACTATTTCCCGCTTTTCACAAATTTTTGGAATTCTGTTGTTCCGTCATCGTATTTCATATTTATGAAGTAAATTCCATCGGGATATTCTGCAACAGGTACGCATGCATTTTGCTCTCCGGCTGCAACCGTACCGGTATAAACAGTTTGTCCGATTGTGTTTGTGATGACAATTTCAGCCCGTCCGACGCCATTTCTTCCGATCGTGAGTAGTTCACTTACAGGGTTGGGATAAATTTTCAAATTACCATTTGAGCTAAACTCATCATTCACACTCGAAGCAACTAAATCTGATATTTTTGCTCTGAAAATGCCACTAATCCAAGTCCCGACAAAGATATAATCTTCATTTACAGCAATTTCTTGGACATGTTTCATTATCACAATATCACTTTTTTTAATCCAGTTATTTCCATTATCCGTAGTTAAAAATACTCCATCTGAAGTACCTGCAAAAATATTATTACCACTTTGGGCTAATGTCCAGACATTTTGATTGGTTAATCCATTAGTTTTTTGGGTCCAGCTTTCCCCATTATCAGTAGAAACTAAAATTCCGCTTCCAACAGTTCCAGCTAAAATATTATCTCCACTTATTAAAAGTGCCTGTACATCAATATTTGTCAATTCATTAGTTTTCTTTGTCCAACTATTTCCGTTATCAGTTGATACAAACACGCCTCCATCACCTTTTGATATCCCTACAAAAATGTTGTTTCCATCTATAGCTATTGTTGAAACATGCCAACCTGTCAATCCATTACTTTTTTCTTGCCATGAATTTCCATTATCTGTTGATAGAGATACTTTACCTGAATTAGATCCTGCAAAAATGTTATCGCCACTAATTACAATAGTATTTATTTGAGCTTCTACAATCCCATTATTTAAAATTTTCCAGTTGTTTCCATTATCAGTTGATAAATATAAACCACCAATACCATTAACTCCTGTTCCTGCAAAAATATAGTTACCATTTATAGCGAGTGAATTAATATAAATATCAAAATCTGTCAAACCATTATTTTTCTGAGTCCAGCTATTTCCAATATCAGATGAAAAATACACTCCATCAGCCCTTAAACCTGCAAATACATTTTCACCCCTAATCGCAATGGCTTGTACATCTCTTAATATTGATAAATCCTTTTTTTGAGTCCAATTATTCCCCATATCGGATGAAATAAATACTTGACCATAAAATGGAACAGCAAAAATGTTATTTTCAAATATTGTTAGTGCAAATACATACATATCAGTTAATAATATAAGTTTCCAACTATTTCCCATATCAGTTGATAAAAATACACTACTCCATGTTCCTGCAATTATGAGGTCCCCACTTATAACTATTTCTAAAACTGTATAATTTTTTAATCCTTGCGATTTTTGAACCCAACTATTGCCGTTATCTGTTGATAAAAATATACCATCACCGTAAGTACCTGCAAAGATGTGATTTTCATTAATTGCTAAAGATAATACATTTAAATTTTTCATACCATTATTTTTCTGTGTCCAACTATCACCATTATCAGTTGAAATAAATACACCACCACCATAAGTACCGACAAAAATATTATTTCCTTTAATTGCTATTGTATAGACCATTCTTTTTGTAGAATTATTATTTTTCTCTGTCCAACTATTTCCATTATCTGTTGATAAAAATATCCCTTCACCTGTACCGGCAAATATGTCATTTCCGTTTATGGCTATTGCAGAGATTTGAATATTTGTTAATCCATTATTTTTCTCTATCCAACTATTAGCGTTGTCCGAAGATAAGAATATACCTCCTTCTTCTGTTCCTGCAAATATGTTGTTTTCACTAATGGTAATTGTGTTTACACGATGTTGTGACAATCCGGCAGTTGCCCAGCTATCCCCATAGTTAGTTGACAGAAATACACCAGATGTAGTACCTACAAAAATGTTATTTTCGGATTTTGCTAAACAAAGAACATTAACACCAAACTGTACTCCTTCCAGCCCATTATTCACCGGTTCCCATTGAGAGAAAAGGGTGTTTGCCGCTAAAAGCATAAAAACTGCTGACAAAAATAACTTTTTCATATCGTGCTTCCTTTTTTCAAGTATAACATCAAAATACTCATTTAAAAGCCTTATATACCAATATCCACATTGCAAACATAAATAAAAGAAATATAAAATCCAAGCAAGAATTGAAATATAATAAAAGCATAAACACAAAACCCCGACACAGTCAGGGTTTTCAAGTTTAGGTTGTGGAGATGGCGGGAGAACATCCCAACTTCTCCGTTAGTTGTAATTCAAGCTGTATCCTATTGTAATACAGCTACTTTCAAAATTTTGCTTGTGCCATTTTTCTTTATATTTTATCAAAGATTTCTAACTTATTTGGCACGTATTTGACACGCTACTTTTCCTTTTTATTTCTTCTTCTCATAATAATCTCTTCCATCCTTTTTGCTCCTAATACTTCCAAATAATGTTGCTCTTGAATTCTCCTTGAATGCCCAAGAATTTCAGCAACAATGTTAGAATCCAAATCTTCATCATTTATTAGACGATTCTCAAACATTTTTCGTATAGCATGAAAATTGACATCTTTATTTATCTCAAGTTCAGCAATTGCATCACGAATCCATTTTTCTAACTTAGCATAGGAATTCCATTTAAACAATTTGCCGTTGTTGATTTCTTTAAATTCGATTAATTCGGTTAATATCTCTGCAACTTCTGGAAAAGGTTTGATTGGAAACTGCCTTTCACGGTTTCCTTTGCCATGAATAAGAATCATGTCGTCTTTTATATCTTTCCATTTTATACTAATTGCTTCAGCAATCCTAACACCAGTATTTGCAATGAATCTTATCAGTAAAGAAAATTCTTTCTTTTCAGTCTTCTGGAAATAATGGATTAACTTCTCGACTTCATTAAAAGTAAATACAACATTTTTTGACTTTACTGGTTTAGGCAACATTTCTTTTATTACTGGATTTCGTGGCATATATCCACGAGAAATAGCATAATCAAAGAGCTGCTTTAAGTTCATCAATAGTTTTCTTTTAGTATTATCGTGAAGATGACACCTATTCTTGTTATGGCTAATATGATCTTGGATATCATCAACTTGCAACAAGAAAAAGTCTTTTTTAATAAAAGTGCTACAAGCATAAGAATACTTTCTTTGGGCAGTTTTGGATAAGTTTTTTACGTGAATCTCTGAAAATTTCTTTATCAAAACGAATACACTCTGCACTTGATTATCGTTAGTAACATCCTTCTCATCATTAGGATTCATTAATGAAACAATTCTCTCCTCAAGTATTTTCAGAGCACTTTTCTTGTTTTCAGGCAACCAATTGAGTGGAGTTGCTTGCCTATAACGCTTGTTATCATAGGAAATGTTTGTATGAACCACGCCATCACGGTTAAAACAATAACCGATGTTATACAATGGGTGATCCCATCTTTGCTTTCGTGTTCGTGGTCTTGCCATAAAGTATTACCAAAAATCAGTTATATCAGGTTCGTTTTGAGAATCGTCAAAACCATTTTCCAATAGTTCTGCTGACGATACAGTGCTTTCAGTATTACCATAAATAAGTTCAATAAGATGGCATTGAAACTTGAAGTGAGCTTTATGTAAAACTCCTTCAGCTTCAATGAAATCTTTGGTATGCTCTTTATAAAGTTTTCCTATGTATGCAGGTGCTTCCATTAATCCATCAAAAGGATTGATTCTTTTAGTGGTTGCTTTAACAGAATCAACAAACCACCTTAGTAAGTCATCTTTTTTACTATCACTTTTGATTTCAACATTAAAATCTACTCCAAATGACTCACTTAAAGCTTTATATCTTTGGACATAGTAATCAAAGAAAGGGTCGCTATCCTTGTATAAAAGATAGTATTTATATGATTCTATCAAGTCTTTGTATGTATATGTTTTCATATCAATAATCTAAATTGTTAATAATCCTATTGTTATTTAATCTGCCTATTAGAAAAAAAGCGATTTTTGATTGGAGTAGCAGGTTTAACATCTACCCATTCTTTATAATCACAGCCAAATCTGAAGTTAGAACACCCCCAAAACGCCCAATCATTACCTGTTTTTGAAGTTCCTGATACAAATTTTAGTTTAGTTGTTTCACATTTTGGACACAGTTTTGTTTGTTGACCATTCAAATTGTTCTGGCTATTATCTATTTCATCAATAAATTTTGATGTTTCATATTCAGGTGCTATCAGATATACATATTCTTTTGCTCTTGTTAATGCCACATAAAACAATCTCCTTTCTTCACTGTTTTCAAACTGATCTGCATCGCTCAATAATAGATTTAGTACTGGATCATCGCTTATCTGTGAGGGAAATCCATACTGACCTGATTTACAATTGATAAGTAGTATAATGTCAGCCTCCAATCCTTTAGCACTGTGAACCGTCATAAAATCAGCTTTTAATGTTTTACTTTTATGATTCTTTGAGTTGTAATATAAAGTATTGTCATTACTGAATTTAAATTCTTTTGAATCTTGTTTAAGCCTAATAAAATCAAATTTATATCTACCGAGCAAAATTATTTCTTTAGAACTTACATCGCTTATATTTTCAAGAATATCATCAAATGCTTTAATTAAACCTTTGTCCAAAAATTTATCTTGGATTATTTTGTAATTTGTTACTTTGCTTTTGTTGGAATTCATAAGTTGTTTTGAAGTTTGATTCGGATTCTTCATAATAAACTCATTTGACAATTTGAGCAATGGATTGCTAAATCTATATGTAGTTTCAATTTTCGATAAAGCAGTAAAGCCAAAATATTTACTAAAATCTCTGAACAGCCCAATATCACTGCCTGTGAATCTATATATCGATTGCCAATCATCACCAACACAAAACAATTTACAATCCGGATTATTATCTTTTAATGACTTTATTAATCTATACCTGCTTAGAGAAATATCTTGGAACTCATCAATTATAATATATTTGAAACTTTGAGAATGTTTTCCTTCTGAAAAATAGGCAGTAGATATATTAATCATATCGCTGAAATCGATTTGCTTATTTATCTTCAAAGATTTTTCATAATGCAAGTAAATTGGTTCTATTAGCTCTAAAAACAATAAACTCCTTTCTTTCAAACGAATATTATTGAGCATTGATGCCTTGACTTTAACATCGCTTATAGTCATATTGTTTGATTTCATTAGAACAATGAATGTTGCAATCAAATCATAAAAATTGTCAATATCCTTTGGGGTTGCTGTATTTATAATATTCCATATTTCTTCAGAAGACATAGGGTCAAGTTTTATTCCGATTTTTTGCAACTTTTTTGTAAGATTCTCAGAAATAGTTCTTTCGTCAAATTCATAACTAAAAGTTTCAATTAACTCAGTACGATTTCTTTTGTGTAATTTCCGAGCCCAATCAATTTTGTCTAAGTATTTCTTTTTGGCAAACTCATAGGGTTCTCCTGGCTCTGCAAAGAATTTTGGAACATTGTTCTGCCTATCAATGCCAAAATGCTCAAGAAATACCAAGCTTGAATTTGGTTCTCTAATTTCATCACCTTCAATTTTTGTAATATCTTTTACAATCGTAAAATCTGGTCTGTACTGTGAGTGTTCACTGGTAGAAGTATCATAAGGGTAGGGACGCTCATAATAGTAAAACACCCTATTGAAGAAAAGAAAATTTGCAATTTTACATTCTTGAATGCTTTTAACTATTTCATAATTATATGTTTGCTTACCTTTGTTAGGAACTGTAGATGGTATAAATGCTTTATAATCCATATCTTTCAAATATTGAAAGTGTTCGCCTTGATTCTTAAAGTCAAATAAAGATTTATCAATTTTTAAATGGTTTAGAAAATAGTCAACTACTTTCTCCAAATATATTTTCTGAGTTAAGTTTTGATTAAAGGACTCAATTATTATTTTCTTGAAGTTTTTTTCATCAAACAATGATGGTTTAACCTTTTCAACTTCGGTGATTGTATCCAATCCAAACTTATGAAAAGTTAATGCTCTTACCCCCGGAATATTAATTCTGTCAGCCAAGGTCTTACTTGATTTATTTGTAAATGATATTAGGAGAATTTCTTCAGGTTTAGCTTTATATCGGTCAATGATATAATTCATCTTTCCAACAATTGTAGTTGTTTTGCCAGACCCAGCACCAGCAACAACTAAATTATTATCTTCATCAGTTATTACCGCTTCTCTTTGTTGTTTATCAAGTTTTCTTCCTTCAACATTATCAAAGAAAGAATCGTAGACTTTTAGTTCATAATCTATAAATCTTCTATTGTAATCATTACGTATAGTTTCTGCATTTGAATTAATCTCCCAGATTCTATACAATTTTTGTTTAACAGAACTTTTAAAGAACAATGATTTCAACTTAAAGAATAGTTGTTTTCTCAATACTGAGTCATAATCTATTCTCCAAACAGTCAATTTATTCAAATTGAAATATCCATTTGGGAACTCAAGGTATGAAGATATTTTTTCTTCTGCTTGTTCTATCAAAGGAAAAAGTCTTTTTGATGAACGAACAGAGTACATATTGAAAATTATAGTTCCAATAATAATAATAATTCCTATGTAAATTGATTCAAGCATATAGTTTTACATTTAATCCTATCAATTAGTTCCTTTACTTATACGATTCATTCATCTCTTCCAATTAATAGCATAAAGGATGAGAAAAGTATGTTTCTTTATTTTAATCGTTAATTACTTTCAATGTTTTCTACTGTTTGAGTATTAAGATTTTCTGTATATTCATTATATATTTCAGAATAAGTAATACTCTTCCCTTCGCACAATTTGCGTGCAGCAATATGAATCAGATTTGCTCTTGCCAATATAAAGTATGAAAAATCATCTTTAATTTTTTGTTTTTTATCATCATCGGAAATATTTTCATAACCTCCATTTGCAAGTTCTTTAATCGGTATAAGGTGACTATGCAATCTTTGATTAACTATTTCTTCACTTGTCCAAGAATATCTATCCTTTAAATATTGCAAAGGATCTTTTCTTCCTATAGATTTATTTGTAGAATTGGTTATCAATGCACAATTT
Source organism: Desulfobulbaceae bacterium (assembly GCA_018335795.1). Lineage (GTDB taxonomy): Bacteria > Bacteroidota > Ignavibacteria > Kapaibacteriales > UBA2268 > PGYU01. The sequence continues at coordinate 26,498 of JAGXRP010000066.1, read as the reverse complement.
AATGCTAAAAAGCTATCAATCTTAGCTTCTTTTAACAAAGCATCGGGATATATATGGTGGTAATCCCGAGAATTTATATTTTCTCTTATTGGTTTTGCATCAGCAAAATCTAGTGCTCCTAACAAAGTTGATACAGCTAAAATACCCCTACCTCTAATATTTTCACCTTTAGGCCACTTTACAGACATAAGTTCTTGCACATCGGCAATTGGATATTCTTTTTCATTAAATATTGGTACATCGTCAATTGTAAAAATTGAATTGGTATCTTTATCTTTGATTTCTTCATTAAGATAGCCTTTTAAAGCTTTAAAATCTGCATATGCTCTTGATGCCGCAGAGTTTTCATATCTATCAGTAAAGAATGAACGCCAGATATATTTTTTTAGTAAAGTATTGATTTGCCCTTTTTTATCGGGTTTCAAATTTTGATTTGCCAAAATTCCTGCAACTACAGCTAATATCGCATTGGTTGGCAACCTTTGTCTATCATAAATGCCTTGGGATTCTAATAAGTTAGACATTTCATTTAAACTAAATTCAACCAAGTCCCAATTGTTAACTAATATCTTTTTGTCCATATCAATTATTCCACGCTGATTAGGAAGTTTATCTTGGAGCAAAGCAGATGTATAAAGTGTTAAATATTCTAATTCAAAATAATTTTTAATCTTGGGAAACTTTAAATCAAGATTTTCTACTAAATCATGTAGGGACTGTCCTTTTACACTTTCAACTTCTGCAACTACAATATCATATACAGATAGTGGTTTTGAATTCGTATTCATATTAATGAAAACGTTTAAAGCAATATCTTTTCTTGTAGAAGCGTCAAGTTGTAAATAAGGTAAATTGTAATGATTTATGATTTCTCTCAAATCAGTAATCATTTTCTTGATACTTTCTCTTTGCTCAATTTTTTTCGTATATGCTACTAATTTGGGCAAGTAATCAGAGTCATTATCATCTGGTTTAATAGCGTTTAGTGCTTTATTAACCCAGTCATTGATTTCATTTTCAATATTTTCTGGTCTTAGCAATTGTGTAGGTAGTAATCCCTTATAAAAACAAGATTCGGGATCGTCAGCCCAAATAGGATATTTGCTTATTTTACCATTAACTTTCCTGTACCATCGTGGCTGGCAATAACCTAAAATAGAATCTTCATTTGGCGGTGTTGAATCTTTATCCCAATCGGGTATATAAAGAAAGTAGGTTTCATTTTCGTAATTGTTATTCATCATTCTCCAAAACGCTGTAAGTCTTTGCTGACCATCTAACAATAATTCAGAAACGGAATCAAATTTTTCTGGTGCGGTCTCAATGAATCGTGAAATAAATTGAGGTTCTTTGTCAGTCTTTAAAATTAAAGTAATTCCTAAGGGCAGATTATTCGCTAAAACCTGCAATAAACTTGAGATACGTTTCCTGTCCCAAGCCTCAAATCTTTGAAACCTTGGCAACATTATTTCACCAAGCTTAATTTTTGAATACCACGTTGATAATTCTCTGTCTGATGCTTTAAATTTTTCCATACTTTAAATCTACTTTGTTAAATATAATTTATTAAATTTGTGATTATTACATAAATAATGATTGTTTTTGATTCCAATAGTCTTAGTATCATTATTTTGATATAATTAACTTCAATCATCGCAACGAAAGTTAGTTCAGATAAATTTTCAATAGTTTTCATATCTGACCTTTGAATGAAACAATGTGGTTAAGTATAACAAAATTAATAGCAATTCTGTCGATAACTTTGCAGAAGAGTAATTTACCTTATTACCATGCATTATTGCGTTTCGTTCGCTAACAATAAAATTAGTAATACGATTGTAAATATTCATTAGAAAGTCTTCTTTGTTTTCGATTCCAGTTTTTTTAATCTTCTTTTCCAACCCTTTCTTAGTTAATAAGTGATCATTCCTTTCACAGATTTTAGATAGTACCAAAAAATCAGCAACCATCCCTTCAATTTGTGCTAAAAATACTGGAATTGATAAATAGAACTCACCTCTGCAATGAGCATGATAACCTTGTAATATGACAGTTTTTCTTTTTTTTAATCTTTTATTGTCATCAAAAGAATTCAACATCATCTCACTGTATAGTTCTTTTTTGGTATTTGAGTATAATATTTTTGTTACCGTAGCATTTCTAATTTTTAATGGATAATTCCTAATTTTTAATAATTGCTCTGTTGATAAATCAAAAAACATAAAGCCATATTCTTTAATCAATAAATCTTGCACTTCTTTTGCCTTCTCAACTTTATTAGAGTTATCAACTTCTTTTAGTATTTGAGATAAATATGAGTTCGAGTTATTCAGACTTTCAACTAAAGTATTTACATAACCTTGAAATATGTTGTTCATATTCAAATTTAAATTTGCAAATGATGTTGAAATCATTTCTTGAAAATGATTTACACCTGAGAAGTCTATACTTTTAATAGCACTATCAATATTTAAATGTAAAGAAGATAAAAAAGTCTTGTTGAAGATTTCAGATTGCTGTTGTTGAAAATATTTAAGATTTTCTGTTAATCCATCTAAAACATTTTTATTAAAATTTTGAGCAATAATATTAGCAGAATTAATCACCAATTCCATTTGTTGCCTGATGGAATTAGTTATATCAGGTGATATGTCAGTTATGTCCCTAACTGATTTTAGACTATCCAATATGCTTTGATTCATAGTATTTTTAACCCATCTGTGATATTATATCGATTACAAATTTAAAAATCATTGAATAACTGGTCGCCAAGCTCTTTTTTCTTGGATAAAGCTTTCAACTTCAAATCATTTCTTGTTTGATTCAATTTATCCTTCCCAATACCTTTAGCGTGCGAAATAATTCTGCTTAATATATCTAATATTTCTGAGTCGGTTTTCGAGTTATGAGATTTGAAAAAATAGTTGACTACAAATTTTGCAATAATAGAATCATAAAATATGGGTTTTCTAAATTCTTCAATATGTTTCGTAATAAATTTATAAGAATCCTCGCCATTAATATCGTAATATAAAAGCATTATTAAAAACTTTGTATATTCAAGACTCTTCTTATTTTTGAAAGTATCATCAGCAATTTCTTTCAGCACATCATTTAATCTTTTTGTTCCTAAAAAATCGTAAAGCATCGACTCGATTATGTAGGGCAAGAAATGATATATCATATAGAGTTCTCTGATATACTTGTCATTAGAATTGATGTTTCTCTCAATATCTTTTAGAATGTATATCTGATTTAAAAATGAAAAGGACAAACTACATCTTAAAATTGAATTTAATACTTCTGCTTTTGTCTGTTTGTTTGCGGAAATAGTATTTTTGAGAACCTTCGCAGTAATCTTTAAAGTTCTCAATAAATACCTTATATTATCCATTTCTAAGTCTTCTTTTAATTCAATCTTTGAATTAATCTTTTTTATCTCATATATTTCATCTTCTAATTTATCCAGTTCATCTTGATTGGATTTCACAATTTGCAATTGTTGTTGAAATTTATTCTCGTCCAGTGATTTAGAAAATTGGGTTATAGGGATTAGTAAATTATCAAACTCCTTTCCAATTTTGTCAATAACTGTATTGATGGACAAATATGATTCATCAAGTCTTTCTTTAAGTTCAATCAAAATATCCGTATCTTCATTTAAAGCTGTAAAATAATCTATTTCATTTATGTATTTGTAATAGTTGTCTTTATCAAAAACAGTTTCTTTGAAAGTTTTATCAAAAACCATTTTCTTCATTAAGAAAAACTCAAAAAAGCAAGCAAATCTAAATGAAACACGACTATTTTTCTTAACTAATATGCCAGAATTTATTAGCTGGTTTAGTATTTCCTCTGAATTAAAAATAGTTTGACCAGTATCGTTTAAATAGCTTGTAATGAATTCGTGTATTTTACCTAACTGAATACTGTAATTTTCTTCTGAATGTTCCAGCATTAATTTTGCAATGCTTGACAACGTTTTAATAATATCAGAATAATTCCATTCATTTGAATATACTATTGATTTCTCTGACTTCTGAAACAAATTTTCAATATAATTTTCCAGCATATCCGCCATATTTTTAGGTTTCTTCTTTTGTTCCTTCTCAATTAAATAAAGTAACAGGGAAATTGAGAGTGGAGTATTAGGTATATCAATAAGTTTAAGTATATCAGATAAATCTGTTAAATACTTTGGAAGTAAACTGTTATCTTCAATACCAAACCACATTTTAGTAAGTTCTCGAATTTGCTTAGTTTTAAATTGTTCAATTTTAAAAGTATTGAAATGCATCTTATTAAAATGCTCAATAACATCAAAGGGAATATCTCCCTCAAAATCTTGGTTGATTGTTGCGATAAGTATCGTTTGGGGATGATTCGTCAAATACTTAAATAATGTTGATTTATGAATATCGTCAATATTTTTATAGTTTAAATTATCTACCAACAAAAGGATGTTTTCTTGATTGCAAAATGAACTTGAAACGGTTGTATCCAACCTCAAAAACTCTGAAATATTTTTATTTAGATTATATTTGATTTCGTTGAAATCAATCAAAATAGGGATATATTTCGATTCATAATAATTCTCAATACTATCCATTAATAATTTATCTAATATAAGAGTTTTTCCAGATTCCTTTATACCAAAGATTAAGCAATGTTCTTTTGACTTCAGAATATCATCAATGGTTACTAAATCACTATTATGAGTTTTTACATCTAAGTCCTCTTTTTTATAAAATAGCTTTTTATTCAAAAGTGGTTGAACAAATATATCTTTAATAGTTTTTGGAGCATTACTATCAGTGTTATAAGAAAGTAGGTGTGTATCAATTTCTGGAAAGTAGTTTTCTTTTATGGATTTAATTATTGTTGTTGGGCTATAATCACTAATATTTTTTGATGGGAAAATATGCTCTACATTATCTTCCTTATGATAAGTATAAAAGTTATTATTTGTATTATCATATAACTTCATCGAATATATGACTTTATTAGGTACTTCAGTGATGAAATCAAGTATAGCATACCCAAATATAAAATCAATGTTTTTTTCATAGAATTCAAAATCGCCTCTAATTGTAGAATAAAAAACAGACTTTTCGCCATGATTTATTAAACGTGCTAGGGACTTATGTTTATGTCCAAAACAAGCAATATCAAATTCATTTAATATTCTTTCTTGAAATGAAGTATTTTCAAAATCCTGCAAAGAATCTTCTGAATAATGAGATAGTAGAATCTTATGAGAACACTCTTGGAGATCTTGTATTGATGCCAGAACTTGATTAGAGCCAATAATTATTTTTTCATTTTCAGAACCACTGCACCTCCATGAACTATTTATGCAGGCAAATCCTATTTTATTGCACCCATCGTCAAAGATATGTGTACTTTGAAAGTTTGTTATTGCATCTTTTTTTGATGGATACTTATTTCTGTATTCTCTTTCAAAATCTTTAAATGATTTGATTCTTATTGTCAAATCAGAATCATCATTGATAATTGCATCATTCACAGATTTATCATTAATAAGTAAGTTTGCTATTCCTACCTCAGAGAAATGTTTAATTGTTTTTCTATCAATATCGTGATTTCCGGGAACAAAAAGCACTCTACTTTTATCTAAGGCAATACTTTCAGTTATTGGATTAATAAATTCTGTTTCAAAAGCTTGAAAAGCAGAATTGATGTTATCGTATCCTAAACCGCCTTTATCAATTAAATCTCCAGTTATCAAGATGAAATCAATTTGTTTACTCTTATTAAGGGTACTTAAATCTTTAATTAGAGATTCCGTCATCGAATCAAAGTAATGCTTCTTTTTATCAATATTGAAATGAATATCTGATAGATGCAAAATTCTATACATTTATGCCTCCGATTTAGTCAATTGAAAAAATGATGAAGTTTTGCTACTTGGCATCATAATGTAAGACATTCCGCTTGCGGTAGCTATTTTATTTGCATAGTCAGTCTTTGCTCTGACAATACTTGTATCAATATCAACATCTGCTTTTACTTCAATAATTACATAAGAGCCGTCATTTCTAACAATCAGAAAATCCGGATAATAATTCTTCAAAGTATGTGATTCAGGGTCAATATAACTTACGCAGAAATCTGATTGACCATGGGTAAGCATTCCTGTAAAATAGACCTTGTCTAAATTATTGTCATTTAAAGCGTTTTTGAAGAAACTTAACTCAGGTATAGAATCAAAGCAATAATTATCTAAGTGAAAACTTTTACTTATTAATTCTGTAAGTTTGTAATCCTCACTTTTAATAAGAAGTTCAGGCTTAACTCTAAACATATAGGCATCGCTTCCATTTGCGGGTGGCCACTTCACCAATTCAATTTCTCTTTCTTCAATATGCTCGAACTCCTTAATCTCAAAGATAGTGTTGAATAGTTTAGGAATGATGATATCGTATATTATATCGTTAAATTCGTTGACACTTTTTAAAAGCAAATCATATTCATCTATTGAGTTAGTTAGTAGTTTATCAATCGTTATCGGATTAATATTTAAATATCTTGCTATTTCAGCATTTAATGTAATTCTACTAAATATTCTATTTTCTCTATATTTACTCAAATCTTCAGGGATACCAATTTTTTTCTCAAAATTTGTTATACTCCTTTGAGTTTTAATAATTTTGTATTTTTCTTTATCCAAGCTTTCAATTCCAAAATCTACTTTATCAGAATATTTTATGGACTTTTCTTTCAAAGTATGTAGCTTTTTAATTGACTTCAAAGGTACTTTAACACGTGGTTCTAAAAGTTTGACTTGAACAGTTACTTTTTTATCGGTATTTACATCAAGATCGCCAACTGCCATTCTGAAGTTTTCTTCTAATTCATTATCCAGAATTTGACGATTATCATCAGACAAATATACCCTTGCAGTTTCTTGTATTTCTGTGATTTGTCTCAAGCACCTCATAGTTGCTTGAAGAACAAAAATCTTAGACTTGGGTTGTCTATGCAAAGCAACAGCAAAAAGGGAGCGACAGTTCCAACCTTCTTTTCCCTTGTTTACTAATAGAATAAATTGTTTATCAGAACTCGGTTTATCGAGATTATTAAATTCTCTAATATCGTCATTAGAAGTAATTTTTTCATCGCCTACATTAACAAGGATTTTATCCATTGGGATATTTTTTTCACTCAATATACCTTCAATGTTGGGTTTAAGTTCTTTCTCCAATTCTTCAATCGAGGAAGCAAAAAATGCGATTTTGGGTAATAAACCTTCATATCTGTTTTCTGAATAATAATTCCAAAAATCATCGATTACTATTTTGAGAAATTCTTTAGATTTGGAATTAGTATAACCATTAACAACAGCCCTTTTTAAGTAACCCTTTTGAATTGCATCTTTTAATCCATAAGCATAAACAACTTCGGGTAATAATCTATTTTTGACATAAGGTGTGCCTGTATAATTAAAGCAAGCTACAACCTGAGTATTAGCTTTTTCTAAACTTAAACTTAATTCATTGATTGTTTGTCTTAAACTTGTAAGACTTCTTTCAAGTGTGTTGCCAAAAGCGTGGTGTGCTTCATCAACATAAATGCCCAATTGATTGACTCTTAGTAGCTTTTGAAATCTTTGATTAGTTAATAATTCCCTTTCTTCTTCAGGTTCAAAATCATATAAATCATCAAATTCTTTATTGGCTTCAATAGCTTGATGTAACTCTTTGTTGTCTGAAAACAGCTTACTTACAACATTTCCTTTTTTATGTTGCTTTTTAAGAATTATCTTTTGCGTATTTGAAATAATGATATTAAAATCTGACTGTTCGAGAATATTGAGTGATGAACCTGTATCATCTAAAAAATGAAACTTTAAATTAGTTTCAATCCAATTAACGTATTCTGGAGGCACGACTTTGCTTTTATCAAAAGTCATAATTTCTTTTAGTGATTGTAATACAGTTCTGTCAGGAGCAAATACTAAAGCATTATGACAATACTTGTTGTCTTTCGGATATTTATTCGCTAGTAGAAATTCGTAAAAAATCGAAGTTGCCATTAAAATAGTTTTACCTATACCCATAGTCAAGGCAAAAATAAAATTGGGATAGGGCAATTCCTTTGATTTTAAGTCATCAAAAGCTTGTTTGAATAAATCAGCATCAATCTGGTTAAACAAACCTACAGTATCGCCTTTTATATGAACTAACTCACGACCTTCAAACTTATTTTTTCCTTTATACCAATCATCGAAAATGTTATGAAGTTTTTGATTATCCAAAAATTCTTTGAGAAATACATATATTTCAAGAGCTTCAAATTGAGGCGGTCTTAGGAAAGCTCCAGATTTTTCTTTCGGGTCATTAAAGTCCAGAAACTTTTTTGTGAGTAGCTTATATTCCTTTTTTATTCTTTTCTTATTGCTATGATAGAAGAAAAGGAGATATTCATAGAAGTTTATCTCATCTTTCTTCAAAGCAACAACTTTTTTACGTTTAGCCATTATCTACCTCCAATTCAAGAGATTCTGATAATAAATCAGTAATTTTGATTTTGATTTTACCAGCATCTTCAGGGATTTTATAGTTCCCTTTCACTAATCCAGCGTCAGGCACATCAATGATTTTTGGTTCTAAAACAGACCCATCATAATTGAAGTCAATCATTATTGATTCAACAAGTTCTCGCCAATCTTCGATATTTTCTTTTTCAATACTTAGTTTTTGGAGAAGATTCATTGGATAGAAAGATTTTACAACAAGTTCATGGTTTTCGATAACAACTTCAGCAAAAGAATCACGTTTAAATTCGAGGTTTTCTTTATCTCTAAGAATATCTACAACTTGAACATCCACAATATATGGCTTTAGCTCTTGTTTTAGCTGTGCGGCTAAATCAGGTTCGTGTCCCATACAAACTAATATTAAGCTAATAACAGGTTTATTCGGACTTTTCTTGTTTTCAATTTCTGCTGATTTATAATCAAAGTTTGATATTATTTCTGTGAGGTCAGCTCTTGTTGCTATTCTGTTAATAGGCATAATTTTAACGAACCTACCGTCCTTTTCTCCGTCATAAACGTTGTTACCGGGCAAAGGTTGTATTTCAAGTGCTTCTATTAATAGTTCTTTAGCTTGGACTGGGTTTCGGAATACATCGTAGTGATTAACTGTGTAAACATTGAAACCAGTATAATATTTAGAATCTATAGTATTAGGTAATTCTTTTGATACATTTAGCAATCGTTTTGTAGTAGTTTGAATTGCCCCTAAATTTATATCCGCACCGATAAATTTTCTACCAAGCTTCATTGCAACAGCTTGGGTTGTTCCAGATCCCATAAAACAGTCAAAAACTAAATCGCCGGGTTTAGAAGAGATTGATAAAATTCTTTCAAGTAGTGCTTCTGGTTTTTGAGTAGGATAATTTAACCGTTCATTAGCAACTGGATTAATGACATAAATATCTGTCCATAGACTTGAAATTGGTTGTCCTTGATATTCATCTAAATAAATTTTACGGTAAATTCTATCTCCATTTTCAGGGAAATATAATTTTCCTTCAAAATCCCATTTTTCCATTATATCTTTTGAAATTGACCAGCCATTTGGAGGCGGGCTAAACCCTTTATATTCATAAACTAAGTTTTCTCTATAATTTGGACTTACAATTGGAGACTTTAAATATTTTCGTCCTTTTTCATCAAAATTGTTAAATCGTTCTTCAATATATTTTTTTGCTTCAGGTGTTGTCTTTGTATAAGATTGATTAAATATATAATTTTCACTTTTAGAATAAAATAATATTGTATCGGTTGCCACATCTAATTGGTTTGAAGGATTAGCTGATCCACCTTTTCTTTTCCAAATTATTTCATTACGAAAATTGCTCTGACCAAATATTTCGTCCAATAAACACTTTAAATAATGAGACTTATGCCAATCACAATGTATAAAGATACACCCTGTAGCAGATAACAATTCCTTTAGTAGAATAAACCTCTCATATGTAAATTGTAAATATTCATCATTATTCCATATATCAGTGTATTGCTTTTCCTCAAAAGTAGTGTAATCCCCTCTTAACTCTTTACCTTTTAAGCTAATTTTTCTTTTGTAATCTGCTTTGGAATCATAAGGCGGATCAATATAAATTAAATCAACTTTACCGCGGTATTTCTTCAAGAGATGGCTCATAACCTGAAGATTATCTCCCCAATAGATTTCATTCATCCATCCATCCATAGACTCTCCATAAGTTTCTTTGAGCTGTGCTGGATAGTATTGAGTTGACTTGAAAGGTCTTTTGCCTTTCCAATGTAACATTGGATACCCCTTAATAGGTTCAAATTCATATTTGTCAACAGTATTTAACTTCTTTTCTTCTTTTAAACCTAAATTTTCTTGATTCATTTTAATCTCGCCTATATTTATTAATTACTTCATTCTACAATAAAAACGCATATCACAATCGCCACAAAGCTTTTCACACATTCTTTCAACAGGTCTTTTGAATGACTTTGCTTCAATTTCAGAAACAATCTTATCGAAAGTGGCAATTGTATTATTAATATTTACCTTGTCATTACCATAGGTTATGTATGGATTTCCAGATTCCTCGCCAGTGTAGTATAAATGCATCTTACTGACTTTAAGCCCAATTCTTCCTTCAACAATATGAGCATAAACCTCTAATTGACGCCTATAACGGTTTAGCTTTTCCCTGTCAATAGAGTTATTAACATCGGGTTTTTTCTTCTCAGATTTGAAATCAATAATTTCAACAGAATCATTTTCACCTCTTATCAAATCAATTTTACCATTTAAAATATAGTCTTCTTTTACAAGAGAAACATCTACTTCGGCTTCCTTAATTCTGTCCCAATCATTTTTATGCTTTTCTTTATAATTCAATACTTGCTTTTTAGCAGCTTCAATTTGACCTTCTCCAAGATATGTTTTCAGACTTTTCGATAAACTATTATAATTGTGGTTAAACCAATCCTTAATATTATCATCAGAAATAAGTTCACGTTCACCTCTCAAAACTGCTTTATGAATATCTTCAATTGTTTGATGAACCAAGGTTCCAAACATCGTACCTTGAATTCTAACAGGTGAATAGTCTAACTCTTTGTAGAATTTATATTGATAAGGACAGTTCTCATATAAAAGGATGTCAGATGTAAATGCATATTGTTTCTTAATGTTGACAGGTTTCAATCTCTCAAGTTCCAATTTACACAAATTGCTATTTTCATCATTCCAATCTGGTATTTGATTGAATAATTTCTCAAAATACTTAGAAGGGGACTTGCCACGTCCTTCCTTAATATTTGCACTTAGAACTAATAGATTTTGAGGTCTTGAAAATGCTGTGTAGAATAAACGATAAAAATCGAAGAACTTTGTCTGCTCAATTGGTTCAAACGCTTCTTTCCTATAATATTTACTTTGAAGTACAACATCTATTTCATCGTACTGTTTTCTTGGAGTAAGATTTAAAGAACCAACAACAACAATCGGAAACTCTAATCCTTTCGATTGATGGATAGTCATAAATGAAACACAACCAGATGGAGCATACTCTTCAAAATCCTCGAATTCTTCTATACCTCCTTCCTTCAGAAATCTTAAGTATTGATTAAAGAACTTTTGAAGTACTTTTTTGTAGTTCTTAACAGTAAATATAGTAATGTTATTCAAATATTCAAATTTTGTCAATAACTTTGAAAGAAGTCCCAAATTATAGATTGCACGTAGATTGTAAGCCTTGTCGTTCAATTCGACGTCCAAATAATTGGAGAATAAAGTAAATTTTAACAATTGATAGAACAATGTAGAAAAAGAATAGTCAGTATTCGATAATAATGGAGTATGTTCCTTTGCTTTTGAATTGCACCATTTCAATAACTCCGTATGTGTTCCCTTGTTCTTTCTAACCTCATTAGCAAAAAAAATTTTGCATTCTTGATAGTACTCCCAAATCTCAAGATTTGCGTTTTCATTCCACTTCAGATCATCAAATAAATTTGGGAAAATAAAGATTAAAGCTCCCAACATTAATTTAATTTCTGGTCTTTCAAAGAATAATGCAGACCTCGGAGAGAAGACATTAATTCCATTTTGCTCAAGATATTCTGCTAAAGCTATGACTTTGTCATTTTTAACAGATTTAAACAAGAATGCGATTTGATTATAGTCATTTAACAATTCATAATCTTTAAGATAATTGATAAATGTTAGAGTGTTATTCTGCCACTCTTCAAATGAATCGTCTGAAGAAATCTTAACAACAGAAGAATAGGAATCAAACTCATAATCTTTTGGTTTAATTTTCTTGTCATACCTAAAGACTTTACTATCAATTTCCCACTTACATTCATTTATCCATTGGCTATAGAAATCAATGATTTGGGGGTGTGAACGATAATTAGTTGTAAGTGTTACCAACTTACATTCACCTTTCTTGAAGTTTTTTGGGAACTCAAGAATATTCCTTATACTTGCCCCTCTAAATCTGTATAGTCCTTGGTCATCGTCTCCAACAACACAAATGTTATTAGTAGCAGGATTCAAAATTTTGAAAATGATCATTTCTTGAACTGTATTTGTATCCTGATATTCATCTATCATCATATATTTGATTTTTTCTTGAATCTTATTAAGTACTGCAGGGTGTGATTTTAACAGCTCATAAGTTTCAGTTTGAATAGTAGTAAAATCGAGACAATTTTCAGAAGCTAATAATTCCTGATATTTCTTAGTTAACTCTCCTATCACTTTAATTTCAATAATTTCTGATGAAATTAGTTCTTGAATGTCTATCATTTCCTCTGAGACTTTACTAACATATTTCAATATTATTTGTGCTTTATCCCAAGATGAAATAAAACCTTCTTTTAATAATTCTGAAAAGTTCTCAATTTTTTCAAACTCTTTTATATGTTCATATATAAAATAAATAAGTTCAAAATCATCCAGAAGTCTATAATTCTTTGAAAGCCTTGTGAATTCTCTGTTTTCTTCAAGAATCCTTAAGAAAATTGAATGCAATGTTCCAATATAAACTTCATTTAGATTAACTTTAATACCTAAATCGAGTATTCGATTTGAAATTCGAGTTATAAGTTCATTAGCAGCCTTCTGAGTAAATGTTGCTATTAATATATTTTCTGGTTGAACATCTTTAACAGTAATCAAATAAACAACTTTTTCCACTAATGTTTTTGTCTTTCCTGAACCGGGACCTGCAATGATTAACAATGCACCATCGGTGTGTTCTATTGCTTCAATTTTAGCAGGATCTAAACCTTCCTCAAATATGTATTTTTTTTCTTTCAATTGGTTAACTCCGTTAATTGAAGTTTTTCATTGATTTGTTTTTTAAGTATGTTCTTTACTTCTTCAGGTAGTAAAGTGCAAGAACTGTAATTTGTATATTCGAGAATATAGATTATACATAAGAAAGACACATATGCTGGACAAAGATATGTAGTTGCACCTGCAATACCAACAAATGTAATAGTATCAACTTTGATAATATTATTCTTCGTTTCATAAGTTATAATTTCATTTTCTCTATCATTCCATATTTTACTATGAGCAATAGCATTTCTCAAATCCGGATTTGCTATATTAGAAATGACTGGGAAAACAGCATTCAGATAATTCTTATTAAAAGAATCAATCTTGGACTTATACGAACCAGATAATAAGTTTTTATTCTCTTTATTGTTCAAAATAAAATTAATAATAAAATTGATATAGCCAATAAGAATATTCAGAAATTCGTTAGCAGATAATAATTGCTTTTTTATTAACTCCCAAACCATTAGATAATTACTTGTATTGATTCCATTTTTATAGGCACTTGAGGTTTCTATCAAAGTTATGAATTGATTAAACAATTTTGTATTATTCGTTCCAGGATAGTCCTTAATAAATGCATTAAAGAAATTCCTTGCAATTTTTGGATTCTTCGTCTTGACATCACGATATAAAATTATCAGATTTTCACATATTGATTTGCCAATATTGTGTAAATCTTTGTCAGCAGGGTTCTTAGGAAAGTATAATGAATTAATCACTTCAAAATAATAAGCATCTTTGTTATTATAAGATTGCATCTTAGCGAAATCTGTTTGAGCTTCCTGCCCAAAAATTCCACTTATCGTATCAATAGCCATTTGCTTTAATCTTTTTTCAATTTCCGAATCCATCATAAACTCTCATTGATTGATTGAAAAAATGATGATATTTTATCATACCCAAGTTTAATATTATTAAATTGAACCTTGCTCTTGTAATTGCAGTATAGACAAGTTCATCAGTTAAAAACTTCTGGTCTTCTTCCTGCCCATCAAGAATCAAAAATAAGGTGTGAATTTCCCAACCTTTGAAACTATGTATAGTTGATAGTTTCATAGTTCCGTCAGTATTCATTCTAAAATTCAATTTCTTACTTCGCCTCAATGTTTCAAGTTGTTCTGTAATATAATTATATGAATCAAGCAGATTCTTTAGATATTGAAGCTGTTGGCTATACTTCCTTTTGATATTATAAGGAATTAACTTAACAACTTTATTAAATTCAAAAATTGTTGATTGAGGAGTCAATTTCTTTAACGCACTTAAATTTTCTTGTTTCAAGTTTTCTTTTATTAGACTTTCATTTAATTGTTGCCATTTAGGGTAAAAATGTTCCAGAGTTATTTTACCTTGTGCAATCAAGTGTTCAGTAACCTCAAAATCCTCAATGCTTTTTCTAAAATCATCGGAACTATCTTCACTATTAGTTTCGTTTTTTCTTGATTCCCTTAAATAATGTTCTTTCAACTTTTCATATAAATCGTTTTCATTTCGAGCAAATGATTTCAATTTGGTTAAAGAGGGACAAAATGAAACCATAGGTTTAAAGAACTTTTCTGGTCTGTTTTCAAGTGGAACTATAGGAATTTCCGAAAACAACAGTCTCCACCAATCCTCTTTGGTTTCAGACATCAATGTTGTTTTTTCTCCGTCAATGTTATCAAATAAAAAGGATAAATCTCTAACATATTCAACCCTTGAACCCAATATCCCAATATCGTGCGGGTTAATATTCATTTCCCTTACTTTATTATGTATATACTTATGCAAATGAAAGGCACTGTTAGAACCATTCAATAATAGTTCATAATTGATAGTATTAGTTATTGTACCGTATGAATTTGAAAAATCAAGTGGTATAGAGGTTTGTTTAATCAAGTCCTTCTTATATTTATTACCTAAGAATGATTCTTGAAATTGTTGAGCTAATTCTCTTATTGAGTTTGAAAGCCTTGCTGTTTCTTCTAATACGTTCCAATACTTACCCGGAACTCCAGTGTAGGGTCTTTTATCGTCTTCTTCATTCAAAGGTCTATCATAAATATTTTGCTTTTCATCTCCAAAAACAGTGTAAGAACCGCCTTCAGCCAGAAAGTATTTCTTGATGATTTCAAGCCAAGATTCCCTGTAGTCTTGGATCTCATCTATGAATATTGATTGGTATCTCTCAATCTTTCCCTTACTTCTTTCAAAAAAATACTTGTTTTCAAAATCTGTTAGGAATTTGATAGGAATATTTGATTCCATTGCTTTAGATTTAAAGAATTCGTGATAATTCTTAATCTCAAATCCATCCCAAGAAAAATCAGCGGGAATACGGTTAATCTGCTCGGATATATAATTTCTCAATGCTAAATTGAAGGTAAGTATCAAAACCTTACCTTTCGTTCTAACATATTCATCAACAGCCATTTTTGCCAATAAAAGAGTTTTTCCTGAACCAGCAACCCCTCTTATTTTTCTTAACTTTGCATTGTTTGGGTTACGTAGTATCTTAATTTGTTCTTCAGAAAAGTTAATAAAAATTCCATCGTCAATTCTATGAAAGGAAGGTTTCAAGTATCTGAAAAGCTGTTTATAAAGTTCATCGGAAAAATATTTACTCTTAGTTTGAAAACCGCTTAATTGAAACATTCTATCGAATCTTTCTTTAGTTAAGGTATCGTTTGTAACTACTTGAGTATCAAATAATTTCCAAGACTTTTTAGATGAAAAGTTTGAGCTATACCATTTTTCAAATTCATCTGAAGAAGTATTATCCAAGTAAACTACACTATTGATAATCTTCCTATAATGGTAATCTTTTAACAATTTCTCGAAAAGTTCTTTGAAATGTAAATTTATAAAATGAGTTCTAAGTGTGTCAACTTTTGCAAAAGGTGAAACAAGTTCAATTTCCCCATCATTGCTTTTCTTTTTAAGATATTTATTGTCAATTTCATAATCAAAAATATTATCAGTAAATACTTCAAAAATAAACATACCGTAAGATTTCTTAACCAAAACAAAGGTTGGGATATCACCATTAAGAAATGGTTTGTAGAACAATTCATAGGAATCATCAAATTTATTGACGAGTTCGATAATCCTTAATTCTGCCTCAGTAGGATTTTCTTTAAGTAATTGATTATATTCTGGATATAGTTTTGCCATATCAGTTTAAGCCTCTAATTATGTAGCTACCCAACTTCAATATACCAAAAATTGAATCGGTCAAAATAGCTAAGAAGAATTCTAAAAATGAATTGATTGAATATTGATTTAATCTCATCTTTTTATCTCCTTAACTACTTGAGTTACAACTCCTAATATTTTAAAATCATCATCTTGAACTTCAACTTTGTTGGAATTGTCTTTACCAGACATCAACCAGACCTTGCCATTTTTTTTGTAGAACTTCTTTACCTGGATTTTAGATTGATAATTGACAACAACGTTTTGCCCATTCAAAGGATTACTTTTTTTCCTAACAACAATACCAAAAGTATCGCCATTAACATTATCAAACAAATCATTTCCCTTAACTTTACAAAAGAAGTATTCACTTTCTGATTCAAAGCAACTTTCTATAACTGTTGGTTCTTGATCTTGGAGACCATTCTTTCTGCTTAAAACTGCAGGGTGGTTTAGTATTTTATGAATGTCGCCATTTAACTTATTGTGATTAAACGGTAAAGAAGTCGTGTGTTCGCTGAAAACATTTTGAAAATCCTCGTTTGCTTGAATATATAGCGCTATTTCATTTAAAGCATCGCTAACAAAAGAAGCTTTCCTACGAGATGCTTCCTTTTGCAACAAGTCTAAAATTCTGCTTGATTTAACATAACCTTGATGCTCCTTGATTAGAAGGTTCTTGGTTAAGTAATACAAATCAATATCATCAGCTATCTTTATATATTCATCATAAGTCATGTTTAGCTTCTACCATTTATTTTCTTTAAGTTATAAATTACAACACCCAGAACTTGAAAGTTATCTTCAGGATTAACAACAATCGGGTCATAATCCATATTTTGAGAAAGCAGAATAGTTTGACCATTAACAGGCTTATAGGTCTTGATTAGAAAATCACCATTTAGGTATGCAACGATAATATCACCCTTTTGAGGTTGTAAATCGTGGTCAATTAAAAGTTTGTCCCCTTCGGTAATAACAGGTTCCATACTTTTACCTGTGGCTTCAATAACATATCCATCTTTTGCTTTCTTGGCAACAGATTCAGGCACATCGTGGAATTCATATCCATCGTCATAAGGACTCCCAAATCCACAAGAAAAAGCAGAAATAAGTGAAGGTAATTTCACAAAATTTTCAATAGGTTCTGCAAAAACTACTAAAGTTTCCATTTATTCTCCATTTCTGATATTTTACATTATTTGATTTTTTGACCTGCAAGAGCTTGTTGCAGTAGTTCCTTAATGTCTTCACGCAGAAGTACACGAAGGTCTTTGACGAAAGGCACTTGAACCATTTTCTCATAGGTAATAGAATGGATTTCTTCTTGTTCGGAATCCGGCATATTAAGTTTTTCACGGATTTTCTTGCCCGATTCATTCATAGCAAGCATTTCTCCGTTTCCGCTTATTAGCCAATCAATTGAGCAACCAGCATTGTAAATCTTTTCTACAGATTCCGCACCGGGCACTTTTTTGCTTGCAAACCACATAGAGACAGTGCTTGGACTAACGCCACAATCAGCAGCGAAATCTCTTATTTCATCGTAGGCAGCTACAACGAAAGTCTTTAACCGTTTCCCAAATTCCATTTCCATTTTGTCTTAAACCTAATTAATTCAAAAAAAGTTCAAAAAAAATTGAAAATTTTGAAAAAATCTCTTGTAATTTATCTCAAAATTAACTATTTTTGTATTAGTTAAATTTACATTTTTGTAAATTCGACTTATTCAAAAATAGTAAAATTTTGGAACTATTACAAGAACAAAATGAGGTTGATATGAAAAATAACATTGGAAGACCCAAAGGTGAGAAAAAATATCACGTTATGCTCTCTATGAACAAGAAAGAGCATGACATGCTTGTTGCCTTTGCAGAGCTTGAGAAACGCCCAAAGGCAAATGCGGCAGTAATGCTAATAAGGGATTCTTTGCAAGCCTTGTTTACTGGTCATAACAAAACAACTTTGAAGAACTGTTAATTTGTCTATACTTTAATCGATTAAATAATGAAACAACTAAGACATATTGAATCCGAAACAGAGCTTGGACCTTCTGAAGTAGCCAAAGTCTTAGAAGTAGCATATTCCAAAGCAAAAAAACTTATGGAGACAAATGAAATCCGCTCGTGGGTTGATACAAATGCAAGTGATGGCAGGAAGTATCTAAAAACCCTATATCGTGAAGTTTTATCTTACCATGATAGGAAACTTGAAATGCGTGATTTGGAAATCAAGAAGCCAAAGCAAAATAAATTGGTAAGAAGCAGACAAGAATCTGCAGTATTGTCAAATAAATCAATTGAAGAATTTTTCAGAACTGAAATTTTTGCCTCATAGAATAACTATGAGATATTTATAAATAATGTAAGGATAAACTTATGCAAAATGCAGAAGCAATCGAAAGGCTTACCGAGATTAAAGAGCAAATGCTTGAATTACTCGAAGCAGCCAAAGACCTTCTACCTGAAGGTACGACAAAAGAACGTGCTAAATGTTATTGGTACGCTCATATCAAAACAGCTATTCTCAAAGAACACGAATTTTTAGGTGGTTCTTTAGTAACTGTAGATGATACAATTTCAGAACTTGGCGAAGATTCTGAGGAGGATGAATAATGCAACTAATCTTCACTTGCAACTCGAATGAAGACTTTGACAAGATGAAACTTATCATCAGTAAATCAAAGTTCAATGCAGATGCCTTGAATTATGAATTTCGTTCCTTGTATTTCCAATGCCGAGACAGGCAGGAGGCAAATGCACTGGAATTGAACCTTCTCCAAATAGTAAGCGAGAATGATATTTCAGGTTACTTTGAGTTGGAGGCAAAATGATAAAGTTTGGCAATCAAACCGAAGAACCATCAACTTGGTTTTCAGAAGAAGCAGATTGGAATACACCTGACGGATCAGTAATTGCAGTATGGGAAGGATGTGTTATAACAGAAGAAGAACACCCTGATTTTATTAGCTTTGTCAAAAAAGAAATTGATTCAGAAGTTGAGCCGATTGGAAGTTTCAAGACAGCAGAAGATATGACGGTATTTGTTTTCTTGGTCAAAACCAATGTAGCACGGTTTTCCACTTGGCGATTCAAATTACCTGGAATGCGTTGGTGGTTCGATATGTTTTGGAGAGTAAACGGCGGCAGGAATGTTTCCGAAATGGAAATAGTCCCAATCATAACAAAATTAGGTTTGAAAATCAATGGAGTAAACCAAGATGTATATGATGAAGTTGAATCCTGAACAAGTATCAGATATGTACGAAATCCGTGAAAACTTGCGTAAAAAAGGTATCAGAAAACCTATCACTTGGCAGGTACGAGAAGCAATCGCTGATTACATAACAAAGAATAAAAACGAAAAAATCCCTTTGACTGGTACTCAAAAGGATTTTAAAAATAATCAATATTTTCAACTACAAAAATAAGGAGAATTTTCCTATGGAACAAACAAATTTTTCTAAAATTGACTTGGGTTCTTTGGTAAAAGAGCTTGAGAGTCAAAAGCTAAGGAAGAAGGACTTAATTGTTCCTTCTACTTCACTCAAAATGATAGAAGGGAAACTTGCTTTGACTGATTCAAAACCTGACAAAGAGTTATTCAACCTTTTATCAAATTCGGGAATCACAATATCGAATAATTCGCAAACAGACTATTTCGATATTACAGATTCTTGCCACGCTCAAATATCAGACAAACTTGGTATTCCTGGCAGATATTATGAAAGACTTCGTAAAGAAGCAGTTGATATGCTCGACTATAATGTTACTGAGTGGCTAAACCGAAAACCTGCTAACTACTTTCTAAGAAGCTTTGTAGATAACAACGGTGGTAATGGTATTGCAAGAGCTTTCTTATCCGACAGATTCAAAGTAATAGACCACTTAGATATTCTAATCACTGCTCTTGAAGCTATAAGACAATCCGACCAGAAAGTAATTATTGATAGTGCAGATTTAACTGAACAAAGAATGTATGTTAGGTTTATAGCACCAGACATAGTTAAGTCAGCACCCGAACTACTTAGAAACTATAAAGTTCCTTACGGTACAAACAACGATAGTGGTTTTGGGGTTTGTTCAGGTTTTATACTCTCAAACTCTGAAACAGGGCACGCAACATTCACTATAGCACCACGATTAATGGTATTAGCTTGCAGAAACGGAATGATTCTCCAAAAGGATAAAATTGCCGAAAGACATCTTGGAACTAAAATGGAAATCGGCAGTTTTGATTGGAGTGAAAACACGAGGCAGAAAGAACTCGAACTAATTCAATTCCAAGTAAAAGATGCCGTGAATGCTTATCTCTCAGAAAACTACCTTGGAAATGTTCTTGATGATATGTCATTGAAAGGAACAAAAGTATTGGAACATCCTGTAGATGCTATTCAAAATATCAGTCTATCATTGAACTTTTCAGAAGAACGCAAGAATGAACTTTTGAACTATTTTATTCAAGGTGGTGATACTACAGGTTTTGGTGCAGTTCAAAGTATTACCTATCTTGCTCAAAAAGTTCAACCTGATACCAGATATGAACTTGAGACAGCTTCGGTAAGTATTCTAAATAATATTGAAAACTATGACAGACCAGCAGTTAAGCATTATCAACAACTAACTTTGAATTAGGAGATTGAGATGAAACCTTTGAAATTAAAGAAATTCAATTACTTATCTCCATTTGAGAAAAGAACACTCAACAAATTAGCCATAACAGGCTTATATATAGCAATAGCATTGCTTTTAATTTCAGTTTTTTTAATAAAATCAGGAGTAAATTAATATGTTTAAAATAGTTAAATCAGACGAACCCTTAATCGTAGAAACAGTCAACATCCTTATTTACGGAGAACCGGGTTCAGGCAAAACCAGCTTAGTAAATACGGCTGAAAGCCCTTTAACATTGGATTTTGACAAAGGCGTTCACAGAAGTGATTTCAGGAAAGATGTTCTTGTTATCGAGAGCTGGAAGCAGATAAACGATAATATTGGAGAATTAATAAAGACATTCGGCAGTTACAATACAGTAATCCTTGACACCATTGACACACTATTAGACTATATGGGTGCTTGGATAATTGACCAAGAGCCGAAACTTGCTCGTAACAAATTGCAATTTTATGGCAAACTGAAAGATGAGTTTTCACTGTTTGTTGGCAAACTCAAAACTCTTGGCAAAGACGTAGTTATGATAGCTCACGTAAGAGAAAAGGAAGAAGGTGATTTGAGAATCAAGCGTCCCGCCATCACAGGCGGGAGCTATGACAGAGTTCTTCAAACAGCTGATTTTGTAGGGTATCTATTCATTAAAGATAATAAGAGAACGATAGATTTCAATCCTACGGACTATTGGATTGGCAAAAATTCTGCTAAATTCAGTGCAATGACTATCCCTGATTTCAACAACAATCCGGATTTCTTTGCAGGATTAGTCAAAGATATGAAATCTGCAATAAACGGTCAAACTCAATCACAAGCAGACACGATAAAACTGATCAAAGAATTATCTTCAAAAGTTCAAGGTATGAGCAGTTTGACAGATATAAACACTTTTTTACCAGAGCTTGCAAGTATGAAAAATGGTGTCAAAAAGCAGATTTGGGACAAAATCCAACTCCGTGCAAAAGAACTGAATTTTGAGTTTAATAAAGATGAAAAGAAGTTCTATCAAATTCAAACTGAAGCACCAACAGTTGTAGAAAAAGCAAAGACAATCAAATCAACATCTAAAAAGGAATCTATAGAAATCGAAGAACCAGACTTTAATTTCGGATAGGAGGATTTATGATACAAATTGATTTCAGAAAGCAATTGCCACAATGGTCGGGCAAGTCAAGATTGAATACTTTAATTTCAGTATTTACTCGTGAGATAATCTATTATATTCATTCTAAGCATAAGGTAAGTAATCCATTGTTGAAACAATCTTATAAGATTTTCTATGACGAAGAAAAGATGACAGAGTACATAAGTATCCTCTGGTTTGTAGATGACAAGGATTCTGTTTGCAAAACCAAAGTAATTTGGCTAAATACTGTTAATCCTAAACCAATGGTGAAAAGGTATCTTGGGAATAAGAAACGGAGGTATTGTTATGCTTAAAATTGCAGTAACTACCATTGAATCATTTAGGAACTACTTAAATGGTTCGATTGAACTTGAAGACCTTCTCAAAAGGGTACGTGGAGAATTTACTCCGTCAAGGTATATGGATCTTGGTAGTGCATTCCACGATATTCTCGAAAAAGCAGAAGAAAGATTTATTCCCGAAAGGAATGTATTCAAAGCAAAAAATGGTATTGAGTTCGATTTTGATATTATATCTCCATGCTACGAAAAAATTGTTCAAGACGCACCATTTGAAGTTAAGATAACAAAAATTTATAAGATTGGAGATGAAGAAGTTGAAGTTGTAGCCAAGGTTGACCAGTTATATGGCAACCACATCATTGAAAACAAAACCTGCTGGGGAATGTTTGATTTTGAAAGATACTTCAATTCTTGTCAATGGAAATACTATCTTGACATATTTGAGGCAGAACGAGTTTATTACAATGTATTCTGTTTGTCAGATAAAGTAGGTGGAATTGAACTAAGAAATATAGAACAGTTTTCATTTAATGCTTATCCAGACTTGCGTGATGACCTTAATGAACTCTTAACAGATTTTGTTAAGTTTATTCACAACCAAAAGCTCGAAGAATATTTCACTCCGGACTATAAGAGTGAGCCAAAACAACTAAAAGTTATTCAATCATCAAATCAAATTGATTCTACAAATAATCAAATGGAATTAGATATGAAAATCCAGAAAATCAAAATAGCAAATCTTCTTGGAATAGAAGAATTAGAATTTGACCCCGGTAAATTTACTTTAATAGAGGGCAGAAATGGTTCGGGTAAAACATCAATCCTTGAATCTATTAAACACGCCTTAAACGGTGGTCATGATGCAAAGCTCCTCCGAAACGGAACAGATAAAGGCGAAATTGTTCTTATTCTCGATGATGGAGTTCAACTAACCAAGACTGTTACACAAAGTAAGTCTGATGTTAAAATATTAGACAAAGATGGGAACAGAATCAATAAGCCACAAACCTATATTGACAAACTTATTGATATGTTATCAGTAAATCCTGTGCAATTTCTAACAGCAGATAAAAAGAATAGAGTTAATTATCTGCTTGAAGCGATTCCAATGAAATTAACAAAAGACCATCTTGAGAGTTCTTTAAACGGTATGAGTGGCAGGGTTCGGGATGATTTAAACGGACACGCTCTTGAAGTAATCGGCAGGATATACAAACAATTCTATGATGAAAGAACAGGTGTAAACAGAGCATTAAAAGAGAAATCTGCTACTATGACACAACTTAAAGAATCAATAGCAGAACTGAATTATTCTCCGAATGAATTGCTTGAAAAGATTAAATCTTTGGAGAATAAAAAAGGTGAAATGGAAGGTAAAAAAAGTATGTTCTTAGACCAAGCTGTTAATATCAGAATTAAGAAACTTGACAACGAAGAAGAAAGATTTCAAGATGAAATGAACAGGCTTCGGCTCGAACACGAGAGCAGTAAACAAGAAATCTATGATTGGTTTGAAAGCCAAAAGACAGAGATTCATTCAAAGTTTGAGGATAAGTATTTACCGCTTATTACAGAATTGTCTATGCTTCAGGAGCAACACAAACAATATCAAAACCAAGAGAAAACACGTGAATTAGTAGAGCAGTTTCACAATGAATGTTTAATGCTTAAAGAAGAAACCGATAAGTTAAGCAGTGCTTTAACAGGATTAGATAAGCTCAAAGAAAATCTCTTAAAAGAATTACCAATTAAAGACCTTGAAATCAAAGAAGGCGAAATCTATTGCAAAGACATTGTATTCGATAAACTGAATACAGCCGAACAAGTAAAAATTGCAGTTGAAGTAGCAAAAATAAGAGCAAGCGAACTTGGAATTATTTGTGTGGACGGAATTGAACGACTTGACAAAGATACTTTTAACGAATTCAAGACAAAAGCAATTGATTCTGGATTACAGATGATAGTTACAAAAGTAGGTGATTCTGACTTAAATATTCATACAGAACTTGTTGCATAATGAATGATTGCCCGGCTATTTTAGGTATATTCTTCCTCTTATATGCCATTCCCCCAAATAGTCGGGCTGTTATTTAATAATGGAGAAAACTATGGAAAATAAAGAATCATTAAAAATTAAACTAAGCATCAATAAGAATATGCTTAACAAGGCAAATCCTTCAACTTATGGTTGGAGAAACATAGAATATACAGGTCAAGAACTCGCAAGCCATATTCAAAAGGGCTTAGCATTTTCTCCAGGTATATTAAGAGCAAATGCTAATGGTAGGAAACCTTCAATAAAGGACATTGATTCGGCACAAATTCTTGCTATCGACATTGATAATGATATTAAATCCTATAACAATGTTACTAAGAAATATGATAAAAGAATTAAGTCCAAAGAAGAAGGATATATAACATATGAAGAAGCTCTTATAGACCAATTTGTGATGGAGAATGCACTTTTTGTTTATACCACACCAAGCCATC
This sequence comes from Desulfobulbaceae bacterium, assembly GCA_018335795.1. GTDB lineage: Bacteria > Bacteroidota > Ignavibacteria > Kapaibacteriales > UBA2268 > PGYU01. The sequence continues at coordinate 1,372 of JAGXRP010000066.1, read as the reverse complement.
AAGAACTGTTTAATAGGTTTAGAATTGTCTTCATAATAGAACAGTTTATCAATAATGCAGAAGTTTACAGAAATGCAATAACACCACTGATAGAGAGATTTGGTGGCGATAAATCTTGTTCTAATATTGACAGACTATTTTACGGTAATAGTAATTGCCGTTTAGAATATTTTGGCAATATCTTAAATCAAGATTTTGTAATAAATAACCAGTTAATGTTATGAAAGAAGCATATTATTTTTCTCACGATACAAATGCAAGGAATGATGAAAAGATCCTATGCCTTAGAGCTGACTACGGTATCACCGGGTATGGTGCTTTTTGGATATTGATTGAAATGATGTTTGAAAATCAGGACACTCAATTAAGCCATAAGCACGTAAAAGGTATTGCCTATAGTTTGAATATGGAAGTAGAACTTCTTACCAATATCATCAATTCTTGCGTTGAATACGGTCTGTTTGTTAGTGATGGAGATAATTTCTGGAGTGAATCACTTCGCACAAGGAAAGGAACATACATTAACAAACGGGAAAAGAAAGTTGAAGCAGGTCTCAAAAGTGCTGAAGCAAGAAGACTGAAAGCATTAGAAAACTCAGAACAAACTTCCGATTTTGCAGAACAAGATAGTAATCTTGCTCAAACAAACGGCAATTATGCTAAAGCATTGTTGGAGCAAAATAGTAACACTTATGATGTAATGCTTGAACAAAACTTGAACAGTGTTCCAACAGAATTTAACAGAGAGCCAACAAAAAGCAACAAATTAAAGGAAATTAAAGTAAAAGAAAAAGAAATATTTAATTCTTCTCCTCCGAAATCGGAGATTTCGGAAGAAGGAAAGGAATATGCAAACTTTTTTAAGGGGCTTTTGCCACCCACTCAAAAGGTTACTGAAGCAGATTTGAAAAATTGGGCGGATACTTTCGACAAACTTGTGAGGATTGACAAGCGTTCAAGGGATGAAGTCTATCAAGTAACCGAATGGGCAAGGAAAGATTCTTTTTGGGGTGAACAAGGTAATTTTCTTTCTGCTTGTAAGTTACGAAACAAGTCAAAAGACGGAGTACTTTACTACGATATGTTTTTGCAGAAATTTAAGCAAAGGAGTAAGATCAATGGCACAAGTCAGGGACAACAAGTCCAAAGACCAGATTGGGTCAAAGCAAAAGAGTGAATTCTTGGCAATTATGGATTCACTTTTCCCAGACCAAGATTTGCTTAACCTGAGCAGTAAGTTTCGGAAAAAGGCAGATTTCACTTTTGAACTTATGCAGAAACAAAATTGGAATCAAGAAGAATTTGAGAAGACAATGCTTGAGTTTTCAATGAAATGGGTTTATAATTCTTGGATGCCTGCTAATGTTCTTGA
>JAGXRP010000065.1 GCA_018335795.1 Desulfobulbaceae bacterium | reverse complement strand
TTGGAAAAATTTTAAAATGGGTTTAAAAAAAATAAAAACTGACGAAAAACCTTTAATTTTTGGTTTAATTTTTGGTTTAATCGCTTTAGTTATTACTCATTTTGTTTCACCATACTTAAATCATCCTTTAGGAATCGGTTATTTAATTTTATGTTCGCTAATATTTTCTAATGCCAAGCAAAAAATTTAAAATTATTATTCAAATTGTTACTTGGAATTCAATGAAATTTTTACCTGATTGTTTGAATTCAGTTTTTTCGCAAAGTTATAATGATTTTTCTGTTTTTATAATTGATAATGCTTCAACTGACGGCACCCTCGATTTTATTAGACAAAAATATCCACAAATTAATATTTTTCGTAATAATAAGAATATTGGTTTTGGCGCTGCACATAATCAAGGAATTAAAATAGCGTTATTAGATTTAAAAAAAATAGAAAAAACTTTTATTTTAATTATCAATTCAGATGTTATTTTAGAAAATGATTATCTTGAAAAAATAATAAAAATTATTGAAAAAGATAATGAAATCGCGGCAGTCAGTGGCAAAATTCTAAAGATTTATACTAACGATTCAGAGATCAACGAAAAGGTTAAAACCCAAAACATTGACACGGTTGGTTTAAAGATTTTTAAATCAAGAAGGGTAATTGATCGAGGAGAAAATGAGACTGATCGAGGACAGTATGATAGCGCCGAACAAGTTTTTGGTATTTCCGGCGCCTGTGCTCTTTATCGCTTATCAGCTCTGGAAGACACTAAAATTCCCGTTGATCGTTTGCAATTTGAATATTTTGACGAAGACTTTTTTGCTTATAAAGAAGATATTGATTTGTCGTATCGTTTAAGGTGGCGAAATTGGAAAATTTATTATTATCCGTTGGCTATTTGTTATCATCATCGTCAAGTTTTTGGTGGTAAAGTTAATTTTAAAAATATTATTTCACGTCGGAAAAAACGCTCGCCATTATTAAAATATTATTCTTATCGCAATCATTTATTTTTAATAATCAAAAATGAAAGCCTAATTAATCTTCTTAAAGATTTTTTGTTTATTTTTTCATATGAATTTATTAAATTTTTATATTTTCTATTTTTTGAACCAAAGACCATAAAAGCAGTTAACGATATTTTCAGAAATTTGATGAAAATGATAAAAAAAAGACAGTGGATAATGAAAAATAAAAAAATTAAGTCAGCTAGTTTGCGACGCTGGTTTAATTAATTTTTTTATGGATATTTCAATTATTATTATCAATTATAATCAAAAAAATTTTCTCAAGGTTTGTTTTAAAGGAATTTTAAAATTAATGTCCAAAATTAATTATGAAATTATTATTGTTGATAATGCTTCAACTGATGGTAGTCAGGAAATACTGACTGGATTTAAGATTAAAGATTTAAGATTAAAAGTTATTTTGAACAATCAAAACCTGGGGTTTGGAGCAGGTTGTAATAAAGGGATTAAAATTTCTCATGGAGAGTATATCCTTATTTTAAACCCGGACATTGCAGTTTTGGAAAATTCCATTGACTCGCTGGTTAAGTTTATGGAAGAAAACAAAAAAGTCGGAATTGTTGGACCACAACTTTTAAATCCAGACAGGACAATCCAAAAATCTTGTTTCCGCTATCCTTGCTGGCATATGCCGATTTTAAGAAGAACCATGCTTGGCAAATTACCTTGGGCTAAGGAAAAACTTAATGATTACTTAATGTCAGATTTTAATCATCAATCAACAAAAAAAGTTGATTGGATTTTGGGGGCGGCCTTGATGTTGAGGAAAGAAATGATTAAAAAAATTGGTTTATTTGACGAAAGATTTTTTCTTTATTTTGAAGACATAGATTTGTGTCGTCGAGCCAATAAAAAAGGTTGGGATGTTGTTTATTGCCCTGATTCAAAGATGTTTCACTATCATCAAAGGGATTCAGCTAGATTGGGAATTTTTTCAATTTTTTCCAGCTTTACTAGAATTCATATTGTCAGCGCCGTTAAATATTTTCTAAAGTGGAGAAAGGCTTGATTTTTTTGGTATTTTTGGTAAAACTAGAGAATACTTTTTTTAATAGTTTTTATTAAATGTTCTTTACAATTAGAACAGGGGTGGTATAACTTTAAATATACTAATCTTTGTTTTATTATGTCTAAACCCGAAGAAAGAAAAAAGGTGATAATTCTAAGAAAAAATGACTTGTCATATTTTGTAATTTTAGAAAATATTAAGTAGCTAAATCAACTTTATCATTATGGTTAAGAAGTGTTGGGTTAGCGCAAAAACAAAAACAAAGAGTGACACAAAGAAGAAGAGATGCGGCTCAACGAGGAGGTTTAGTCAGAACTAGGTAAAGAGAAAAAATCACAGCAGATATTAAAAAATTAGCTAAAGAAGAAACAGGCAAAGTTTCGGAGAGAGAATTATGGCTAATCGGAGTTGCTTTGTATTGGGCAGAAGGAACAAAAGAAAAAGATTATCGAACCGGAAGAAGAACCTCTTTAAACAACTCAGATCCCCAAATGATATTATTATTTCGGCGGTGGTTGGAAAAATTTTGCTCAATTAAGGAGAAAGATTTAGTATATGGACTTTATATTCACAAAACAGCAGATTGGCGAAAAGCGCAAAAATATTGGTCAAAAATTTTATCTGTACCAGTTGGTTTTATTAAAATCTATTTTAAACGACACAAGATTAAAACTAATAGAAAAAATGTTTATAAAAAATATTACGGTTTATTGCGTATTGTAGTTAAAAAAAGCGTAAATTTAAATAGAAAGATAACAGGATGGATCGAAGGAATTTATAAATAATGGGGAGTCGTCCAACGGTAAGACAGCGGACTTTGAATCCGTTTATCCTGGTTCGAATCCAGGCTCCCCAGAGTTGACATTACAAGCCGAGTGACTGAGAAACATTGAGTTTTTAGACAGCGAAATTTTTGACCGCACCTAGACTCGAACCTGATGGTGTCAGGGCGACCGAAGCGGTTCGAATATTAGTACCCCAGCCAATACATGCTAATTCGAGAGACCGAGACGCCCAAGGTCTCGACTGAGGTTA
>JAGXRP010000064.1 GCA_018335795.1 Desulfobulbaceae bacterium | reverse complement strand
AATTTGTCGGATGGAACTCGCATGATGATTTTCATCCTTGTTTGTGTTTAACGAATCATGCTCGTTTCATAATTTTCAAATATTTAGTTATTAAATCTTGAACATAATAACATCCGTGTTTAATATTTGTTCGTTTTTGATAAACAAAATATTGTCAATTCTTATTTTTTCCTCAACCAACTTATTCAAATACCCTCTTAATAGTTCTTCTCAGGGAAAAGCGACTTCCAGTATTCCGGCTGGTTTTTTAGCATCATATCCCAATAAGCCATAATAGTATTGTGCCACTTAATTCTTTTGCCATATCTTACAATATGATGGTCTTCACCTTTTATAAGAACCAATTCCACCGGTTTATTTAGAATCTTCAGTGCAGTGTACATCTGAAAGCTTTCTCCCGGAGGAACATTTGTGTCGCTATCTCCGGTTATTAGCAAAAGCGGCGTAGTAATCCTATCAGCAAAAAACAATGGGCTTTGTCCGATATAAATGTCTTTATTATTCCAGGGGAAACTGTTGGCTGTTGCAATGGCGCTGTATGCGTAGCCCCAATAACCTTCTCCCCAATAACTTGATATTGAGCTAATTCCTGCATGAGAAATTGCAGCTGCAAAAATATCTGTTCTGGTTATAAGCAGCATTGTCATAAAACCACCATAAGAAGCTCCGGCACATCCAACTTTTTCAGCATTTGCAAAAGGATGAGCGTCAAGAAACTTTTTGGTTCCTTCAATAATCTCATCGACCACAGTTGCACCCCAGTTGTTAACATGTGCTGCAGAAAACTCCTGTCCAAATCCTATGGCTCCGCTAGGCTGCATAACGTAAACAATATATCCATTACCTGCCCAGAGATTAAATGGATATCTCCCTCCAAATGATCTTATAACTGGAGTTGTTCCGGCATAATAATAAACAATAACCGGATACTTTTCCTCTTCGTCAAAATCAGGCGGAAGATATACCCTGCCTTTTATGGTTGTTTCCTGCTGTGTCTCAAAATCCCAGTTATATGTCTTGCCAAGCTTAACGTGTCGGTAGTTGTATGATTCAGGATCTTCTAAAACTGATACTTTAGCTGTTTTCAAATCTATAACATTAAACTGAGAAGGGAAATTTGTGTTATTGCCGGCAAAAGTTGCCTTTAATGAACGTGAGCTATAGTTTATCCTGTCAGTAATATCATAGCCTGTATTCAGTAAGCTAAAAGTTTTTTTATTTAAATCATAAACATAAATCCTGCGATAATCTTCTTCAGAAACACTTAAATAAATTCTGTTGTCAACACTGCTCCAATGCGCATCGCTAATTGATGGATTGAATTTCTTTGTAATAGGTGTTACAGATTTGTCCGATATATCTACAATATAAGCTTGAGTATCATAATCATTAGGGATTTTGCCTTGAGGTAAATTTAGACCTATTCCGTCAAAAGCACTTGGACCTCCTGTGGCTATCAATTTTTTCCCATCGGGAGAAAAGCTTGCAGAAATGCTCCAGTTCTTGTTTACATACAATGTGTCAACTGAAAAATCCTTGAGGTTCATAATAAAAACATCCTGAAAAGAAAAAGGTCTTTCAGTATATTCATATCTGGTTTGGCTAATTAATAACTTTGAAGCATCCGGACTGATATCCATGAGTGAGCTTGTAAGATTCCCGTACGTAAGTCTTGTTTTTACTTTACTTTGAATGTCGAATTTATAAAGATAGGTTCGGTTTCTATGGCCGGGTATACGGTCTCTCATACCAATCACCTGCCTAATTGCAGAATCTTCTGCCGGAGCTTCTTCTTCAACAAAGTAAATCAAATATGATTCATCGGGCGACCATGTATAACCTTTGAAATTTTCAATTTCAGCAAATAATATTTCTATTGTGTTTTTTTCAAGGTCGTGAAGATATAACGTTGCTTTTGAATCTCTGCGACTAACATATGAAAGTCTGTTTGTTTTTGGCAGCCATTTAATTTCGCTAATGCTTGCATTTCGGAATGAGTGAATTAGCTTTTTATCTTTTAGTGTTTTAATTTCCGCCCATGATTCCGATCTGTCGGATGGTGGCAAGGAGCGACTATAATTTGCAATATAGTATTTCGCATCCGGAGATAAAGAAATTCGGGATATTTTTATCCCATCCATAATGTGGTTTATGTTTTTTATATTTTCGGGATTTAATGATAAAGATAAATTCCCTGTGCTGAATGGCTCTGTAACTTCAATGCTTGCCGAAAACTTCCATTCTTTAATTGAATCATTATCTTCCGGACGAAAAATTGTTTTTACTATTATAAGATGCTTGCCTCTTTCTAGTTCAATCTTTTTTGAAAACTTGCCAATTTTCCCTTCTTCCTTCTCTATTGTGTTTTTCGAGCCTAGTCTAACTCCGTTGACATAAACCGACAACATCTGAGGACTTTTTATTTCAAGATTTGCAGACAACCACCTGTCTGTACTCACATAGGCAGCCGCATAAGAAATTTGCCAATCATTATTATCATTTACTAACTTAACATAGCCGTTTTCATCTGAGAATTGTTTTGACCAAACAGATTTTTTATTTCCACTCCATATAAAATTCTGAGATTCCTCAGGAAATAATTCTGCAATATCAACCTGCTCGAAAGTTAAAAACTGTGACTCCTTAAATACATCACCTTGGGTATTAGGGACGTCATAAAATACAGGCTTAGCCAGGTCAAAAGGCCCGGCGGATAGCCACTGACTAATGATTACTTTGTCGGATGCAAAACAAAGATTTGCAATTAACAAAAAAAATAAAAGAGTAGTTACTTTTCTCATAATAATTGTTTTTTTAAATACAAATGCCGAAATTCGAAACAAATACGAAACTCGAAACAAATAAAAAATTTAAAACCAAAAAAGAATTTTATTCAGATTTTCTTAATATCGCTCCGAAAATATTCATAAGTTCAGTTGCTTCATTTATTAACCTTTCTCTTTCATTATAAATGGTTTCGTTGCTCTCTATGTCAATAAGGTTAAGCCAATATCTGGTTTCCTTTGCTTCTTTTCGTGATATCTTTATTCTCATTAAAAAATCCTTTTTACCTAATGCTTCGTTAGCTTCAATATAATTGGCACCAACTGAACCTGAAGACCGAACTAATTGTTTTGAATCCTCAATATTACCAATACTCTTTTTAATTAATTTCACTAGAGAGCGAACATCCTTTGCAAACATCAATGTTCTATCCTCCAAATCGTACTTCTTCTCCATAATGATTATTCAATTATTGTTTTCGTATGTCTTTTGTATATTTTCTGTTTTGTTTTTTAATAGAATAAACACCTAATTCGAAACTAATAAGAATATTTCATAATCTTTTGTTTTGAATTTTACTTTTTGTATTTATGATTTGTTTCGTATTTAGATATTCTAATTTCGAATTTTAAACTTCAGAGCTACCTATTAAATACATACTGCAAAATATTCGCTCCCATTCTCAATGCTTTAAGCCTTACCTCTTCAGGGTTTCCGTGAACGATTTGATCTTCCCAGCCATTTCCGAGGTCACTTTCATAAGAGAAGAAAACAACCAGTCTTCCTTCGTAAATTATCCCAAATCCCTGAGGTGGTTTGCCATCATGTTCGTGAATTTTTGGCAAGCCTTTAGGAAAACTGTACGTTTGATGATATATCGGATGCGAATGAGGTAGTTCTATTAGTTCATGGTTTGGAAAAACTTTTGCAATCTCCCTTCGAAAAAACCTGTCGAGACCATAATTGTCGTCAACATGCAGAAATCCGCCTCCAATAAGATAATTTCTTAGGTTTTGTGCCTCTTGTGGAGTGAATACAACGTTTCCGTGTCCGGTCATATATAGGTATGGATAGTTGAAAATATTCTGACTACCAACCTCCACAGTAGCAATATTTGGGCTAATTGTTGTTGCAAGATTGCTGTTGCAAAATGCCACAAGACTTGGAAGCGCCGTAGGGTTTGCGTACCAGTCGCCACCTCCACCATATTTCAAGAGCGCAATCTGATAGTTTTGCGATACAGCGCTAAATGATATTATCATCAGCGCTAGGACAAGGCAATGCCTTGTCCGTATCGTCGGGGCAAGGCGTATCGTTGGGACAAGGCATTGCCTTGTCCGCACTATATTGGATATATTCATTTTTGGGATATTATATTATTAATCGTTATGCAAGCGAAAAGTGCTGCTGTTTCTGTTCTCAGTCGATATTGGCCGAGAGAGATGGGTATATAGCTTTTTTCCAATGCCAAGGTAATCTCTTCAGGACTAAAATCGCCCTCTGGTCCAATTACTATAATTGTATCATCTCCTTTAGTGCAAGCTTGTTCAATTGTCTGTTTGTTGTCATCTGCGCAGTGAGCAATAAGTTTTTTTGTGCAGTTTACATTTGTAATTAGTGTTTTAAATTTTACTGCGGGGTTAAGTTTTGGCAGCCAAGCTCTTAATGATTGCTTCATTGCTGCAACAATTATCTTTTCTAATCTTTCGGGTTTTATTACCGTTCTTTCGCTGTTTTCGCAAATGATTGGAGTTATTTCTGTAATACCGCATTCTGTAGCTTTTTCAAGAAACCATTCAAAGCGGTCTATGCTCTTAGTCGGGGCAATAGCAATGTGCAATGAAGGGTTTTTTGGAGGATGGGTTTTATAAACACTCTTAACCATTATTGCACATTCGTTTTTTTTGTTGATGCCTATAATTTCTGCTTCGAAAATTTTTCCGTTACCGTCTGTTATATGCATTATACTGCCTTCTTTGAGTCTCATAACTTTTACTCCATGCCAGGCCTCCTCGCCGGTGAGTAGAAATGCGCCTTCTTTTACTAATGGGTCGAAAAAAATGTTCATAATAGGCTATTGTTATAAAATAGTTTTGCAAATTTGCGGATAAACAAATATAGCTAAAACATCGTTTACAAAAGTGATATTAATTAGGTTTAACGTTTATTTTCAATATGAAGCGAGCACTACATTTTCTTAATCACAGAGACTTTGTTTTATCGGCAGCAATAGTATGTGGTCTTTTATTGGGAGAGCAAACCCGAATTATTGCTGATTATTCTATATGGATTTTAGCTATTATAATGATGTTTGCTATTTCAGGGTTTAGCTTTAGAAGTTGGATTCCGGTTAAAAATGCTGTTAAGCCGATTGCAATTTCTATACTGTTAAACTTTTTTCTTTTTGGAACCGTATTAATATCAATTGCGTGGCTACTTTTCAGAAACTCTGAATATTTCGATTATTATATTGGGCTTGTTCTTATTGCTGCAGCACCGCCAGGTCCATCAATTATCCCCTTTTCTACTATGATGAAAGGAGACAATAGCTTTTCTGTAACAGGTGTTTTTGGTTTGTATTTTGCCGCAATGATTTTTACTCCTATTGTTCTGCTGATTTTTTTGGGAGATTCTTTGATAAGTCCCTTATCTATATTGCGAATACTGATTATGCTTATAGTAATTCCATTAATCGTAAGTCGCTTTTTAAGACACAGAAGTATATTGCCTATGGTTGAAAAGTCGAGGAATACAATTATGAAGTGGGGCTTTTTTGTGGTTATAACAATTATTGTTGGCTCAAGCAGCAGCATTTTGCTGTCTCAGCCGATATCTGTGTTGATAATTTCGGCTGTCTTTCTTGTTAGTATGTACGTTCTGGGAGCCCTTTATCACTTGTTAATGAAAAAGAAAGGCAAAAAACTTGATTTTATAATAAGCAGTACATTTATCTTAGTGATAAAAAGTTCAGCTTTTTCTGCAGTAACGGCGATTACTTTCTTCCCTGATAGTCCGGATGTTGCTTTTCCTTCAGCAATACTAAGTGTTTTTGTTACGCTATTTATCATTTTCTATTCAAGGTTTGTTGCTGTGATTGAGAAGCGTGGATGAGTTATGATTTACGATTTTGATTGCTGAAACCCCTCTGCGCCCTTTAGTTTGCAAAAAGGAATTTCTAATAAGTTTTACATTGTAGTTTTGAACTTATTAATCAATCCACAAAGAAACAGGGTGAATCAGTTTGCGCCAAAGGAATTCAGACCTATGCAAAGATTAAGAACCCT
>JAGXRP010000063.1 GCA_018335795.1 Desulfobulbaceae bacterium | reverse complement strand
AGTAGCCATCTTAGTTCCATCGGGAGAGAAAGCAACGTATTTTGTTGCATAACCTTCATGTCCCCAAAAAGACCCGTAAAAATCCCAAGTGCCGCTGTTGTACAAAATAGTTCCTGTTTCACTTTCAGCATCATTAGTAAATGGAACATATGTTATAGCTAAAAACCTACCATCATCAGAAAATTTAATAGTATGCAATTTTGTTGGGTATTGCGGTACGAATGTCGTTATTTTTTCGTATGTATTTACATCCCAAATATGAATCGCACTAATAGATTCACTCATGGGTGAATCATAAATTCTATACCACACATAAACTGCTATGTAACGCTCAGAGACAGACAACGCAATACAATCTGGTATGTTCCAAGATTTATAACCTGCATCTAAGGTTTTAATTAGTTCACCAGTTTCTGTGTCCCAAACATGAACAGTATTTCCTGTATCAGCTGCAAATAACCTGCTACCATCGTTTGAAATATCCATATTCTCGTTATATGTGTTAAAAGTCAGTTTGAAACCTTCGTATTCCCTCAGTATGTCTCCATTTTCCGTCAGTAATTTCATGGGTTTGAACCCTTTGGACAGCACATAAATATATTGTCCATCAGGGCTAAACTTAACTGTACTTATCTCACCCCCAATGTGCTTTTTCCACACCAAAGGGTCTGGTTCAGGCTCTTGAGCCAGTGTTGTGCTGCAATACAGCATTGCAACAGCTAATAATAAAAATGCTCTTTTCATAAAAATTCTCCCTGAAATACATGTTCTGTATATATATACTAAGACACATGAATGAGTAAATTATCTCAAAATTAGGGAAAAAATTTGGGAAATTAAACATTAATAAAAAAAAAAGCGAAACAGATTTCTCCATTTCGCTTTCTAATTTTTTAGAATCTGATTATTATAAGAATTTTTCCAAAACTGATTTGATGTCAGGTTTGCCAATTTCTGATAATTCGTAATAAACTCTGGTGTGAGGTTGGTCTATTTTTATAAATCTTGTCAAATCTATCGGAGTTCCAATCACAACAGAATCGCAAACTGTGTTCTTAATCGTTGTTTCCAAATCTTGCATTTGTTGGTCGCCATATCCCATTGCCGGAAGTAAGGTACCGATTTCAGGATATTTTTCGAAAGTTTCAGTCAATTTACCGACTGTGTAAGGTCTTGGGTCAACGAGTGAAGCGGCTCCAAATCTGCGAGCTGCGACGATAGCGGCACCGATGTGCATTTCGCCGTGAGTCAATGTCGGACCATCTTCGATTGCTAATACGTTTTTGCCCTTGATGATTTCGGGGTTGTCCACCATAATCGCAGATGCAGCCATGATAATTTGCGCATCGGGATTATATTCGCGAATATTTTCCAAAACGAAATCAACATCATCGGGATAAGCTGAGTCAATCTTGTTCATAACGATTACGTCAGCCATTCTCAAGTTAACTTCGCCGGGATAGTAACCGATTTCGTGTCCGGGGCGTAATGGGTCAACCACTACTACGTTCAAATCAGGTTTGTAGAAAGGCATGTCATTGTTGCCACCGTCCCAAATGATTACGTCAGCTTCTTTTTCGGCTTCGCGTAAAATCGCTTCGTAATCTACACCGGAATAAATGACGCTACCCATTGCAATATGTGGTTCGTATTCTTCCATTTCTTCTATTGTGCATTTGTGAAGTTTGAGGTCTTCGATAGTCGCAAAGCGTTGAACTTTTTGTTTTTCTAAATCGCCGTATGGCATTGGGTGGCGAACTGACACGACTTTTTTGCCGGCTTCCATCAAAGCACGTACGATAGCGCGAGTAGTTTGTGATTTGCCGCAACCGGTTCTGACTGCACCAACAGCGATAATAGGCTTAGTTGATTTAATCATTGTGGGGAACGAACCCATCATAGAAAACTTAGCTCCGGCAGCCATGACTACCGAACCGAGATGCATCACTTTGTCGTAGGGTAAATCGCTGTACGATAGTACACATTCATCGGCTTGATGTTTTTGTATCAATTCAACCAATTCTTCTTCAGCATAAATTGGAATTCCTTCGGGATATAAGTTACCTGCTAAAGCAGCAGGATATTTTCTGCCGTCTATATCTGGTATTTGAGCTGCAGTAAATGCAATCACTTCGACTGCATTATTATCTCTGTAAATGGTATTAAAATTATGGAAATCGCGTCCGGCGGCTCCAATAATTATTACTTTAGTTTTTGACATCATTACACCTAAAAATTGTTAATTTTTACAAAATCGAATATCAATTCGATTGTTTTTTTCTTATATTTCAATCTAGTTGTTGCTAAACAATAACAACAAAACTATATTTAAATTATACAAAATTCACATTGCAAAAGTAAGCAAAAATATTGAATTAAAATCAATTAATTTTCCATTAAGGCTTTTGCTTATCTCGTTAATGTATATCAAAATCATACAAATAGTAAGTGCCGTCTATCAATTTTGCGAGTAGTTGACTCCTATGTAATCATCAATGTCTTCGTGTCGAAAGATGGATTTATATTTGAATTCCAATTCCTCCTCGAAGAAGAATTTTTCTTCGCCGAAAGCCGGCTCAAGGTCGTCAATCCAAATAGCATCGGGGTTATATTTAGCAAAAAACGGGCGATGAATCCAATTTTTGTTACGCCCTTGCAAGAAACGTAAAGCAAAGACCTTCTCCCCTGCTACTTCGACTACGCCGAGTATTTGAACTTTGCCCGGTGTACATGACATTGAGGGTCCGCGAACTGTTCGGGCTAATCCGCTAACATTTTGATATGCCTCGCGGAAGATTTTCCAAGCTCGTTCGAGCGTAACTGCAAAGTAGTGCTGCGCTCCGGTATCGCGAGCCACAAACATATAATATGGTATGCAACCTTGGCGAACTTGCTCTTTCCACATTGCCGACCAAACTTTGGGGTCATCATTGATGTTTTTGAAAACGGGAGATTGGGTTCGGATTCTAGCGCCTGTTGCATTGATTTTTTGAATGGCTTCTTGAACTGCGGGAGTTGTGAGTTCGACGTGATGATTGAAATGAGCCATGAAAGCGATATGTTTGCCTTCGCTGATTGCTCTTTTGAATGCACCGAGAATGATATCGCCATCTTCTTCCAAGAAAGTTTGGGGCCAATAAGCGAGTGATTTCGAGCCAATACGAATGTTTTGCAAATTGGGCAATTTTGCGTCAATCAAAGCATCTATATATTGGGCGAAATGACGAGGGCTCATCACCATTGGGTCGCCTCCGGTGAAGAGTATATCTGTAATTTGAGGATTCGCTCTGAAATAAGCAATCGAATTTTCAATGTCTTTAGTGGCGAATTTCAACTCGTCTGTGCTGACAAATTGGGGCCAACGAAAGCAAAATGTGCAATAAGCGTGGCATGTTTGTCCTTGCTTTGGGAAAAATAGCGCTGTGTGGTCGTACTTGTGTTGCATCCCTTCAACAACATTTCCATTGATTCTTGGTAAATTCAGCTTGCTCTGACCGGCAGGATGAGGATTGAGTTCCATCCTAATTTTCCGTGCTATACTTTCGATTTCTGCTTTATCTGCACCGAATTTCATTCTTTCGGCGAGCATATCAAAGTGGTGCCCTTTGAGCATCGAACGATTTGGAAAAGTAAGGTTGAAAATCGGGTCTTTTCGTGGTTTGTCCCAATTTATTAGCTCATTGACGACGTAGTTATTAGATTTGAAGGGTAAAACAGTTGCTACTACTTCCATTTCGAACAATTCTTCATCGGAAAAGTTGTCGGCGATTTGCGGAATCTTACGAAAGTTGTTGATTGTGTATGATTTATATTTATTGGAAACCTTGCTTAGCTGCGATGAAAGTACACCGGTGTCATTAATTTGGTTCATCATAATACACCTCCTTGAATTAAACAAAATACTTAATACTTATACTAAAGGAATATGTTAGATTTTTATTTTAAGTGGAACTAAAATAAATTTTAATGAATTACAAGTGAAGGAAATTATCGAGCGTAATCTGATAGATATGCTTTTCAACATGTTACAAGCATTTTCTACTGTGATTTACTTAATTCTGCAATTTTCATTATTACATTTTTTTAATCATAGCTGATAAATTTTTTGATATTTAACGGAAATTTTGTAACTTGTATTCTTTGAAATTAACAAATTCACAAAACTGAATTAATATGAACGAAATCCTAAATAAACCTGATAGAATATCAATTTCACCCAAATCTCAAATTATTTTGAATAAAATTTTGGATGAAAATCCTTTACTAAGAAATTTACTCGAAATTTCTGAAACTGAATCGATTTTTCTATATAAAATGCGGCAATTCATTGAAAAATTGATGATAGAATTTCCCTTTGCTACAGATTTTTACAGAGAAGCCGAACCGAGCAGAAGTACATTTGAAAAACTTACAAACAAAGAGATTGCAATCATCAGGCTGAAAGATTATTCTGAAAATGAAACCAGAACCTTTACTGATTTGAACTTGCACGGAAAAAAATTAGTCAGCAATCCATTTAGGAATTTATGGTTAGCTTTCAAATACGGAAGAGGCGGAGCGTCCGAATATTATTTCGAAGACATGCTACATCTTTTCCGACAATTGAACGACAGTGAAATATCAAGAAAACCAGCTAAAGAAGAAGTAGAAAACTGGATGGATAGGCATCCTTCCGGACTTGACGAAGATATCGTCCGAGTCAGAGAGAAGAACCGCGAAAGAATCATCAAGATAATCATCAAAAAAATTGATTCCGGTGAAATTCATAATGCTAAATACAGCTTTGGACCCGGCATGAACCAAGATGAGAAATTTGATTTAGTTCTGAATGAATGGTGGTATGACAGATGGTTTCATCTACGGTTTGCCGTTCGTAGCGCTAAAGTACTAAATGAAATGCTGGATAATTCACTAAACAATGACACAATGGAATTACTCTACGAAGCTGAGAACAAAGGAATACCATTTTTTGTAAATCCATATTATTTGTCATTGTTGAATATTGCAAATTATGGAAATTCAATTGGAGCTGACCTTGCAATTCGGGATTATATCATATATTCACAAGATTTGGTATCGGAGTACGGTAATATTTCAGCTTGGGAGATGGAGGATTTGGTAGAAAAAGGTAAACCAAATGCAGCGGGCTGGATTTTGCCCTCAAATCAAAGTATGCATCGCCGTTACCCTGAAGTTGCAATACTTATTCCTGATACTATTGGTAGGGCTTGTGGAGGCTTGTGCTCATCATGCCAAAGGATGTATGACTTCCAACGCGGAAATTTGAATTTCAATTTCGATAAATTGAAACCGAAAGAAACTTGGGAGCATAAATTGACAAGATTGATGGAATATTACGAGCACGATTCTCAACTACGTGACGTTTTGATTACTGGTGGAGATGCTTTGATGAGCCAAAATATTTCGCTTACCAAAATACTAAACGCTGTATATGATATGGCGGTTAGAAAAAAGTTGGCAAATTTGGAACGAGATGATAAATATGCAGAGATTTTGAGAGTAAGGCTTGGAACAAGATTGCCGGTTTATCTCCCTCAACGAATTAATGACAAGCTAATCGAAATATTAAGCGAGTTCCGCGAAAAAGCTCTAAAAATAGGTATAAAGCAATTCATCATTCAGACTCACTTCGAGACTGCAATGGAAGTCACTCCCGATGCTCATCGAGCAATTCGGAAATTAATTTCAGCAGGATGGATTGTGACAAATCAGTTTGTAATGACTGCTTCGGCATCTCGGCGTGGACACACTGCCAAGTTGCGAAAAGTATTAAATGATATAGGAGTTCTCGCCTATTATACTTTTACAGTAAAAGGTTATCGTGAAAATAGGCAAAATTTCGCTACAAATGCTAGAGCTGTTCAAGAGCAAATGGAAGAGAAGGTTTTTGGGGATATTGAGGGTAATAGCATTGATGAAGTCTCCGCATTACCTACTGAACCACAAAATATGGTTGAAAACATCAATCGAATAAGAGAAAAGTACAGATTGCCATTCTTGGCTACGGACAGAAATGTTTTGAATCTTCCCGGTGTAGGGAAAAGTTTGACATTTAGAGTTATCGGTATTACTCGGAGCGGTAGAAGAATTATAGAATTCGACCATGATTCGACTCGTTGGCATAGTCCGATTATAGAGAATATGGGCAAAATAGTCATAGTAGAATCAAAATCTATCCGCGAATATCTCAATCAGTTAGAAGAAATGGGCGAAGATGAAAGTGAATATGGTTCAATCTGGAATTATTCAGTGGGAGTCACAGAAGCCCGCATGCCTATTTATGAGTATCCTGAGTATAATTTCCAAGTTACAAATGAAATAACAAATTTGGACATTCCTAAGGAACTTTTACAGGCAGTTTCCTGAAATTTTCTCATAGAACAACAAAAATTAACAAGAATTACTTAAATTTCATTGTTTTTTTTCTTAAATTGGATATTGTTAAAATTGCAAAAATGGAGAAAGTTTTTGGGCTTATTTAAAAAACAAAAGGCTGCCGATATAAATTATCTGGAACTCACTCCATATAGGAAATATACGCATGAATCAAGAGATGAGGATACAATCAATGTGTTGGTACCGAGATTTAATGACAAGATACTCGGTAAGATTTTTCAACCAAAATTGAAAAATCCGTATATCAAAGCAAATTTTGACAAGTTGGGTACTTCAGTATGGCTGGAGATTGACGGGCAGACCAGCGTTGACAACATAATTATGAAAGTTAAAGATAAGTTGGGAGAGGAAGTAAACCCTGCTTATGAGAGGGTAACGATGTTTCTCTCGCAATTACATAGAAACGGTTTTATAGATTTTCACGAATTTAATAAAGGTTAAAAAAATGGCAGAAAGAATTTTAGGAGCAATCGAACCCAAAGAGGTTTGGTACTATTTTGAAGAAATCACTAAATATCCTCGTCCTTCCAAACAGGAAGAGAAAATAGCCGCATACATCAAAGGTTGGGCTAAAGACCAAGGATTCGAATTACAAGAAGATAAACTCGGCAACTTTGTTGTACGCAAACCGGCAACTCCGGGAATGGAAAACCGCAAACCTGTATGTATCCAAGGTCACATAGACATGGTTTGCGAGAAAAATGCCGATGTAGAGTTCGATTTTGACAACGACCCGATTCAAGTTTATATTGATGGCGATTGGGTAAAAGCAAAAGGCACAACGTTAGGCGCCGATAACGGTGTAGGTGTAGCGATGGGTATGGCTGCAATGACAGCTGAAGGTATTAAGCACCCGGACCTCGAACTGCTTTGTACTTTAGATGAAGAAACAGGCTTAACAGGTGCTATGCAACTTGGTACTGACTTGTTGAAAGCTGAAATTTTAATCAATCTTGATTCGGAAGAAGACGGTGCATTTACAATTGGATGTGCCGGTGGTTTGAATACAAGAGGTATTTATGCATTTCAAGCTGATACAGTCCCTGCTGATTCGGTAGCATACAAAATTGCAGTTAAAGGACTTAAGGGCGGTCACTCAGGAATTGAAATTCATGACGGACGCGGCAATGCAGCTAAATTTTTGAATAGAATTCTTTGGAACGCTACCAATAAATTGAATATCCGTTTGGCAGATTTCAATAGTGGCAATAAACACAATGCGATTCCTCGTGAAGGTTTTGCTACTGTAGTTGTTGCAAAAGCTGCTGAAGGCGATTTCGAGAGATTTATTGAAGATTTTGACCATCAATACAAACGCGAATATGGTTCAAAAGAGCCAAACATTTCGATTTCAGCGGAAGCTACTTCCATGCCGACAAGAGTTATGACTCCTGAATTCCAAAAAAGATTATTGAGTTCTTTCTATGTAATGCCACACGGCGTTTACAGAATGAGCCCAGATATTGCCGGTTTGGTTCAAACATCTACAAATTTTGCTATTGTCGAAACTAAAGAAAATACTGTTGAAGTATTGACAAGTCAACGCTCGTCGGTAGAAACCGAAAAGAAAGATATGGCTGCAGTGGTACAAATTTCATTTGAATTAGGTGGTGCAGAAGTTAAATTTGGCGACGGTTATCCTGCTTGGGAACCAAATGTAAATTCACCGATTTTGCAAGAAGCTGTTAAAGTTTACACTAAATTATTTGGCAAAGAACCGCATATTGAAGCAATTCATGCAGGTTTGGAATGTGGACTCGTTGGTGAAAAATATCCTAATATGGATATGCTTTCATTCGGTCCTGACCTTCGCGAAGTTCATTCACCAAATGAAATGATTTCAATCACATCTACAGCAAAATGCTGGAAATTATTGAAAACTATACTTGAAGAAATTCCCGTTAAGGCGTAATATTTATAGCGCTTATACAATTCCAACCCCTCCTTACTCAGGAGGGGTTCTTGTATAAAATCGATAATTTATATGTTTTGAATGACTTAGCATCAAATTGTAATTAACATTTTTTTTGTAAATCAAATTTTAACGATATGGCAGAAATAAAAACTTTGATAAGCGATTCGAAAGCGGCTCGCTGGACAGCTTTGGTTGTTGTGGCTTTCACAATGTTTGCAGGCTACTATTTAGCTGATGTAATGGCTCCTCTTAAGGGATTGCTCGAAAATGAATTGTCCTGGAGCAGTTCCGAATATGGTTTTTTCACAAGTGCTTATGGCTGGTTTAATGTTTTTCTATTTTTCCTGATAATCGGTGGTATTATCCTTGATAAAATGGGTGTACGCTTTACGGGATTAGGAGCGGCGGCTGTAATGGTATTGGGAACTGCGATTAAGTATTGGGCAATTTCTACAAGTTCGCTTGACGGGCAAATGCTATTTGGTTGGAAAGCCCAAGTAATGGTTGCAGCTTTAGGGTTTGCAATTTTCGGAGTAGGTGTTGAAGTCGCCGGTATCACAGTTTCAAAAGTCATTGTGAAATGGTTCAAAGGAAGAGAATTAGCCCTTGCCATGGGTTTGCAACTTTCGATTGCCCGATTGGGAACAGCATTAGCTTTATCCACTTCACTTCCTGTTGCATTGAATTTTGGGACAGTTTCGGCACCGATTCTTTTCTGTTTGATTATGCTTTGCATAGGATTGATAGCATTCTTTGTCTATACTTTCATGGATAAAAAATTAGATGCTTCGATAGTTGCCAAAAATATCGGAATGGATGTAGAGCCTGAAATTGAATTCCAAATGAAGGATATTTGGTTCATCATCAAAAACAAGGGCTGGTGGTATATTGCAATTCTTTGTGTACTCTTTTATTCAGCTGTTTTCCCATTCCTCAAATATGCTACAGACTTAATGATTAACAAATTTAGTGTTGATGCATATTGGGCAGGTGTCATACCGGGATTGTTACCGTTTGGTACAATTTTGCTAACTCCAATTTTTGGCACAATATACGACAGAAAGGGCAAGGGTGCGACAATCATGATAATTGGTTCATTCTTGATTACTATGGTGCATTTACTTTTTTCAGTTCCATTATTCAACCATTGGATTTTTGCGATTATTTTAGTCTTGGTACTCGGTATCGGGTTTTCATTAGTACCGTCAGCTATGTGGCCCTCAGTACCTAAGATCATTCCAGAGCGACAGTTAGGTACAGCATTTGCATTAATTTTCTGGGTACAAAACTGGGGATTGATGGGTGTGCCTCTTTTAATTGGATGGGTTTTAGATACTTATTGTATTACAGGTACAGTCGTTACTAATGGTGTGACCTCCACAACATATGATTATACAATTCCAATGATGATATTTACAGGGTTTGGATTATTAGCTATTTTGTTTGGTTTCCTACTGAAAATCGAAGATAAGAAGAAAGGCTATGGGCTTCAATCACCAAACATTCAAAAACAATTATAATCATTTTTAGTTAGAGAATATCCATTAAGTGCGAATCAAATTGATTTGCACTTTTTTTTAAGCTCTTATTAAATCAAATAATAACGTTAGCTAAGATTTTAGAATTTTGCTATGATTTAAAAATATTTCTATAGTTTTGAGATTCTTGTATGTTTAGTCAAAATCAATGATTTGGGACATAAATAAATTGAATGAAATATTTTTCATCATAATACGTAGTATTTCGTATCAAAGATTTGTATATTTTTGCAACTCAAATTTACTTTTTAAACAAAAGAAACTAAATTAATGGCATCAACTAAATTGGATAAAGCGATTAATACCTTGATTAAGGACTATATGGGTATTGATGAAAGCGAGATTGTACTTGTAATAGCAGACGATTTAACGAAAGATATCGGAAACGCATTATACGAAAAACTAAGTACTATGTGCGAAGATTCTTACATGATTTTGTTGAAATCGCAAGATAATCGAGATATTTTACCGGAAATCATTGCCGAATCAATCAACACAGTTGATTCAATCATTTGTGCGGCTAATCTACCCCTCATCAACTCACAAGCTCGACTCAAAGCAACACAAATGGGTGTAAGAATCGGTTTAATTCCAAACTTAAACGAGGAATCATTAGTTCGATGTTTAAGTGCCAATCACGAGAAAATAGCAGAACAATCAGAGTTCTTTTCCTCACTAATGAAAAGAACTTCAATAATTAGAGTAGAAACAAAATCCGGAACAAATATAAGGATTCCAATACGTGGCAGGGAAGTATTTTCTTCGACCGGAATAATGCGTACAATCGGCGAATTTGGATATTTACCTTCAGGCAAAGTCTTTGTTTCGCCTATTGATGACAGAGCAACAGGTTTAATTTTGATTGACGGTTCGATTGATAAAATCGGTGTAGTTGAAAATCCGGTAGGAGTTGAAGTAACATCCGGCTTTATGACTAAGATTTCAGGCGATGGAGAAGAACCGAAATTATTAGCCAAAATAATGAACCAATCCGGTAAGAAGGCACGTAATTTGGCTGAGTTCGGAATCGGAGTCAACCCCAAAGCAATGCTTTCAGGTAATAATATCGAAGATGAAACTATCGAAGGGCACGCTCACTTTGTATTTGGAGGCAACATCGGTTTGGGTGGAAATGTCAATACCGATTTCAGACTTTCAATGGTTATGACAAAACCCAATGTGTTCTTTGATGATAAGTTAATCATCCAAAATGGGAAAATAAAAAAGCCGGTTTAAAATAAATTTAACTGAAAACGGCTCATTGAGTCGTTTTTTTTTATGCTAATATTAGTTTACTTTTACAAATGCTTTGTAAATATATTTGAGTTAACTTATGCGTTTTTTACTATACATATTTTTATTTTGGGCATATGTCAGTATAGCCGTTGCATCTCAGGGTCAAATACAAGTATTTGAAGAAATTAATTTAGGAACTATAGTATCCGGGGTCGAATATGAGATTTCTGTCGGAGTTACAAATAATTCTGTCATGGCAGCAAAAATCACTACGATTAAAGCGTTTGCGACGATGGATACTATTGCTCCGATTTACCGTTCAATCAACGTTGAGCCCAATTCCACTGCTTTTGTATTATACAAATTCACTCCAACTCAAAATATTGATTACGAAATTTACCTATACAATCTTATAGAACATTGGGATAATGCTTATCCGGTGATGACAAAGGTGATTGCCAAAGTAACACACTCGAATCAAGGAGTTTATAACTTCACTGATAATCTTTGGGGTAGTGATTTACTGACTGCTCTTTCCGGATACTTAAAGAATCATAACAGTTTTACTTACAAAATGGCACGTGAATTACTATGGACATCATTCGACAATGATAACGGAAAAGTCGAATGTATATATACCGGAAAAACTGTTCTTGTAGAAGGTGAACCCGATTTTGCTGAACTTGACAAAATTGGTTTCAACACCGAGCACTCTTGGCCCCGTTCATATGGTTCAGATTACGAACCTCCATTGAGCGATATGAATCATATTTTCCCAAGTTCCAAAACATCTAACGACCGACGAGCAAATTTCCCTTATAATTATGTAACAGGGCAAATCAGCTGGCAGGAAGGTGGCTCAAAACTTGGAATTGACAATAACGGCAAAACGGTTTTTGAACCCCGCGATGAATCTAAAGGAAATATCGCGAGGGCATTATTTTATTTTGCACTAAGATATGATAATCCATTCAAATTTATAGATGCACAAGAGAATGTACTAAGAGCATGGACTAAAATTGACCCTCCTGACGAAAAGGAAATGAGACGTAATGATTCAATTGCGGCATATCAATTAAGGCGCAACCCATTTATTGACCATCCTTCATTTTTAGAACGAATAAATTCTATAAGTGCCAATCCGGATTTTGATTTGATATCAGCACCAATCCAAATCGGAACAAACTTTACTATTAATATAAATACAATTGTCGAGCCTTTTGAACTTATTTTATGGATTCATAACCAAGGCAATGCCGACATTGAAGTAAAATCTGTCAAACTTGATTATCCTAATTACTTGGAGCCGTATATTGATCAAATTCTAACTTCTGCAATGACTGTACGAGCAAAAAGTAATAAGAAAGTAACTTTTGAACTGATTAAGCCGGAATTTTTAGAAAACAACTCGACAATAACAGCCAAAATTACACTTGAAGATGATTCATTTTTTTCCTGGGAAATCGAATTAATTGATGGGCTGACAAGTGTTGAAAATGCTGATGAAAGTAAATCTTTCAATTTTATTATTTTCCCCAATCCCTCATCGAGTAGTTTAACAATAACCACAGAAATAGAATTGGGGCTATTAAACGAAATTTCTTTGTATGATATGCAGGGCAAATTGATTGACAAAAACCTTTATCAAATTGAATTTTCAGACAATCGCAATATTTTTCTTGATACGAAAAAACTAAAATCATTTGGAAACGTTTTTATTATTAGATTCGTAGGTAGCGGATTTGATGTTTCTAAGAAATTTATTTTAATGGAATAGGTAGGAAGATGAGCTTTTTTGATTTTGACGATGAATTTGATGATGATTTCGAGAATATGGAGGAACAACTTCATTATTACTTGAGTAATCTTCGTTCTTCTCGCAAAAGTAGCGATAATATACCTCCATTCGAAGCACTCGAATCTCTTGTGGAATATTGCATATCTACAGACCGATTGAAAGAGGCTCTTGAATTTTGCGACTTATGGATAGAACTGATTCCAAACTCGTCTGATGCTTACAATAAAAAGGCATTTATACTTTCTAATTTAGATATGAATGACGACGCTCTCGAATATGTCGAGAAAGCATTGTCGTATAATCCGCTTGACCCGGATGCGATTTTGAATAAAGCAATGATTTTAGAACAATCCGGTGACCCCAAAGCGGCTCTGAAACATATTGAAACTATACTAATGCTTGACCCGACAAATGAAGATGCACTGTTCCAAAAAGCTATGGTATTGCAGTCTCTTGGTATATTCAACGACAGCATTCAAATATTAGAATACCTTAAGGATTCTGAATATTATGGTGCAGAAGTTATGCAGGAAATTGCATATTGCTACAATTGCATGAACGACTTCGATAAATCTGTAATATATTTCAACAAAGCTATTGACCAATCTCCATACGATGAGCATTTATGGTACAACTTGGGTGTTATTTACAATAGCAAAAGGATGTATCATCAAGCAATCGAATCCTACGATATGGCTTTAGCAATAAATGAAGACTTCTTTTCGGCGTGGTACAACAAAGCAAATTCATTCGCTTCTATTGGCAGACTAACAGATGCAATTGAATGTTTTAAGGAAGCTTTAAGAATAGTCCCCGATGATGTGGACACTATGCACAATTTGGCAAGTGTTTACGGAGATAACAACCAATATATTAGTGCGATTGATCATTTTAGTAAAGCATTGGAATTAGACCCTGAAAACTTCGAATCATATTTTGGTCGAGGAATTTGTTACGATGCTATCGAAAAATTTGATTCCGCAATGCAAGATTACGATAAAGTACTTGCAACATTCCCAAATTATTCAGAAGTCTTGTACGCAAAAGCTGATTTACTATTTAATATGGGCAAAATTAATCAATCTGTTCAGTTTTATAAGGATTCGTTTGAATCCGATAATTCGAATACAGAAGCATTATTGGATTGTGCCTCAGCTTACTACGAACTTAATGATTTTGATAATGCTCTTGATTTGATAACTCAATTTATCAAACTAGAACCCGATACAGTTGAAGGTTTTTACCTAAAAGCAAAAATTCTTGCAAATTGTGGGTTATTGAAAGATTCACAAAAGGAATTAGTCTTGGCATTCAAGCTTGACAAATTAAAATTATACCAATACCTCTCCGAATTTCCCGAAATAGTAGAAGATTTCGAGAAATTCAATTCACAAATCCTCAAACAAGTCTTTAATACTAAGTAGTAATATAATTCATATCAAAGTTTGTTGACATTAACTTTTTATTTAATGTGACATAATCTTGAGTTATAGTTACAAAATGTACAATATTTTTCAAATTTTCTTGGTTATTAACAAATTTTCATGTAATTTGGAAAAGTATTTTTGTGCTTTTTTGTGACAATATTTATAAAGTCGGGCATTAAACTATAATAAAGGGTTTTGCAAATGATAGATAAAAACAGAAGAAACTTCTTCAAAACAAGCGCACTATTTGGTACGGTAGCACTTGGTGCAAGTGCAACAGCAAAAGCAGCACCGGAAAACATACTTTCCGATGACAGAAAAGGTGTGTTGGTGGACGTAACGCATTGTATAGGTTGCAGAAGTTGCGAATGGGCTTGTCAAACAGCCCATGATTTACCGGCTGATAAAATTCATGATTACCATGACAGAGAGGTTTTCAAGGAATTCCGTCGCCCAAACAATGACTCATATACAGTAGTAAATGAGTTCGAAAATCCAAATAATGAATTGCTTCCTATCAATGTTAAGTATCAATGTATGCACTGCGACCGTCCGGCATGTGTATCAGCTTGCATAGTTGGTGCATTTACCAAAAAAGAGGACGGAAGTGTAGTTTGGAATACCGATATGTGTATTGGTTGCCGCTATTGTATGGTAGCATGTCCATTCCAAATACCAACATTTGATTATCATAAGGCTATTCAGCCAGATATTCATAAGTGTGATTTTTGTTATAAACGCACTCAAGAAGGAAAACTTCCTGCATGTGTTGAAATTTGCCCGGTTGAAGCATTAGTCTACGGACCAAGGACTGAAATAATTAGAGTAGCAAAACACAGAATTAAAAGAGCACCCAATAAATATCTCGATCATATTTATGGTGAAGACGAAGTCGGCGGAACCTCATGGGTTTATTTATCCGGTGTTGACTTCCAGACTTTGAAATTCCCCAAACATGGCACTAAAACGGCTCCGGGTGTATCGGAATCAATCCAACACGGATTGTTTGCATACTTTGTCCCACCAATTGCATTATATGCATGGTTAGGCGGAATAATGTGGGTTAGTAAACGAAAGAATGCAAAACAAGCTAATGAGGAGAAAATATAATGGAACACGAAGTACCACAACAAGTTAAACATAAATTTTTTACTCCCGGTGTGATTGTATTGCTCATTATAGCATTGAATGGTATTGTTTTTATTGCAGGAAGATTCCTGTTTGGTCTAGGTGCCGTAACAAATTTAGACCAACAATACCCTTGGGGAATTTGGATTGGAATTGACGTTGCGGCAGGTGTAGCATTAGCCGCTGGTGGATTTATTTCTGCTGCAATCGGTCACATTTTACATAAAGATGCCTATCATTCAATAGTCAGGCCTGCATTGCTTACAGCTATGTTAGGCTATACTTTTGTTGCATTCGGTGTATTTATTGATATTGGTCGTTGGTATTTTATTTGGCATCCATTAGTAATGTGGAATCCTAATTCTGCACTATTCGAAGTTGGTATTTGCGTTATAATTTATTTGAGTGTACTCTATATTGAATTCTTGCCTATTGTAACAGAAAGATTTATCGGAAAGTTAAATATGAAAGGTATATTTAGTTTTTTGAATAAACCTCTGGACAAATTATTACGTGCTTTAGATAGCGGACTTTCAAAAACAATGTTTGTATTCATTATTGCCGGTGTTGTACTATCATCGTTGCACCAATCATCATTAGGAACTTTAATGATTATTGCCGGAGATAAAATGCACCCATTATGGCAAACCCCAATTTTGCCTTTGCTATTCTTGATTTCAGCAGTAGCAGTTGGTTTGCCGATGGTAATTTTCGAATCACTCTTGGCTTCAAAGTCATTCAAACTCAAGCCGGAATTCAGCTTACTGTCGAGATTAGGAAATTATGTCGGACCAATTCTTGGTGTATATCTTTCATTCAAAATTGGCGATATGGTGATAAGGGAATCTTTCGTTCATTTAGTACCTATGGATTTGCCAGCGATAATGTTTTTAATTGAAATGATTGTCGGAGTTGTCATCCCAATGATTATATTTTTAACTCCACTTACTTCAAAATCCGTAAGTTGGCTTTTCTGGGCTTCGTCAATGGTAATATTCGGAGTATTGCTCAATAGAATCAATAATTTCATTATAGCTTATAATGCTCCATACGCTCTCGAAGCATATATACCATCATATGGTGAGATTTCTGTTACACTCGGTGCTGCTTCGATGTTAATACTACTTTACAGATTTATTGTGATTAATTTCCCTGTAATTAGTTTACCTGCACCAAGCGGTGTTCACAATAGTAATAAATAAGGAGAAAAAACAAAATGCTAAGATATATAACAATGATTTCAGCATTGCTTTTAGGAGCAGTAATAATTTTTGCTTTGGCTCCTGATGCAATTGAGCAACAAAAGAAAGACCCTGTTACAATGGGTGGAACTGTCAAACAAGTGCAGAAGGTCAAAGAGGGTTCGATGCCGGCAGACCATGATAAACAAGCAATTGATTGTAAATCATGCCATTACTGCGAATATCCAACGGTGAGTAATCCGTGCTTGATTTCATGTCCAAGGACCGATATGGTATCTGTCCATCACGACCCTTCCGAAGGACCTGAAATAGTCATTATGGATATGTTGCCGGGTGAATGGGGAGCAGTTGCATTTACACATAAACTACATGCCGAAATGGCTGAAATGTCCGGTGGTTGTGCTTCATGCCACCATTATAACACAACCGGACCCGTTTTGAAATGTGTCACTTGCCACGAACCAAAAAGAAATCGTGAAGATATCAGTGTACCTGATTTGGAAGCTGCGTATCACAGACAATGCATCACGTGCCACAGACAATGGAGTCGCACCACTGATTGCGATTATTGCCACTTTGAAAAAGGTATTGACGCAGATAAAGCTCGAAAAATAAAAATGGAAAAGTACGCCGGTAAAGGGCATCCTGTCGTTTTAGAGCCGGAGCGTGTTGTATATGATACCGATTATGAAAAAGGACCGAAGGTGACTTTCTTCCATGATGAACATGTAAAGTTGTTCAAAATTGATTGTGCCACCTGCCATCATGACGAGAATTGCATGAAATGCCACGATGTTCGCTTAGACAAATTGCGTACACCTAAGGACAGGGATTACACTGTCAAAACACATAAGTCATTCGATGACCATCACCAACCTTGTATATCTTGTCACGAAAAGGACAATTGCGTAAAATGCCATTTGAATACAGTGATGGAGAGATTCAATCACTACAAAATCACCGGATTTGATTTGACCAAATATCATGACAAAATAGCTTGCAACAAGTGCCACATTGGAAACGATTACAAAGTTAAATTGAATTCAAATTGTATGAGTTGCCATTCCGCTACTTTCAAGCCCGGCAAATTCAACCATAATAATGTCGGCTTCCAGTTAGATGAACTGCACGCAGACTTAGATTGTAGTGATTGTCACGCAGGAAATAATTTCATGGTTGCACCAAAGTGTGCGGATTGCCATGATGACTTCGCTTATCCTAATAAACGACCGGGCAAGAAATTAATGCTCCCTAATCGAAATTAAAATCAATTTATCGCAAATATTAATTATAGCTGTCTCAATTTGGGACAGCTTTTTTATTTACAAAATCCATGATTAAATTCAATTCTTGCCGTCTGATTGATGATGCTAACCAAATAAATAAACCGATTATTAGATTAGTTCCGGTACCTGTAGCAGTAAGTGTCATATTGTAAAAATATACAACTTGAGAAACGATTATAGGAAGTCGTTTGACAGCCATTTCCGGGTATGAATAATTATCCATCACTATAGCAAAAAGCTTGAAATAGACGAAAGCGAAAATCAAAACAATTGCAATTAATAATGAAAACCATTTCCGCATCCAAACTATTGGGGTGGCAATCACTAATGCCATAACAAATATAATCGGGAAATATGCTTCGTTGAAAATGTTTATTAGTATGCCTTTCGATTGAATCGTACCGTCAGCATTCTTTTTTGCATAAAATATCGTTTGAACTAAGAGTATATTTGCATTGCTTTCATCTTTCGATAGATTAACAGCAGTGTTCAGCGACAAATCAGTGTTGATATATGAACGGAAAAACGAATTGCCCGTATTCATAAAATGATTCATAATATCATCTTGCATAAGCGAATATATGTACAATCCCAGCCCGAAAACGAGGGTAAACGATACCACAAAGTACAAAATTGGTCGTTTGATTACGATACTTTTGTATTGAACTTGTTTTGCCATTTAAGCCATCCTACGAATACGATTAATGCGATAATTATAAATATTACAGGGAATACTATCACATGAAATAGGTCAAAATCGAATGTCTCGCTCAATCCAATGTAGTAAAGTAATACAATCCTAATCAAATTTAGAAAATATAGAATTAGCACACCAACAAGCCCACCGATTAGTTTTGGCTTGAGCTGAGCGGGAAATGCAGATACTGCTGCGATATACAGCACAATCGGCTCGCTACCTTCGCAACCAAATGCGAGGGCGATTATGAGTTCATCTGTAATTATACTTGCACCTTGGGCGACGGCTTTGATGCCGAAAATAGATAGAAACCATGCTGATAGTTGCGCTGTAGCGTTGATGTAGAAATTAATTGAATCAGGGAAAAGAGTAATCAACACGTAATACGCGGCAATTACTCCCAAAAATATTCCAAAAAACTTGATTAGAGGCAAATATTTCTTCATTTTGTAAATCATTTTTTAGTTGAACCAAACTAAATTCATTACAAATGTAAGAATAATTGTTTAAATCGGGGCGATTTTGCGTTATGAGGAATCACATTTCAAAATAAATTGGTAATAAAAAATCCGGACTGCTTTTTACAATCCGGATTCTTAGAATGTAGCGGTTACTTCATTATCATAACTTGTTGCGAAACTTTATTCCAAGGGGTGATGAGTTGGATCGTGTATGTTCCGTTGCCGATGGATTTTGTGTTTACGTTGAACTCTAAGATTTCCAATGTGTTAGCGGCGCGTTTGAAGTCACCTTTGTGGACGATTCTGCCGTGAATGTCGTAAATTTCGATGCGGAAATTGCCTTGTTCTTGGGTTGAGATGCTTAATATGATTTCGTCACGAGCTGGATTGGGAGCGACTGTCGAGGCAGTTGGTTTGAACATCTGTATGCCACTCAAATCATTGACGCAACCTTCGACAGTGAGTTCGCCATTAATGGTTTCGGAATAATATTTCGGTTCATCTAATGTAGCAGAATTAATTTTTAATGCTGTGGCTTCGCTGCGACCAACGAGGGCTTTGCCATAAATATAATTAATTATTTTATTTTGGGGAGAAAATTCTGCTGCGGGAGCTTTGATTGTGATTATTCTATCGGCTCCGAAACGAGTATTGCTCACGATTTGCCCAAATTGGACGTTGTCGGGGTAGAAATACTCGGCATCGAAAGCGATTGTGACTTCATAATCGGTGTTAAAGCTCTGCCAATCGGGACAGACCAGTTTGGCATAAAGAGGAATCGCAATAGAAGCGCCGGATTCTACTTTCATCACGGGCAAGGAAAATATGAAATCCATTTTGCTGCTTGCCGAGAGAGGAATTTCAAGCGTGAATTCACAAGGAGAATCGGATTTAATTATTAATTTATCGGAAATATCAGCAATAGTTTGAGGAACGTAATTAATTGATAATTCTATTACTTCTCCGTTTGTATATGTACGGATAAATGAATTAATATTATCGATTGTGAAATAATTATTTTGGAAATAAATTTCGCTTATTGATAAATCGGAATCTGTCTCAACGGTTAATTTTAATGTTTCGGTGACTTTTGTACCAAGGCATATTTCACCGACATCAATAGAATTTTTGTCCGGAATAAGTGAAATATTATTTTGTCGAATATCGATAGTTGCTGAATCTGTGCATCCTGCCTCATTTTCCACGCGAAGGGAATAAAGTCCGGATTGTGTGACTGTGATTGTTTCCGTAGTTTCGTCGGTTGACCAGAAATATGCATCATATTTCAATTTTGACGATAGTCTGACCGGTTCCTCATTACAGATTGAGAGTGGCGATGCGAATAATTCGAGTTCCAAATCCGGATAAATTGTAACATCAATTTCGGTGCTGTCTGTGCAAATATTATTTGTGATTTTTAATTTATATTTTCCGGAGGCGGAAACCGTGATTGATTCGCTTGTTTCGTCTGTTGACCAGAAATATTTATAATCGGGATTGAAATTATTCGCGGTTAATGTGATTTCTTCGCCGAAACAGGCTGAGAGCGACGATGCGAGAATTTCGGCTTTTGGCAGAGCGTAAACTGTGACTTTAGCAAAGGCTGTGTCTGTGCAGCCGTTGGGAGAAGTTGCCACGAGATAATAATCGCCGGATTCGCTAATAATGCGTTCGGAGGAATTTAAGCCGTCGTTCCATTTGTAATAATTTTCGGAATTAATTTCAAGTGGATGAAGTGTGAGGCTCTCCCCTTCGCACAGTTCGTACAAATATTTCTCGAAATTAATTTCGGGTTTGTCAAATTCTTCGATTGTGATTGTTTGAACGCCTGTGCAACCCGCATCAGATACGACTGTAAGGGAATATTCACCACCGCGAGTAATCACAATTTCAGGAGTTTTTTCGCCCGTTGACCAATCATATTTATAACCATCGCCAGTCAAACTCGTTTTCAAAACAATTGTATCACCCAAACAGATATAATCGGGTGCGAGGATGGAGAAAGTTAAATCATCTTTATAAGTTACGTAAACTGAATCAGTTGCTTCGCATCCATTGTCATTTGTAACGGTTAAAACATAAGTTCCTTCTGTGCTGACGGAAATATTATCTGTGGTTTCTCCGGTGGACCATAAATAGCTGTATGCATCGTTTTTATCTGCGAATAAGGTTGTTTCACCGGAGCAAATTATTGTACCTCCAGAAATTTTGGCAATTGGAGCTTCCTTAATAAAAACATAAACTGAATCATGAACAATTGTGCTATTTAGTTCCATTGTTAATTTATAAAGCCCTTCGTCCGACTTTTTAGCATTGGGAATTCTAAGCACTTTACCTATATATATTTTTCCGTCGGGAGCTTCCCATGAATAAGTATTTGTTGTGAAATCCGGCTCAGGTACAGCACTCAAAATCAGAGTATCACCCTCACAAACTGTTTCTGTACTAATTTTTACTTCAAATCTAAATGATCCCTGAAGTACAGTTGGAGTGCTGTTACAACCCATAAGTACATCAGGATTTCTTACTATGACATCTTTTGCCTCAGCGTTAGGGTTTTCAATTACATGCTGACCAAAATATATTTTTCCATTAGGAGCTAATTGTAAGTTACTAAAATAACTACCTATATTGTCCGGAAACTCATATGTATTAGTTCTTATACTTAGTAAATCAATTTTTGAAATATCAATATGGAACAATCCACCCCACAATCCCCAAGTATACAATTTATTATTGTTAGGAGAAAATTCTAGTCCATATGGTTCATTTAAAGAAGGATGATTCATATGCAATAATGAATCCAATTCTCCCGTTTCATTATTAAATGAAAAGAATGATATGTCATTAGATTGAGAAAAAACCATAGCAATTAAATCGCCATTATGATTTACTTTCATCTGTCCATGTACTCCCGATAAAATAGAAGTTGTTGTTATTTTAGGTTCTGAAAAACCATCCTTTGTAATCAGATATGTGCAGATATACATTTCATATTCATGTTTTTTTTTCACAAGCATTGGAAATATTATCCATGTATCATAACCATTAGGATGAACTATGCCAAGTAATTTTTCATAGCAAGTAATATTAGTCGGAATAACATCTTTTCATTCATTATGATTGTAAGGTATTAAATCATTATTCATTGAGATTATTTGTCCTTTTCCATTATTAGCAGAAATATCAATAATGACATATTCTAAACTAGTGAGATATTTATTTACTTCAAGTTGAAAAAGATTATGGTAAAATAAATAATAAAGACTATCAGATTGTGGTTTTTTAACCCATAAAACGCCTTGTGTAGAAGAAGTTGCATCTGCTAACCCTATGTGTGAAAAATGACCGATTCTAGTATTATTATTCTTATCTGTCATTAATTTAGGAAAATTTAGATAATTATAAATATATACTCCGTTGGAGGCAAATAGTAATTCACCTCGTGATGTAGAAATTGTTGAATTCCCTTCATCTGTTCCCATAAAACTTTTCCTTAATCTCTTTGGTTCTCCGTCGGGAGTATCGAAACTTATCACAAAACCTAATGAATCATCATTTTTATAAGAATCGAATTGACCACAATAATCCCAATTATAATACTCCTTTTGAGAGAATAACTCTCCGAACGCAGTTAGAAAAAAGAATACAAGTAAGAAAACTTGTATTTTGGAATGAGTATCATGCTTGTTAATCATAATCACACCTTTTTCATATTTTTAAAGCTCCACTTTGCAATATACAAAAATATTTTTGTTATGCAAGAAAAAAGTGAATTGTGTAAGAAAAAAAATCCGGCTTTTGTGAAACCGGATTTTCAAGACAATAATTATATAAAAGCGTGACTATTCGTCGTCTGATTGTTGCTTTTTGTAGGCTTCCATCAATTCGATTTGAACGTTCGGAGGTACAGCTTGGTATTCGGAAAAAGCAGATGTAAAGGTGGCTCTCGCTTGAGTCATCGAACGCAAAGCCTGCGAATACTTGTCCACTTCGGCAAGCGGCATACGTGCTTTGATTTTCTGATATTTACCTTCGGAATCAATCCCCAAAATCACTCCGCGACGCGAAGGAAGGTCGCTCATGACGTCGCCAACGTAGTCTTCGGGCACTTTCACTTCGATATCGTAAATCGGTTCGAGTATTTTCGGGCTTGCTTGAGTGAAATTATCTTTGAAAACCATCATCCCTGCTGTCTTGAAGGCTGCTTCGTTTGAATCAACGGGGTGCATTTTGCCATCGTAAATTGCCACGCGAATATCGCGAACGTAAGAGCCTGTCAATGGTCCCTCTTGCATTTTTTCCATGACGCCTTTCAAAATTGCGGGCATAAAACGTTGGTCAATTACACCGCCCACGATGCAGTTGACAAATTCGAGCTTTCCGCCCCAATCAAGATCGTAGAGGTCTTTCCCACGGACTGACATTCCATCGGGATTTGGCAAATTCTCGTACCAAGGCTCGACCATCATATGAACTTCAGCAAATTGCCCTGCTCCACCACTTTGCTTTTTGTGGCGGTAACTGCCTTGGGCTTTTTTCTGGATAGTTTCGCGGTACGGCACTCTCGGTTCGATAAAGACGGCTTCTACCTTGTAGCGATTTTCGAGTCGCCATTTGATAACGCCCAAATGCAATTCGCCTTGTGCAAATACAATTGTTTGGCGCAATTCCTGCGAATGTTCGATTACGATAGTTGGGTCTTCGGCGTGAAGGGCATGCAATCCCATACCGACTTTTTCTTCCTCGCCCTTAGTTTTGGGAACGACGGCTGTACGGACTTTCGGGTTTGGATATTCGATTTTTTGGAAAGTAACGTTGAAATTCTTTTCGTGCAAAGTGTCGTTGACATTTGTTGATTTCAATTTAACGGTCGAACCGATGTCACCGGCGAGCATTTCGGAAACTTCGTCGCGTTTTTTGCCGTTTATAACAAAAACTTGACCGATACGTTCGGATGAACCTCTATCGGCATTGACAAGGTCAATTCCTGAATGTAATTTGCCCGACATCACTTTGAAGAAAGTCATATCGCCAAGTCGAGGGTCAGAAACCATTTTGAAAAAGAAGAGCGATACTTTTGCCGATGGGTCGCTATCTACTTTGATGCTGCCTTCTTCGACTGCTACAGGCATTTCGCTTGGAGTAGGAACTTCCTTTACGATGAAATCCATAACATATTTGAAACCGATGAAATTTTTGGAACAAACGCAGAAAATCGGCATGATTTCACGTGCTATCAATGCTTTTTTCAATCCTTTAGCGATTTGTTCATCAGTCAGACTGCCTTCCTCGAAATATTGGTTCATCAAATCTTCGTCACTTTCGGCGATAGATTCTATGAGTTCATTCCTGAGAGTTTCGACTCTTTCAACTTCGGTAGCGGGTAAATCTAAAATTTCGGGTTCGGTGCTTCCTGTATATTTGACAGCTTTCATCGAAAGTATGTCAATTACTGTATTAAATCCGGCACCGGCATTGAGCGGATACTGGAAAATGGTAGCACTATTGCCGACCTGAGCCTTAATATCTTCGACTACAGAGTCAAATTTTGATTGCTCGATATCTAACTTATTCAGTAAAAAGATAGTCGGTTTGTTGGATTTTGCGGCATAAGTCATTCCGTTTTCAGTACCAACTTCGAGCCCGTTGACGGAATTGACTACCACTACTGCGGTGTCGCAAACATGCATCGGCGCAATCATTTCGCCGATATAATCATCATACCCGGGAGTATCGATGATATTGATTTTGGTGTTGTTGTACTCAGCAAACATAATTGAGCTAAACACAGACGAGCTTTTCTCGTGTTCGAGTTCGTTGAAATCCGATACTGTATTGTTATCTTCTACAGTACCTCTACGGCTGATACTACCTGCATGAAAAAGCATAGCCTCTGCGATAGATGTTTTCCCCGAACCCGCATGTCCAACTAATGCGATGTTCCTGATATTTTTTGGTTCATAAACCTTCATATATAAGCTCCACGTATAAAAACTGTTTTTAACAATTTCGCTAATCAAATAAACTTTAAATTAGTTATAATTTTTGAGATAATAAAATTTTTTTTGCAAATTTTGTAATATTTTTCACTTTTATTCGCTTTTGTTCTTTGATAAAAAATAAAACTATAGAAGAAAAAAATGCTTGATTTGACCAAAAATATTCCAATAATAACACACCGACTAAGTAATCAACTTGATTTGACGATAGTATCGATAAGAAAAGTGCCGATTATCAGTATCAATCTTACATATTTTGTCGGTTCATACAATGAATATAAAGGAATCAGAGGCTTTGCTCATTTGTTTGAGCATTTGATGTTTGAGGGTACGAAAAATTTACCGAAGGGTGAATTTGACAAGATTTGCACTCTTGCCGGTGGCTCGAATAATGCATATACCACACACAACAAGACGACATACTTGATGGTATTGCCATCAAATCAATTGGAGCTTGCTTTATGGTTAGACTCGGACAGAATGTACAATTCGGAGATAACAGAGCATGCTTTGACAAATCAAAAGAATGTTGTAATTGAGGAGATTTCGCAAAATGTGGAAAATCGCACTTACGGTACATTTAGAAAATATCTTGCTGAACTTGCTTACAAAGCTGATACGCCCTATTCATGGGATGTTTATGGCGATATTGACGATATTAACAATTCTACATTGGAGCTTGCACGAAAATTTTTCGATACATATTATAAACCGTCTAATGCATCGCTGGTGATTTGCGGAGATTGCGAGCCACACAGTACAATTGAACTTGTCGAAAAATATTTTGGCGAGAAATCGGAGAGTGCTCTCCCACATACCAATGGGAATAATGTGAATGTGCAAAAGGGGAAACACTTTGTCAGCCCTGATGAAGTACCTTTAGATGCAGTATTCATTGCATTTCATTTGCCTGATTATATGAATTCGGATAATGATACAGCCGATTTCATATCGCAGATTTTAGCTGGTGGACGCAGCAGCTTGTTGCATGACAGCCTTGTCCGAGGCAAGCAGGTAGCATCATCAGCCGGAGTATTTACCGATAGACGGCAATTTTCATCCTTGTTGGTTTTCTATGCAATAGCTTCGGATACAAGTGTTACAGCGGATATCTTAGCCAATGAGTTGAAAATTGAGATTGAATTACTCAGCAAAAGGAAAGATTTAGACTATCTCGTCGAAAAAACAAAGAACAGATTAATGACAGCAATCGCCAATGAGATTCAATATACTCAAGGTTTGGCGGACACGATTGGGAATTTCAGAACTTTTTATGGTGATGCCAAGAGATTTTACGATGTGATTGAAATGATGACAACATGTTCACAACAATCAATTTTCGAATTTTGCGATAAATATCTTGATTTCGATTTGAGCATAAGAATTGATTATCAAAGCAAAAAATAAACTGTCTTTTTACAGCAAAAGTGATGAATCGCCATAGCTTAAAAAGCGGTAGTTCGATTTGAGTGCTTCGTCATAAGATAATTTCCAAAGCTCTTTGCCGAGAAATGAGGCAACGAGCAAAATGAGCGTTGACTTCGGCTGATGAAAATTAGTAATCATGCCCGAAATCACTCTAAATTTATAACCCGGAATAATTAGCAAAGATGTATCGCCAATTATCGAATCAGTTTTTTGAACCGATGCATGGTGTATCAAATTTGAAATTGCAACTATAGGGTTGTAATTTTCAAATTGTCCATAGGCAGCCCACTGTTCTAACCTGGCTGTAGTCAGGTCAATTTTTGCACCTTCGGAAATCAAATTTCCAATCCAAAAAAGCGATTCCAAAGTGCGGACAGATGTTGTTCCAACGGCTATAATGGGCTTCTTCTGTTCCAATGCGTCTTTGATTTGCTTCAATTGATTGATACCCACAGAAAATTGTTCCGAGTGCATCACATGTGTTTCGATATTATCATTGGCTATAGGAATAAAAGTACCGGGACCTACGTGTAAAATCAAATCACAAATGTTGATACCTTTCTTATTCAATAATTCAATTATATCGGGAGTAAAATGCAATCCTGCTGTTGGAGCAGCAACTGAGCCATCAGCAATAGCATATACGGTTTGGTATCTTTCGATGTCATTTGATTCCGTTTCACGTTTGATATATGGAGGCAGAGGGACTTCACCATGACTTGCGAGCAAATGCGAAAAAGTCAAAGCCACATCAGACCAATTGAATTGCACCACAGCCTTGTTTTC
This sequence comes from Desulfobulbaceae bacterium, assembly GCA_018335795.1. GTDB lineage: Bacteria > Bacteroidota > Ignavibacteria > Kapaibacteriales > UBA2268 > PGYU01. Next base: position 15,996 of record JAGXRP010000063.1, on the reverse strand, counting down.
GTATCTTTTTAAAATGGTAGCTGTAAATTGGAAATTAGATTCATGTTGCGCATCAATTTCGAGCATCATTCCTTCGCGAACAGCTCTACCACCTACGAGACATTCCCACGAGCAAGATTTATGAGATTGCATGACAATTTGAGGGTCGGTAGAGGGCTGCAATGGCTTAATTAAGAGTAGTTCAACCATTGCTCCACCGGGTTTGCGAAAATGCAAACGTGCAGATATTACTTTAGTTGAATTTCGTACCAATAAAGCGTCAGAAGGTAATAATTCAGCTAAATCTGTGAATTTGCGATGTTTGATTTTCGCTGTTTTTCTTTCGACAACAAGTAATTTGCTGTCCGAACGAGACAAAGCCGGAAAATAAGCAATCTTATCATCCGGCAATTCATAGCTATAATTATCTAAATCAATCTCGGAAACATTAATCATCGAGTAATTCGCAAGCTTGAGAAATTATATCGTTTTCAACTTTTTTGAATTTTGCTTCTATAACTTTGCCGTTTGGATATTTTACCTTAACAATTTCGTTTCTGCCGATTTTCTTAATATCTCGTTTAAAAGTTTTTGAGACTGTAGTTGCCATGCCTTCGGGAGCACTTTGTTGCGGAACATTTGACAAGAAAGAAGGAGTTTGATTTGAGTGTTCAAACTTCAAATTTGAAGTTTGTGTTCTACTCGTTACTACAGGTACTCCTTCATCATTTACAGCCGCTTTGAAAGTGACCGGGCGTTTGCCACGCATTTCCCGTTGGACTATTTGAGGGAAATACTTAAACGCAAATGACATCGCTTCTTTGTTGATGTCCTTGACCAATTCAACGAACAATTTGAAAGCTTCCGATTTGTATTCCAACAAGGGATCTTTTTGGCCGTAAGAGCGTAAATGAATACCCTCTTTCAAATCATCCATTCCACGTAAATGCTCTTTCCATTTGTCATCAATTGTTTGTAATACAGCAACACGTTCCAATTTTGCCATAAATTCTTTGCCGAGCATTTCCTCTTTGCGTTTGTATAATTCTTCAGCAGACGAAATAATTTTAGCCACAATTTCATCGCTTTTCAATTTATCAAACTCATCTTCAGTAATTTTAATTTCGCAAAGCAAATTTGCACGAACTGTGTCTTGCAGTCCTTTCAAATCTAATTCTTCTTTGAAATTTTCTACCCATTCAAATGCAGTATCTTCGACAAATTCAAAAATTTCACCTTTCAATCTTTCACCTCGCAAAGCTTGCCTTCTACGATTGTAAATTACTTCACGTTGTTGGTTCATTACGTTATCATATTCAAGCAATCTTTTCCTAATGGCAAAGTTATTTTCTTCAACTTTCTTTTGGGCGCGTTCGACAGTTTTTGAAATCATTGCGTGTTGGATAGGTTCTCCTTCGGGAATTTTGAGTCTGCTCATAACTCCTGCAATCTTATCACCGCTGAATAATCTCATCAAATCATCTTCGAGTGAAATATAGAAAATCGAACTACCCGGGTCACCCTGACGACCTGCTCTACCACGCAACTGACGGTCAATTCTTCGGGCATCATGGCGTTCAGAGCCAATAATTGCCAAACCACCGCTTTTCTTGACGTCATGGTCGAGCTTAATATCCGTACCACGCCCTGCCATATTTGTTGCAATAGTGATAGCTCCCTTTTGACCTGCTTGTGCAATAATTTCGGCTTCACGAGCGTGTTGCTTTGCATTTAATACATTATGCTTGATACCATTTCGCTTTAGCATTTTTGAGATAACTTCCGAAACTTCTACGCTTGCCGTACCAACCAAGACAGCTCTGCCCTGTTTTTGCAAATCTGTAACTTCTTGGATGAGAGCATTGTATTTTTCGCGTTTAGTTTTAAAAATCAAATCCTCTTGGTCGTCTCTTACGATTGGTCTATTAGTAGGGATTACAGTCACATCAAGTTTGTAAATTTTTTCAAATTCCGCTGCTTCAGTTTCTGCGGTTCCGGTCATACCGGCTAATTTACGGTATAAGCGGAAATAATTTTGCAAAGTCACTGTTGCAAATGTTTGGGTATCGCGTTCGACTTTTACATTTTCTTTTGCTTCGATAGCTTGGTGCAGACCTTCCGAATAGCGTCTTCCTTCCAAAATACGTCCTGTAAATTCGTCAACAATCATTACTTTGCCTTCTTGGACAACGTATTCCACGTCCTTCTCATAAAGCGTGTAAGCACGAAGTAACTGTTGAATTGTATGAATTATATCGCTTCTTTCGGAATAAATTACGTTCACAGAGTCTTTTCGGAGTTGCTTTTCTTCGGGGCTTAAAGATAAATCACCCTCGATAGCACTATATTCGGCTGCAATATCTGGGATGACGAACATTTCCGGGTCAGCTTCACTTTCGCCAAGTATTTCTCTCCCCTTTTCAGTAATGTCCACTTGGTGATTTTTTTCTTCGATTGTATAGTATAATTCATCATCAATTTCGTGCATTCTGACGCCACGGTCACGCAAAAAGAATAATTCGGTCTCTTGTCTCAATTTTTGATTTTCCGGGTCTTGTAGTAATTTTGCGAGTTTTTTATGCTTAGGAAGACCGCGGTAAGACCTGAATAAATGGATACCTGCTTTGTCTCTGTCATCTTTATTACCGGTCTTGAGCAATGCTTCGACTTCGGAAACGTATGAAGTGACAAGTCTGCTTTGGGCGTCTATCAGTTTCACCACTTTTGTTTTCATTTGAGCAAATTTGTGGTCTGATTGAGCAACCGGACCCGAAATGATAAGCGGAGTACGTGCTTCATCAATTAAAACTGAATCCACTTCATCAACTATCGCAAACCAATGCTCTCTCTGGACGCAATGAGTGATATCAATAACCATATTATCACGCAAATAGTCGAAACCAAACTCATTATTTGTTCCGTAGGTAATGTCGCAATTGTAGTATTTCTTCCGTAGGTCGTTATCCATATTGGATTGAATAGAGCCAACAGTCATTCCTAAAAAATTATAAACAGGGCTCATCCATTCGGAGTCACGTTTTGCGAGATAGTCGTTAACAGTTACGATATGAACACCGCGACCTGCTAAGGCATTTAAATAAACAGGTGCTACGGCAACGAGGGTTTTACCCTCGCCTGTAGTCATTTCGGAGATTTTGCCTTGGTGCAAAACAATTCCGCCAATCATCTGAACATCATATGGAATCATATCCCATTTGGTTTGTTGACCCGCATATTCATAAGCAAAACCTTGCTCTGCCAGCCTTTTGCATGTTTGTTTCACAACAGCGAATGCTTGTGGCAATATCTCATCTAAGGTATCATTTACAGTCGAGAATATTTCATCGCCCAAACCTTTAATTAGTTGGGTCATGTCCATTATTTCATCAGCATGAAGGTCTTCTTCTTGCAATCTATGCTGTAAAGTCTCTTTTTCAGCTTCTAAATCTTTGATTCGAGACTGAATAAGTTCTTTGAATTCTACTGTTTTATTTTTGATTTCATCGTCAGACAATTTGTGATACTCTTCGTAATACTTGTTAATTTCATCCACGATTGGTCTGATTAGTTTTACCTCTTTGTCGTGCTTACTTCCAAATATTTTCGAAATGATATTGGCAATCATTAGTTTACTTTTTTAAAAATTCTACAAATCATTGCAATTGACGTTTTGTTTGAAGTGTTATTTATTTTATATCAAATCTGCAACAAAAATTGCGATATAGCAAACATTTTAGTATTTTTGAAGATTAAATCAAACAAAAAAATAAATAATACAGGGCTAAACTTGAAAACTTTGAACGTTGAATCAAATTTCTTAGCGATTGAAGAAGAATATTCAAATTTGGAATCATCAAAAATCGTCATTGTTCCGGCGCCATACGAGCATACCGTTAGTTATGGTGGTGGAACGGCAAATGCACCCGAGGCAATATTAAAAGCATCAGCATATGTCGAGTTTTTCGATGATGAAAGCGCCAGAGAACTTTGTTTCGAAAAAGGGATTGCAACGATTGAACCTTTGGATTTTAGCGGAAAAGTAGATGACGTGGCTCTTCAATTGATTGAAGATACTGTCGACCAACTTTTGGACATGGACAAATTTGTTGTAACAATCGGCGGCGAACATACAATTTCTTCAGCCCCAATCAAATCTCATTTCAAAAAGCATCCAAATATGAGCGTACTTCAATTCGATGCTCATAGTGATTTTCGCGATACATACCTTGATTCCAAATATTCTCATGCTTCGGTGATGGCGCGTGTGGCGGAGTTTTTCCCTAATGAGCGAATCACACAAGTTGGTATTAGAGCTCAGTGCATCGAAGAATATAATTTTATCAATGCAAATAAAGTTAAAACTTTTTACGCTTCTGCAATTGGAAGAGGTTTGCATGGTGAGCAGTGGCAAAAAAGTGTTGTGGACACTTTAGCCGATGAAATTTATGTTACTTTCGATTTGGATTATTTCGACCCTTCGATAATGCCGGCAACCGGAACTCCAGAGCCGGACGGTTTGCTATATAACGAAACTATCCAACTGTTTAGGGAAATAAAGCGTCGCAACAAAAAAATCATTGGCTTTGATGTTGTCGAATTAGCTCCTGTAGAGATTTTACATCATTGTGATTTGACATCTGCCAGATTGATTTACAAAATTTTAAATCTACAATTTTAATAATTCAACGTTTCACGGATAATTAGAAATGAAAATCGGATTAAGTATTTTCGTGTATTTTTTCTTAATTTTTTTTACTAGTTCTGATGTTTATTCATTAAGTAAAAAAAAGCTGAGCAACAATGTGAATTCATCTGTTAGTGATTTGATACCGATATTAACACATGACTTGCAAAGATTATACTTTTGTCGTTCAGAAAACATTTTAAATTATGGACGAGATGATATCTGGTATTCGGATTTGGACGAGAATGGTGAATGGAAAAAAGCCTTGAATATAGGGCAACCATTGAATAATAACCTTAACAATTTTGTTTGTGGAGTTTCGCCATCCGGCGACACACTCATTTTGGGTACAATTTACGAACAAAACAAAGACTCCTTGCAAGGGATTTCTTACACCTACCTCGAAAATGGTGAATGGTCGCACCCCAAAACAATAAAAATCAAAAATTATTACAATTTGAATGATGTAAACGGATTTTATCTTTGTTTTGAAAATAACGTCCTATTTATGACGATTCAACGAAAAGACAGCTATGGCGGTATTGATATTTATGTTAGTTTTCCTGAAGGAAATTGGGTTTATTCGCAACCGATTAATCTTGGTCCAACTATAAATACTGAACTTGATGAACTCTCTCCATTTTTAGCTTTTGACGGTATTACACTCTATTTCTCTTCATATGGACATCCCGGCCAGGGCGAAGCTGATATTTTTATGTCCCGACGATTGGATAATACGTGGAAAAAATGGACTAAACCCGAAAATCTCGGACCTGAAATAAATTCAGCCGGTTGGGATGCACATTTCAAACTGACAAGAAATGGCAAATATGCGTACTTTGCATCAAATGAAGAAGCTAATTTAATGAGCAATATTTTCTTTATAGAATTAGAGAAAAGTTCACAGCCAATTCTCTCGAAATCTGTTGTGTTTAGAGTCTCGGACGCTAAAAAATTTATTCCATTGAAGAACGTAGCTATAAATTTGTATGAAAACGGTAATAAATCCTATGAATTGACGACCGATAATAGTGGAAGAGTTAACGTTGATTTGCCTTTTACAACGTTCAATCTCAAAGTAGATTATGAAAATTATCAACAATGGGATTCGCACTTAGAAATTTCATATACTGGTTTAAAACTTGCCGATACAATCAAGATAACTTTAAATCCAAAGTCCGACAGTTTGATTCAAATTCCAAATATTCTATTTAGTTTTGCCGAAATGTATGTTGCAAACACATTTGCTGATATTATTGCCAACCTTAGTGATTTTTTGGAATTAAATCCAAATTTTAAAATCGAACTCAAAGGACATACTGACAATGTAGGCAGTGAACAAGCTAATTATCAATTAGGATTGGCAAGGGCAAAAGCTGTTGCTGAATTGTTGAATAGATTTGGTATCAACAATAAGAGGATTGATATAAAGTCTTATGGTAAAAATCAACCGCTCGTTCCAAATGACAATGAAGAAAATATGAGTTTAAATAGACGGGTTGAGATTTATTTAGTAGATAATTAACGACTATGGGAGATTTATGGAAGAATTGAGAAAGAATGTCGAAAGCTACTTCGAATCAGGAAAAAATGATATTCCTGAGTTATTCTTAGAAAATTTTGCCCAACAATTGGATAATGGCAAAATTCGTGCGGCAGAACCGCTTGTAAATGGTGAATGGCAGGTGAATCAATGGGTAAAAAAAGGGATTCTACTACTATTCAGAGCAGGGAAAATGCACGATTTTTCTAATGATGATAACTTCAAATTTTTTGACAAACATACTCTCCCAACAAAACATATTGAACTCGAAAGTAACATCAGAATAGTACCGGGCGGCTCGACAATACGTCGTGGCGCTTACGTAGCCGAAGGAGTCATTTGTATGCCACCGATGTATATAAATATTGGTTCATACATTGATTCCGGCACTATGATTGATTCCCACGCTCTCGTTGGTACATGTGCCCAAATTGGAAAAAATGTTCATATAAGTGCAGCAGCTCAAATCGGTGGTGTCCTCGAACCTGCCGGGGCTAGACCTGTAATAGTTGAAGAAAATGTAATGGTAGGTGGAAACTGCGGCATTTACGAAGGTGTCCGTGTTCGCAAGAATGCGGTTTTAGCTTCAGGTGTAATACTGACAGCTTCAACCAAAATATATGATTTAGTAAATGAAACGATTATCACATCTGATGAAAATACTCCGTTAGAAGTGCCTGAAAACGCTGTTTTAGTTGCAGGCTCACGCAAAATCAATTCCGAATTTGCTCTCGACAACGGACTTTCGATTTACACACCTTTGATTATAAAATATCGTGACTCGAAAACTGATGCTAAGACTGCACTTAATTTCGATTTGAGATAAATGAGCAATATAATGAATAATAAAAAATTAGACATGAGCAAGCCTTTGAATGCTCAACAAAACGTAAAGAAATCAGTTTTTGTTACAACAGGTTCGAGCTTGATTGGTGCTTTGCTTTTTTTCGTTGCTTACGCATTTACAGACAATGCATGGTTTCTGGCAGCAGCAGTTATTCTGACAGGCTCAGGATTAGCTTTCGCTTACGTAATTAAGAAATTCGAGGATAAATATTTATCCAATTCAGATGAAAATCAAATTGCCAATGAGTAAACTTTACCCCTTAAGATATGACATTCGTACAAATTTAATCGAATATGAAGGCAAAGATTGGGTTTTGTTAGATGACCCTATGGGCTATGCAGAAGCTCCTGTAATAGTAACGCCCGAATTTTTCAATATTTTGGTAAGTATTGATGAAGAACTTGACATTCGTGATATTTTGAAAATTGAAAATCAAGAGCACGGCGAAACCACAATAGAGCCCATCTTGGCTCAAATAAAAGCATTAGACGATATGGGATTCATATTATCAGAGTCCTTTTACCAAAAACGTGCCTTAATAGAACAAGAATATTTGGCGTCTCATATTAGACCCGCTGTATGTGCCGGCACTTGTTATCCATCAAATCCTGAAGAAATTGAAGTATTTCTCAATGATTTTTTCAATAGAACAAATGTTGAAGATTATGATTCATCCGCTCATTCAATAATTGTCCCGCATATTGATTTCAGGCTTGGCGAGATTGTTTCCGAAGTTTATTCATCGGGCTATCATTCAATTTCAGGAACTGATTCAGACTTATTCATTATTTTGGGTACTTCGCATTTCATGAATTCAGGTCAATTTATGTTGACAAGAAAAAATTTTGAAACACCACTTGGTATAATCAAAACTGACCAGAACTTGATTGAGTTCCTCTATTCAAATTGTCCCGATTCCTTCATCATAGATGATTTGGCACATAAACCCGAACATTCGATTGAACTTCAGATAATATTACTTCAACATTATTTCAAGAACCGTAATTTTAAAATCTTACCTATAATAGTTGGTTCGATGCATAACTTTATGTCTGAAAAAACAAATCCGGCTGATAATAACGCTATCAATGCCTTTATTAATTCTTTAAATGGATATATCTCATCAAATAATATCAAAGCGAGCTTCATTGCAAGTGTAGATTTTGCTCATATAGGCATGAAGTTCGATGATAATTTTGATGCAATCGAAAAGCTCGATGAGGTAAAAAAAGAAGATTTCAAGATAATAGATTCAATATTGGACTTAGCTCCGGACGTATTCTTTAGCCAAATTGCAGCAGTTGATGACAAATGGAAGATTTGCGGTACTGCTCCGATTTATTCGTTTTTGAAAACGAATGCTTTCAAAAAAGCAAAACTAAACAAATATAACCAATGGTACGAGTCTGAAACGCAATCAGCAGTCACTTTTGCAAGTTTATCGTTTTATGATTGATGTTTAGTGAATTTTATTTAATTTTGAATGCTGGAATTTTTACATAAATTTGGTATTAATCAATTTGAGATTTGAAATGGAACTTACTTATAATAAATACCTTCAAATAACTGAACTGACAGGATTGCAAAATTTGAAGTCGGACCCGAAAGAACATGACGAAATGCTCTTCATCATTATTCATCAGGCATACGAGCTATGGTTCAAGCAGATTCTCCATGAAGTTGGTCATTTAATAGTAAAATTAGAACAAAACCAGCTTATCGCTGCACAAAAGACTTTGAAACGAATTAACACAATTCTGAAAGTTCTCGTTCATCAAATTGATATACTCGAAACAATGACTCCATTGGAATTTCTTTCTTTCAGAAATTATTTGGAATCGGCAAGCGGATTTCAATCTTCTCAGTTTAGAGAACTCGAATTCGCACTTGGTCTGAAACAAACTGGTGTTTTGGCACGTTTCGAACAAGATTCGCCCGAAAGATTGAGATTAGAAAACAGATTCAAAAGTCCTACACTTTGGGACTATTTCCTTAGATATTTACAATCAAATTCATATAAAATTCCACAAAACATACTTGAGCGTAATTTCACGAAAAAAATTGAATCATCAGAAGAAGTTCAAGCTGTACTCATTGATATATATAGAAATTCACCAATTATTGCACAGTTCTGTGAATTGATGTTAGATCTTGACGAGGGGTTGCAAGAATGGCGTTATCGTCACGTCAAGATGGTAGAACGAACAATTGGAGCAAAAATGGGAACAGGTGGCAGTCCGGGAGCTAAATATTTACAATCTACCTTATTCAACCCATGTTTCCCGGATTTATGGGCAATAAGATCGGAGTTTAATAATGATTGATGTTAATATACTGACTAAAGATGTCAACCCTTTGAGTAGATTTTACAGTAATTTCAAAGTTACTGAAAGGATTTTACTAACGGGACATTCACACCAAGCATGGCCTGATGCAGCTTATGAGGGCATTCGCGAAGCATGGAGAGATGCCTCTTTGTTGGTTGATGATAAATGGGAAAAGGCTTTTCATAAATCGGACCGTGTAAGGCAAGGATATGCTGAACTATTAGATGGCAAAGCTCACAATATCGCTCTTGCTGCCAATACTCATGAACTTTTTATAAAATTTCTATCAGCACTTGACCTCAGAAATCGTAGAAAAATTATCACAAGCGATTCAGAGTTTTATACTGTACGACGCCAATTAGACCGTTTAGACTCAGAATATCTCGAAGTGGTCAACGTTGCCTCCGAACCATACGACACATTATCAGAACGCATGGCTAAATTAGTTGACGATAAAACAGCTGCTGTTGTGATATCCAAAGTATTTTATAATAATTCTAAGATTATTGAGAACTTGAGCATATTAGATAGTACTTGCGAAAAGTTTGGTGCACGATTGATGATTGATACTTATCACACATTGAATGCAATTCCCTTTTCAATTATTGAAGAGAAATTACCAAATAGTTTTGTGATGGGCGGTGGATACAAATACTGCCAATTGGGCGAAGGGAATTGCTTCATGCTCATTCCGGATGGTGCTGAGTTCAGACCTGCACTGACAGGGTGGTTCAGCGAATTTGGATTGATCACAACTCCAAAAGTCCCCGGGCAGGTGAATTACGGTCCAAATCATTGGCAATTTGCAGGTTCAACATATGACCCTATAAGTCATTATCGGGCATCGAGTGTTTTGGACTTTTTCCGCGATATGCAGTATTCACCTGTTAAACTGAGAGAAATTTCATTGCACCAAATAAAACATTTAGCATCTGAATTTGATAAAGCCGAAATGCCGAGCGACATAATTGACCGCAAACGTGACATTCCACTTGAAAAATTCGGTGGATTCATAGTATTTTATACAAAGAGGGCGGCACGAATCACAAGTGAACTCAGACAAAGAAACATTTACGTAGATTTCAGAGGCGAAAATTTGAGATTCGGACCTGCTCCATACTTGAGCAGCCGTCAATTAGCAGATTCAATCGTCGCATTGAAAGAAATCGTAACTAATATGGGCAAAAAATGAGCAATCTAATCTCGGAATATAAAGTAAATTTAACATCGTTCAAATATCTTTCTTGGTTGATGACCGGTATTTCAGTCATCTACATACTAAGCGGCGTCACATCAGGAGACCAAGAGAAAATCACAGAAGCATTGACTGGTGGAATCATCGGGCTTTTGATAGCATTATTTTTCTATTATTTCGGAAAAAAATCACGCACAATCAGCATTTATGCTGATAAATTGCAATATACACAATCGAATAAAACATTCTCAACAACTTGGGAGAATTTAGCCTTAGTAAAGAGTTACCAGGAAGATGGTAAACAAAGCGAGAGCTTAATCATAATGACTGAGGACGAGCAATTAGTCAATATTTCCAGCGCTTACTTTGAAAGGATTAAATTAATAGCAGTTTACAAAGACATATACAATTTTGTAAACGAAAACTTTGAAAACCATTCAGTCACATTCGAAGACGATAGAAATTGGTTGAAAATCGAGTAATCATGTTTTTTCGGGGTAACCCATAATTCTGGCAATAAAACTAAATGCAGGAAATCGTTCAAGAATGATTTTTAGTATTACCATCAAAGGTACTGATAGCAACATCCCGGGAATACCCCAAATGTAGCCCCAAAATACTAAACCAAAAAGCACAGTAAGTGTATTAAGTCTTAAGCGATTACCCATAACAATGGGTTCAATTAAATTTCCCATCAAAAATTGAACCGATACTAATAATATTGATATTAAAAAGATAGTTTGAAAACTATCATATTGAATTATAGCCATTAAAATCGGGAAAATCGTGCCCAAAATAGAACCTATATTCGGTATGAAATTCAATAAAAACGCTGAAAATCCCCAGAAAAACGCAAATTTTATTCCAAATGAAAGACAAATTCCATATACTAAGAGACCTGTTACAATGCTTATCAAAGTTTTGATTGCGACATAAGAAAAGATTGAGTGTTGAATTTTAGCATATTCTGCTAAAAATTGTTCGGATTTATCTGCTCCTACATAGCTCATATAGTCTTTATAACCTGACATTCCGGCTAATAACATGATATAATACAAAGCGAAAAATAAGAATGAACCTAAAAATGAACCTAAACCTGATGCCAAATCACCCATAAACCCTGAAAGCCAACCATCACCGGCTCGCTTATAAATTTCTGATACCAAAAGAGTTGTATCAAGTTTCAAATGAAACACATGATTGGTCCATGTCAGCAAACCGTCAAGTTTGCTCAAAAGGCGACTTAAAAGATATTCTTGTTGCTCGACAATACTTGACACAGTATCAGACACGATTAAAAATATTCCGAATAAAACAGCTAAAGAAATAATCGAAACAGTCGGTAATATAAAAAGTTTGGGGATTTTTCTTTTCAATAAAAAATCAATAAAGGGCTGCATCACGATAGCCCCCAGCAAAGCCAATACAAGTGGTAATATAATAGACGCTAATTCATTAAGTATATAGAAAATCACTATAGCTAAGAATAAAATCAGAATATTTTTAATTGTATTGTCTTGCATTTTACTAATTACTACCTTCAACTATTTTAGGAAATAATTGCATTAGTTCATCAAGTTTACTTAAGTCTTTTCCGCCTGCAGTTGCTAAATGTGGCTTTCCACCACCTCCACCATCTACAGTTTTGGCAGCCTGACCGATGAGTTTTCCGGCATTATAATTAGCAACTAAATCATCGCTCACAGTGCAAGCGAGTTGCACTTTTCCGTCATTTATTGCAGAAATAAAAGCAATTGAATTTTTATTATAAGTTTCTCTTAATTTTTCTGCAATATTTCTCAAATCACTGTTATTATCATTATTCAATTTATATATAAATAAATTAATGCCTTTTATATTGATAGCTTTGCTCTCATTAATAATTTGATTCACAGTTTCATTTAATTTAATTTTATTAATTTCTTTGTCAAGTTCTTTGATTCTGTCGAGTAATTCATCTTGCTTTTGCTTACTTTCTTCCAATTTATTGCTTAGTGAGTTTATATAATTTTCAACTTCACGTCCGGTGATAGCTTCGATACGGCGAACACCTGCAGCGATTGAGGACTCGGAAATTATTTTGAATATCCCAATTTCCGATGTATTTCGGACATGAGTCCCACCGCACAGCTCCATAGAATATTTGCTATCCATCGTCACCACACGGACACGATCCCCGTATTTGTCACCGAAGAACATTTTGATTTTACTATTTTGAGAAGCAATTTCCATGTCAACTTCTTCAATATTTATATCAACGATTTCTAAAATCTTATCATTTACTATACGTTCGATTTGATGAATTTGTTCCGCATTGACTTTTTCAAAATGATTAAAATCGAATCTTAAATATCCGGGAGCTACCAGAGAACCTGCTTGTTGAACGTGCTCTCCGAGAACGACTCTAAGGGCTTCGTGCATTAAGTGAGTTGCAGAGTGGTTACGCATAATATCAATTCTTCGTCTCGAGTCAACACGTGCAAGAACTTTGTCGCCGACTTTTGCTTCAATATTTCTGTCGCAAATATGAAATATTGCCGAACCGGATTTCTTCATATCATTGACTTGATATTCAGTTCCGCCAATCAACAGCACTCCTGTATCGGAAATCTGACCACCACTTTCAGTATAAAAAGGAGTTTGACCTAAAACAATCAAATTTTCATTTACAAATTTCACTTCGGATTCACATTCCAACATTTCATATCCAACAAATTGCGATATAGCATCGGTTTGAGGCAGAACGAGTTCATCCGAAAAGCTTTTGCGAGCAGCACGTGAACGTTCCTTTTGTTGCTTCATAGACTCGTCAAAACCGGCATTATCAACAGAATAGCCGCGCTCTCTTGCAATTAGTTGAGTCAAATCTAAGGGAAAACCGAATGAATCATAGAGTAAAAAGGCATCTTCCCCGGGAATGATTTTCACATATTCATCCAACTTAGAGAGAATTTCGTCAAATTTTTCGAGACCACGCTCAAGAGTCTGAAGGAAGCTTTCTTCTTCGGCTTTGATGACTCGGTGAATTGTACTTTCGTATTGCTTCAATTCGGGGAATTGTTCGCCCATAATGTCAATCAAAACAGGAAGTAACTTATAAATGACTGGTTCTTTGAATCCAAGATTACGAGCAAATCGCGAACCGCGACGCAAAATTCGTCTTAAAACATAGCCTCTGCCTTCGTTGCCAGGCAATGCACCATCGGCAATTGCAAAGGATAAAGTACGCAAATGGTCGGCAATTACTCTCATCGCAATGCTATCGCTATCATCTAAATCCTGTTTGTAAATCTTACCTGATAATTTTGCAATTTCGCTAATAATTGGGCTGAAAACATCTGTATCATAGTTAGATTCTTTGCCTTGAATAACCGAACAAATTCTCTCAAAACCCATTCCGGTATCTACATGCTTTGCCGTCAATGGTTCTAATTCGCCCGTTGACTTCCTGTTATATTGAATAAAGACAAGATTCCAAATTTCTATAACCTCCGGAACTCCGGCATTTACAAAGCTTGCACCACTCAAGTCAGGCGTTCTGTCGTAATGAATTTCGCTACATGGACCGCAGGGACCGGTCTCCCCCATTTCCCAGAAATTGTCTTTCTCATCGAAACGGTGAATTCTTGATTCAGGCAAATAGTTTTTCCAAATTTCAAATGCTTCATCATCAGTACGAAATACAGTCGCATGCAATCTTTCGACAGGTAATTTCCATACTTCGGTCAATAATTCCCAAGCCCAATGAATAGCTTCTACCTTGTAATAATCACCAAAACTCCAGTTACCAAGCATTTCAAAAAATGTATGATGATAAGTATCAACACCAACTTCCTCTAGGTCATTATGCTTGCCACTTACCCTAATACATTTCTGAGTATCGGCTGCACGAGTATATTCTCGGCTTCCTGTCCCCAAGAATACATCCTTAAATTGGTTCATACCGGCATTAGTAAACAATAGCGTTGGGTCTCCAAAGGGAATCACAGCCGAACCCTGTACAATACGATGTTCTTTATCTTTAAAAAAATCTAAAAAAGACTTTCTAATTTCTTGCGATGTCATAAATTTCCTTCAATTTCAATTTCAGTATAAAATACAAAAGTACAAAAAATGCTTATTCCAATAAGCATTAATGCTAAGACGAACAATACGAAATTTCTTTGCAGAAGCGGAAAAAATGCTTACTTTTGAAATCAGTCATTGCCCGGATGGCGGAATTGGCAGACGCGCTACATTCAGGGTGTAGTGAGAGAACTCTCGTGCAGGTTCGACTCCTGTTCCGGGTACAAGATGAAACAAATCACCGACCGTTTAGATTCTAAACGGTTTTTTTTGTTATTTCATATTCAACTATTTTATTTAAAAATTAAACCTATTACTAATACAATAAAGTCTATATTAGATGAAATGTAATTCGTCTAAATTTTATTTCCTCATCTGTATAAAATATAATTTTTGCTTCAAATGATGAACTGCAAACAGTCTTCAATTTATGCAAACTGAAGAAACTTGCTGAACATTGTCCTATATTATCTCCATAGTATAGTTTCCATCTAATCAAATCTTCTGATTTTTTTAATATGTGAATTATATACATTTTAGATTTTTCTATGTAACTTTGTCTTGTAGGTTTGGAGTTACCTTTGTAATGTAAATAAGTTTCAGATGCAAATTAGATTATGTCCCAAATCTTTGCTAAATAAAGTTGCAAAAAATTATAGTCTCTGTTTGTGTATTTGAATTGAAATTTGAAATAGAGAACTTCTTACAATTCCAAAATCGAATAGCATCGTGCTATATTGACTTACTGACTACTTTATAACACATCAAACTACAAACTGAGTGACTGCCCCGATTAGGTAAATGTTTTGTCTATTACTTATATAATTTGTGGTATGTTCTGTAATCGCATATAAACTTTTTGGATTGATTTTTTTTCTATCAATTAATAGGAATTTCGATATGAATAATTTTAAGATTTTCTTGCTCGCAAGTGCTTTTGTTATATTTACTATTCTGGTAGGTTGTCAATCAGAAGGTGAAAAGGTTGATGACGCACGTATGGAACTTCAAACATCAAAAGATGATGTAATCCAAGCAAAAACTGAACTATCTCAGGCTATTAAGGATTCAATTGATGATTACAAGAGCTTTAAGCAGCAATCTGAATTGAGGATTCTCCAACATGAGAAAGATATCGCTGAACTAAAATTACAAATTGCAAAAACAAATAAGACTACAAAAAGCAACTATGAAAAGATGATTGTTGATTTGGAACAAAAAAACCACTTGTTGAAGGAGAATTTGAAAACATATAATGAAAAAGGCAAAGAAAATTGGGAAGACTTCAAGGTTAAATTCTCCCGTAACATGGATGATCTTGGAAATTCAATATCTAATTTCTTTACAACTGAACAA
>JAGXRP010000062.1 GCA_018335795.1 Desulfobulbaceae bacterium | reverse complement strand
TAGAAAATCACCCCCAATAAGTGGGTCAAAGAAATGTCCATCAAGGTCGAGTACTTTTTGGTATGCATCTGCTAATTTTTGTAACATATCGTCAGCTGTATTACCTTCTATAACTGCATTTTCCTTGATCATTACATCCATTAATATATTAGCATCAGGGAGATCAATAATTAAAACGCCATAATGGTCACCATTTTTATCAGTCCCAAGATAGTAATAAGTCACAGTACCATTATCCCCATTTCCCTCAGCTCCTAAACGTCCTCGTTCACGAGCGTTTTCCGTTTCACTTTTTCTTTCATCCATTTTTTTATTAAAAGCTCTGACTTCGACACCAGAAAAATCGACTTCAGTGACACATTGTAAATAATTTCCTTCAGATAAGCTTAAATCTGGTACTGCAAATTCCATCAACCTATCCCTATCTTTCTCTTTCTCCGGTGCCAGCCCCGACGGGTCTTTCCACACAAGTGGGGAATTGAAGGAATAATGATAGGGTGTGTGGCGTGGCATTGCCTCAAATAGCGGGTCAACACTCAGGAATCGTCCGAGCTCTGCCGAATACATTCGCATTCCCATCGCAAAGCAACTCGATTCGCCGTCGTATTCTGCCGTCGCAAATCCGTGTTTCGTCGGTTCGTCGCCACCGTCCAACTCTCCGAAGGGCTTGTAGTCAAAGCTTTTGATGTCCTTCAAACCGACATTATCCCAAATCAACATCATCCCCTCTTGATAATTGGGGAAGTGCTTTTGTGCTTCTGCCACTCTATGCGAGTTGTTCCACATCGCGATATTATGAATTTAGTTTGAAAACAGAATTCAGTTTCTTTCCACAAACATATGAAAAAATCGAATAGTAGAAAATCTTGAGATTTTATTTTTGCTGTTTTGGGTTTGTCTCATAAAACAACCATAAATTAAAACATGTCTTCGCCCTAAAAATGTTTGCATAACGCAAGCAGAAAAAATTTACAATCATTCGCAAAAAATCTTTTTTTCTTCCTCAAATTAACCGATTATACCGTACTTTTGTAAAAGAATTTGGTGCAGATGCACTATATTATTAAATTAATCTGTGACTATTTCGTTTATAGCCTTATATTAGGGGCGATTAAGATTATGTATTCAAAATCATTTATGGCAACAATTTTAGTGCTGATGTTTATCGGCACTGTTAGCCATTCCAATGATAAGGTTCAGCAACAATTGGAGAAGTTGAACAAGGTAATCAAAACAGCCCAGGACAATCATTTAAACCAAAATGAAACAAGTATTCTGGTTGATGCCGCAATTCGCGGGATACTCAAAGAATTAGACCCACACTCTTACTACTTCACTAAAGATGAAATGAAAGACGTCGAAGCTCGTCGTTCGGGTAATTTTTTTGGCGTTGGAATCACTTTCACAATAATCAAAGATACAATCAACATACTCAACGTAATGAAACAAGGACCCGCTTTTTCTGCTGGTATTGAGGTGGGCGATAAGATTCTCAAGATTGACGGCGAAAGTGCAATCGGAATTTCGATGGAGAAAGTTGACGAGAAGTTACGCGGAGAACGCAACACGTATGTAACTTTTGATTTGCTCAAATCAAACGGCAAATTACAAAAAGAAATCAACATTGTTCGTTCGAGAATTCCGGTTTATAGTATCAATTCTTCTTATTTGATTGATGATACTCAAATTGGGTATATAAAAATCAGTCGCTTCAATGCCACAACACATATCGAATTGACCGATTCATTAAGTATTCTCCAGCAAATGGGGATGACAGGATTGATAATAGATTTGCGTGGTAATCCCGGCGGAATCGTCGAACAAGTCTATCTCGTTGCTGATGAATTTATCGGAGAAAATGAAAACATACTGATAACCAAAGGTCGCGACCCGGAATACAATGAAACTTATAAATCCACAGATAACGGTGAATATAAAGACATTCCTCTTATTATTTTGATAGATGGAGAAACTGCTTCAGCACCTGAGATTTTGGCAGGGGCTTTCCAAGATTTAGATAGAGGGCTTATACTTGGTCAAACATCTTTTGGAAAAGGATTAGTCCAAAAACCATACAGGCTGGCTGACGGTTCTGAATTTTGGCTTACAATTGCCAAATATTATACTCCATCCGGTCGTAGCATCCAAAAGGATTATTCAAATAAGGAAACTTACGGCACTCTCAAAGACCGCATTGTGCTCAAAGACGGTATGAATTTGGGACACACTACCGAACTTTCTTCCGAGTATGGTTTCACCGAAACAACTCCAATATTTAGGACTAAATCTGGTCGCCCTGTCTTATCGAGCGGAGGAATCGTACCTGATTATGTAATTAATGACGATTCCATTACGAATTTGACTAAGAGCATGACCACAGAGAATATTTTCAACAAATATTGTCTATCGTATTACATCAAAAACCGAAAAAATATTGAAACTCTCTATAGTGAAAATTTCCGCTATTTCTACGAATCTTTCGACGTTGACAGTTTGATGATTTATGATTTCATTGATGTCTCTATTGCTTCAGGAATAGTTTGGAATCAAGATGAATTCAACAGAGATAAAAGTTTTATTATACTCAATATCAAAGCAGCTTTAGCAGGAATAATTTGGGACGATAATAAACGTAACGAAGTTATGATGACAAACTCCAAGCATATCAAGAAAGCCGTAGAGCTTATGCCAATGGCAGAACGAATTATCCGCAAGAATTAGCTCAATTCAGAACACCACTGTATAAATATATCCTTTAAATTCGCTACTTTTGTATTCAATTATGTAACAATATGAATTATGGTGGATTATGCTTGATTTGAAATTTATCAGGGACAACATTGATGCCGTTAGGCTCAACATTAAAAATAAGAATGAATCTGCTGATGTGGACCAAATTCCCCAGCTCGACGAAAAAAGACGCTCTATTATCCAAGAAGTTGAAAAACTGAAGAATTTGCGAAATGTGGTATCTAAAGAGATTGCTCAACTCAAAAAAGATGGGCAAAATGCAGATGACAAAATTGCATCAATGAAAGATGTGTCAGATAATATAAAAAGATTGGATGATGAGTTAAGAATTACCGAAGAGCAAATCTACCAAGTTCAACTTTATATCCCCAATATGACAGGACCTGATGTTGTTGCTGGCAAATCTGCCGCTGACAACCAAATTATCCGCTCATGGGGCGATGAGTACAAAAAAGAAGTAGAACGCAATCATATAGACATAGCGACTGATTTAGCTATTATTGATTTCGAACGCGGTGCAAAGGTCTCGGGTTCGGGTTTTGCCTTCTATCGCGGTAAGGGTGCAAAATTAGAACGTGCACTAATCAATTTTATGCTCGATTATCATCTCGACAATCACGGCTATACGGAATTGATGTCGCCTTACCTTGTCAACGAAAAATCAATGTACGGCACAGGACAATTACCTAAAATGGCTGAAGATATGTACCATGCTCAAGAAGATAATGTTTACTTGATACCTACTGCAGAAGTACCCATAACAAACTACCACTACGACGAAATGCTACCGAATGAAAAATTGCCAATCAAATACTGCGGCTTTTCACCATGTTGGAGACGCGAAGCCGGAAGTTACGGCAAAGAAGTTCGCGGTTTTTTACGTGTACACCAATTCAACAAAGTCGAAATGGTGAATTTCTCACGTCCCGATAAATCTTGGGAACAACTCGAAATATTGCTCTCAGAAGCTGAAGACATCGTCAAAGCTCTAAAATTACACTACAGAGTTTTACGCCTTTGTAGCGGTGATACCAGTTTTGCATCATCAATGACATACGACATCGAAGTATGGTCGCCAGGTGAAAAGAACTGGCTCGAAGTATCCAGCTGCTCAAACTTTACTGATTTCCAAGGACGCAGAGCAAATATTCGTTTCAGACCCGAACCCAATGCTAAGCCCGAATTCATCCATACTTTGAATGGCAGTGGCTTGGCTACCTCTCGGATTATGGTTGCTATGCTTGAGCAATACACAGATTCGGACAATTGTTTCCACGTACCGGAAGCACTCCGCAAATATACGGGTTTTGAAACAATCAGCAAAAACGATTAGAGCCTCTTTTCTTATTATCATTATCAACATAATATTTTATTTACCTACTTGTTGTAATAATAATAAGAACCGTTGAAAAGTTGATAAATAGAATTTGGAAATTTATAAGTTCGTTTATTTTTGAATATTTACAGAAGAGATTTTATTCAGATTTGATGTTGAAAATTTTGTGGAAAGTTTAGAATTATTAACACATTTGTTAGAAAGTATAATTATCCACAGGTGTACCCGTATTTTCCACATTGTAATTTTGAAAAATTTGGGATAAAATAAAGCCGAATTTAGACAGTTTGTTGATTTATAGTATAGAGATGTTGAAAAATTTTGTAAAAATAAACTGATAAGAAGATGAAATTATCAATCGGTTCCGACCACGCAGGATATGATTTAAAAAAGGAAATCATATCATTTTTGCAATCAAAAGGTCACGATGTAATAGATTATGGAGTGAAATCTCCCGAGAGCGTTGATTATCCTGATTTTGCATTAACTGTGGCTGATTCTGTAGCAACCAAGAAATACGAGCTTGGGATTTTGATTTGCGGCACCGGCACAGGAATGGCTATAACTGCCAACAAAGTTCGTGGAATAAGAGCTGCAAATTGTTTGACATCCGAAATGGCAGAACTCGCCCGAAGCCACAATAATGCGAATGTTTTGTGTATGGGTGCGAGATTAATCGATTCGGAAAACGCAAAGGCGATTACGGAGAAGTTTATCGCGACTAATTTTGAAGCGGGCAGACATGAGCTAAGAGTTTTAAAGATTCATTCCCTTACAGGGCTGTAATTTCTTCGCTAAGTTTGTTCAGCATGTCGTCAATTCGTTCCGAGATATAAGTATCATCGGCTTTGGAATCAATCAATTCAACGCTCGAAAATTTCTTGTCGAACAAAATACTCACTGATTCAAGATGTTCGGCAATTTTTTCAGCTGTCTCTTTATATTCAGTTTCACAAAAAACTAAACCGGCAATCTTACCGTTAAGCTTGATATCCGGCGCAGAGCTGAAATCCATTCCATTATCTAAGAAATAGATTGGCTGGAACAAAGGCTCCATTCTATCCAAAAGATTTCGGAGATAAGTCAAGGATTCAATATCTTCCACTTTGAGCGCAAAGAACCAAGTGTCACTTTCCTTGAAAAAGGGATACATTTTGTTCATATCGTCATCGCATCTGCATTTATCGTCATATTTGTAGGAATACTGTGCAGTGCAACTGTAGCAGGGTTTGATGTCCAAATCGCGAATAGTAAATTTGTTAATTTCAGCTGTTGGTCCCAACTTTTCTATCATCAAATCGAAAGCCTTGTCTAAACGCACATCCCCGGCACTACTACAATTCAGAGCTAAAAATTTCATCTATTCAACCCAATGCGAAATTAACAAAATATAGGATATAAACTGCTATTCAGGGATTTTATTGCATGGAATTCGTGGGTGTTGACAGATGGACTCCACCTGTTACATGTGGCACTTATGAGATGGAGTCCATCTAAGCTGAGGCACATCTGAAATGTAGGGACTGTAACAGCGTTCTGAACGAAACAGCTGGTCATTCTGAAGACGTAGTCGAAGAATCAAGTTTTCATAAAAGGCATGGATTCTTCGCTTCGCTCAGAATGACGCAGCTTCTTACTACTTTGCAACATGAAGAATGAAAATTTTATAAAATTTTGATATTTTATTTGCAAATGTCAAAAAGCTATATTAAGTTAGCATTGTATAAACATACAATAAAGACAATTGATGTTGAAAATTTGTAAAACAGGGATTTCTACAGAGCTACAGAGCTACAGAGCTACAGAGGAGCGACGAGATGTTAAAATCTTATTGTACCCTATTGCACGGAACTTTTCTACAATCCATTACACTTGCAACACACAAGAATCATAGTCTAATTTTATCAACCAAACTCTCGCAACGTTCATTGACATACTATAAATCGTATTCGCTCAAAAACAAGCGAGGTCGTTTATGATTGTCAGCAAAGCACCTAAAGCACGGGGAGCTTTGGGGATGTCTTATACCCACCGCGAGCATTTCTAAGTGTATTTGTTTTTGTGTTTTAATAAATTAAATTGTATAAAATATTAGGAATTTAATCATGAAAAACATATTAATATTTTCGATTTTGCTGATAGCAAACATGCTATTATCCAAATTTGAAACTGAAGCTCAGTGGCAAATGCCATGTGATAACAATTGTACCGGCGATTGGATTCAAGTAACTAAAGACTTCCCACTTTATACTTGCCCACCTTGTAAGGTACGGCTATTTTATTATTATCGTGAAGCAAATTGTCTTGGCTTGACAGAACATCAGTGGTATTTATACGAAGTACACATCATTGATTGTGAAAATTGTGGATTAAGTTATGAAGAATTGCTACAATTTGGTATTAATTCATTAGTGCAGTTTTTAATTGAGGAATCAGAGGAAGATGCAACAACTGTATCACAAATGTTTTTACAATCCTGCTGGTCAACACAATTAATGGGACCTCATCCGGTAATGAACCCATGCCCAAATAATACAGATTGTTGTAGATATCGTTATACAGTTACAAAGGAAGGTGAGCTTATCACTAGTATTGTAGAGGATCAAGTATTGCCATTACCGAATTGTGAACCATATATGGGTATTAATTGTTTTACAATTTGTAATCCTAATGGATACTTATATAAAATGGCAGAAGACTTGAATACAGATTTCTTGGGTTTATTTACCTCTGAATTATTCCCAAATCCAAATAAAGGTATATTCAACTTTATATTCAACTCGAGTGACGATTTCACTTACGATTTGATTGTTTATAATTCTATAGGAATGGAAGTTAGTAAATATTTATCAAAGCAACCTAATCAAAGCATAGAAATTGATTTGAGCAAGTACCCAACAGGTGCATATTTGTATAACGTAATACAAAACGGTAAAATAAAATCCGCCGGTAGATTTTTGATTGAATAATAATAATAGGGGTGCAGATGTTATTCTGCACCCCGATATTTTAATTTTATTTTATTTTTTGGAGCTACAGTATGAATAAATTAATTATTACATTCTTAATATTTATGGTTAGTGTTAAAATCGTTTTAAGCAATCCAATTTTAAATTATGAAATAAAGCAAGTAGCTGACTTCAATTTATCAGACGCGAGTGTAAATATTCAAAAAATTGTATTCAAAGACTCATTAAAAGGCATTACCTTAGTTAAAAACCAAGATTACGACTTCCAACTCTTTACTACAAGTGATTCAGGTGATTCTTGGGATTCAATTAGTTCAATTGACATATATAATCGTTGGGTTTTGCAAGGTATAGCACCACCAACTGAAACCGGAATGGTTTATTATGATAATATTATTTGTATTACAACCCAACCACATATAGCTTTGTTTGGGCCACAACCGCCTACTGACACAGGAGTATATTTTATTTCATATAATTATGGACAAACATGGAAAGTTTTAAATTTCCCTGAAAAACTTTTACTAGCTTTACCTCAATTCGATGAATCAGGAAATCTTTATATAATTGGTTCAAACTGGGATTTTAGAAAAAAGACAGCTACAAGAAAAGGTATTTTTAAATCAAAATTTGCAAATGAAACTTGGGAAGAAATACCATTGCCGATTCTACCGGACTCCTCCATATTGTCATCATTAATTATATTTTCCGAACACAAATATCAATTTATGCTTACAGAATATAAAATTGATAATAACGATAAAATATTTTCAAAAAAATATATTTATCGTACATTTGATGCCGGTAAAAATTGGGATGCACTTGAAATTCCTTTTATAGATGTTTCTGCATATTTCACAAGTGAAAACATTTTTTGGGTAACAAAAATTGATACTTTTAGAATTCATACTGATTCAATCAAATACCATGTGAGTTTAAAAAAATCAACAGATAGGGGTAAAGAATGGGTAAACCAAATAGACACAAATATAACACTTTCAAGAGTAGCGAATCCAATTCTAATGGGAAATTTTATCGCATATGACGATAATAATATTTGGCTTCGCTTTTCAAATATGCAGAATAACACTCAATATTTAACAAATAATGGTGGCAAAGATTGGATTGAATTTCCAAAATTCGACTCGGATATTATTAAGACTACTCCAAATTTCGGTTTTTATTTGAATAAAAACACAATATTCCTACTAAACACATATGTAGGAAATTTATTATACAAATTTACATTCGATATTGCTACAAGCGTTATTGAAAGAGCCGATGAATCGCAATTTAAACTCTTCCCCAATCCGGCATCTGATTATATTGAGATTACACAACCTTCCGATGTGTATAATGTGCAGATTTATGATATACTGGGAGTAAAAGTGCTATCTACCCCGTCTGCTGCGCATCCACCCTCTCACCCTTCGACAGGCTCAAGGAGCGAGAATTTAAGAATTGATGTTTCTTCTTTAGCACCCGGAATGTATTTCATCAGAATCGGAAACAAAGTACAGAAATTTATAAAGTTGTAGTTATAGTTTATCCTGCCTTCAGGAGCAATAACTGACGGGACAAAAAAAGAATTTATAAAATTGTTATGTTTGTAGATTGCAATTTTGCGTTTTGGAAAATAAATAATAAAAAAGAAGGCAAATAAATGTCGTTAGTCGCTATACAACGGTACCACAGTGAACTAGACAAAGTCATTGACCTGCTGATGCGCGTCACCACCGTCAGCGTCGAAACAGTCAAGATTGTTAGGGAGATGGGGGCAATTTGATCATCAATAATTAAGTTAATAATATGAGAAAAATAATATTTAAGAAAGCACTAAAAGCTGGTAGCAGAACATTTCATATTTCCGTAAATAAAACTATTTATGATAAGGTTTATTTGAAAATGTCACAAGTAAAAAAAGATGAAGATGACACTTTAAAGAAAATAAGTATTCTTATCTTTGAAGAAGACATTTCAGGTTTTGTTGAAATATTTAATGAAGCGTTAGAAGTTATTGCTGAAAATGATTCTCATAATAATGACGAAAATTTAACAGCTTATCAAAAAATTAGAAAAACACATAAGAGTGCATACAAACCATGGACTAAAGAAGACGATATCAAACTTCAAGAAAGTGTTTCTAATGGAATGAAAAAGAGTGAGTTATCTAAATTATTCGGCAGATCCAAAGGCTCAATTAAAGCCCGTATTCAAAAGCTTGAATTAGGAAATGAATAATTTACACTATACCCCAAAACCCCTACATTCAATCCTTGGGATTGTTGAATCTGTCGCGTTTTCTTTCCCCGCATTTCATACGGGGTTATTCATATTTAACCACTTCGTGGTAAAAATACCCATCCCCTAACCCCCCAACCCCCAAATTAAAATTCGATTTTGTAGCTTAAATAGGGGAAAAATAGTGGTTCGCGACGCTCATCTACTGTATTGGTGTGGCGGTTATAATGGAATCCCGTGAATTCTTCGTACATTGTCGCATTAATCATTTTTATTGCTATTTCGTGGGTTTTGCCGAGCATGTTTATCTTGTAACTCGCTGCGAAGTGGCATGTGAAAACCGGAGCAAATTGTCTTGAAAATGCTTTGTGCTCGTCAAAAACTGCTTCACGTACATCGAGCGATTCGCTGAAATTGATAGGAGAATAGCGGTCGCCACCTTGGTAGCTAAGTTGAATATTCAATCCCAAAATATTTTGATTTTCACTTCCGAGCATCCATTCTTTGCCGATTAAAAAGTTCAGCACATAATTTCTATCGTATCGCGTGTCCCTAAGCACACCGTCCCCACCCTTGTACTGCGATTTGAATAGCGATGCAGTCAGCATGTAGTAATAGTTGTCCGATAGATATTTCTCGAAAGTGATGTCTATCCCGAAATTTCTGCCTTCACCGCTATTTTCCAAATTGCCGTCAAAGAACCAATCATTTTGCATATTAATCATCGAAAAGGAACTATCGGCAATCACAGGCACACTAAACAAATGCTGATAATATGGTTCAATTTTCAGATGCAGTGTTTCGGACAAACTCAAATCATAGCCCAATACTATGTGATGAGCCTTAGTGAAATCAAGATTCTTATTAATAGCCTCATTATTTTCATTTTTTATAAAATAGAAGTTCAATTTTTCCAAGCGACTATGTAGCCCGTAAGCTATGCTGAATGAGTGTAGCGGAGATGCTTGATATTTCAGCCCAAATCTTGGTTCGATTGTATAATTATTATTCAAGGTAAATAATTGTCCATTGATTCCAATATTCATAGTTAAATAGTTTGATAGTGATATTGTCGAAGCACTATAAGCCGAGATTAAAGTACTAAAACCGTCTTCGTCCACGATGGTGGATAGACTGTTGCTCGGTGTTGCAGATTGGAGAGATAAATTGTACATCATCGCCGTCGCTACAAATCCACTTTTGTTTGAATGTTTTGCATCAAATTTGGTATTCAAAGTAGTTGTAAATACGAAATTATAATTTTGATTATCAATTCTATTTTTGGGGAATAAAATGGAATTATCTTCCAATTTGTCTGTTTTGAAATTTAGACCCTGAACCGTCGCTGCCAAAGTAGATTTCAAATACTGACTGTTATTCAAAAAGTAAGTGTGGCTAATCCCGAAAGCACCCATATATTGCTTGGCATCTTGATTTTCCCTATCAACTTCGTATATCCATTCTGCTGAGTCCTTTTTGGCTTCGGCACCCGAGCCGTCAATTAGACCTATTCCCCATAATGTGAAAGTACCGTTGTTTTTTGTGATGAAATTTAGCTTAAATGAAAGGTCTTGATAGCTTGTGCCACCTGCATTTTCTGGCAATATTGGTTCGAGTAAAGACAAGGTCGAATAACGATAATTAAATAAATATGATGATGAATTACTTTTGGAAAATGGTCCTTCGGAAGCAAAATCAATACCCAGAAGACCGACTTGGAAAGTATGTTCAACTTTTTCATTATTCCCGGTTCTCATGAAAATATCGAAAACGCCCGAAAGCGCGTTATTATATTCGGCAGGCATAGCTCCCGAAAAGAAATCAGAATTTGCTAACAGCTGGCTACTCAATGCAGTCAGACCGCCACCACCGAATGAGCCTAAATCGGCGAAGTGATTGGGATTCGGAATTTCCACTCCTTCCAATTTCCATTGTAATGATTGCGAATTGTTACCGCGAACAACTAATGCATTGTTACTGACATTACTCGAAACACCTGCAAACGATGAGACTAATCGAGCGGGGTCGTCGAATCCGCCTGCGTAACGTTGAGCTTCCTCAACGCTAAGCATTTTTGCGCTTACAGTAGCAGAGCTATTTATAGCCGTTTCTTTGCTTATCTTTGGCTTGACTACAATTTCGGATGTGGAGTAAACATTTTCTTTCATCGAAAAATTCAAGAAAAGCTCCTTCCCGGATGTAACCTGAACTTCTTTCATTACATATGTTTCATATCCAAGCATTGTCAATCGAATTGTATATCGCCCAACGGGGACATTCTCAATCGTGAAATTACCCAAAGAATCAGTTCGTGAGCCAAACTTTGTATTAATCAAAGCAACGTTTACAAATGCAAGAGGTGCATTAGATGCTATGTCAACAACCTTGCCTCGAATATTCTGAGTAGCTTGTTGAGCAATCCCGTTAATGACTGTCATAAACAGCATTAATATATATAAAATGTACTTTATCATATTTAATTTTAATATTTGTTCAAAAGAACAAAAATATTCTTTATATGATATGTGTACAATACTGATTTATCAGTAGGATTTATTGTAATAGCCCAAGCCGAGAGGCAAATACTACTGCCTCCATAGAATTATTTGCACCTAATTTTTCTAAGACTCTTTGGCGATGAGTATTTACTGTATGCAAACTTATATCCAATTCATTGGAAATTTCTTTACTCAAAAGCCCATCTCTAACCATTTGTAATATTTGCAATTCTCTTTTTGATAAAACTATACTAATGTTTTCATTTTCTCTTTTATCATCATTAAATGGTATAATTTTCCCTGATTTAAAATTCAGAAGCTGACTTTTCAGTCCATGGCTAATGTCTTGGTTAGGTGAAATATCTATTATGCTCAATGATAACCACAAATTACCAAATTCGTCCAATTCAAGAGCTTGGTGTTGCTCAATAACTCTAACATATTCGCCATTCGCATTTAAAATTCGGTAATCATTGACTAATTTATGGTTGATTTTATCTTCTTTGTTTAATTTGAAAAAGAGCTTAAGTAAAGTTATCCCTACTTCCATGAGCATAATATAATCGTCAGGATGAATAAGTGAATCCCAATAATCGTGCTCTTGTTGCATAATATTATTCAAATCATAACCGAGTAGGGCCCCAAAATTTGGTGAGAAAAAGACATGTTCTTTTTTGAATAAATCAAAAACGCTTACTCCACAATTAGAAATATCCGCAATTATTTGGAGCTTTGATTTGTGTTTTTCGAGCAAGGAATAGTCTAATTTATCAAGCTGAAAATTTTGCTGTTGTAGAAGTTCAAAATATGTTAATGCAATATTATTTTGGTTGGCATTTGCCATATTTATTTTATTTTAAAAATGATAAAATTGAATTATATATAAATTTTATCTTAACGTGAGATATGTTTCATTAGTTTGTGTTACAAAAGCTACATTTCTAACCTACAGATATTCAATCCCTCCAGGATTGTTTTGGGGCTGTAGTATTCGTATTTTTATAGATATTTAACCACTTCGTGGTAAAAATACCCAAACCCCAAACCCAATCCCCCAACCCCTATCCCCCAAACCCTATCCCCCAAACCCCAAATAGCGCTCTTTGATTATGTTCATGTGGTGAATTGCGTGACCGATTGTGATATAGCCAAGGGCGCGAGCTGAAATCTTGAATCCGTCGTTGTTGCCCAAGAATTTTCTTTGCTCTTCGCTTGCATTTTCCAATAGGATTCTCAATCCCTGCCGGATAATTCTGAACTCGTCAACTATACTATCCATAGACCTGTTGCTGACGTCAGCGTTAGCAGCATAAACGTTCTCGTCGAAGGGCATGAGAATAGTGATGCTATCTCCACGTATGCAAACGAAGGCGCGGTAGGAAAATATCCTGTCTGTGTCGCAAACGTGCAGCAGGACTTCTTTGGGTGTCCATTTGTTTTCCGCATAACGATATTCATGCTTTGATTTGTCAATTGACGAGAAAAATCTCGCCACTTCATCGGTGTTCTGGTCGTAAAGCTGGAAGAAATCACCGTCGGGGACTAAATTTAAATAGTTCGCGAAATACGGTCTATGTTCTTTTGAATCAGGCTTTTGCATTGAAAAAATTCCTTTAAAAAATTAGTTTAATATTTACATTCAATCCCATCAGGATTGCGCTCCCCAAACCACTATCCCCCAACCCCCATACTCAAACCCCCCATCCCCTAAACCCCGCCTACTCTTTCACGTTCTGCAAGGCAATAATCGAGCAATTCTTTGCCAAATTTCGATGCTGTACAGATTTTGTCTGCATCAATTTCTACGTGATTGAGGAATTGCAATCTAAATGCATCACCATCGAATAATTCGGGAATTATACCCGAGAAGAAAAATCCCAATGATTCGAGCATCGGACAAAAATGTGCGGTTGCAGGATAGCTGAATGGCATGTCAATATAAGTATATTCGATTTTGCGGCGGATAATATCACGCAAATTATATTCAATGATATCGGGGAAATCTGCCCCAAAGCGATGTACGATTAAATGTGCTTGCCCCCAATCAGGTTTGACTCGAACTTCAATTTCGGATTTTTCATTTTCAACTACAAAATCGTCGCTAATTACTTTTATTTCGCGATTCAATTGATTTTCATTTATTATTTTCGTGAGCATTTCCTTATGATTCTCGGGTAAATATACATCCCTAAAAGGTTCTTCGTTTACACGAAGATAGAATAACACTGCCGTTTGGCGTTTGCCTTCGCCTAAATTACCTATTTTCTTGAAAGTCAAATTCGGCGGAACGTAACCGAGTACGATTCCTGTTTCGTGTCCACCAAGTGCTATGTTGCCCTTTTGTGTGTAAGGGTGAATTGAGACTGCTTCGCTGTAAAATCCGAAATCGCCGATTGATTCTGAATGTTTTGCAAGCCATTTTTTCAAGCTTTCGAAAAGTCCGCGTCCACGATAACGCGGGTCAACCACCGCTTGCCCGGTCTCGCCTACCTTAGCGTCTTTGGTCAAGAAATTCAGCCCCAAATGTGCAACGAGCTCGCCTTCCGAATTGAGTGCCACCACCGAGCGCAGCAGC
Organism: Desulfobulbaceae bacterium; assembly: GCA_018335795.1. Classification (GTDB taxonomy): domain Bacteria; phylum Bacteroidota; class Ignavibacteria; order Kapaibacteriales; family UBA2268; genus PGYU01. Next base: position 22,566 of record JAGXRP010000062.1, on the reverse strand, counting down.
TTAGAATCGAGCAACTCGCTAATTTTCTCGGGATAATAGATAAAATCCCCTGCATAGGTCAGCCCATAAGAGCGATAGACACAGCGAGCCAATGCGACTGATTGCTCGGAACTCATCAGCATAAATTCTACATCATCGGAAGCGCGCGTGGTTTCGGGGTCTATTGGCGAAAGGTCTTGCTCAGTGTATTCCGCGATAGTTTTTGCAGGTAAATTTTTATGAATTTCAATTCTTTTGCCATTTTTGCCGAGATTTATAAAATGCAACTCGTCGGCTATCTTTTTCATCAGAAGCACTCGGAGAGCTCCCTCGTCGTTGCTTTCGAGTTGTTTTATGTCGAATGGCAAGCCCTTGTCTTCAAATGCGAGTACAATTTTGTTTGGTTGACGGATTAAGGCAATGTCGTAATATCCACTTTCGTCTGCATCGAAAGAGTTTTCGATAATGCTGACGGAAGTTTCCTCTGCGACGAGTTCTATTTGCATAAGCTCTCTATCATCGAAACCATAGTTAGCCAGCATTTCACGAATGTACGTCAACGAAGCATTGATAAATCGTTTTTCATTTAGTAATCTGAGCCTTGCAAGTTCTACTTGAGGAGCATTCGACATAACAATTTCCACTATTAGTTAACAATTTCTCTTGCAAAACTAAGTATGATATTTGCAATTTCCAAATCTGAAAAATAATATAATTAATACGAAAATAATTATATTAAAATAGTACAAATAAAAAATTCCAAGGAATTAAATATAAAGAACTTGGAATTATAGAAAAAATGAAAATAAATAATTAATTATACAAAAGCATCTTTGATTTTCTCGAAAATATTTTTGTCTTTTTCTTTATTATTTAATTGCGAGGGCGAAAAATTATCCAACTCTGCGAGAGATTCAATTAATTCTTTTTCTTTAGATGTCAATCTCGTTGGTATCGAAATATGCAAAATAACATATTGGTCTCCCCTGCCTGAAGAATTAAGATATGGAATTCCTTTATCTCTGATTCTCAATTTTGTACCGTTTTGAGTACCGGGTTCAATTTTAACGTTATCTGTTCCGGCAAGAGTGGGTACTTCTACACTATCGCCCAGAGCGGCTTGCGGGAAAGTGATGTTTAGATTGTATATAATGTTATTGTGGTCACGAACAAAATGCGCATGTTTTTTCTCTTCGATTATTACCATCAAATCTCCCGATGCGCCACCATTTTTGCCAACATGCCCCTTGCCACGAAGCGGTATGTAGTTGCCTTCTTCGACACCTGCAGGAATATCAATTTTTATTTTATCTTCGCCAAATATTCTACCTTCACCACGACAATCAGTACATCTGTCGGTGATTTCCTCACCTGTACCGCTGCATGCTTGACATACGGAAACATTGATGAATTGACCGAATACTGAACGTGACACTTGGCGAACTTCACCATGACCATTGCAAGTGCTGCAAGTTCGTTTGCCACCGGACTTCGCACCTGTACCCGAGCAAGTGGAGCAAGTCACAAGTCTGCGTACTTTCAAAGTTTTTGCGACGCCTTCGGAAATCTCTTCTAAAGTTAAAGGTAATTTAATCTTTATATCCGCACCGGGTTCGCCGGAGTATCGTTTGCCACGTCCTGCGTTTGAGCCACCAAAAAAACTATCGAATATGCTTCCACCACCGCCAAAAATATCACCAAAAGAAGAGAAAATGTCCTCCATGTTTTGGTATGTGTGGTAATCTTGCCCACCACGCAAACCTTGATGACCATAGCGGTCGTACCGAGCCTTTTTGTTCGGGTCGCTGAGCACTTCGTAGGCTTCAGCAGCTTCCTTAAACATATTCTCCGCATCTGGGTCACCAGGATTCTTATCCGGATGATATTTTATAGCCATTTTACGGTAATTTACCTTTACCAAATCAGGCGTTGCGTTTTTGTCCAGACCCAATATCTCATAATAATCGCGCTTTTCCATTCTTTTCCTATCCTATTTTTATTGATTTCCGGCTGATGTGATGACTTTTGCGTGTCGTAATACTTTTTCTTTTATCATGTAGCCGGGTTGAATCACTTGTACAATTGCACCTTCAGGTAATTCCGAAGGAGCCATCATCAGTGCCTCGTGGAAATTTACATCAAATTGTGAGCCCACGTTTTCTTCCATTTTCTTTACACCGGCTTCGTCAAATAGCTTCATAGCTTTAGCTTGAATCATATCCAAGCCTTTAACCAAGCTATCAAAATCAGTCGTATTGTGAGATGCATTCGATGCTGAAGTAATGTCATCAAGCAATTCAAGCATTTTGAAAAGCAATCTTTCGTTCGCAAAATCAATCATTTCTTGCTTTTCGCGAATACTGCGGCGACGAACATTTTCGAGTTCGGCGGCTTTTCGAATAAGTTGCTCTTTCAAATCGTCACGTTCAGACATAAGTGTTTCGTTTTGTTTGTTTAATTCGCTAATCACATCCACGAATTCTGAAATATCAGTTTCATTGTTGTTTGATTCCGGAACGACATTTTCATTTTCAAATTCATCGTTCGTGTTATTATTTTCACTCATTTTTAATTCTTCCTCCAAATCTTGTATCGGTATATTACGACTTTTTTCATTTTTCAAATATGTATTGTAAATGTCCTGTTTTTTATTTGGAGCAGGACGCAATGGTTTTTTTTGATTTCCTGTTTGCTCATCCATTTTAAAATCTCCACTAATATTATAATTAATTATATGATAACGTATAATGGAAAAATTTATGACATAGAAAAAAAAATAGTGCGAAAACGTGTGTAGGAACTACACAAAAGTGGCTTTCATATTTTCGCTATGTTAAAAGTTTAGGGTGCAAAACATGTGATAATATGCCTTGCACCCTAAATATGATTAAAAAGCAAATAAAGCCCCAAAAACGAAGTCGGATACTAAACGGCACCTTCCCCTTGCAAAACAGCCGGAATTGTCATCAAAATTATTTTTATATCATTCCATAAATTCATATTTTGAATATATTCGATATCATAATCAATCATATCAAAAATTGTGCAATGATTGCTACGATTTTTCACTTGCCACAATCCGGTCATCCCCGGTTTGACCATCAAACGAATATCTTTGAATCGTTGATTATTCAAAAAAAAGAATTCTTCGGAAGGTCGCGGACCGACGATGCTCATATCGCCTAAAAGAACATTGAATAACTGAGGCAGTTCATCTATACTTGTATTCCGTAAGTATCGCCCAATAGGAGTAATCCTCGGGTCTTTAGGGGATTTGATGAATGTGCCTTTCGCTTTTTCGATTTCGAACTGTTCGTGGTCGAAGTCTGCCGATGTGTACATTGTCCGGAATTTGTAAATAAGGAACTTATGACCGAATTGCCCAAGACGTATTTGGGTATATATAACGGGTCCTCTTGTTGAAAGTTTGATTAATAGTGCAGTAATCAAAAAGAGTGGCGAAGTAAGCACAATCATAATCAGTGCTAAGACAATGTCTAAAGCACGTTTCATACGAATGTAAGATTGCCTTTCGGATTGAATGGCATGTAAGTCAACGACAAGAGTGTTTCTCGGTTCTGAGTAAACTCGCATATTTAGCCCCTATTTGCATGTTCTACAAAAATCAGTTTGTAGAAGTCTCCACCCGATAAAACCTCGCGTTAATAAACAAATAGAAACAATTTTACGAATTCGCTCCAGAAAAATGATAAATTACAGTATGTAAAATTAATATATTCTTATATGATAACCAAATTAATTAAAATTAATTAAACAGTAATTTTACTTCAAAGTAGTTCAACCAATCTTTCCCGGTAACATAAAAAGTGTCTGTTGCCGGATTGTATGCAATGCCGTTGAACGCTTCGGCATCTTTGTTGTTTTCTTCGTACGAACGCAATGTTCCAAAGTCAATAATGCTCAACACTTCCCCAGTTTCAGGCTCTATGACAGCGATTTTGTCAGACATATATATGTTGGCATATAGCAATCCGTTTACATATTCTAATTCGTTTAAGTTTGTCAAGGGTCTGCCATTTAGTACTACCGTAATCGCTTTTTCTTCTCTGAAAGTTTCGGGGTCAATGATTCTGAGAAAATAGCTGCCGTCACTTTTGATTAATTTATCACCGTAATCTGCTAATCCCCAACCTTCCGACGGATATGTGAAAGACTCTATTTCTTTAAATGAATTCGGGTCAAAAACAAAGCAAGTTCGCGAAGTCCAAGTGAGCATATACAATTTATCGTTTATGATAGCGATTCCTTCACCAAAGTATTGCGGGCTGATTTTCTTTGTTTTTAGCACTTTTCCGGTTTTGTGGTCCACAATTCGAACAGATGACCTTCCGTATTGACCTGTGCTTTCGTAAAGTTGTCCATTATGAAATAGTAAGCCCTGAGTGTAAGCCTTTGGCTCTTTTGGGATTACGCGTACAAGTTCATAATCATACGGTAAAGGTACATTCTTAGTGACAAATAAGCGATCTGACTGATTTTCATTTGTATCCATTTTTATGTTTTTGTCCTCTACCACATACGCTTCGTTGCTCTTTGAGCATGATAGCATTAGAAAAAGCATTATGAATAGTATGTATTTCATTGTTTGAGCGAATTAAGTCTTTGAATCGTGCTTGTTGTTGATTTGCCCGGGACAAGTTCAATTATTACAACCTCGCCCCCATTGTTGATTACAAACTCGCCACCGACTACATCTTTTATGGTGTAATCGCCGCCTTTTGTAATAATATTTGGCTTCAATTTCATAATCAATTCCAAAGGAGTATCTTCTTCAAAGTAGCAAACGTAATCAACTGCTCTGAGTGCCGATAGTACAATCGCTCTATCTATTTGATTATTCACGGGACGCGAATCGCCTTTTAATCTTCTGACCGAATCATCACTATTCAACCCGATTACAAGCACGTCGCCCATTTGCTTAGATTGCTCAAGATACTTGACGTGTCCCGCATGAAGAATATCGAAGCAACCGTTTGTGAAGACTATTTTCTTTCCTTGCTCCGACTTTTCCTGCAATATTTTTGCTAATTCTGCACTTTCACACAACATATTTATAAGCTCCCGATGGATTCTATGAGTTCTTCTATTGTAATAGTTACTATTCCGGGTTTTTCGCAAACTAATCCTGCGGCGTTATTTGAGAGTGTTGCAGCTTCTTTTATGTCAGCTCCACCTGCGTAAGTGGCTGCAATCACAGCAATTGCAGTATCGCCGGCGCCTGAAACATCGGAGATGTGTCTCGCCTTTGTTGGCACAGAAGATATTGTCCCGTCGGATTCGAAGAGCATCATTCCCGCTGAGCCGAGCGTGATCAGAACGCTATCGCAATGCAGTGTATCGAGTAATTTAATGCCTGCAACATGTAAATTTTCTATGGTGTCGAATTCAATACCTAATGCTTGTTGAGCTTCTTTTCGATTTGGTTTGAAGCAAGTCACATTTTTAAATACAAAGAAATTATCGCTTTTCGGGTCAACAAACACAGGAATATTCTTCTCATTACAAAAATGTATAATATCGGAAATCAAAGTTGAAGTCAATGTTCCCTTGTTATAATCTTCAAGAATCACACCTGCAAGTTCTTTTTGATTGATTAAGCAATTCTTGATAAGTTCAAGACCTTGTTTTGGTAATTGAGTTTTTACTTCGCGGTCAATTCGCGCAATTTGCTGGTTATTGCCAATTATACGAGTCTTCACTGTAGTGGGACGTCCGGAATCTACATATAATCCCATAGTATTAATCCCTGATGATTCGGCAATTTGTCTGAACATTGCTCCCGAGTTATCATCACCAATGATGCCGCATAGCAAGGGTTCAAGCCCGAGAGAACGGAGATTTTTTGCTACATTTGCAGCTCCTCCAAGATGGAAAGTTTCAGATTCGACGTCAATCACCGGTACAGGCGCTTCTGGTGAAATTCTGCTCACACTCCCCCAAAAGTATCGGTCGAGCATTACATCGCCGATTACAGCGATTGTTTTTCCTTGTGCTTGGTCTAAAATTCTAGCAGTTCTGTTTTTATCAATGTGCTTCATTATAAATTAGTCCGTAATTGCAGTATATAAAAAGTTATGTAATTCATCGCTTGCTTTAGCTTTTTCTACCAAAATTTCAGGTAAATCCGGTGAAAAAAGGGAATCAATTGGAGTATCAATGAAAAATGCATGTTCTTTTTTGGCGATATAATTGAATGCAGGGTGGTCTTTTGTATAACCCTGAACTCGTGTTACAGATTCTTCTGTCATTTCCTTTGGGAAAGCTGCTTTGAATTTCTTGTTCCCTATGATAGATTCAAATCTCTCGAAATCATTTGCCAATGCTGCACGGATTTTTTTCAAATCTGCACTTTCAGGCGTATGGATTCCGCAAGCTATGAATGATTCCTCATTTGAAAAATGGAAATATATGCCGGGTAGCGGTTTCTTTGCAAAGCTCAATACGTCATTTCCGTATGGGAACCAAAATCCGAGATTTGTTTTATACGGTTCTTTATTCTTGCTGAATCTTATGTCGCGATTGATACGAAACATTGATATTTTCGGGTCGGAAATATATCGAAGGTTATTGCCGGAGAAACGTTTCCCCATTTCACCAATGAATAATTTCGATTTGTCTTTTATTTCCTTTTCGTAAAATTTGCGATTAGCGTCGAACCATTCTTTTGAATTGTTCTTACTTAGTTCAGCAAAAAAAACTGCTATTTCAGGATTGAACCTGTCGAATTCAGGTGTAGCTTTCATTGTAACTCCTTAAATGTCATATTTACGTTTATCTATCAGAAACCTTATGGCTGAATGAGCTGAGCTTAAAGCCATAAATTTCATGTTCAAATCTGTTTCGGCTTTCAAACTTACGAAGCCGAATTTTAATTTTTGTTCTTTGTCCTTACTTATAGACACATAAGAGGGCGAAATGTTCCCGCTCAAGTTACAAAGATACTGATTTAGTTTCAAACCCCATTCGAAGGGAGTCAAATAATCAGGTCCACCCAAGCAATACAAGCCTTTTCGTTGCTTGCTGATAATTTTGTAAATCGCTAAAGCGGCATCTTCTGCATAAACCGGATTGGTTAAATAATCATCTCGAAGGGATAAATGGTCATTTTCGAGGACCTTTTCAACCAAACTCGGTACTCCGGGTAAATAACCGTAAATCATTGGAGCACGAACAATAGATGAATTTTCGATTGTTGTAATTACTAAGTTTTCAGCGGCATGTCTGGCTTTGCCATAATAATTCAAGGGATTTGGTTTATCCTCTTCTTTATATGGTCCGGTCGTTCCATCGTATAATGATTCATTGGATATAAGCATAAGATGGCTTTCGTTAATCGCTGCCGCTTTGGAAAGGTTTTCGACTACAAGTACATTCTTGTTCCAAATCTCTTGTTTATGCTTATCATCATCTGAAGAATTGAAATCATTTAGAGCGATAATATGCGATGGTTTGACTTTGCTAATCAATTTTCGGATAGTTTTCAAATCATTAACATTATACCTATGTGTCTCATTTTCTTCGTTTGCAATTTGCTCCGAATCATAGATATCTACAAAAGAATATGTAGTATGATGGGTCAAAAAACGTCGCAAGAAGTGACCAAGAAGATTGTTACCGTTTACAATTGCAATTTTAGTCATGTCAAAAAATGTTTCACGTGAAACAATTTACTTTAAAAATAGTGATAAAATTGATACATCAGAAGCTGATACACCTGAGATTCGAGAGGCTTGACCTAATGATGCCGGGCGAATTCGGATTAGCTTTTCACGAGCTTCATTTGATAAAGATGATATGCTGCTGTAATCAAACCAATCAGGAATAACTTTAGATTCATTATCCATGAAGTATGCGATATCCTTCAACTGCCGTGCGATATATCCTTCGTATTTTATGTTTATCTGGATTTGCTCGGTAATATCTTCATTATGGACAAGAGCCCTGACAAAAGGGTCGCCATTTATGCTTAATTTGAGCAAATCATGCAATCGAACGTTGCTTCGTTTAGTTAGATTGTACAAATCTGTTGTAATATCTACTTCGGTTTCGCCAATTGTTTTCAAATATTCATTGATAATATTCGGCTTAAGTTTAATTGATTTTGTCCTTTCAAAGCCATCATTAATTAATCGTGTCTTTTGAGTAATTTGTTCATATTCCAAATCGCTTATTAATCCGAGACGATGCCCGTGATGTGACAATCGCAAATCTGCATTATCTTGACGGAGCAAAAGTCTATATTCGGCTAATGAAGTGAAAATTCGGTAAGGTTCTTCAGTGCTTTTATTGACCAAATCGTCAATTAAAACGCCAATATATGCTTCCGAGCGGCGCAAAGTAAAGGGCTCTTCTTCTCTAATTTTCAATGCAGCGTTTATTCCGGCGATTAGTCCTTGTGCAGCAGCTTCTTCATATCCGGAAGTGCCGTTGATTTGTCCTGCAAAATATAATCCCGAAATAGCTTTTGTTTCCATTGTGAAACGCAACTGATACGGAAAAAAGAAATCGTACTCGACTGCATATCCGGCTTTTGTCATAACAGCCTTTTCTAATCCAGGAATTGTATGCAATCCCTTAAGTTGAATATCTTGAGGTAAAGATGTCGAATATCCATTCACATAAATGGAATTTGTGGTTAGCCCTTCGGGTTCGAGTAATATTTTATGCGAATCGCGCTCGGAAAAGCGATTAATTTTATCTTCAATCGAAGGGCAATACCTTGGGCCTGCTCCTTTGATTCGTCCCGTAAACATCGGCGAGTCTTCAAATCCTGTTCGCAAAATTTCATGAGTTGCGAGATTTGTTTCCGTGCCGTAACATACTAATCTATTTTTAACGCTTGAGCTACGAAATGAAAATGCTTTGGGTTCATCGTCGCCGCTTTCTATTTCAACTTTTGAAAAATCTATTGATTCTTTTGTGATTCTTGGCGGAGTTCCTGTTTTAAGTCTGCCACGAACCAAACCGTATGAAGATAGCAAGTCCGAAATCTTGTGCGAAGGTTTTTCGCCTACTCTACCACCGGCTGTGATTTCCTTGCCTGTATAAAGCAATCCGTTCAAGAAAGTACCGGCACATAAAATTACAGCTTTGGCATAAATAGTTTCATTGTTATCTGTGATAATTCCGCTTACTTTGTCATGTTCAATCAAAACTTCGTTTGCTGTTCCTTTGATAAGATGCAGATTTATAACGCTTGATAATAGTGAACGTGCATATTTCGGGTACAAATCTTTGTCAATTTGGCATCGAGGAGACCACACTGCCGGACCTTTTGAGCGATTCAACATTTTGAAATGAATGCCGCCTTTATCAGCCAGACTACCCATTACACCTCCAAGAGCATCAATCTCTTTTACAAGATGTCCCTTCGCGGAACCTCCAATACTTGGATTGCAAGACGGGCGACCCATTGTATCCAAATCCATTGTCAGCAAGGCAACGTTCATGCCCATACGCGCAGCGACAACAGAGGCTTCAATACCTGCGTGTCCTGCACCGATGACTATTATATCAAATCTATTATTAAGCATAATTTATATAGACGTTATTTTTCTAAGTGAATTGAAAAGTTTCACGTGAAACATTATTTGCCGATACAAAATGAAGAAAAAATTCTATCTAAGACTTCCTCATTCCAAGATTCACCGGTTAATTCGCCTAATATTTTTGTTGCTTTACGCAAATCAATAGCAATAAGTTCATTTTCCATTCCTGCTTCTAAGCCTATTTTGGCATCAATAAGGCTGTGTTCGGCTTCGATTAGCAAATCGTAATGGCGTTTGTTTATCAATATGTCCGATATGCGTTCAATACTCTTTGAGGCTTTTTCGGTGATTTCTCTTTTTAGCAAATCTATTCCTGTGCCTAATTCGGCTGAAATAGCTAATCCTGTACTTGGGTGAATATTTGACAAATCTACTTTATTTTGCAAGAGCAATATTTCATTACTCGGATATTTCTCGGCAATCTCTTTGAGCAAATTCTCGGAATTATTTTCTCCCTGTGTTAAATCATTTATTACAAGAATCATATCGGCATTTTCTAATATTTCATTTACCAATCGAATTCCTTCAATTTCGATTATATCTTCCGTTTCACGTAAACCGGCAGTATCAGTGAAAATGATTTTCAAACCGTCTATGAATAAAGCTTCTTCTATATAATCGCGAGTTGTTCCCGCAATTTCGCTAACTATTGCGCGGCGACGACCTAAAATGGAGTTGAAAAGAGTGGATTTCCCAGAATTTGGGAATCCTGCAATCGCTACTTTGAATCCCGAACGAAGTACTTCGCTTGCACGATACGAATTATACAAATTTCTGCAAAAATCGATTGTCGAATCTATCAACTCGATTATCTTGTTTCGCTCAACAAAAGCTACACCTTCTTCCGCAAAGTCTAATTCCAATTCCAGCAATCCAGAAATATCCAATAACTGCAGCCTAAGCTTCTGGAGTCTGGACGTAAAATCCCCTTTTAATTGTCGTGCAGCTGTTCTTGTTCCGGGTACCGAAACTGCATGTATAATATCTGCAACAGCTTCTACTTGCGCCAAATCAAGTTTTCCGTTCAGAAAAGCGCGCTTAGTAAATTCACCTGGTTGTGCCGGAACAGCACCTAACTTGTATAGCAAATCAAGAATTTCGTTTACAATAATCAAGCCGCCATGACAAGCAATTTCTATAACATTTTCACCTGTGTATGAATTTGGAGCTTTGAAAAAGGACAGAGTTACGGTATCAACCATTCGGTCATCGTCATATATTTTACCATATATAATTGTGTGGCTTTGCAAATTTTCGAGTTTAGATTTGCCACTAAAACAATTTCTGATAATATCAATAGCATCGTCGCCCGAAATTCTCACGACGGTAAGTCCGGAAATTCCGGGAGGAGTTGCGATTGCGGCTATTGTTCTCATTTCATATTCTGTAAAATTAATTAATATACAAGTAAATACTTTTTGAAAATGCTAAAACGTATATGATTAAGATTTCATGGCTTATGGCACTTGTTTTGATAGTATTATGTATAATTTTGAATATTGGCTGATACTTTATGGCAATGAATAGAATACAATTTGTTCAGGATATTCCGCATGGCTTTTCAAATAAGTCGGCAAAAGGGCGTTTACCCGAAGTTTTGCCTGATAAGCTCATGCTGAATTTGGGTTGTGGCAGAGATGTCAGAGAGGGATTCTTGAACATAGATTTATACTCCGAAAATGAAAATGTTGTTTCTATGGATATTCGGAATCTTGAATTGCCGGATTCTTGTGCAGAATTTATTCTGGCAAGCGATGTACTGGAGCACTTTTCACACAGGGAAACGGACGCAGTGCTTAAAGAATGGGCGCGAGTGCTGAAACCCGGAGGAAAAATCGAGATTCGTTGTCCGAATTTAAGATTGCAAATGAATGCCTACCAGCGAGGCGATTGGGATGCAGATGTTGCTTCGTACATGGTTTTCGGCGGTCAAACTAACCCGGGAGATTATCATTGCGTTGCCTTCGACGAAAAATCTATTTCCAAGCATTTAGAAAAAGCTGAGTTAAAGGTTGAAAGCATTACTTTGCAGGATTACCCCCAAAGCAAAGGTTTGATTAACTTAAATATGACTGTGGTCGCATCAAAACGAGGAACTCACACAATTAGTAAGCCCGAGAGCAGATTTGATTGGCTCGACTTCAAAATAGATTCCGAGAATTTTAATGTTCTTCCTGAAGATGAGCCATTTGAAATTGATATGTTGAAGGAACTTGTAGGTGATATTGAAAATAGAGGTGAACCAACTAAAGACGTAGCTTTAGCACCCAACAAGGACCAACAATTAAATGTTGTTTGGGAAGGTTCGCAATTTGTCTATCATTCCTTAGCTTTAATCAACCGAGAACATTGCATAAATTTGACAAAATCGGGTGCCGTAAATCTGACGATAATTCCATACGAACCCGACACATTCGACCCGAAAAGTAATGAAAAATTCAAATCACTGATTGAAAATGATATAAGATACAAATCTGAAGTAAGCGACAAAATTTCCGCTTTGCCTTATGTCTGGATTCGCCACCAATGGCCCCCTAAAACCGAAGCCCCGAACGGAGCTAAATGGATTATCATGCAACCCTGGGAATTTTCCGTTCTTAGAGAGGATTTTGTCGATTTATTCAAACAAGCGGACGAGCTATGGACTCCGTCTAACTTTTCGAGAAAGGCTTTTATTGAATCGGGTATTGATGCTGGCAAAGTGCAAGTTATCCCAAACGGTATAGACCCTACCCTATTCAAGCCCGACGGAGAAAAATTCGAGTTGCCAACCAAAAAGCAGTTCAAAATGCTATTTGTTGGCGGAACGATTTTCAGGAAAGGAATTGATTTGCTTCTCCGAGCTTATGCTGAAAATTTCACCGCAGAAGATGACATTTGCTTGGTAATTAAAGATATGGGCGGAAGCAGCTTTTACAAAGGGCAAACTGCCAAAAATCATATCGAACAAATTCGCTCTAAAAGCAATTCGCCGGAAATAATTTATCTCCAAAATGATATGAGCGAGCAAGAAATGGCATCGCTATATCGGGCGTGTAACGTTTTGGTCAGTCCCTATCGCGGCGAAGGATTCTCTTTGCCAGTATTAGAAGCTATGGCTTGCGGACTTCCTGTAATTGTCACCGAAAATGGTGCGACTGACGATTTCGCTCACGGCTCTTTTGCATTAAAAATTAAATCCACAAAGCGTAGCATTGGCAACAAGCTTGACGACAAGCCCTTCGTCAAAGAGGCTTTTCTGCTCGAACCCGATTTCGACGAATTGAAATCAATTTTGAAATCCGTTTACGATAATCCCGGACATTTACGTAGTATGGGTGCTCTGGCACAGTTTTCTGCACGAACAGATTGGACTTGGCGGGGAGCAACTATTAAAGCGCTTACAAGATTAGATTCTCTATACAGTACAAATACTGCCCTCAAAGCGAATGATGCATTGGAGGACTTTAGTGATGCTTCATTGATGATGGGTGCTGCCGAAAACAGCTACATTGCCGAAGATTACGATAATGCTACAAGTGCTTATATTTCAGTAATTTCCAACAAAGATTCCGTCAGCCATGAGTATTATATTCTCTCTTTATGCAGAATGATTATAATTTCGATTAATAAGGGAGATTATGACACTGCTGACAATTTCATCTCCGAATTAGAACGAATATCGCCCGGACATACTGATTTATATTATGTTAAGGCGATTTACTTGGCTTCCAAAGATATGATTGTGGAAGCTCTCGAATCGATTACGGTGGTAATGGATAGCTGGAAAACACGACGATTTGATTCGAGTATGGGCTATTCATTAGACGATTTGTTGGTTTTGACGGCAGATTTACTGCTCGCAATGGAAGATTACGAATCAGCCCACAATCTATATACAGTTGCTCTATCGTTAAATTCGCAGAATTCATTTGCATGCTTCGGAACGGCAATGTGCTTCGAGAGTGTAGGTGCAACAGAAGAAGCATTGACAATGTACGAGTGGGCATATCGGCTAAATCCGGAATTCGAATCAGCGAGAATTAAATTAGAGGAATTGAGCCAAATTCAGTAATTACTCTTTTAAGAAGTACTTATCGAAAACTGAGTAATTCAAAAATTTTGAATCTTTTAAACGTGGGTGTTTAAAAAAGAGGCTATACATAAATAATGCAGAAATCACGCCAATTACTGAACCAAAGTAAACATCAACAAAAAAATGTTGGACTAAATAAATTCGAGAAATTCCCACAAGTAGTGCGAAAACAAACATTAATGCCGACCAACGCTTGTCTTTGATTAATAAAGCAAAAAATAAAAAGATTACAAACCCTGATGCAGCATGCCCCGAAGGCATGCTATTCCAAGAATGTACATCAATTCCCGGCACTAATGACAATTCTACAGCTCCATCAAAAAAGTTTTTCGGACGTGGTGTATCAATTAATGCTTTGAGCAATTGAACTATAATTCCTGAGGTTAAAAATGCTGTCAATCCAAAGAATAAATACCTTAAGCTGAGTACACCGGCAATTACAATTACAATTGCGAAGTATTTTCCGTCACCTGCTTCTGTAAAAAAGATGAATATTTGGTCGTAAACGACATTGTGTATTCCGTTTATCATCAGGACGCATTGGCCTTTGTCGTAAATAAGTAACCAAGAAGCTCCAATGGCAAGAAATAAAGTGTATAAAATGAAAAATGGAGCATTTTCATTTATAATCTCGGTGATAGATAAATAGATTTTTTTCATTGTGGGTTTGTTTTGATTTCGGAAGTGCGTTTATGTTGATTTTTAGCAATTTCTCTAATTTTATCATACTGCTCAAGTTTAATCTTAAAATTGAGCCTATTGTCAAGGTCCCCCAAAATGCGATATGCTTCGTTGATTAATGTGAATTTGACGAGTGCTTTTTCATTATTATAGTTTAGGTCAGGGTGATATTTCCATGCCAATGAAATATATGCCTTGCGAATAGCATCACCTGAAGCAGTTCGCTCGACACCAAGGACTTTATAATAATCTATATACCTCATTAACTCTGTTATCGCTATTAATCATTGTATGCAAATTTAAGACTAATCTGTCATATATAAAATACGTATAATTACGTAAATTGCATTTGAACGCGACTTAAGATTTCAATGTCGGTTTCTGCGGGTAATTCGGTATAACTAATCACACTAACCATCGGGTAAGTAGAATGAATCATTCGATAAAAATAGGGACGCACTTGAGCAGAGCAAATAACAACGGGCATATAGCCTGCTATCGTGACTTCGTCAATAGATTCCGAAATACTTTGGTTGATTACATTCAGTATTTCAGGAGATAATCCGAGTGATGGCACCAAAGCATTTTGATTATTGGTTTGCAATGCATTTGTCAAAATCTCTTCGACCTCGTGGTCTAATGCAATAGCGTGAATGACGCCATTTTGGTCTTGATATAACTTCTTAATCGTTTCAGACAAACTATGGCGAACATATTCGGTCAAAACGTCAGTATTTTTAGTTACTTTATAATATTCGAGCAAAGATTCGCTTATTATTGCCAAATCTCTAATCGGAATGCCTTCTGAAAGCAATTTTTGAACAATTTTTTGAAGTGTAGAAACAGGCAATGTATCGGGAGAAATTTCCTCAATTAATGCCGGATAATCTTCTTTCAAATTTTCTAATAGATGCTTAATGTCTTGGCGGGTTATTAATTTATCTGCATTTCGACGTAGTAATTCAGTTAGATGAGTTGTCAGAACCGTTGCGGCTTCTACGACTGTGAATCCCATTAATTCCGCATTTTCGCGGTCATTATAGCTTATCCATGTTGCCGGCAATCCAAATACAGGTTCAGTAACTTGAATTCCTTTCAAATTGCCTTCGGCAGTACCCGGATTCATAGCCAATAACATTTGTGGATATAGCATATTGCGGGTATTTTCATTGCCTCGGATTTTGACTACATATTCTTCCGGCTCTAACTGCAAATTGTCTCTCACTCTAACTGGTGGCAATATTATACCAAGCTCGATAGCAAGTTGCCTGCGAACATTGGTTATTCGCTTGAACAAATCTCCGCCTTGGGATTCGTCCACTAACATTATTAAACTATAGCCAAGTTCAATTTCCACGGGGTCAACCTTCAACAATTCTTCAACGGGTTGGTCTTCGGGTTTTCGTATTTGCTCGGTTTCTTGCAATTCCTCATTTAATTTATTTTGCTCTTCCCTCGCAATGGACTTTGAACGTAAATAAGCACCAACACCAGAAATTCCGGACAAAAACAAAAATGGTATTAGTGGAAAACCAGGCAATAAACCAATCCCCAGAAGAGCTACCGAAGCGATATACATAGGTTTGGGTTTGCCAACGAATTGCTTGCCAATTTCGATATCCAAATTGTCTGAGGATGCCGAACGAGTCACGACCAAACCGCCCGACACAGAAATGAGCAAGGACGGTATTTGGGAAACTAAGCCATCACCAATCGTTAAAATAGAATAGATTGCCGCTGCTTCGGCGATTGGCATCCCGAGTTGGAGTACTCCGATAGCGAATCCACCCATGATATTAATAGCAGTAATTACCAATCCGGCTATCGCATCACCTCGAATAAACTTTGCTGCGCCATCCATTGCACCGAAGAAGTCCGCCTCTTTTGTCAAGGTTTCACGACGTTTGCGTGCCGTTTGCTCGTCAATATATCCTGCATTCATATCCGCATCTATTGACATCTGCTTGCCCGGCAAAGCATCCAAAGTAAACCTTGCAGAAACTTCTGCAATTCTGCTCGAACCTTTGATGATGACTATAAAATTGATTAATACCAAGATTAGAAATATGATGATACCTACAACATAATTGCCCCCAATCACGAATTCCCCGAATGCTTCGATTATTTGCCCCGCTTCAGCCTGACCAAGTATCAGCCTTGTTGAGGCAACGTTCAACCCAAGCCGGAATAAAGTAGTAATTAGCAAAATCGTTGGGAATGAAGCCAAATCAAGAGGTGTCTTAAGGTAAAGGGATACGAGCAAAATCAAAATAGCTACTGCAATATTGATAGACAAAAGCAAATCAAGCATGAATGTAGGCAAGGGTACAATTAACAATGCAATAATCAACATGATTCCGCCTGCTAAGAATACGTCATTGTTTTTGGTCATCATCGAACCAAAACCCCGAGAGAAATTATCCATTCCGGAGCTTTTCATAGGTCCTAATTGTTTGCTTTTAGCCATATTTCAGTGTTAAATCTCTTAAAATATAAGAATAACAAAAGCCTTGCCATTTAGAGCTTTTTGTTCTTTAGAGTATAAACATATGCGAGAATTTGAGCTACAGCTTTGAACAAATTCTCAGGAATTTCCATATCAACTTCTGTAGAAAAATATAAAGTTCGAGCCAAAGGAGGATTTTCAACTATCGGAACATCAAAATCTTCGGCTAAAGTTCTGATGCTAAGTGCCATGAAGTCCACTCCCTTAGCCACGACTCTCGGAGCACCCGATTCTCCGGGCGAATATGCCAATGCAACAGCAAAGTGAGTAGGATTGGTGATAACGACATCTGCCGTTTTTACATTTTTGAGCATCAACTTCCTAATTCGTCCTCTCATCAATTGCCTTATACGAGATTTTATCATCGGGTCGCCTTCCGCTTGTCGAGATTCGTCCTTAGTTTCCTTCTTGGTCATTTTCATATCTTCCTTGAATTTCCACTTTTGGTAAGTGAAATCTGCAAAAGCAATGATAATGTAAACAGCCCCGACTTTCCACATAATTTCGAATGCTAAACCTGCCATCAACATGCCTACGTCGGCAAATGGGCGTTCCAAAAGCCCGATAATTTCTTCGTCCTTGTTCCACAACACAGTCACAACAACAGACCCAAGAACAAAAATCTTGGTTAATCCCTTTGCTAATTCAAACAAAGAATGTTTTGAAAAGAAAATTCGTTTCATACCGCTAAATGGATTGAAAATTTGTTTGAATCTCAACCCCTCGGTAAATTTCTTTGTGGCTATTTTTAACCCAACTTGGGATATTTCTGCCGCTAATGCCACGAAAAAGACCAAAAACATAATAGGGAGCAAAAGTGTGGACATAAAACCGATGATTTCACCGGCAAAAGCGGGAAAACCTTCTTCGGTGACTCGCAATGACCCAAGATTTTGGAAAATCCCTTTCATGAAATGCTGATAGCTCGAAATTAATTCGCCTCCCATTAAGAAAATCCCCATCACACCTATCATCAACACGGCGGAAGTGGTTACGTCCATGCTCTTTGCAACTTGCCCTTTCTCTCTCCCTTCAGTTAGCCGCTTCGGGGTGGCAAGTTCGGTCTTCTCTTGTCCGTCTTTGTTTTCAGCCATGTCACAACACCCTATCGGGATACATACTCATTAGTATTTCGAATGTAATTTGTTGAACCGAACCCAAAGCCCATTTCAAAATATAGATTACCATCGGTACCGAGATGAACAACATTATTAATCCGACTGCTACTTTAACTTGAAAACTCAGAATGAAAATATTAGTCTGTGGAGCAATTCTTGCCAATAGAGCCAATGCAAGATTTGTACAAAATAATGCGACGAGAATAGGTGCGGAAATTTTTATTGCTAAAATAAATACCGTGACTGCATACTTTGCAAGCAAAGCGGCTGTAGCTTCGGTCATAGCAAATGTGGTCAAAGGAACCGCTCGGACACTTACATATGCCGCTTCGATAATGTGATGATGCCCATTAAGCACTAAAAACAGCATCAAGGCTATCATATCCTTGAATTCGCCGACTAATGTTGGAGTAGTATTCGATGGGTCAAATAAAACGGCAGTTTGATAACCCATTTCAATATCAATCACACCACCTGCAAATCGTGCGGCAAAAAATACTGCATGAGCCGCAAATCCAATAATTAGACCGAGAAGGAATTCCTTCATCACCAAAAGCGTAACATACCACAAGTGAAATTCAATCACAGGTTGGTCTTCCCAAAAAGCCGATGTGACCGAAATCGCAATCAATGCTGCAAGAAATATTTTTACTTGGGGAATAATTGCGGTTGCTTTGAAAAATGGTGCTGCCGAAAATACGCCCAAAATCCTGATGAAGATTAATGTCCCAATCAAAAATTTACTTGTGAGTAGTTGTAAGGTGGCAGCATCAATCACTCTTACATACCGGCGATAATATTCATAATTTCAATCATATAGGCTTTGAGCGTCTGTATCATAAATGGCAAAAGCAAGACTATTACAACGAAAACCGCTATCAATTTTGGTACAAATGTCAAAGTTTGCTCGGAAACAGTCGTAGCCGCTTGCAAAATCGCAATAAATAAACCCACAGTCAAAGATACCAAAAGCAAGGGACCTACAATCAGCAAGACATGATAAAAAGCGTCTCGCACTATTTGAATTACCATTTGCTCAGTCATAATTTCTCCTAATTCAAAATACTTTTCATTAATGAATCAATGACTAAGTTCCAACCGTCCACCAAAATGAACAGCAAGAGCTTAATCGGCAATGAGATAAGTTGTGGTGGCAGAAGGAACATTCCAAGGGACATCAACGTGCTCGCTATAATCATATCCAGCACCAAAAAGGGCACAAAAAGCATAAACCCGATTTGGAATGCCACCCTAAGCTCGCTAATCGTATATGCCGGAATAATCGCCCAAATCGTAAGTTCAGTCTCATCCATAGGTTTTTCGGAGCCGCTAAGTTTGACAAAAAGAGCCAAATCTTCTTCCCGAGTATGCTTGAGCATAAAATCGCGGAAGGGTTGAATAATATTCTCGACAGCCACTTCTTGCGTGATTTCATCTCTCATGTAAGGCTGAATCCCGCGCTCGTTAGATTGGTCGAGTACCGGTTGCATAACGAAAAATGTAAGGAACAGTGCCAATCCCGTAAGTAGTTGATTTGGAGGCTGTGTATGTGCTCCCATCGCCTGCTTCAGAAAGTGGAACACTACGATAATCCGAGTGAAACAAGTCATCATCACCAAAATCGAAGGCGCCAAAGTCAAAACTGTAAGCACGGCAAGAATTTGGAGCGTCAACACCAAATCATTTCCGCCGTCATCCATCCCCACATTAACCGAAAGATTCGGCAGTTGAAGCTGCTGAGATTGCTGGGATTCGGCTATAAACGGAAAAAGCAATACAATCAGAACGTATATAATAATTATTTTTTTCAAAATTTATGCTCGTAATATTTATCGGACTATAGATTACAAGCATAGTGCCATTAATATGCTCGGGCTGGATAGAGAGTACAAAAGCAGTCCAAATCAAAGTTCAACATTATTTTGCAACATAAACGTCATTGACCCCACAAATAGAATTTGAACAATATTATTCAATTGGTGAAAATACTTCAATTCGATTTTTCTTTCTAAAATTTTGAATTATTTTATGCTTATATAGAAATTTTTCGTATATTTGTTGCTCTAAATTTTTGCAGGAGAAGAAATAAAGTGAATGCATTAGAATATGTAAACGAAGTTGCCAAAGAAAGGGCAACATCAGTCAGAAAAGCTAAAGACGGCGACAACTATGCGGCGTTTCCGGAGTTTCGCGAAGGCGACATGATAACCGTTGCGGTTAGAGTTGTCGAAGGCGAAAAAGAACGTATCCAGAACTTCAAGGGAATCGTCATCGCAATGCATAGTGGCGGCATCAACAAATCTTTCACAATCAGAAAGATTTCGAATGGTGTCGGAGTCGAAAGAGTTTTCCCATTCTACTCACCAATGATTCAATCAATTTCATTGGAAAAGAAAGGTCGTGTCCGCAGAGCAAAATTGTACTATCTTCGCGGCATGTCCGAAAAGAAGATTCGCCAAAAACTCAGCTAAGACACTCTCAGCTATTATTTTCAAAAAGCTGTCTCATATCCGAGACAGCTTTTTTGTGCTGTCCCCCCTCTTAAAAGAGGGGGAACTAATTTCAATATATTCGCTTGCCGGGTTGGGATACAGAATCATACTTGAGCTATTTGCACTTTCCCATACGCTGGTGGCGGGGGTGGCTGTGAAATCTAAAGTGAAGCTGTGTGATGTTATTAGTGTATCATAATATGTTGGTGCAAAAGTATAGGCTTCGTCAATGGGTTTGATAAAATATTCTTTGGGTTCGGCTTTGTAGTAAGCATAGTTGCCTGTAGAATCGGTTTTCACTTTGTATTCGCCAATCTGAACAACCAAGTTTGCAAGAATAGCACCTTTATTATCTTTGATGATACCCATTAAAGTATAATTAGACCTAATATCTTCGGCGTTAAAATCAAATCCGGTCGTGTCACTTGTGAGTTCAATCTCATACATTTTGGGACTATAAAGATAAGGTCTGTAATAATATTTTATATTTGGTAGGTCAAAATATTTGTTAATTGCTTTTATATCATAGCTGCTTTCTTTGAGCTTGTCAAATCTGTAATAGCCATCTTTATCCGTCATGGTTACCTGATAGCCGTTAGCAATTGGTATTCCAGGCTGCCCTTCGTTCCCATCCCAAACTTTGCCACCGATGCTGAACTTATTGTCGGAGTCTGGTAATAAGTTATCTTTTACAAGTCTATGGATAGTACCGTTAAAAGCTGCTATTATCGGTACATTGCCGGAATATCTTATAATCATTGTAGCCGGATTACTTTGTCCACCTCCCAATTTAGGAGGTAAATCATTCTCATAAATCCATGATTCACCTCCATCATAAGTATAGACAATCTTCCCAAACTGACCGACTGCTATACCTGTCAAGCTATCTTTGAATGCTATGCTTTGAATGCCAAAAGGAGGAAAATAGTGATTATTTAATTTAGTTCTATCAGCATTCAAATCCAAAACACTTCTCCAAGTTTTTCCGCCGTCTGTACTTTTATAAATTGCATCATGTCCGGAGCCACCGCTGATTTCATGACTTTTACCACAGGCAAACATTAAATTTTCGTTTACAATACTTAAGTCATAAATACCGACACTTACATCAGCAATATAATAAAAATCTGAATAAATTATTTTTATGTTCAAATCAGGCATGTACACCCCGGCATCATTCTTATAAACTAAATAAACAATAGAATCATTTATAAAAGTTGGATTAGTAACGATACCATAAGGGGAAAAATCAACTTTTCTATTTGTTTTCCAACCATCGAATGTAAGATAAAAAGCAAGAGTTGTAAAAGCTAATCCTACATTCTTATTTCGCATTACAATGTTTAATATAGATAATTCTGTTTCCAAGTCTATTTTTTCAAATGTATTACCTCCATTATTGGATTTAAATAATAAGCCTTTATTAAATGAAACAAAGATATTTGATATATCGGGAACACTAAAATCTTTGCAACCATCTGCACCCGTAAATTTATCAAATATCATTTCCCATGAATTACCGGCATCATTTGATTTGTATAATCTGTTGGGTAGTCCCTGAGTTGTAACAACAAAAAAATTGTTACTGTCAACAATTTCCAAACCCTTTGGTACTCCTTCCAAAGTGAATAGTTCTTCCCATTGATTAAAACAAAATAAATGAGAGCTTGCTAACAAAAAGATAAATATTGTCTTTTTCATAATATTAGCTACCTAATCACCATAAACTTCTCAAATATATCCCCGAACCTAACAAAATACAAGCCTGTGGGCAGATTGGACACATCAATGCGTTGTAGATGTCCAACATCTTCAAGATGTTGGACATCTGGCAATTCAATCACACATTCACCAAGCGTGTTGTAAATTTTAACACCCCCTGAGAGGCTGTCTCATAAGGGCAGCCACTTTTGTTATTTTTGTGGAAAAAAAAGAGAAAATACTAGGTGTAAATCGGCGTCATAACAGCTGTAATCAACAATAAGTTAGCGATGCAATGAGACCAAAGTTTAAATACTATAATCAATCACAAGCGTTTCTACTTCCCCCATCTCTTGATGAAATGATTAAAGAAACTCATCCTGTTAGGACAATAAATAAAATTATTGATGAAATTGATATAAGCGATATCGAAAATAATTACATC
>JAGXRP010000061.1 GCA_018335795.1 Desulfobulbaceae bacterium | reverse complement strand
AATTTAAGCAAATTTGTAGCTTAAAAAAGCAAAATATCTCTCTTACCTCTCCAAAATAGCCTCAAATTAACATCAAAACATACCAAAAAATGAAATAATACACATTTTTAGTGAATTAATCAAATTTACAATGCCTATTATATCAATTAGACTAATTTTATCCCCAATTTAAATCAAAAGAGGCTGCCCATTTGGACAGCCTCATTAAGGGGGATTTTGTTTGTCTTGAAAAAATAAAGTTGCCCTTATGAGTCAGCCTCGTGAGGAATGTAATTTTCATTTCTATCACCAACGGTTTTAAACCGTGAGCGATTTCATTCTTTTGTAACCATTAAAATGGTTATAAATTCCTTATCATTCCCATTTCCCACGGTTAAAACCGTGGGCTATGTTATCCTCATTTCGAGTCTTTTTGATCGTCGTGTCAGTTGTTACAACTGACAGGACAAGCTATTTCATTTTTTGCAACCATTAAAATGGTTTTAAATTCCTTATCATTCCCATTTCCCACGGTTAAAACCGTGGGCTATATAATCCTAATTTATTGACAAGATATTTCTATCAAAAACCATATTTGAAACCAATTGTGGGGACAAGAAAAGTTTCCCATGTTGCAAAGTCTGAATAATAAACCGCAGGGAAGGACAATTCCAAGTAGAGCTTTAAATTTCCATATAGCGGAATATAGGCGCCTGCATTAGGAATTATCGCTATTCCATCATAATTGCCGTAATAATATGTATGATATGCACTGCCATAGAAAATTCCAACTGAAAGAAATGGCTCGAAAACATAAAATTTAGGAGTTTGTACTGATGCCGATGCACCAAATACACCCATCAATGTTACATTTTCTTCGAATGCTGCCGCCACCAAAGGCGATAAGTAAAATTTATAGGGAGAATTGGAATCATTCAGTCGTATAAATCCGTTAAGCGATAAGCCATGCTTAAATTTTAGACCATCATTCATCGAATTAACATCAGCCCAATATTTTGCCTGAAGCATAAAACTATTTGTAAAAGAATGTTGTAAAGCTGCCATAAATCCATTATTCATTTCATTTTTTTCCTCATCGCTGCTTGTCAGTGGCAATCTTTCATATGCTGCGATAAGGTTAGTTTTGTCTTTTTTTATTTCATCGGGTAAATTAATTGATGGGCTATAAACAAGACTCTGGCAAGAAGAGATTAGTACACAGCTGAATGTCACGATGAAAAACAAACCAATGATGTTTTTTTGAAGCTTTATTCCCTTTTGTTCCATAATCTACACCTGTTAAATGTTAAACTATTCTTAAAAAACAAAAATAATATATCAACACCAAATTACAAATGATTTTCTTAAGCTATCAAAAAAAATTTGTTTAATCTTAAATCTGCGCCTTGATATAAGACATAGTAAACAAAGGCTTGAGTTGAATGCCATTTTCTAAAAGTGCTTCAGTTCCGCCGGATTCCCTGTCAATTACGCACATTGCTGTGTCTATGATAGCTCCAAGTGAGCGGAGTTCATCAACACTTAGAATTATTTGCCCGCCACTCGTGATGACATCCTCAATAATGAGGATTTTCTTTCCCTGAATATCCGGACCTTCTGCTAATTTGCTCGTGCCGTACTCTTTTGCATGTTTTCGGACAAAAACGATTTTCTTATTCAACTTCATGGCTAAAGCAGTCGCTATGGGAATGCCACCCATTTCCAATGCACCTAAATAATCGAAATCATCATCCACTATTGCCGACATTTGCTCTGCGATTTCGTTCAGCAAAGTCGGGTCAGCCTCAAATTGATATTTATCGAAGTATTCGTTGCTGATTTTGCCCGAACGCAGGAGGAATTCACCCGTAATATAGGCGCTATTATAAACTGCTTTTGCTAATTCTGCTTTATTCATTTTTTTGAAACCTTATTTATCATTTAAAATTTCTGTGGGCATGTCTGCATAGATGTAGATTGCGATTGCGATTGCAGCCACACATTGATTGAATACACGTTTATCAACTTTGTCTGCAGTGTCGCTATGCGAATGGTGATACCAGAAATATTTGCCGGCATCGTCAGTGGAGAGGCTCATTCCCGGAACTCCTGTGTCCATCATCGGGCGAATATCCACGCCACCACCTGAGGGCAAAACGGCGGTATCATCAACTTTTTTAAGCAAAGGCTCGATTTTCTTGAATTCATTGAAAATTTTCTCCGGCGCTTTAAGCCTGATTGCAGATGGTCTGAAAGCACCGCCGTCCATCTCGAACATTAGGACGTGATTTTCATGTTTGCGCGCATCACGATAGGCATTGCCACCTTTGACGCCGTTTTCCTCGTTAGTCCACATCACTACGCGTAAAGTCCGCTTTGGTATCAGATTTAGCTCTTTGAGTAATTTTACAGCTTCCCATGTGGCTATGCATCCACTTGCATCGTCATGTGCTCCGGTGCCTGCGTCCCACGAATCCGAATGACCGCCAATTGCTAAAATTTGGTCAGGGAATTCACTTCCTTTGACTTCGCCCATCACATTGTAGGACAATATATCGGGCAATGTTTCAGCTTCCATATATAGCTTGATTCTTGGTTTTATACCGCGATTTTGCAAACGCATAAGCAATTCGGCATCTTCGGGACTTATCGCAGCATGAGGGATTTTTTTGACCGAATCAACATAACCCATCATTCCTGTGTGTAGGTTGCGTGTTGTCGCCGGACTGACTGAACGGATAAGCGATGCTAATGCGCCGTATTGAGCGGCACGTATGGCACCATAAAAGCGATATTGAACTGATTGCCCGTAGCTAATGAATGGCTGGTTGAAAACTACGATTTTGCCGCTGATTTCTTTTTTGCGTCTTTCCAATTCGTCGAAGTCGCTCAGCACTATGACTTCCGCATTAATTCCCTCTTTTGGAGTTCCGATACTGCCACCAAGTCCGAATACGGGAATGTTTGCTTCGCGTGGGTGCAATAATGTACAATATTCATTCCCACGAACCCAATGTGGAACCATAACTTCATCTTTGCGGACATCCACGAAGCCATCTTTTTGGAATTCTTTTTCAACCCAATCAAGAGCGAGTTCGAGATTTTTCGAGCCGCTCAATCGCGGTCCGAATACATCGCAAAAATAGGCTAATCTGTCCCAAGATGAGCTGTCTTTCAGGGCTGCACTGATTATTTTATCGGCAACCGCAGCATATTTTTCAACAGGATTAAATTCCGAAGTTTGTGTATAAACTTTGGACTGAGCAATTATTGAAATGAAGACCGTGAGAAAGGCAAATCTGTAAAAATTTATCATGTATATTATTTAGCTATGATTATAAATTCTGTTCTTCGATTTTTGGCTCGTCCTTCGGGAGTTTCATTGGAAATTATGGGTTTCGACATTCCGAATCCACGATAGCGCAATCTGCGTTCTTCGATACCTCTTAATATCAAGGCATCGTAAACCGCTTGGGCACGGCGCTCAGACAATGCTTGGTTATATTCTTGAGTGCCAA
The DNA here is from genome assembly GCA_018335795.1 of Desulfobulbaceae bacterium. Taxonomy (GTDB): domain Bacteria; phylum Bacteroidota; class Ignavibacteria; order Kapaibacteriales; family UBA2268; genus PGYU01. The sequence goes on along the minus strand of JAGXRP010000061.1, from coordinate 36,121 downwards.
CGTTGTCAGTATGCCCATGAATATCAAATCGTAGCTTGGGCCAAGTGTACATTAAATCCACCAACTCATCTAAGGTAGGATAGGATTCGGGCTTGATTGTAGCACTATCAAAATCAAAAAATATCGGTCTGATGATTGTATCGGATAGCGATAGCCAACCGGATGAATCGTAAAATCCATCACCAATTAACGAATCCACTCTTCCGGGTACATTCAATCCCGAATACACATGATGATAGCCCCAGTAAACCGGTGGAGTGTATGTAATGCGATAATGATAGCGCAAACTCAAATAAATATCGCGAAAAATGTCAATCAATTGCTCTTTAGTGTAGGCTTTGTAATATTTCCCACCTGTATATTGAGCCAATTGCTTCATGCTTTCGTCTTTCGAGTAACCAAAAGCAACACAGAAAACGTGGATTTTCTCACGATTTGCTCTTTTAATCAGCGAATCAATACTTGCTTTGGAATAATTATCATCACCATCAGAAAGCACTACAACTACTCGTGGGTCTTCGATTGGAGTATCTTTCAATATATCGTAACTCGACCAAACTGCATCCCGCATAGCACTAAATAGCCCAATTCCACGACGGTAATTTGAGCGATACAAAGCCAAAATTTCCGATGTGTCCTTCATCAATGGCACTTTGACGTCAATCTCTTTGTTGAATGTTGCTAATGCAATTCTATCCACATCGAATTTCATAGACACAAATAACTCTGTACCTACGAAAATCGCATCGAGAATTGCATCCATAGAGCCGCTGTAATCAACCGATAAAACTAAATTATAAGCAATTGAATCATTGGCACCGTATTCTCGAACAGTGAATTCCGGAATTGTTTCTTTACGAATGTTGTAATGCTTGCCCAATTCTTCGCGTAACGAAGTAAAGTAGGTTATATTCGGGTCTTTTCGGTAAGGGTCGCCCATATTTGTAATGAAATAACCCGAAGAATCAAATACTCGTGCTATCAATCTTATTTCTTTTGGGTAATCTTCAGGCTCGACGCGATAAATATCATAGATTAATTTGTTTGGGTCGGCGGAATCAATCGGCAATGTGCCTTTCAGGTAGATTTCTTTTTTTGATGTGTCAATCAATCCGTATTCAACATCCATTTCCCAGATTTCTTGCTGCAAAGCAAACCCTGTCTTTCGGGGTGTTGAACAAGAATAAACAGCAAATGCAATCAGCACTGAAGCCAATATCAGAAAAGCTGTGTTTATAGTGATTTTGTTTTCCATCAATATTTTTTATATCCCATGATTATTCCGTCGCCTACGGGTACAATACAAGTGAAATAATTATCTCGAGTCCTGAAATATTCGTTGAAACTTCTGATTGATTTTACATCATCAGGGTTTCGTTCAGGCTTCGAATCCAAAATAAATCCAAATGCAAAAGCATTGTCTGCCGCAAAGATTCCACCTATTTTTATTTTGGGTGTTATATTATTCAAATAATATAAATATGACGGCTTATCTGCATCAACAAAGACGAAATCAAATTGATTTTGGGTACGATATTCCTTAACAAAATTTTTGCCATCAGCTAAAACAACTTCAATTTTGTTTGCCAAACCTGACTCCAACACCATTTTGCAGGCGAATTCATAATGTTTTGGCTCATTTTCGACAGTGATTATTTTGCCGTCATCAGGCAAAGCTCTCGCCATTGTGATAGCTGAATAAGCTCCCAAAGTACCGATTTCGAGAACGTGTTTTGCATTGACTGAATGCAACAAAAACTGCATAAATTTCCCTTGCTCGGGAGAAATCGAAATAGGGGGTAACCCGGCTTCTTTTGCCTTAATCTGTAATTCTGCCAAAAATTCGTCTTCTGACGAGAAATTATCCTTCAAATAAGCGAAAAGTCTGTCGTCAACAATTGTTGCTCTGTTTGACATAAATTTTATCTATACCTCAAATTTATCAAAATTATGGTCTCGTGCCCAATCGCAAATTCACGTTTACACCGTGGTCTTTGACCATATTCAAAAATATTCCTAAGTTTTTGACTGTAGAATCCAACTGCATAGCAAGTTCCTTGTCGTAAATAATTTTATTCACAAATCCATCGCCACTTTTTATCTCAGTCACAACTAAATTCAAATTGTCAATCAAACCTCTTGCGTCAAACATTACTGAGTCTGCTCCGGCAATAAAACCGCGGGCATCGGTAATGGTTTTTTGCAAATCGTCAACTATATTATTAATTTTGGGACTATTGGTTTCAACTGCCCTTTTCAATTCCGATGTCAGATAATTTATATCATTCAAAGATTTTTGGAGTGATGCGCGATTAACTGCGAAAAATTCATTCAGATTGGTGCTCAATTCCTCAGCATTGCTAATAGTTTTCTTGACGCCTGAGATGAATTTTTCATCGGAAGTAATCGTAGAAATATTCGATGAAATTGTATCCAAGTTCCGAATCAAATTGATTGCATCGCTGCTGACTTCGCCGATGATGGCAACAAGTTCAGACAAATCCGGTGGTGTTTTGCCGGGCATTTCATTTGCAAGATTAAATGGAGTTCCCGAACTCCCGGGGCTTATCTCAATTTTCTTGCCACCTGTGATTTCGAGCAAAGTGATTTTTGCAACTGCGTCACTCATAATGTCTTGTGGATTTCCCAACTCCACAAAAATCAATACTGAGCCTTGGTCATTGCGTACTTCGCGTACTGTGCCACGTTTAACGCCGTTTACAACTACGGGCTCTGCTATTTGAATTCCCGCCGAATTTGGGAATCTAATTTTAAATAGTTGAGATTTCGGCGTTATTGATAAGTTTTTGCCGAATGTAAAACCCAAAACTATAAGAATTACTGCAAGTAAAGTAACTGCACCGACTTGAATTTCTTTTGAACGATTGTTTTTCATTTTTGGTAACCGCTCATAAAGCGGCATTTGTATTAAAAGGGTATATCTTGGCTTTTACCCGAAAAAAAGTTGTCATCATCAAATGCGTCATTATAATCGCTATCATCAAAGGTGATACCCGATTCTTCTCCATTGAATCCGTCATTGTTCGAATAGTCGCGTCCGTCAAATTTGTCCTTTTTGTTGTCCAAAAGCAACATGCTTTCGGCAAGAATTTCAACTACATGCTTTTTCTGCAAGCCCTTGTCGTCAATTGTCCGAGTTTGCAATCTACCTTCTATATATATTCTCGACCCTTTTTTCACGAGTCTGTTTATTACCTCTGCAAGTCCTCTCCAAGCAACAACTGTATGCCAATCAGTATGTTCTTTCATCGAGCCTTCTCGGTCTTTCCAAGTTTCAGAAGTAGCTATTCTGAATGATGTAACCGGAATGCCGCTTGGGGTGTGCTTCAACTCAGGGTCTCTACCCACATTTCCAATTAACATGACTTTGTTAAGTGTTCTCGACATATTTTACTCCTTCGCTATTATTACAATTTTCAACGTCTTTTGTCAATTTCCGTTTTTTCCAATTCCAAATATAAAAATTACAGACTATACAAAAAAAATAATTTTCCAACATTACATCGGAAAATTATCTTTTCTTGAAATTTTTGAACAATTATTCTTGATTTAAGTCGAAGTTTATTCTTTTTGCTACTTCATTTACAATTTTTTCATCGGAATAGTATCCTGATTGAATTCTTTCGAGGATTGGTTTCAACTTCAGCATTTCTTCCGAAAGTTGAAGAGTATCAGTTTGCATCTTGTTATCTGATTTTTTGATGATTGCATCATCACTTTTTTTCTTTACATCAACATCTTTCGAATAGATACTGATATTAGAAGCTGCAATTTTATTTATGTTCATGATTTCCTCTACTTAGAATATATAAGTAATGATTTTTGTTTCATTTGATTTTTCAATTCTCTATTCATTTGATTTGTGATGTCTGTGAGCATTTTTATATTATCTTTTTCAAGATTCTGTATTTCCATCATTTCACCATTCCAATCTTCAAGGTTATTTGCAATTAATTCCTTAACATTTTCATCTTTCAACATCGAATCTAATTTATCTAATGATTTTTGTCGGTAATCGTAAATTTGGTTAACTGACTTAGGGTCAACCTCATTGGAATTTAGCTGATTTCCTATTTCTAATGATTTCTGCTTAATATCTTTTAGAACCGAGAACAACTCAGACTTTTGCATCAGCTACGCTCCCATTACCCATAGCCCCCGCTACAATTCTCGCAATTTTCAAAGTGATGTCTGGTGGTAATTGTCTTACAACTTCGTTTGTTTCACTATCTATTAATTTCATAATCATACGTTTCAAATCTTTGTCCATCGAAAACTCAATGGCTAAATTTGCATCTTTGAGTATATCTTGAAATTTATCGGCTAAATCATTGTAATTGACTTTGTTCTCTTCAATTTTATTGGATTTACCGGTATTAAAATTGCCTGCCGAGTTTATGTCCATATCACGTGCATAGACAACAGGGGTTTTACGAGAATCGAGGTCAATTCTTGCTTCGATAGCACTGAAGCTTTCGATCACTATTGCGGGTAATCCTGAAATTGCGCTGACCATAATTGCCTCCTGTTTATTAAATGATTGTTAATGATTTATAATAATGCATTATAGCCGCTATTTAGACTATCGGTATTGAAAGTGCCCAATAGACTGTATTGAGATTCGGCTTTGTAAAGAGATTCCAAGTAAACCTTGTATTGCTTCCGCAAATTATCTGCTTGTGTGTCTATTCTGGACTGTAACTCTGTGTTTCTTTTCTTTGCTAACTCAATTTGCGAATCTAATGATGAGGTACGACTTCTTATAAGTCCGTCATCACCTTTGAATTTTTCAACGGCAGATTCGAGTTTAGCAATGAAAGCATTTTCACCAATGAATAAGTTGGCTACTTGTTCCGGGTCTTTTTCAAGTAATTCTTTAAGTTTAGTTGTATTCGTGAGTGATAGGGTCCCGTTACTTTCAACTTTGATACCGATATCCGATAAGAATCTTGCGACTCCTTCTTCTGCGTTAGGTACTTGATTCGAATTGGCTGTATCTCGCAATGTGTAGATCAAACTTGATATTGCCGAATCTGAGCGTCGTATCGTTTTGTCTTGACCAGCTAATGATAACAATTCGTTAAATGCAGTCAATAATGGTCTGATGAAATCTTCTACTGCTTTTGTATTAACTTCAGTTTTCAAACTTATTGGGTTTGCATCGGCTTCTTGAACTTTCAGTAAATTGAATGTTATGCCATCTATCACATCATCAATATTATTTGTTCCGCGTGTAATAGAGATACCATTTAGTTCAAATTTCGAATCTAAATCGTTATAATTAACAATTTTGAAACCGGCTGATGCTTCGTTTGATAATATGCGCGTTTCTGTTCCTGCACCTAATGCTACTTTATCTAAGCCGATTTTGGCAAATACATCTGAATCATTGAAATCAATGCTGTTTTCAGCTCCACTTTTTGTTGACGAAAATGAAATACGTCCGGTAGAAGTAGAATCTTTGACAAATGTAGCATTGAGTGCTAAATCTTCGTTTTCATTTACAGCAGCTACTATCTTTCGCATAGCTTGTTCGTTAGTTTCCGTGCCGTCAAATTCGACATTTACCGGAACAGTTTCGCCATTGACTACAAATCCTAATGATTTAGAACCGGCTGATTCGCCAAACGTACCCGAAAGTGATAATCTTGAGGATATAAGTAAATCATTTGAAGCCAATCGTTCAACTTTTGCGAAATAATTATTCAGTTGCGATGTGCCTTTAGAGCTAGCCGAAATGAACGTTGCATCCGATGATATGACGCTCTTGGCATTAAATTTATCTAAAATATCTGAACCTGAGAATTTATCCAACTGAGTAACAATGTTATTCAGTCTGCCGTTAAGAGCATTGAAAAAGCTACGACGTGATTCTAACTGATTTTGCTTGCTTTGAAGTTGATTAACTTTAGGCTGTTGCGTTCTAACGTACGCATCAACCAGCAAATCCAATTGATTGCCGCCACTTGATACAACACTTGATAACTCTGCCATAATAATATCCTCTATTCGAGATTAAATGCTTTTGCCCATGAACTTCGCAGTTCGGAAATAATTTCATAAGATTCGTCGTGCTTTTTCTGGAATATACATCTCTGACAATATTCGTATAAACGATATAGTCTCGTAGATGTTTCTTCATATTCAAAATTGAGTGAACCCATGAGTTCGACAAGAATCTTACTCATTTTGCTCGTATCTTGTTTCCTATTGCTAAGCAAAAACAAATCATACATCTTGAGTATGAGTTTTTCTTTGCTCCAAGAAAGCACTTCTTGTTCGAGGTAAGGAGGAATCTTCTTATCCTTACCAGTACCATAAACCTTGCTTGCAGCTATTTTTTGCATTTCTGACGACATAAAAAACCACCTAAATTATTAAAAAACTAATCGAAAGACGAGATGTATCCCGTCTTCCGATGCTAATTTCGTGCCAATCGTCTTAATGTCAGCTCAGATTATCTGAATAACTGTAAGAACGACTGAGGATTTTGATTAGCCTGAGCCAATGATATCAAAGAAGACTGTTGCAAGAACTGAGATTTAATCAATTCGAGCTGTTCAGTAGCAACGTCAGCGTCTTCAATTCTCGAAATTGCGGCATTATAGTTAGTAATCTGAGAAGTGAGCAAGCTTTCTTGCGAATTCAATCTCACTTCGATACCGCCGATATAAGAAGCTACTTTGTTGACGTTATCAATTGCTTGTGAAAGACTTTGGAGCGTAGTATTAATATTAGCTTCGGAGAAGATACCTAAGTCACTTGTACTGATACTATCCAAATCTTCTAATGTCAAACCTTCTACACCGGCAAAATTGCTTGTTACTCCACCTACAGCTGCTAGTGCATCACTTGTAGCATTCAAGTTGAAATCATTTGAAGCACCACCGGTAATATTGTAATCTGCGTTGTCAGTAGAAATATTAACTTCTAATTCTAACAATGTGTTATCTGCATAAAATCCAACTGTCCAGTCACCTGTATAAGCACCTTGCAACAATTGTTTTCCACCGAATACAGTAGAATCTGTAATAAACTGAATCTGTTGAGCCAAACGATATGCTCCTTTTGCAAGTGCAACTTTTTCGTCTGTACCCAATGCACCTGAAGAAGCTGTTGCTGCAGATGTCTTAATTTCGTTGATCAATCCTTGAATGTTATCAAGTGCATCTTGAGCAATTGCTGTCACGTTTTTCGCTTCACCAACAGCATTTAAAGCTGATTTCAATGATGAATTTCTTGCCGCTAAGGCACGTGATGTGATATAACCCGCCACATCATCCGATGCTGCATTGATTCTTTTACCTGTTGATAATCTCAACTGGCGTAAAGCAATATTGTTATTAGCTGCTAATAATGAGTTATAAGCATTTTCAGCAGGGATATTGGTTCTGATTTTTGAACCACCCGAGATAGCTACTGGCATAATAAACCTCCATGTAATTAATTCGTATCTTGGGCTTCCTGCCGATTGTTAATTTCTTCCTCTTGTCAATATATCGGATATGTATTTCGAAACTTTAATTTTTTTTTTATTTTTCTAAACTTTTTTCAATTGTGATTCCATTCAAGCTCAAATCTTCTTCAGAATTATTTTGGAGAATTACATATTCGCTCAATGTAAGCTCACTTTTGATGTATGTTTTGGGGTTGCAATCTAGCTCTATTATGATTGATTGACCTTCGCTGACGATTTTCAAATAATTCAAACCGTGTTTGTTTCTGCAATAATTATCGGTCAAGTTATGTTTTTTTTCAGCTATTAGTTTGTCATTTTCGTAAATTTTCATATCTCTATCGCTGATTTCTATCCGAACTCCGGTCTTCTCGTCAAATTCATGCCTAACTGTTCGCAAATATACATTAAACGAATTTGAACCAGAACTTAAAAAATTTGTTTGGAAAGTTAAATTTGTCAATTCTTGTTTGCGAATTGAAGTGATTCCACCGGGTTTTATTATTATTGAATTCTTATCAATTTTTTCGATTTTTTCAAAATGCGATAATATCACTCCGTCCAAAAATTTGTTATTTTCAGTTGACATTAACTCATATCTGTACGGATTGCATGATGATAGCAAACCCACGTTAATTAGCAATATGATGGTTATGGTTCTCATCTATTATATCTCAATTCTTGCGGGAAAAATATTCTGTCCATGAAGCTGACGCCAAATCCGATATAGAAATTGCTAAACGTCAGACTGTTTCCATAAGCTATAGCGATATTATCTCCCAAATTACTATTGTCGAAGCAGTTTATATACCCAAAGTTGAAATGTACATTCAGCTTATCGCTTACTCTAAGATTAACTTTATTATTCAAATTTATATAGCTCGAAGGGTAGTAGCCAAGCTCTATTGATGGTTCGGCTGATAGTTCGTCATCAATTAATACTTGCCAATATCCGAATCGAATCGGCAAAACTGAGATAGCGTATTCGTCCAACCCTGTAACCATGAAATTCATAAGGGAGGTGCCGGCGAAAAAGTTTAGATTCAAAAACGGTAAAGAAATTGAAGCATTGGCTACTTTTATCTGCAATCCTTTAAAAGTTGAAGCCTCGTCGCTACCACGGTCGTTAAATGCAGAATTTTTTGCGGCTGACATCAGCATAGAAAATTGAACCAAGCCAACATCCCAAGAGGAATGTTCGTGTTCTTTCCATTCAATTTCCGTTTCTTCTGCTTTGTTAATGAAATCCAAGACTGATACACCGATTCCAAAATAAGGGAAAATTGGAGTTTGTGCCTCTGAAGTGAAATCATTTCCCTTGATTTGAGGTGATAACTTTGAATTATACCCCATTGCAATACCCAAATAGGTTCTGAAATTTATTCCGCCAATAGAGCCTATATCTAAACTTCCCGACAAATTAAGGTAGGTAGAAGGGTATAATCCAATTCCGAGTGAAGGAGTGAAAGTAATATATGGTATTGCATCTCGCAAGAAAAATCGCTTTCTGACATAAATTGGAGCAACTGCAAATAACATTTCTTCGCCCTTTGCACTTGGCAGAATAAATTCAACCATACTTGTACCAATACTCCAGCCATGTGCATCCCTGAACCAACGAAGTCTCCATTCAAAAATACCGACACGATATAACCCGCCTGCAAAAAGGGAGGAATTTTCGCCTCGATAATCATTGCTTAATTTCTCGAAATCCGGAAAAACGCCGAATAAACCTACTCCTAATTTGTTTGTTGAAGAACTCCCAATCAGTCCAACTCCTTCAAATAATCCGGCTCTGATAAAATTTGGGTATTCACGTTCTTTTTCGTAATTCAATAAATCAATTTCATTTGTGATAGTTGTTACTTTCGATGATGGATAAACAGTACCGTTATCACGGTTGCCGGGGTGATTTATGTTTTTTTCAGTTACTACTGTATCTCTCAAAATATCCGAAAACGAATCTTTTTCAACTCGTGTTAGCGTCGTGCAACTTGCTAATCCCACCAATGTTCCTAAAATTAAATACAGCAGAGTATTCTTAATATTTTTCATATTGCTGTTACATTAAGTTCAACAAATTGACACAACTTCGCTCTTAATTTATCGCCGGATACAATTTGCCCGACTCCTTCAGGAGTGCCTGTGAATATAATATCTCCTGCTCGCAAACCAAAAACATTCGACAAAAAAGCTACTAATTCACCAACGCTTCGTTCCATATCTTTTGTTGTGCCGGATTGTCTAAGCTCTTCATTAATCCATAATTCTAATTCAAAATCAGGGATTGATTTAAACTGTGAAGCAGGTAAAATTTTTGAAATTGGAGCTGAGTTTCTGAATCCTTTTGCGATTGCCCAAGGCTTGCCCTCGCTCTTAGCTTTGTTTTGAATATCGCGCAGTGTGATATCAATTCCCACTCCGTATCCTGCAATAACATCAATAGCTTCAGAAGCCTCAATATTGTCGCAATCTATTCCAATAACTACTACAAGTTCGACTTCATGATGAATGTTAGCAGAAAATTTCGGCAATACAATTATATCACCATCATTTACCAAAGACGAAGGCGGTTTGATAAATACAGTTGGTTCTGGTGATACTTGCGAGCCCATTTCGGCAGCATGTTTGGCATAATTTTGACCGATACCATAGAATGTACCGGGTATCATTTCATATCCGTCGGTAAATTGTATTTTTTTTCTCATTTTCAACCTATCTACTTATTAATCGATTCTTCGTGTTGGTAAATCCGGCAAAATTACTTGATTACCACTTGGTTGGCTTGGTGATGCTTGAAAAGGCACCATCATAACTTTAATTTTCTCTTTTTGCAATTTAGTCAATGGATATGGTAAAGAAAATTCTTGAACTGAGTCAAGAGTTTTCTTATATGTAAAAGTCTTTTCACGATATGACAGACTCTGGTCTGCATATATTTTCGCCATAAGTTTGCCCCAAATTGGAGCTGCAGAACGCCCACCATAGCCTTCACTGCCGAGAACATCAAAAGTTATTCGCTTATCGTCAAAACCCAACCAAACACCGGCAACTAGTTGTGGAGTATAACCTACGAACCATGCATCTGCTGCGTCATTGGTTGTACCGGTTTTACCCGCTGCATCAACATCAGTAAAGACGCTTCTGATTGCTCTCGATGCTGTCCCTGCATTAACAACTCGTTCGAGCATATAAGTCATTTGGCGAGCAATTTCAGGTTCCATAGCTTTTTTCATATTTACAAATCTTGGTTTTTGTTTGATTACAGTACCGTTTTTATCTTCGATAACATTAAGATAATAAGGTGGGATATGGATACCATCATAAACAAATGAGCCATATGCCGAGGTCAATTCAAGTGGTTCGACGTCACCGCCAGCGCCTAATGAAATTGCGGGTACTGCTTGTAATGGTGTTGAAATACCCATCCTTCTCGATAAATTAACTACATCAGTAGGGTTGGTAATTGATGTTACCAATCTTGCAGATACTGTGTTTATTGATAATCTTAGGGCATCGGTCAATGAAGTCATTTCACCCGATTCGCAATTGCCTGTTCCGCTTGGTTCCCATAATTCCCCGGTTTCTGTTTTGAAACTGAAAGGTCCACATTCGACCTTTGATTCCGGTGTATAGCCGTTGTTCAATGCCATTGCATATATCATCGGTTTATAAGCAGAACCGGGTTGGCGGCTGATTTGTCTAGCATGGTTTAACGAGTATTTTGCCGATGGGTTTTCTCTCATAAATTTAGGTGATGCTCCAACCATTGCTAATATCGCTCCGTTTGCTGGGTCAATTACTACTAATCCTATTTGAATAGTACTCGTAATATTTTTAACCGAATCTATAAAATTTTTGCTTTTTAACAATCGTGCTTGTACTTTTGGCTTTTCTTTCGCATCAGCCGAGTTGTATTCGGCATTGTCATGTACTGCCTTGAGTAGCAATTCGTCTAATAATTTTTTATTTCTATTCCAATTCCACCTTTTGTTAAAACTTGCTTGTAATTCCTTCAGATGTTCTTCTACAGCTTCATTGACATATTGTTGTATTTTTGAATTGAGAGTAGTATGAATTATCAATCCATCACGATATAAATCATATTCTCGAAATGAATTGTCTCGAGATAAATCTTGGCGAATCATTTCCACAAAATGCGGTGCTGATTGGCTACCCAAATGAATGCGTTTTCTTTTACCTGTTTTATCTGTCAAAAATACATTTACAGCTTCTTTTCTTGCTTCAGCATGTTGAGAGCCTGTCAAATAACCTTGGTCATACATTAACTTAAGTACTAAATTTCGTCTGCGAAGTGCTTTTTCCGGGTGTTTTATCGGGTCATAATTTGAGGGTGCTTTCAACATCGCTACTAACAATGCACATTCTGCCGTTGTGAGTTCACTTGGCAATTTATCGAAAAAAGTCTGCGCAGCCACTTGGATTCCATATGCACCTCTGCCATAATTTACAGTATTGGTGTACATCTCCAAAATTTCTTCTTTTGTATAAGTTTGTTCGATTTTGATTGAAATAAACGCTTCGCGAATTTTCCTTTCAAATGTTATATCTTGATTGAGGAATAGATTTCTCGATAATTGCATCGTGATTGTAGATGCACCTTCTCGGTCACCATATATAAATCGCTTAGCAAAGGCATTTATGATTCTACCGGCATGAACTCCCCAGTGACTGAAAAATTTCTTGTCTTCGGTAGCTGTCAGTGCATTTATGAAGTCCTTAGGAATACTGTCATAAGTCATATTGATTCTACGGTCAATAAAAAAATGGTCTAAAAGAACACCATCTGAACTTAATATACGTGTTGCAAGATTGGTTTTCGGATTTTCCAATTGTTCAAGTGAAGGCAAACCATACGACACCACGTTTCGGATGTATATAGCCAATCCTATGGTGACAATAACCATTATCAAACATAACAATATCAATAGATGCAGGGGTTTCATATTCTATTTGTAAAATTTATCAATCATAACTCTTCGTAATCTTTTCCTATAAGTATCAATATTTTCGTTAGCCCTTCTTTCTAATTGTTCGCGTTCACCGGCAGAACGACCTACCAATATATTTCGCGGTACTTTTCTTTTCACTAATTGCTCAATTATGAACTCTACTCGTCGCCGACCTAATTGCATATTATACTCATCTGTTCCGATGTCATCTGTATGTCCGACGAGAATCACTTTGTCTATTTTATCAGGAGCGAGCAAAATATTCTCAGCAACCAAATCCAATTCTTCGTGCCAAGTTCTCGAAGTCTGATTTCCGTTACTGTCAAGAGTGTATTTGTAGGGATTCAGATATTCATCCAAAGGAAAATTAACTCGGATAGCTCCACTTTGCGGAAGGTAGAAATTCATTTCCTTCACCTCGTCGTTATTTCCGATTATCAATCTTTTGGTATCAAAATAATAACCATACTTTTGGGCTGTGATTTCATATTCTGTTTCAGTGAGCAACTTCATGCTATAAGCACCGCTTTTATCTGTAAAAAGTAATTGCTCGGGCTGCTTGTAAGGTACTTTTCTCAACACCATCATCACAGAATCGAGCATTATATTTGTATGTGCATCAAATACTCTACCTTTGACGATAATTTCCTTTTTCACCAAAATTTCAGGCTTAGGTGGCTCAATTATATCAGGGGATTTCATTGCAGTATCTTTAGTTAGAGCCTCGCTAATTTCAGCTTCTTCATGATAAAAGGCATCCGGTGCTGTATAATCACTTACTTTATATTTGACCCAAATATTGAATACTTGTTTCTTGAATTCTCTAATATTTTGGTTAGAGGAATAATAAAAAGCAGAATCTTTATTTGAATATATCATTGGTGCAATTTCGTCATGAATAGTATTGATAGGCTTGCCCAAATTTATTGCTTTCGAGAACAAGTCGTCGAAATTGCGCTTTCCGGCTTTGATTTCAGAACAAAAATCGGGGGATAAATTACTTAAAAACAAATCATAACCGCCGACATTATCCCGACCATTTGAGGCGAATAGCATAAAATTCCCTTTCGGGTCTATGAATGGAGTAAGCTCATCACAATCCGAATTAACGTTTCGTCCAATATTGATTGGTGCAGAGAAATTGCCGTTCGACTTTTTCACACTCATTACAATGTCAGTACCGCCGTAACTCGTATCATGATTAGAAGCAAATATTAGTACTTCGCCATTACAAGCTCCGCAAGGCTGCGAAAGCCAATGCCCATCAGGAACGAAACCATCAAATTGAATAATCTCAGCATTGTTGATATTATTGTTATAATTGGAGCTTGTATATATGCGTGATTCGCCAAAATCCATTCCCAAAGGTGATTTGGCAAATACTATTAAATTATCGTCAAATCCCGGAAATCCAATATTGGTATTAGTATCGGCGATTTCTTTGCCACTTGTTTGGAAATTATTCACTGCAACTCTGTTTAGAGGTAGTACAGAATGAGTTATCGAATTTGCTCTTGTCAGAAAAGCATTGCCAATTTTATCAAATGAAATCGCATATTCGTTTGCTTCAGTAAGAATACCTTTTACAGTTTCGATTCTGAAGCAATATCCATTCCGCTCGAAATAGGCTTTCGATGTGTCATCGCTTGCTACTTTTAAATATGGTTCAGGTGTGCAAAACGCAGTATCAATAGGGCAATCGGGTACAATCAGTTTCGAGTGATGTATCATACAAGAACTGACTGCGAATGACAAAAATATAAATATAGCAATTTTCAATTAAAATTCCGTTTTACTCTTCTACAAATTTACAAGGAATTTCGATAGCTTTTGCTAATATTTTCAAATATTCAACTCTCGGTATTTCAATTGCACCAAGTGATTGAGTGTGATGATTGATATACTGCGTATCAAGGAGAATAAAATTTCTTTCCTTAATATAATTAACAAGGTAGTAGAAAGCTGTTTTTGACGCATTTGGCACTAAATTGAACATTGATTCGCCAAAAAATGCTGCTCCTATAGATACTCCGTATAATCCACCAACAAGTTTGCCTTCAAGCCAACTCTCGATAGAATAAGCATAACCCAATTCATTCAACTGAGTGAAAGAATTGATGATTTCTTCAGAAATCCAAGTATCTTCTCTATCTGCACACTTTTTGATTACTTCTGCGAATGCAGCATTGACTGTAAATTTGAAGTCCGTCTTTTTCATGCTTTGTTTGAGTGAACGCGGCAGTTTTATTTTATCCAAAGGGAATATGGCTCTCGGGTCAGGCGAATGCCAATAAATATTGCCGTCATAAGAATCAGCCATAGGAAAATAACCTTCCTTGTAAGCTCTTATGAGTAATTCGGGTCCAAAAAAAATCATGATTTATATTTACTTCAACTAATAATCGAGTGTTGGTTTGCCAATTTCTAAAAAATTATTTTGCAGCTTGCATTTTAGCATAATCATCTAAGAATTTTTGCAAACCGGAATCTGTTAGCGGATGATTTAGTGATTGAATCAATACATTGTATGGCACTGTTGCAATATCGGCGCCTGCTTTTGCAGATTGAGTAATATGAATAGGATGTCTGATTGAAGCAGAAATTATTTCGGATTCATAACCTTGCACATCCCAAATCTCGCAAATTTCGTCAAGAACTGCATTGCTATCCATTGCAATATCGTCTAATCTACCCATAAATACAGACACATAAGCTGCTCCGGCATTAGCGGCTGCAATAGCTTGAGTCGGGCTAAACACCAAAGTTACGTTTGTAGGGATTTCCTCTTTGTATAATTCATTGACTGCCGAAAGTCCTGCAGGAATCATCGGGATTTTGATAACTGCATCAGGAAACCAACTCAAGATGTCGTGAGCTTCGCGAAGCATTCCTTTTGTATCGGTAGCAATAACTTCCACCGATAGATGTCCGCCTACGAGAGCGTGAATTTCCAAAATTCTTTCTTTTACATCTACGCTTGGGTCTTCCTTTGCCAGAAGTGAAGGGTTAGTCGTAACGCCTGAAATTATTCCAAGGCTTGCTGCATGTCTGATATGCGTTATATTCGCTGAATCTACGTAAAGTTCCATTTTTGTTCCTTTTTTGATAATAATGAATACAAATGTAAGGATTTAATCATAAATCATAACAAGCTATAATTTATTAGACTCAAATCATAAAAAATATTTTTGAAGATTAGTATCAGGAAATAGAAAATCATATTATATTTATATAATTATTATTTGCTTAACATAAAAATTTATTTCAGAAGATTAAAATTAATTTTTAGGCATAAATTTATAGAAATTGAGAATCATAATTTTTATTCATTTATATCTTAGGGAGTCTATGAAAAGAATCTGCTTTACTATTTTGCTGATTGCATTAATCGGCATTTCGACAGTTCAGTCCCAGCAACTTTATTCATGGGGCTATAATTATGCAGGCGAAACCGGAAATGGAAATTCACTTTCTCCTGTGCAAACAAGCGCTGCCACTGATTGGGAAATTGTTAGTGGGGGTACATATTCTGGAGTGGCTGTCAAAACAGACGGTACTCTTTGGACTTGGGGGCAAAATACTGTTGGGGAATTAGGAGATAATTCCTCGTCAACTACCTGGAGATACCTTCCTGCTCAAGTGGGTTCAGCAACTGATTGGAAATTCGTCACGGCTGCTTTGCATGGTTGGCATAATTTAGCAATCAAAACTAACGGGACTCTATGGGCATGGGGTAATAACAGTCGTAGAGGTCTTGGAGATGGTACAACGATTAATAGGTTTGCGCCTGTTCAAATCGGTTTAGCAACAGATTGGGAATATATTCAAGCAGGTGATATTTATTCAGTTGCTTTAAAAAACAACGGTACCCTGTGGGCTTGGGGTTATAATTTTGATGGGCAAGTTGGGAATGGAGCAAATAGTGACGTTGTCTCGCCATTACAAATCGGAACAGCAACTGATTGGGCGACAATTGCTTGCGGTGTCAGACATACTCTTGCAATAAAAGATGACGGCACACTTTGGGCTTGGGGTTTGAATGATTTCGGACAATTAGGCACAGGTGATAAATTAAGTAAGAATGTACCAACTAAAATTGGAACAGATACTGATTGGTTATTTGTTTCAGGCGGAAGAGGACACACTATTGCAATCAAAACTGATGGTACAATTTGGGCTTGGGGTTCGAATGAATATGGACAATTGGGCGATGGAACCCTTGTGGATAAACTTACACCAACAATGATAGGTACAGACAATGATTGGGTAAAAATAAACTCCGGTGGTTGGCATTCTTTTTTCCAAAAATCTGACGGCACATTATGGGGGTGTGGGCTAAATGGTGATGGTCGTGTTGGTATAGGAACCACTATAAACCAAGATGAACTTGTCAAAATATCAAATGATACTGACTGGGATGTTTTTGACGGGCGTGGGTGGCATTCGCTTGCTATTAAAACTGATGGTACATTTTGGGCTTGGGGTGCTAATTATCAAGGACAATTAGGCTGGACTGACATTAGAATTCCGGCTATGGTCGGTAGCGATGATGATTGGTCGAGTGTTACAGGCGGATATAGTTCATCTATGGCAAAAAAAACAGATGGAACTATATGGGCTTGGGGGCACAATGATTATGGTCAAATTGGTGACGGAACTGTCATCGCAAAAGGCACTCCTACCAAAGTAGGAAATGCAAATAATTGGAACTATATATCAGGGCAAGGGTATTTTAATACCGCTACTCGTACCGACGGTACATTATGGGCTTGGGGAGATAATAGTTCCGGGCAAATAGGCGACGGGACAACTGATCTGGCAGATTCACCAACTCAAGTAGGTGAAGATACTGATTGGGCTTGTGTTTCTCATGGTTCAACGCATACAATGGCTATCAAAAGAGATGGTACTTTATGGGGATGGGGAGATAACTCAAATCATAGATTAGGCACAGGAGACCTCGTGAATCACCTCGAACCTACTCAAATTGGAACAGATGCTGATTGGGTTTTTATCGCTTCGGGAATTGCTTTTAATTTGGCTATCAAAGCCGATGGTAGTCTCTGGTCGTGGGGCTCTAATCTGAACGGACAACTTGGACTCGGTCATACCTCTGAAGGACAAACCCCGGCTCGTGTAGGTAGTGATAATGATTGGAAATCCGTCTCTTGTGGGCACCGACACACAGTTGCAATTAAAAATGATGGCTCAATTTGGGCATGGGGTTTGAATGAATTCGGGCAGCTTGGCAGAGGTAATTTTTCAAATTCAACTGTTCCGGTCAGAATTGGTTCCGCTAATGATTGGTATTACATCCAAGCCGCTTATAGACATACTCTTGCTATCAAAAGCAACGGCACTTTGTGGGCTTGGGGATATAACGTTTACGGGTCATTAGGCTTGGGGGATAACGTTAACAGAACTAGCCCTGTACAAGTTGGAAATTTGACTGACTGGTCTTCAGTCGCAACAAGTACATATATACATTCACTCGCTATTTTGGGAACGGAAATTAATGACATTGCTGTATTGATTTCACCCGCAGATGAAGCGGTAAATGTTGAATCACCTGTGTTAAATTGGCTAACTGTTGATAATTCAAACTATTATAACGTCCAAGTTTCAACAACTGTAAATTTTTCTAATATTCAAATTGAAAAGACAATACCATCAACAGTTCTTCCGCTTATAGGACTAAGTCCGAATACAAAATACTTTTGGCGAGTCAGAGGAATGAACAATGCAGTTACGACTGATTGGTCGGACATTTGGGAGTTCACAACAGCCGCAGATGAAGATGGGCAAACTTTGTCCCTCAGTAGTGGTTGGAATATGATTTCTACTTTCATCGAGCCTGATGACCCGAATATGGAATTTTTGTTCGATGCTATCAAAGATGACATCGCTATCGTAAAAAATAATCTTGGTGAAGTTTATATACCGGCATTTGAAATTAATCAAATTGGAGATTGGGATGTCAATCAAGCATATCAAGTATATATAGCTCAAAATGCCCAAATGACAATTAACGGCACAAAAGTCAAACCCGACAGCACCTACGTCAACCTGAACGCAGGTTGGAACATGATTTCATATCTCAGAGACTCCCCGATGGATATTCAAGTAGCTTTGGCAACTTTAATAAATGACGATGCATTAATAATTGCAAAAGATAATCTCGGTAATGTTTTTATTCCTCAATTTGAGATTAATAATATTGGTGATATGCTTCCCGGTCAAGGCTATCAAATATATTTGTTTAAAAATTCGATGCTTCTTTATCCACAAAACTAAAATATTTTGTCTCAGAATATCTAAAACTCTCGAATATAATTCGAGAGTTTTTTTTATATGTAGATTTTTAAATTCTATGTGTAAATATCTTATAAATATTGTATTTATGTAATGTTAGTTGAGATTAAATTAACACAAAGTTAACTCAATATTTATACTATATTCAATCTATAAGGCGACCTTTGTACATGTTTGTTCAAGCTAAAGGAATTTTGTAATGAGTACTTTTAAAGTAAATTCGTATTTTATGGTATTTATGATATGTATGTTTTTTATTACACCTAATATTTATGCACAATCCGGCGGTACAATCACCGGTAAGGTCATTGACGCCGAATCCGGAGAAGTTCTCCGGAGAGCCACCGTTATGGTTGTTGGCACAAATATGGGTGCTTATTCTGATGTGAAGGGTGAATTCAGACTGAAAGATGTCGCGCCCGGTACTTACAATCTCAGATTCTCATACGTCGGTTATATGCCGAAAGAAGTTATAGGTATTGTTGTTAAAGCTGGCGATGTTATCAATCTTAACATTACCTTGGAATTTGAGAGCAAGTTAAAAGATGAAATCGTTGTCGAAGCTCGCAGAGTATTTGACAACGAAGCTGCAATTTTGGCTCAAAGAAAAAATGCTTCTCAAGTCAGCGATGGTTTGAGTAGTGAGCAAATGAGCAAGTTGCCCGATTCAGATGCAGGGCAATCACTCAAACGTGTTTCGGGCGTCACATTAGTAAACAATAAGCACATTTTTGTTCGTGGTGTAAGCGAAAGATATAGCAATACAACATTGAATGGGGCAGGACTTGCATCAACTGAACCTGACAAAAAATCATTTTCGTTCGATATGTTCCCTACCGAATTTTTGCAAAATGTAAATGTGACAAAGTCATTTACTCCGGATTTGCCGGGCAACTTTGCCGGTGGATTAGTACAGTTGAATACTGTTGATTTTCCTAATGGCAGAAGTTTCAAAATCTCTTTGTCATCAAATGTTAATACTAATGTTACTCTCAAAGAAAACAAATTTATCAGCTCAACACGCAGTTCAACTGATTGGTTTGCCAAAGATGATGGTTTGAGAGCATTACCAAGTAATGTACCCGGAAGCAGACTTGAATTTAATGATTTGCAAAATCGTGCTCGTAATCCATTTGATACTACAGGTGCAAGGAGCCAATACGAAGCAGTTTCAAAATCTTTCAATTCGGATTTGTACAAAAGAGAAGAAAATACTATTGGACCATTTGATAATCGTTCATTCGGTTTGTCATATACAGATTTATTCAAAATTGGCGGTGATGATTTGGGTGTAATAGCCAATTTGACTTACGGAAGTTCAAATTCAATCAACAACGTACAGCGAAATGGTTATTTAGCTCAATTCGATACATTATATACAACTAATGGTTCAGTTTCGGAAACCAATTATAGCGCCGGTGGTCTATTCAACTTAGCATATAAACTTGGTGCTGACCATGTATTGAACTTCAAAAATGTTTTTAATCGCTCCGCTGACGATGAAATTTTGATGCTCGAAGGCAAGGACATTGGATACCAATATTTTGAATATAAAAATTATTCATATCATTTTGTCCAAAAGTGGTTCTATTCCGGTTCTTTCGGTGGTGAACACAATTTGGGATTATTGAATTCTTTACTTGATTGGCGAGTAGGATACTCTACTTCAGAACGTGATGAACCTGACTTTAGAAGGTTGAAATTTTCTCGGAGTATAGCGGATTTGGAATTCGACCCTAATACACCATTCCGCCCGGAATTGACCGGAACAATGCAAGGTGATGGTGCAAGGCTTGGAAGATTTTTCTCTGCACTTATTGATGACGTTTATTCAGGTAGCGTAAATATGACAATTCCTGTAGGAATTTCAAAAATAAAATTCGGATTCTTAGGTGAGAACAGAAAACGTGATTTCAATGCTCGTTCTTTCACAATCATTAACCCTACAAATCTTGATGAAGATGTTGATGAAATTACTTCCGAATATAATAATCCTGAAATGATTTTTGCTCAAGAGAACTTTCGATACCAAGGTGGTTTCTTAATGGGTGAAGAATCTGGCTTGAGTGATAGTTACGATGCAAGTGAAGAACTTTACGCAGCTTATATTATGGCTGATATACCCTTCTCAATATCTTTTGGTAAAACACCTGAATTCTTTAGAATAATTTTTGGCGCTCGGTACGAGGACCACACACAACGTCTAAACAGTTTCAGTAAAAGTGACATACCTGTAAATGTTAATGAATCTCGACAAGATATATTGCCATCTATCAATTTCATTTATCAAGTTACCAAGAATGCAAACATTCGTATGTCAGCAACACAAACTGTAGCTCGTCCGGAGTTTCGTGAAATTGCTCCATTTACGTTCTATGACTATCTTCAACAAGCCAACGTACAAGGCAATCCAAATTTAGTTCGCTCTTTAATTCAAAATTATGATTTGAGATTCGAATATTTCCCTACAGGTGGAGAAGTTGCTTCAATTAGTTTGTTCTACAAAAATTTCGAAAACGCTATCGAAGAAACGATTTTCCCGGAACAAAGTGAATTGACACGAAGCTTTGCAAATGCTTTGGGTGATGCCAAAAATTACGGAATTGAATTTGAACTTCGCAAAAATCTAGGTTTTATTACAAATTTATTCAGCGAACTGACTTTTAACGTTAATGTGGCACTTATTACTACAACAATTGAAGTATCCCAAGGGGGCGACATTGTTAAAGATAACCGCCACATGTGGGGTCAATCTCCTTATACGGTCAATGTAGGTTTGTTCTACCAACATCCAAGACACGGAACAAGTATCAATCTCGCATATAATACATTTGGTAGAAGAATAATTCAAGTCGCTCAACAAGGTATTTATGTTACAGAGTCTAACGACCCGCATGTTTACGAGTTACCAAGAAATGTTATAGATTTTTCAATAAGTCAGCCAATAGGCAATTTTGACATAAAATTAAGTATGCGTGACTTACTTAACGAGCCATTAACTTGGCGACAAGACGAAAAATTAATTGCTACTAATCTGAGAGGTTCAACAATTTCATTGAGTTTCGGATATAGAGTCTTCTAATATAAGTCTTTCTAAATAAATTAATTAAATCAATTAACTGTAATTTGTTATACATTATAGGTGCAATTACTATGCATAAATTTATTCTAACGCTTTTAGCTTTTACTTTTCTCACTGTGGCAATGAATGCCCAAACGGCAAAATTATTGACTCCGAACGGCGGAGAAATATTTAGAGCCGGTACATCGCAAGATTTGGTATGGGACACAACAGGAACATTAGGAATGAGATGGAGATTCCAATTCTCAACATCAGCAAACGGACCTTGGGAAGATTTGACGGGAGCAACAAACATACTTGACTCAGCAGCTCGCAGAGGTAAATTCGCAGGCGGCTTCAGAGTTCCAGCTATCAACACAAACTCAGGCTATGTCAGAATGATTCAAATTAATTCAGATGGTACATTAAATGATGCTATGCAAGACAGAAACGACCAAGCTTTCCAAATTATTCAACCTGAAGCTGTCGTAGCCGATTCAATATTGCGTACCGCAATAACAAAAAGAGTTGAACTTTCGAACTCCAAGGTTTATGGATTGGACGGATACGTATTCGTTGATGAAGGAGGAGTGTTGGCAATCCAACCCGGTACTATAATCTTAGGCGATACAGTAGGTCAAAATTCGGCTATCTGCGTTAACCGCGGTGGTAAAATTTATGCTAACGGTACTGCTGAACTTCCAATTATAATGACAAGTTCAGCACCTCCGGGGCAACGTGCAGGTGGTGACTGGGGTGGTGTGTTGATTTGTGGTAGAGCTACAACAAATCATCCTGATGGTCAAGCAGCATTGGAAGGTGGTATTGCCGATGAAAATCGCGTTCGAGGTTGGTTTGGTGGCGGTGCTAACCCTGACGACAATGATAGTAGCGGTGTTTTACGCTATGTAAGAATAGAATTTGCAGGTATCGCTGCTGCACCAAATCAAGAATTAAACTCACTCACTATGGGTGGCGTTGGTCGTGGAACTAAGTTAGAATACATCCAAGTAAGTTATGCAAACGATGACGCATACGAATGGTTCGGTGGTACAGTTAATGCAAAATATTTAATCGCTATCGGTACCCTTGATGACGATTTTGACGGTGATAACGGCTTTAGCGGTATGATTCAATTCGGTATAGTTCAACGTTACAAAGACCGTGCTGACGTATCTACAAGTCAAGCATTCGAACAAGACAATGACGGTCAAGGTTCATATAATCATCCTTTGACAAAAGCTGTCTTCTCGAACATTACAGCAATCGGACCATTGAAAGATACAAGCTGGACTCCATCATCATCAGGTGGTCAAGCTACATCATATCACAATAGATTTGGTGCCGGTGCTCAACTACGTCGTAACAACAGAACTTCAATCGTGAATACAGTATTTGCAGGCTGGCCCCGTGGTATTGACTTATTGACATCACAATCTCAAGCCGCCGCTGCAGCAGATTCAATCTTCTTACGTAATATTAGTTATTTCGGTATCAAAGGTGGCATATTGAATCTCGGTACTGGAACTACGCCAATTACAACAGAATGGTTAGAAACACCTGCATTCAATAATTACATTGATAAAAGTAGCCCAATGGCCGCCGGTTTAATAGACCCATTCACATATGGCAAAGCATTTGATGCTCGTCCAAGCACTACTTCGATTTTAGCTAATCAAACAGCTTCGTTCCAAGGAAATGGAATTGTGCCTATTGACCACCCATTCTTCGACAAAGTAACTTATCGCGGTGCATTCCAACCCGGTGTATCTCAACGTTGGGATTTGCCTTGGTCAGAATATGACCCGGTTAATGCAATCTATATGGCAAAAACGTCAGTTAGAGAAATTGAAACAGAAGACAGAAGTGCTATTGTTACTGTTGACGTTAAAGTTTCTCCTGTACCGGTACAACAGGTTGCTAAAGTTATTTACTCGATTGACCGTGATTCCCCGGTATCAATCAAATTTGTAGATGCATTTGGTAATTCAGTTATCAATATTTTAGACAACGAATACCAAACTCGCGGATATTATGATTTCAGCATCAATACTGACAGATTGGCTCAAGGTGTTTATTTCTTGCAAATAACTACTATGAACAATAACGTAACTACAATGGTGCCTGTTATAAGATAACAAATGTGCCTCTGAACAAACAGATAACCCTCGGACGCTCAGGCTGATGGGGGTTTTTTATTTTAATAAATCTGATGTATCAAACCAGAATCCAAAGTTAAGTAGGGTTTCTCCTCTCATGCTTACGTACCTGCCTTCATCATTTCGGAACACCAAATAATTATCATCCAAAATTTCAATTACGCGTTGCTCTATTCTTATGTAAGAGTTAGTTGAAGGTTTGTATTCAAAGCCTGCAGATACCTCTAACATAGTTGTTGCAGGCAATGTAAAAACTGTCCCGTTGATATTGTCCACATAGGAAAATCGAGCTGTTCCGCTAAGATTTTCGATGAAATTAAAACCCATATGCGAAGTCAAGGACACTCCATATGTATGTCTGTCTTTGATGCTTTCGCCGATTTGCGAATATAAATCAAATTGGGCTTTTAACTGAGTTTTACCACCTTTATAAGAAAAATTCACATTATTATATATGTCAGTGCTAATCCCCGGATTAGATTCATTGGCAATAGCTCCTGAGTATGACACATTTAAACCATCGTCGCCATAGAACAAGCTCATTCCCAATCCAAAGTTCTCATTTGTATTGACATATATCCACATACTGTTAATTAGGAGAAAAGTAGCCTTGAATTTTTCACTAACTTGCCAATTTGCTCGTACTCCTGCATGATAAAATGGCTCCATAAATGTTACCATAGAGTGCGATGTGAGCAAATTATTCTTTGGCAGTAAAGCCTCATTGCCAATGTGCGTCAGGAAATAGCCAGCGTCAATCGAAAAACTTTCCGACAGAATCACTCCGGCATATGCTTCTTGGATGGCAGGATATGGACCCGTCCAAGCTTGTGCAGGCAAGTCGCCGTAATGTAGCGAAATCCGTCCATAGACTTTGTCGAATTTTGCATCCATAGCAAGATTCACAATGTTTAGAGAGAATTCATTTTTTTTGCCATCCATGAATGAAAACAAGCGATAGGGTTGACCATCGATTTTTCGAGAATTATCATTATCATGGGCAATGTAAAAATCAGTGTAGCCGGAAAAATTGACCTGAGAATAAGATGTGGCATAGATGAAACAACAAAAAAAGGTAATTGTTAGTATTCGCATAATGTTCTCCATTTGATAGTAAAATCAAAAAATAAATTTAAGGAATTTTGGATAAATTCAGGCAAGAAATATTTATGATGAAAATTACTGTTGTATAAATCAAAAAAAACTCTTATTTTTGTAGTCTTAATTCGGGAGGATTAGTCTAATTGGTAAGGCAGCGGTCTTGAAAACCGCCGTGGGTGACCACTTGGGGGTTCGAGTCCCTCATCCTCCGCAGAGAAAAAGAGGCTGCTCCATAAAGCAGCTTCCTTTTTTTTATAAAATCTACCGAAACCGTTCTCTATCTCATCCTAAGATTGTTGGGGGAGTTCAATTGTCATAAAAAAAAGCTGCCCTTTTGAGGCAGCTTCATAAATCTATTATTTAAACTTCGTTGAAATCTATTAATTTTCAGGATATACTAATGTATCGTTGCTTAATACAAAGATTTGATATCCTTGTCCGATTTGCATGAACTCAATCATATTAATATCAAACTCGGGAAAATAAATATTACCAAAATTATCCTTAGCTATTACCAAATTATTATTATCAGTGATTGAAGCAAGTGCATCTACAATTTCCATTTGCGAATCTCGCAAATATGATATGATGTTCCAACCTGATAATAATGGTATTCCGTTTAATTCAGGTTCTACTTTCAAACCTGTGATTTCGAGTGTTTCGGATTGCGTCATGAATACTTGATAGCCTTCATTTATATTCCAATTGCCAATGTCATTTATTTCGAATTCAGGAAAATAAACCTGACCTGCATTGTTCTTAGCAATGACAATTGAGGTTTTAATATCGTTCATAATAGCATCAAAATCTACATCGTCAGGTATTATGTAGGTAGAAATCATGTTCCAACCGGAAGATAAGCTGATATTGTGAGTGAACACTGATTGCCCTTCAGTTGTAAACGTGAATGGGTCTGTATATACGACATCACCACTTTCGGTTTCAGCACCAACTCGCCACCAGTATTGCGTTGACACGCTCAAATTGTTAGTAAATGTATATGATGTACCTAATTGATTGTTTAAATTTAATACCAAATTATTGAAATTGACATCAGTACTGACTTCAATAGTAAAGGCTGTGGTGCATGATGACGCCGCATCCCAAGTCAATTCCGGCATCAAAATCACATCAATTGATTCGTCAACAGGTGCTGTTAATGTAGGTGTAACGCTGTTGATTGAAATATCTGCACCATTATCAGCACTAACATTTTCCGGCATATCTGCAACAACTCTAATTCTATATGCGCTTCCTAAAGTTGTTCCTACTTGTACGTATGACGATAGAAAAGTACCTGAGGATTGCCCGAACAGTGTACCTAAATCCATTGCATTTTCAAAATCGCCTGTTTCGTCAGATAATTGTGCTGTAAAAGTATTATCTTTGTTGAAAAGACCTCCTACATTAAAGTTGATTTCAACATTTTCACCTTCGCAGAATGAGTTAGAATTCAAATCTACACTTACGATTGAAGCAGGATATGAAGATTCTCTTGATTTGTAAACACCGCCACCGAATGTAGCCATATAAACTAAACTCTGTTCATCAAGCACAGTACCGTTGATTGCATCGAATGATAACCCGCTTGAAATATTATTCCAATTTGCTCCACCATCTACCGAACGATATATAGAAACATCGTAATCGCTTACTATGATAGTACCTTTCGAATCTATAAGAATAGTGCTGATTGGAGTTCCGGCAAATGCAACTTGGTCCCATGTATCGCCATTATCTTCGGAGGAATACAATCCGTCAGAATCAGACCCTGCCCATAATTTTCCTTCGTTATCTTGTGTCATGTACCAAATCAAATCTCCAACAAAGCCTATACTTTCCCAATTTGCTCCACCATCCGTACTTCTATGTACATCATCAAAAAAAGTGGAGACATATAGAATATCCGCATCATCTATGAATAAATACCAAAACACAAAGCCTGGGTCCCAAACAGAATCCCAAGTATCACCATCATCTTCTGAAGAGAAAATTCCACTTGCTTCAGTTCCGATAAAAATCTTATCATTTTGGTCAAAATCGATCGAAGTTATCCACATATTATCATTGAAAATATGTACCCAAGTATCTCCTCCGTCTGTCGAACGGTAGATGCCTTCTTGGTCGGTACAAGCAAATATTACATCATTGGAATTGACAGCAATTCGCCAAACAATTTGCGGTTCAGTAAGAACATGTTCCCACGTCGCACCTTTGTCAGTCGAGCGATAGAGCCCATTACCGGCACTACCAGCGAAGATAAACCCCTGTGAATCGATTGCAACTGTATAAACAAACTCGTAGTCACCGCCTCCATCCTTGGGTCCGGCAGTTTGTTCCCAGAAATCTTGAGCAAATACTACATTACCGAGATTAAAAAGTACAATAGTTACCAAAAACAACAAAATACGTCTAATTGAGCACATTGTGACTCCCATAATATTAATATACATCATTTTTTCTTAGTTATAGCAAATTTTCCGAAAAAGGATTTCTCATTTCCGGAAACTGAATACAGATACACCCCCGAGGCTAAAGAATTTTCAGCTAAATCAATCCTGAACCCATTATAACCACTATTTCGGCTTGGTTCGATATTTTTATCAACAACAACCATATAATTTGGGTCGTATATCATTACGTTATATTTCAAATTATTTGAATTTAGTAGTGGTACCGCAATGAATAAATAATTCACACTCAAATCAACAGGATTGGGCAAAACAAAAGATTCCTCGGGGTAGCGTGCTCCGTCATTGACAAAGACTGCGCTAATTAAGTCACCCTTATCAGCCTCTAAATAATATTTGAAAATGCTATAAGGAATTTGAGTGTCTTCATTTCTATTAATCTTCAGTTTGAATTCACTTATTTCATCGTTAACAGACTTTGGCTGAATTTTACCGATTATAAAATCAAAATGTGTTATTCCGTTGTCGCTACCACTCAAATTGTTTACACGTATAGGTAGAAATTGATATGGTTGGAGCAACTCTACGTATTCAAAAATCTCTGAAGTCATATTCTCATTGACATTTAAAGCCAATCTTGGAAATCGTGTGGCATCAGCAAAGTAAATATCACCGTTAGACCGAGTATTGGTATGATATATCCATGACAAAAATTCAGTCCATACGGCATTGTAATCAAGATTATGTTTTTCTATACTGTAATAAAGAGCTTCAAAACCATCATATTCTTCAAGAATGAAATTCCAAAAAGTCAAAATTAGGTCCGGTGAATATGCTTCTGAAAGAAATTTAAAAAGAACATTCCACCGATAACCTGTCTGAGCATCATTGGCTTCAGATAGTGGGTATGATTCTAAACTTTTGAACAAATCGCCAATATACGCTAAATAGTTATTCAAATCCGGGTAAAGTTCGCTTTCGAGCCAAGTGCTGCTCATTTCCATGAATGCAATACCATTATTATCAGGATAACCGTAACCAAATTGGATTGCGTGATGCAACTCATGCACGGAAGTTATTTTCACTGCATTGATTCCCGTTATGGCATAAGCAGGGGTTTTGTTGCCATTAGCCACTTTTATAGAATCAAATGGACTGTAATCGTTATCAATATATATTGAAGAAGTATGTCGTGGGTTTTTAAGCGGTGGATTAATATCTAATTCCACTTCGGTATAACCGTAAATTGCGTAATCTTCGGCAACAAGATTGACTATGTGAATATCATAGCGGTCATCGCCTCCGAATCCGCTGTCCGGTGGAGGTGGATTATAGTTCAAGCCATTAACTAAAAAATTATATGCTACATCGAAATAAAAAGCGACAGAATCAACATAATCCGGTACACCATTCATATTATTATCTGTCAAATCAACTTTATTAGAACCTGTTGTATCATAATGAATAACAAAATATCCCTCTTTTGAAGGATATTTGCTTTGCATCGGAATTCTAAAATCTTCTTGAAATTTATCTGTATGAAGTTTTTTATCTTTGCGATTTTTTAATAACTCCATAGTATGGCATTTATATTCCCCGTGCGAACAGCAATCCTCTTGGGCATTAATAATGCCCGAAATTGGCGAAATAAGCAGTACGGCAATTATAAAATGACCCAAGAAACTCATTTAGCTAAAACCCCGTTAGAGCCACTATCCTTTTCGGCATCGGCTTGGTTAGTACGAATATATCTCAAATTGTTCGAATCTATTATGCTTTCGTATCCTTCTTGTTCAATTTTCGCAAAAGTGGGCTTTTCAAATATATTTTCGAAATGCTTCCATATCGAATAGAGCATTGCACCACTATAACTTTCATCAGTTATAACTTCTGCAGAACCTACTGACCCCTTAAAAGTATTTTTTTCTATGAATGTATCGTGATTGTCTTTTTTAAGGAAAATTGCAGTTTTATTACCTTCGAAAACGTTGCCTGATAGAATACAAGACCCTTCGAGGCTTGACATCACTATACCGTAGCCAGCATTATCTTTAATGATATTATTTGAGATACGTGTGAAATCTGCAAATGCTAAAGTTTGTTCTGAACCTACATAAATTGCGGCATATTCAGCACCGGAAATTGTATTGGGGCTTTTATCTCCAATATGATTGTCTTGAATGTATTGGTTATCCGTGAAAACCATGATTCCTATGCCACCTGCTTTTGGATTGTCCTTTTGGACTGCAGGAAAGCCCTTTAGCGTATTGCCACTAATTCTCAAAGATTGATTTTGGTTGAAAATCATTCCATAATTGCAATTTTCAATTATATTACGCTCAATCCGTGCATCTTTCAGACCTGCAGTAAATGCAAAAGCAGCGCCACCTTTGACGCCGAGTTCATCAATATTACCACCGATGAAATTCTTAACTGTAAGATTGGAAATGCGTACAGTTTCAGCCTTGATTAAAAAAGCAGCATTATTCGAACCTTTCAAACTACTACCATCTATGATAGGGTTATTGTCACCATTTATCGAAAGTGATTCAAGCTCTTTTGGGATGACAACAGATTCGCTATAAGTTAATTGCTTGCCATCGTGATTGCCAACAATTACCACGACATCACCGCGCTGAGCTTTGGCTATTGCCGCTGCTATCGTATTGAAAGGCGTTGACTGAGTTCCCGTGGCTTCGGGTGATTGGATTGCGTTGTTGACATATATCGTTTCGCCAAATAGATTGACGGAGAATAGAATCATCAATACCGCAAAAACTGTCATTTTAGTCATTTCTCTTTATGCTCCTAATTTCAAAAATCATATAACGAATCACATGGCAAATCGAAACAAACTATTTCTTTTTACCAATTTAATATATTCTCAAATTTAAAGAATTTTTGACAAATATGGAAAAATTCATTAAGATTTGCCACCGAAATATGATGTTGTATGTTGACAAATTAAATTAATTTGATAAAAAAAACACACATTACTTTATAATCTGCATATTTAGTGTTAATTTTGAAAAAAGCTATTAACATTATTAAGGTTATTTTGATGAAATCCATGAATTTTTTAAGAGTACTAATTGTACTATTTTGCATTTCGGCTGTGTCGCTTTATTCTCAACTACCTCATAAATATGAATTGAAATCAGCAGTTGATTCCAAAGGCTACAAGTACGAATACGTTACAAACGACCCTTTGAAAGCAAGGATTTATACGCTCGACAACGGGTTGAAGATTTATTTGAAGCAAAATTTTGACGAACCTCGCATTCAAACATATATCGCTGTCAAAGCCGGTTCAACTTACGACCCGCATGAAACCACAGGGTTGGCGCATTATCTGGAACACATGATGTTCAAAGGTTCTCATAAAATCGGAACTACCGATTGGGAAAAAGAGAGCAAGTATATCAAAGAGTTGTCCGACCTCTTCGAAAAACATCGCAACACAAGCAATGCTACCGAAAAAGCAAGTATTTACAAGTTAATTGATAGTGTATCGCAAGTCGCCGCCCAATATGCAGTCCCAAGTGAATATGATAAATTAATCAGCGGTCTGGGTGCAAAGGGCACAAATGCCTACACAAGTAACGAAAGAACTGTCTATATCAATGATATTCCTGCAAATGAATTAGAACGTTGGTTGATGATTGAAAGTGAAAGATTCAGCAGCTTAGTGCTTCGACTTTTCCATACTGAATTAGAAACCGTTTACGAAGAATTCAATATGTATCAAGACCGTGACGGTACGCGTGCTTACAACAAATTAAGTGCGAGTTTGTTCCCGACTCACCCTTATGGTACACAAACCGTTATTGGCGACCCTGAACATCTCAAAAACCCATCAATGGTCAATATTCATAACTATTGGAATACTTACTATGTGCCGAATAATATGGCTGTTTGCATGGCAGGGGATTTGAATTTCGAAGAAGCTGTGGCTTTGATTGATAAATATTTCGGCAAAAGCAAACGCAGAGAAGTACCGAAAATTGAGCATCCGAAAGAAGAGCCGATTGAGCATCCAATTCGCCACGATGTATTTGGACCAAACAGCGAATTTGTAACGCTTGCTTTCAGAACCGGTGGCGTAAATAGTCCCAACAAATATGTTATGGATATGATGGGGCAAATCCTATATAATAGAGAAGCAGGATTAATAGACTTGAATCTTATCCAAAAGCAACAAGTACTGACTGCGGCTGCATATACCGCACAATATAATGATTACGGCATGTTATATTTTTATGGCGAACCACGGGAAGGGCAACCACTCGAAAGTGTCGCAGATTTGATGCTTGCCGAACTTAATAATATAAAAAATGGTAACTTTGACGAAGGTTTGCTCGAAGCAATTGTCAACAGATTGAAATTAAACCGAATCAGAAGCGAGGAATCTAATCGTATTGCTCATACTTTTGTTGGCGTTTTCACTTCAAATGACGATTGGGTAGAGTATTGCAAATACATTGATGAAATGTCGAGAATTACAAAAGAGGATGTTATGAGATACGCTTCTGAAAATTTTGGCGAAAACTATGTCGCTGTATTCAAAAGAAGCGGAAAAGATGAAAACGTTGTCAAAGTTGACAAACCTCAAATTACAGCAATCAGCATGAATCGCGATAACAAATCAGAATTTTTCTCTGAAATCATGAAATTTGAAACACCTAGACTGTCGCCTGTATTTATTAGTTTCAAAGATTCAATTAAAACAATAGAACTTTCCAACGGAATCAAATTGAATCATATCAAAAATCATACAAACGAGCTATTCTCATTGTATTATGTGCTCGACATGGGCTCTGAACATGATTTGAAATTCCCTCTCGCAGTCGAATATTTGCCTTATATAGGCACTGACAAATACACTCCCGAAGAATTAAGCAAAGAATTCTTCCGTCTTGGTATCAGCATGGGAGTGTCTTCCGGCAAAGACCAACTCTACATTTATATTTCAGGGCTTGAAAGCGGCTTCGAACGTGGGCTTGAATTATTAGAGCATATTTTAGCAAATGCAAAACCTGACCAAATGATTTTCAACAATTATATTGAAGATATTTTGAAATCCAGACGTGACGCAAAGCTCGACCAAGGTAATATTATGTGGGGCGGGTTAATGAATTTCGGAATTTATGGCAAGAAGAATCCCTTCACTCATATAATCTCCGAAAATGATTTGAGAAACATCAATCCCGAAGAATTGACTGACATAATTAAAGGTTTGAGTTCGTACAAACATTATGGCTACTACTATGGTAAAGATTTAACTAATGCCAAAAAATTAGTCGAAAAATACCATAAAATCCCAAAGACATTAAAAGATTATCCAAAACAAATTCAATTTGTAGAACAAGATTTCAAAAAAAGCGAAGTTTACTTTGTACATTTCGATATGGTACAAACCAACATACTCTTAATTTCTAAAGACCGTAAATTTGACAAAAGCACATTAGCTGAATCAAGACTTTTCAATGAATATTTTGGTAGTGGATTGTCATCAGTCGTATTCCAAGAACTTCGCGAATCACGTGCCTTGGGATATTCCGCATTTGCATCATACACTCAACCTACCGAACCCAACAAACCGCACTTGGTTTATGCATATTTAGGCACGCAACCGGACAAATTGAGCATAGCTACTGATGCATTCCTTGGTTTGCTCAATGAAATGCCCAAAGCCGAAAAACAATTTGAATTATCGAAAACAGGCATGATGAAAAAAATCGAATCCGAAAGAATCACCAAATCAAGCATATTTTGGAATTATAGGAGCAATAAAAAACTCGGTTTTGAGCACGACACCCGTAAGGATATTTACGACAGAATTAACGGCATATCTATCAATGACCTTGATAAGTTCTTCAATTCGCGCATCAAAGGCAAGAAATTCACATACCTGTTAATCGGCAATCGCGACAAAATTGATTTTGAATTGCTAAAACAATTTGGCGAAGTTAAAGAACTAACATTGGAAGAAATTTTCAATTATTAATTGCTACTATCAATACAAACAAAAATTTTTAGAGGCTGATTAACATCAACCTCTTTTTTTTATATATATTTGCATTACACTTATTGAGAAGATGTAGATAAGTGGAATCGAATTGCAGAAATTTTTTTTTCTGTTAATTTGAGAGATTGACGCAATTGTTGGTTTTATTTCGATTTATTCTATTGTTTAGATTGTTAGACGCAGTAAAACAAGAAATTAATTGGCAGTTGAGTGTATTTTTGTTGTTATAGACAGTACTGACATAACACAAGAATAAAAGGATGTACTATGAAAACTAAACTTATAGAGTTAATCGACTTTAAAAAAGTTGACACTCTCCTCGATGGTTTTAACAAAACAACAGGTTTTGTAACTGCTATTTTAGACCTGAATGGAAATGTTCTGTCCAAATCAGGTTGGAGGCAAATATGTACTTATTTTCATCCTGACAATCCAGAAACTTCAAAAAAATGTACCATAAGCGATACAGAATTAGCAGGGAAATTAACAGAAGGTGAAAAATACCATTTCTACAAATGTCTAAGCGGATTGGTTGATGTAGCCGTGCCCATCGTTATCAATGGTGAACATATTGCTAACGTGTTTTCTGGAAAATTCTTTTTTGAAGAACCCAATCGTAGTTTCTTTGAACAGCAAGCTGAAGAGTATGGGTTTGATGTTAAAAAATATCTGAAAGCACTTGATGAAGTACCGATTGTTTCAAAAGAAAAAGTACAGATAACTATTGATTTTTTGCTTAATATTATCCAGCTAATTAGCGAAACTACACTTCAGAAACTGGAGCAAACGGAGGCGAATAATGCACTTAAAGAAAGCGAAGAACGCTTTCAGCTTCTTTTTAATAACGCACCATTGGGCTATCAATCTTTAGATATTAACGGTTGCTTTATTGAAGTAAACCAGCAATGGCTCGATATGCTTGGATATACAAGAGATGAAGTAATTGGGAAATGGTTTGGTGATTTTATGACAGCAGAATCTCAAATTCTTGTAAAAGAAAAATTTCCACTTTTCAAAGCTCAGGGGCATATTCACAGTGAGTTTGAGATGATTCACAAAAATGGCAGCCAATTATTTATTGCCTTTGATGGTAAAATTGGCTATGATTTGAAAGGGGATTTTAAACAAACACATTGTATTCTGCAGGACATCACCCAACGCAGGTTGGCAGAAGAAGCTTTAATTGAAAGTGAAACTCATTTTCGTACTCTTGCCAATTTTGGACAGGCTCTTATCTGGACTTCAGGAACAGACAAGAAATGTAATTATTTTAATCAACCATGGCTTGACTTTACGGGCAGGACTCTTGAACAGGAAATAGGCGACGGCTGGGTAGAAGGCGTTCATCCCGATGATTTAGAAAGATGTATCGAAATATATGTGAGTTCATTCGACCGCCACGAAAAATTCAGTATGGATTACCGCCTTCGCCATGCAAGTGGAGAATACCGATGGATACAGGATGATGGGACACCGAGGTACAACAGTAAAAATGAATTTATTGGCTATATTGGACATTGCTTAGATATTTCCGGACGGAAACAGGCAGAGGAGGAGATAAAACAAAGCCAAGCTCTGAGTAAAACTGTAATAGATAGCATACCAGGCACTTTCTATATGATTAACGATAGAGGCAAATATATTGGCTGGAACGCATATCAACGCGATAAAATTGTTGGGAAACAGGAAAATCAGATGCTTGAAATGAATGCAATTGATACTATACACCCTGATGACCGACAGATAGTAAGCGAAAAAATTGCGAATGTACTGAAGAACGGCATCGAGGAAGTCGTTGAAGCAAGGGTCCTTTTGCAAGGAGGTCCCGACTTCAAGTGGCTTCTAATGACTGGTACACAGATGATGGTTAATGGCAGCCCTGTACTGGTTGGGATAGGTATAGACATTTCCGAACGAAAGAAGGCGCAACAAACACTGTTAGAAAGTGAGAAAAGACTTAAGGCTATTACAAATTATTCGGCGAGTTGGGAAGCATGGTTTAATAAAGACGGAAGGCTTGTATGGACAAATTCATATTGTGAAAAAATTACCGGATATACTGCTGAAGAATACCTCGCAGCAGACAACTTCCTTGAATTAGCGGTGTCTGAATCAGATTTATCCAAAGTACAAAACACCTTATTTAATGCTTTGACCCCAACTAGTGGCGAAAATTTAGAAATCAGATGTAAACGTAAAGAAAGGGATGAAGTTTGGGTTTCATTTTCCTGGGTGCCAATTTATGATAGTGATGGAAATAACATAGGTATTAGAACCAGTGCAAGTGATTTAACCCAACGCAGGTTGGCAGAAGAAGCTCTGAATACAGCCAATTATGAATTGGAAAAAACAGAATTAATTGCCAAAATAGGTGGTTGGAGTATTGATGTAAAAACCATGACCCCATATCTGAGCAGAGGAGTCCGGGAAATTTATGAGATCGACACGGAACTTGTTCTTTCTGTTGAAGAAGGAATAAAATTTTATATTCCGGAGCATAGGCCTGTTATAGAAAAGGCAGTTCAGGAATGTATGCAGTCAGGCACACCATACGAACTGGAATTACAAATAATTACAGCTAAAGGCAACAAACGGTGGG
>JAGXRP010000060.1 GCA_018335795.1 Desulfobulbaceae bacterium | reverse complement strand
ATTTAAGCAAATTTGTAGCTTAAAAAAGCAAAATATCTCTCTTACCTCTCCAAAATAGCCTCAAATTAACATCAAAACATACCAAAAAATGAAATAATACACATTTTTAGTGAATTAATCAAATTTACAATGCCTATTATATCAATTAGACTAATTTTATCCCCAATTTAAATCAAAAGAGGCTGCCCATTTGGACAGCCTCATTAAGGGGGATTTTGTTTGTCTTGAAAAAATAAAGTTGCCCTTATGAGTCAGCCTCTTACCGACATGTTCAAGACAAAAAAAAAACGGCTGCCCTTATGGGACAGCCTTTTTTGTGTTTTCCGGATGCTCTATTCTTTGTTTTTCAAATCGCGATAGCAGAACCACCAATCGTAATTATCATAACGGCTTTGTTTGTACTTAGCCGATTTAATGTCCGATGCCGGTGGAACGATAACTTTATCGCCGATTAGTTCGTTGTTGGGCCAATTTGCAGGCATTGCAACGTGTTCTTTATCTGCGATTTGCATTGCGCGAACCATACGGAGCAATTCGTCGAAATTACGACCTAATTCTTGAGGATAATAAACAATCGCTCTTATTTTGGCTGTATCGTCAATAATAAATACTGCACGTACAGTATTTGTGCCTTTGCCCGGATGAATGAACCCGAGACTCTTAGAAATATCGCCATTATCGGCAATAATCGGGAATTCGATATCAACTTTCAAGTTTTCCAAAATCCAATCATGCCACTTAATATGCGAATAAACTTGGTCTATACTCAAACCGATTAGCTCGCAATTCAATTTACGAAACTCAGGGTAACGGTTTTGAAATGCTACAAATTCAGTTGTACAAACAGGAGTAAAGTCGGCCGGATGGCTGAATAAAATAAACCATTTTCCTGCAAAATCTTTTGGCAAATTCATCGTGCCATGAGTAGTTTTAACTTCCATATCGGGGAATGTCTCGCCGATTAGCGGAATTCTGTTTTCCATAAACACCTCTTTTTATAATTTTAAAATATTTTTAAGAATAGAAGAAAATACAGATATGAAGAAGTATTCATAAGTTAGATATTGTAAACTAATATCCAAAAAAATCAAGGGCTAAAGGTCGGAATTTTTCTCTCATGGTTATCATAAAAGTATGCTTTCCTTGGTCGAAGAGCATCAACTTCGAGTTTGGAATCGTTGGTGCGATAGCTATCATTTTTTGCTCCATATTTAATACGATTTTATCTTTTCGCGAAGCTGTTATCAAAACATCAGCCGTAATTTTGCTCAAATTGCCACGCACTGCATTGATTTGTTTTTGGGCGAGATTGAGCAACATTTCATTGTCGAGGTCAACAATGCTTTCCCAATCTTCACCACTTTGATTAAGCCAATAGCGTTGCATCAAATAATTGGACTTACCTTTGTGGCGCCCTTTTACGATGTATTCGGCATCATCAGTTGAAAGCTGAATTCCGAAAAAGCTATCGGCGATTAATTTAGAGACAAGTTCGGGCTTTTGCACTGCCATATTAAGCCCCACAAGAGCACCGCCACTCGTCCCGATTACCTTGAGACTGTCAATTCCCATCATATCGGCTAATTCGATAGCACAAAGAGCATTGTAATGCCAAAAATTTTCATCGAATTTATCAACTCTGTCCGATTTCCCATGCCCGGGATAGTCAAATGCGATTACTCTAAAATAATTTGAAAAAAAATCTAAGTCTTTATCGAATAATTTTGATGAAACTGTATTACCATGTAATAGCATCAATGCGTCGCCTGTACCTTGCTCCGAAAAATAGACGTCCTTGCTGTCAAAATTAAAATAGCTTTCCTTTTTCATGAATCCCCCGTTTCTTTCACATATTCCATCAAAGGTTTAATATGACGAATGAGAATAACAATGCAAATCGCAGTGA
This sequence comes from Desulfobulbaceae bacterium, assembly GCA_018335795.1. Taxonomy (GTDB): domain Bacteria; phylum Bacteroidota; class Ignavibacteria; order Kapaibacteriales; family UBA2268; genus PGYU01. The sequence goes on along the minus strand of JAGXRP010000060.1, from coordinate 141,911 downwards.
CTAAAATTTTGAATTGCATGTGGTCTGATATCGGCATAAACGCGGCAATATCAAGCAATTTATCCGGCGTGGAAAAAACCATAATAGGAGTAGCAACAGTTGCGATTGCGTTTGCAATATGAATGTGACGCTTGATTACATAATAAGCTGTCAACCATAGCAAGACCCATAAGATAAAAGGTATCGGATTAAGGACAAGAAATACACCGAATGCGGTCGCAAGACCTCTGCCACCTTTCAAACCCATGAAAATACTGAAATTATGCCCAATTACAGCCCATAATCCACCGACCGCTATATCAGAATATGTAGCTTCTGGGAGTAAGCTGATGAGCAATACTGCAATCGCTCCCTTAGCAACATCGACTAAGAATACGAAGATTCCAATTTTGCGGCTCCCTGTGCTTTCGTAACTGTTCATTGCACCCATATTTTTCGAGCCTTCATTTGATATATCAGTACCATTTAATCTTTTGACTATCAAAAAAGCTGATGGAATTGACCCGATTACAAGTCCGATGAGCATTGCAAAATATAAATTCATAAATTAATCCCTTACTTTTAGATATTTAATTTGCAAATATGAGAATACCAAGAGTATAAAAAACAAGACAAATGCAATCGCGGATGCATAGCCCATCATATCGGTTTTTTCGAAAGCATTCACGAATACCAAATAGACCAGCGTTGTTGTCGAATCGAGTGGTCCACCTTTGGTCATCACAAAAATTTCAATGAAAACTTGGAAAGATTTAATGGTATTGATTACCAGCACAAATAGCAAAGTTGGCTTAATTAATGGCAATGTGATATAGAAAAACTGTTGCACAGGGCTTGCACCATTTAATTTTGCCGAATCATATAAATCTTCGGAAATTGTTTGCATTCCTGCGAGAAATAGAATCATATAATATCCGACCGATATCCATACGTCCATCACCATAATCGAAAGCAATGCTGTAGATGTATCGAGCAACCAGCCGCGTTCCGGGAATGGCATCCCGAACATTGATAAAATGTTGTTGATATATCCGTCTCTTGCGTAAAGATTCGTGAAAATAAGCGAAATCACAACTAATGATGTCACCGTCGGCAAAAAATATGATGCTCGGAAAAACTCCTTGAATCGAATCAGTTTATTATTCAAAATCGAAGCAAGAATCAGTGCAATCGCTGTCGTAACCGGAACTGTTCCAAAAGTAAATATTGCAGTATTTTTGAGAGCCACCCAAAATACCGAATCGCCAAACAAATTTTCATAGTTTGCCAAACCAACAAAAGTCGCCGTGTTTGTCAGCGTTTTGTAATCGGTCAAGCTGATATAAATCGCATAAAACAGCGGATACAACCAAAATACTGCCAGTACTATAATCCAAGGCATAAGCAGAGTCAATGTATTGACCTTGTCGCGAACTCTATAATTGAGCATTTTCGCCCCTAAAGCGTTTGAGCATGATATATAGCAATTGAACAGGAAGCCCGACAATATTATAATAGCACCCGTTGATATGGCTTACGAATAATGCTCCGAAATCATCTTGAATGCCATATGCTCCGGCTTTGTCCATAGGTGAACCACTTTCTATATAGAGCCAAATTTCTTCATCCGATAGCTCGCGAAAAGTAACTTCAGTTGTTTGGAAATCGGTAATCCAATTCCGAGAAACCGCATCAACTATTGATAATCCTGTATAAACTGTATGAGTATTGCCCGAAAGGAGCTTTAATATTCGATATGCGTCATCTCGGTCGGCAGGTTTGTTCAAAATCATACCATCAATCACAACAATCGTATCTGCACCGATTACAAGTGCAGGAGTAACGAGTTTAGAAGCAATAACATCTGCCTTCGACCACGCAAGGTGTATGCAATATGCTTCGGGTGGGATGTCTGTATCAATCTCTTCGTCTATATCCGAAAATTTAGTTGTGAATTCTAAGCCAACCATCGAAAGCAATTTATGGCGTCTCGGCGAACGAGATGCTAAAATAATCGGGACATCTATGTTCAAAATTTGATTTATCGTTTTCATATTTTCGTAAATTGTATTAAGTTTGATTACAAAATAATACAGTTATTTGCAAAAATTCAAAATTTTTGGTTTTTTCTTAAAATTCATTTCATCATCGTAGGGAGCCAAATATGTCGAAATTTATTCTTTCTATCCTAATTATTGTGCTGATTTCATGTTCATCATCAAATAGAATCAACGTCTCCAAGTATAATTTCCAAGACCAAGGCGAACTTCTCGACTTGAATCATTTGAGATTTGAATTCGATAAAATTATGATTCCCTCCGATATGATTGGACAAACTCCAAAAGAGCTCCCGTTTAAGATTTATCCCAAAACACCGGGCAATGTTTATTGGCAAAGCAACAACACGCTTGTTTTTTATCCATACGGCGGATTCAAAGCCAATACTGACTATATTATAGAGTTCACGGACAAATTGACCGACTATATGCCGGTTAAATCGCAAATGCCGTCTAAGAAAATCTATCGCTTCCACACCACTTATACTGACATCAAGTCTGTAAATACGAATTGGCACAAAGCAAACGATAACGCACCGACATATTTGGTTTGTGATATTCAATTCAACACCGAAGCGAATTTTATTGATGTAAAGAATGTAATCACTGCGAAAATAAGCGGCAAAAAGTATAATATCAGTTCAGCTCGTTGGCAACAAAGCAATTTGCTCAAAATGCAAATAGCAGTCGAAGATGTTCTTGATGTAGAAGGGAAGGAGCTTTCAATTGAAATTCCTTTTGAGTTTGAGCAATCCGATGGCAAAAAGAAATCCCGAAAGATGAATTATAATGGTAAGATACCGCTTTTGAGTGATTTCGGGATGACGGAAATTGTTGTGAATAATACGATAGACCAACGTGGATTGCTTTTACGATTCAATCAGACTTTGAACAAAGCCGGTGATTTGGCAAATAAAATTAAAATCAACCCCCAAATTCCTTACGAAATTGAAATTTTTGGCAATGAAATATATCTAAACGGTAATTTTGTCCCTGAAAATAATTACGAAGTAACAATAAACCAATCTTTAGAAAGTATTTTCGGGGTGAAGCTCAAGTCAGAACTGAAAAATACTGTGTTTATTCCCGTTATGGATGCACAAATTGTATTGGCAGACCCCTCAGCTCTTTACTTATCATCAAGAGGTAACAAGCAAATCGGCATTAAGCTTGCAGGAATCAATAATTTGCAAGTAAAAATATTCAAGATTTTCGAAAATAATCTTGTTCGTGCATTGACTGGTTACCAAGATATTCAATATTCATTTGAATACGACCAAGAGACTGGGAATTGGTACGATGCAGTAGATATCACAAACTTAGGCACAATGATTTCCGAGAGAATGTTTAACACATCCGAATTGAAAAGCTCCGATAATATCAAGTTGCTGGATTTTAATTTTGCTGATGCAACAAACATAAACGGAATCTATTTGCTCGATATATTCGACAAAGACCAGCCTTGGGTGAGACAAGTCATGCAAGTCTCCCTTTCGGATATAGGCATTATTACCAAAGTATCCGGAAATCAAATTGTAGTTTATGCAAATTCATTGGTCAACACCAAACCAATTGCCAATGCAACTGTCAAAATCATTTCTAAGAACAACCAAATAGCAGAGGTCGCACGTACAGATGGTCGAGGCATCGCAATGCTAAAAAACGACAAGTCAAATCAGCAAGGGTTTAAAGCTACAATCATTAGTGTTGAACACAACAGCGAGACGAATTATTTATTCCTTGACGGTTCAACATTTGTGAGTAAATCAGGGCTAAATGTCACTGATGGCACCGAAGTTACGGATTATTATTGCTTTATGTACGGCGAACGAAATTTATATCGCCCGGGCGAAACACTTATCATCAATGGAATTGTTCGAGATAAAGAAATGAAGCTTTTAGGTGATTTAACATTAAAGCTCAAAATCATGAATCCATCGTGGCAGCAATATAAGGAGTTTCGGGTCAAATTGAATGAACAAGGCAATTTTGAAGTAAAAGATGAGTTAGCACAAACCTTGAAAACAGGCAATTATGAAGCGCTTTTAGATTTACCGAACGATGTAAATATCGGGAAATATAGTTTTTCAATTGAGGATTTCACTCCGGAAAGATTGCGAATTACTGCAACTACCGATCGTGAATATTATACTCCGGAGCAAGATGTGAATTTAAATATCCAAACAGATTATTTGTTCGGTATGCCTGCACAAAATCTGAACGGAGAAGTTAGTTTCAATACCAACACTGCTGTTTTCATCTCCGAGAAATTCGAGGATTATGATTTTATTTTACGAGGCATCGAACCCATTAGTGATTACAGCTTCCGCCCTATTGTCAGCGATAACAAAGGCAATACAAAAGAAGTATTCAAAATCAATGAGCTATATCGCAATGTTGGGCTTTTAAACTTGAATATAAGTGTAAATATGCAAGACGAAACAGGCTCAGACAATCAGATATATTTAGTTCGTAAAATCCATACTCAAAATGCATATGTCGGTATCAATAAAAATACAGGTGATTGGTTTGAGCTGAATCGCCCAATTATTATACCTATTGTAGTTTTGGACAAAAACGGCGAAGAAACAGAATCCGAAGTTAACATTGATGTTTACAAAATCACCTACAACTCCGCTCTGCGCTCGTCAAGGAATTATGATTATCGTTACGAATCTAACAAAATTGAATCAATAGTTAGTTCCGAAACAATAAAAATTAGGGGCAAATACAATCACAAATTCACTCCCGTCAGTTCCGGTGAATACGAATTCAGAGTCCGCCAAAACAATGCAGAAAGCTTCGTAGTAAAACAATTCTGGGCTTATAGATACGGTTATGCAGAATCCGCAGGATTTAACGTTGATAAGGAAGGCAAAGTAATCATAACTGCCGATAAGAAAGACTACAAACCCGGCGAAACTGCGAAGTTACTGTTCAAAACTCCTTTTGATGGGAAATTATTCGTAAGTATCGAGCGAGAAGGTGTTTTGGAGCATTTCGTCTTACACACGAATGATAATTCAGCATCACTGAATATCCCAATCAAAAGTGAATATCACCCCAATGTATATGTATCGGCGATTTTAATCAAATCCGTTTCGAATAATAATTTTCCGCTCAATGTAGCTTACGGATATGAAGAATTGACTATTAAAGATAATAAGAGATATTTGCCAATTGAAATCATTGCCGATGAGACGAGCCGTTCTACGACAAAGCAAAAAATCAAAATCAAAACTTTGCCCGAAAAAGATATTAACGTGACTATTGCCGTCACAGATGAAGGGATTTTGCAACTTAAACGATATAAATCACCTGCCCCTTATGATTTCTTTTATGCTGCCCGCAAATTAGACGTGAACACATACTCGGGATATACTAAATTATACAAGGAATATAAGGCTCGCGGTGGGCAATTTGGCGGTGGCGACGGTGAAGATTTAGCAATGATGCAAATGGTGGATTTGCAAAATCCATTTGTGGATAAGGCTGTAAAATTGTTATCATTCTGGAGTGGCAATCTCAAAACCGATGCAAACGGGATGGCAGAATTTGAAATTGAATTGCCGACCTTTTCAGGAGCTTTGCGAATTATGGCTGTCGCTTATAAAAATGACAGATTCGGTTCCGCTGAAAAGATGATGAAAATCGCCGACCCGCTAATCGTTACTCCGGCATTGCCTCGATTCTTGTCAATCGGCGACGAAGCTGAAGTGAAAATCAATCTTAAAAATTTGACCGACAAGAAAAAAAGCGTCAAAATTGAGCATAAAATTGATGGGGATTTGCTCTTTGAATCTTATTGGAATAATAGCATCACGCTCGAACCCAAAGCAGATATTTATGTGGACGCAAAACTCAAACCCGGCAAATTGACAGGCAGCCATAAAATAACTTTCAATGTTAGCGACGGAAATGACAAATATTCAATCGAGCGCCTGATAAATGTGCGAATAGCCACAAATATAGAATTGAAAAGCGAATTTGCCGAAATCAAACCCGGGCAAACAGTTAAAATCAAATATCCGCAAAGTTTTATGCCAAACATGTCCACGAGTATTTTGACGATTAGCAGCCAACCTTATATCGAATTTTTCGAAAAAATTGATTTTCTGACCGATTATCCGTACGGGTGCACCGAGCAAGTCATATCGTCAGTCTTCCCATTGCTTGTTTACAAGGATTTCAAGGAATATACCAAGAATTCTGTGGTAAAATTGACAGATTTGGGTATAAGCGAAAGAATAAATCATGCTATTAAGCAAATCAGCGCTTTGCAAAATCAAGGTGGAGGAGTCGGATTGTGGGCACAAGGCGAAAGCGACATTTGGGTTTCTGCTTATGCTTTGCATTTTCTGACTGAAGCAAAAAATAGTGGCTACAATGTGAACGAGGATGGGTACAAATCTCTAATTGATTATTTGAGGAGTATATTTTCGATGACAGAATCATACAACCAAACTAATAATTTGTCTAAATATAATTCTGCCGACAGGTACAAACTTGCTGCTTATACCTGTTTTGTGTTGTCTCGAGCCGGCAAACCTGAGCAAGCTCTGATGAACTTTTATGCGGAATCTGCCGAAAATATGCCCTATGATTCGAAAGTGCTTTTGGCTTCTGCTTTTTTACTGAGCGGAAATATTCCTGCTTTTTATGCTTTAATGCCCAATACCATCGAGCCCCGCAGTATGAAAGATGATATGACTGACGTTTACGGCTCGAAGCTACGCGAACTTGCTTTACTGACCTATGCTTACAGCACTGTGAAAGGCAATGATATTTATACTTCTAAACTTGCTAATTTGCTGACAAGCGAACTAAGACGCAAGAAACATTATACAACTCAAGAAGCGGCATTCACTCTGCTTGCAATCGCAAATATTATGGAAAAGGGAAGCGGTGAAGCATCTTTCAACTTATTCGGAAAAAATACGACGCTCAATTCTGACAACAAATTTGTCAGTCACAAAATCAGCAACGATACTGAATTGACCAATACCGGGAAGTCTTCAATTTGGTATAATTTGCTAACGAAAGGGTATTCCAAAGAAGCCAAAAAGTCCGAAACATCAAGTTTTGTAGCGGTTGAACGGACTCTGTATAATCAATCCGGCAGCAAAGTTAATGCTAATTCTTTAGTACATGGTGAGCGAATTTTTGTTAAATTAAGCGTCAGACTCAAAGATGGCTTGAAGTCAATTGAAAATCTTGCTGTTAGTGATATGATTCCGGCTGGTTGGGTGATTGAGAACCCGAGATTATCGAATAATGCCAAACCATCCTGGATAAAAAATGTTGATGAACCATTTTACGCAGATTATCGCGACGACCGTGTAAATATGTTTACTAACGTCACAAGTAATGTTGAATTTTTCTATGTCGTACGAGTTGTAAGTGCAGGAAAGTTTAAATTCGGGCCACTAACTGCTGTTGGCATGTACAATCCCGATGTTTATTTCTCGGGTAAATCCTCAGAAGTCCGAATCACCGAAAAGCCCAAAGGTGGAGTTTGATTAATAGTAGTCGTAAAATATTGACTGCTGCGATAATAGCAAAAGATAACGAGAAAACAATCGCTGATACGATTAATTCGCTCAAGTTGTTTTGTGAGCGAATTGTAGTTGTTGATACAGGTTCGACGGACAATACTCCTGTGATTGCTACTTCACTGGGAGCAGATGTTTACTTTAAGTTGTGGGACGATGATTTTTCATCCGCTCGAAATTTTGCATTGGCGCACGTTTTCAGCGATTGGATTTTGACTATTGATACAGATGAAATTTTATCCAAATTCGATGTTGGTGAATTTTTTGAATATGCAAATGACCCTCAAATTGGAGGCATAAATGTGATTATTAAAAATATGCTCGGCGACGGATTGCAATCAACACACCGATATACTCGAATTTTCAAGAATAAAAGTTTCATCCGATTTGAGGGGAAAATTCACGAGCAAATCAATCAATCAATTTTGAACAGCGATTTGCAAATAATTGAAAGCAATATTGAAATAATTCATAACGGTTACGAAAGCAACGACAAAATCAAAAATGACAGGAATATAAAATTGCTCCAAAACGAATTGAATGACAATCCCCATGATGATTTCGCACGTTATCATTTAGCTCAAAGTTTGTTCAATGCGAAAGAGAGCGAAAAAGCAGAGCAAATATTCAGAGAAATCAGGTTTTCTACTGCTTTATCACGCCAGCAAAGTGATACTGTACAATTGCGCTTGGCTCAAATTGCTTTGGACAGGAATAATTTTGACGAAGTACTCAATCTAAGCACCGAAATATCAGATGATTACGACATTGGAGGATTGCAGCTATTTGTCAAAGCTATGGCATTTTATTTTAAAGGTGATTATTCTCAATTTTCAAGCATTGTAAAAGATATGCGAATTGATTTATCCGGATTAGTCTCGAAAGAAAACTTGGAGACGCTTCGGGAAATTAGCATAAAAATTGGACATTGATTTTGTAATTGGTGGTTTTTTTGATACTTTGGTAGTTAGAAAAATAATATTGTAGGAAATATTTCATGCGTCGAACACTTTCGATATTCTTTAACATAGACCGAACATATCTGACCGGAGTGTCAATAGTTGGCAGTACATTGTCTTTGGACTATATCAATTCGACTATACATAAAATTGATTTCGAGAACACTCAGTCTGAAGAAACCCAAAACGGAATGACTGAATTGATAAATATTATCTCCGAAATGGATTTCAAACCCGATGAAATATCAGTCACATTGCCATCCGAAAGTGTATTAGTATCGAAATTTCCGGGCAATATTAATATGAACGAGAAATCTCTGAAGGCTCTCGTAGCATTAGAATTGAGACAAACCTATCCCCAATTTAATTTCGAAGATTTTTCAATTCAGCTTGTCCCGATGACCTCACAAAAATCGAAGAAACAAATGATGCTTGCAGTCATTATTACTAAGGAAGATCTGAAAGTAATTCAAGATTTGTTAGAACCTTTAGGGAAGAAAATATCCAAATTTGACATTAGTCAAATGAACGCACATAGTGCATTCATCTATAATTATCCCGAATTCAGAGCGGGCAACATAATGATATTGGGGCTTCAAGGGCAATTCATGGACATCAGCGTTGTCATGGACGGTCTTCCTGCATATTATAATTTGATTAGATTTGATGGTTTGGATTCGTTACAAGAAAAAATAGAAAATGAGTATAATCAAATAGTCCCAAATGTCTGTGATAATCTCGATGCTATGCTATATTTTGGCTCAGGGATGACTAAAACCGTTGCAAGTGAGCTGATAAAGATTTCAGCTCAGCTCGATATTGCTGACACCAAAAGATTGAACGGATTCAGATTGATGAAAAGCTCCTTAGACGAGCGTGAGCGAGAGTACTGCTCGCGAACGTTGCAAATATATCCTGCTTGCATAGGTGGATGTCTGCCTACCAAACATACAATTATGACATTATAAAATGCGATTGACTACCGGAATTTACGGAGGTTTGTATTATTCAGGAAAAATTCCGAATAATATCCGCCCCACATCCGACAAAACGAGACAATCAATCTTCAATGTCCTGTCAAATCTTGTAGATTTTGATAATTGCATATGCTTGGATTTATGCTCAGGAACTGGGGCTTTAGGATTTGAATCCTTAAGTCGCGGAGTGTCGCATGTAACTTTAGTAGATAATTCGAAAAAATCTTGTGAACTCGCTTCCGAGATTGCAAAGTTATTCAAAATCCCAAAAGAGGACTATTCCATAATTTGCAGAGATGCTTTGAAGTTTGTCAGAGATTATTCCGATGAAAGCCCCAAAATTGATTTAATATTCTGCGACCCGCCGTACAAAGTTGATGTAATAAATCCATTATTAGCATTGTTGACTGAAAAAGATATACTAAATGATTCGGCAATCATAACTTTAGAATATCCCAAAGACATGAAATTGCATATACCGACTGTATTTAGGAGTATATCGCATAAAACATTCGGCGAGACGCAAGTAGAATTTATCGAAATTGTATAAGCGAAAAATTACACTTACAAATTGGTGTTTACGTCAAAATAAGTGATTTATTAGAAATGATGGCGTATGATTAGATTCGAGAACATAGAGTATTTATATGCTTTTGCAGTAATTCCATTACTGCTAATTATTTATGTGCTGTATAGAATTTCTCGTCGTAGAAGACTGAAACGAATTGGTGATATGCAATTAGTGAACCTCCTGATACCCGATACATCAAACTATAAAGCAGCATGGAAATTCACGATAATGCAACTTGCTCTGTCAATGGTAATAATTGCATTGGCAAACCCTCAAATTGGTACCAGATTGGAAGAAGTCAAACGAGAAGGGATTGAAGTAATCCTTGCTGTTGATGTTTCAAATAGCATGTTGGCAGAAGATGTTCGCCCAAACAGGCTTGAACGTGTAAAACGTTCTATCAATCGCTTACTCGATAATCTGGGTGATGACAAGGTCGGTTTAATCGTTTTTGCAGGAAAATCATTTTTGCAATTGCCTCTGACAACAGATTTTGCAGCAGCAAGGCTGATAACTTCTACAATTTCGACCGATATGGCAGGCACTCAAGGTACTGCTATCGGGTCTGCCATTGATTTGGCTGTTGAATCATTCTCGCAGGATTTGAGCAAAAGCAAAGTACTGATAATCATGACTGATGGAGAAAATCATGAAGATGATGCTGTATCCATCGCAAAACGTGCTAAAGAGAAAAACGTAGTGATTTATACAATTGGTGTGGGGAACTCTGAGGGTGCTCCTATTCCGGTTTACCAAAATGGCAAAATCACAGGTTACATGAAAGATAATAAAGGCGAAAATATTATAACTCGATTAGACCCGGCAATTTTGCAAGAGATTGCACTTGAAACCAATGGCGAATTTTTCCGTTCTGATATAGGTACCGACGTCGAACTGACTGAACTTGTTGAAAGAGTAAGCAAGATGGATAAGCAAGAGTTCGAATCGAAAGTATTCACTAACTACGAAGACAGATTCCAGATTTTCGTAGCATTAGCATTGTTCTTTTTACTTTTAGAATTAGTATTTTCGGATAAAAAGAATAAATTTATGGCAAAATTGAATTTATTTGTAGCAGGAAAATGATGAAAAGTATTATTATCATATTAGCTTTTGCTTTGGCAATGATTTCGACCTCTTGGGCGCAATCATCCAAGTCCTTCATTCGCGAAGGAAACGAGAAATTCAAAGCTCAACAATACGAGGAAGCTGAAGTCAAATACCGTAAAGCACTCGAAGTAGCACCCGATTATCGTGCAACTTTCAATCTTGGTGATGCACTTTACAAAAATGAGCAATATGCGGATGCAATCAGCAAATTCTCCGATATAATATCCCAAAAGCCTGATAAAGCAACAACATCAAATGCTTACCATAATTTAGGTAATGCCTATTATAAATCTGAAGATTTCGAGAAAAGTATAGCTGCATATAAAAATGCGTTGAAGTTGAACCCTAAGGACAACGACACACGCCATAATTTGGAAATGGCACGTAGAATGTTACAGCAACAACAACAGCAACAACAAAACAAATCTGACCAAAAGGATGATAAAGACCAAGACGGAGATAAAGACCAAGATAAACAGGACGGAAACAAAGATAAAAATCAGCAACAGAAGAATAATCAGCAAAACCAGCAAGGACAAAATGATAAGCAAAAGGATGAGCAGCAAAATAAAGATGGCGAGCAAGGACAGGAACAACAAGGACAAGAACAAAAGCAAAATAAGCAAAACAAACAAAAATCCGAAATTTCTAAAGAAGATGCTGAAAGAATTTTAGAAGCATTGAAAAACGAAGAACAAAATGTACAGAAAAAAGTTCTGAAAAAGCGTGAACAAAGGCGTCCAAGTGAGAAAAATTGGTAATAAATGAGATAAAGAACAAAATGAGACACAAGTTATACTGCATTTCGATATTGCTCTTTTTGATGTCTGTATCAGCATTTGCTCAAGAATTCACAGCAAGTGTTGACCGCAATCCTGTTCCGGTTGGGGAGCGTTTTACAGTATCATTTACCATTAATGGTAGCGGTTCTGATTTCAAAGGACCCGATTTCAAAGGTTTTACTGTTTTAGGAGGACCAAACCAATCCCAGAGCATCCAAATAATCAACGGCAGAACTGCTCGTTCATTCACTTTATCATACATGTTGCTTGCAGACAAAACGGGTACTTACACTATTGGTCCCGCATCCATTATGAGCGATGGGAAAATGTTAAAATCCCAAGCAATTACAATTAATGTTTTGCCCGAATCCGAGGCACAAAAAGAACAACGTAAACAAGAGCAAGAACAAGAAAAAACCTTAAATCAACAAGCTCTCGACATCTTGAAGAAAAATATATATGTAAAATCAAGCGTTTCAAAACGAAAAGTTTTCACAGGCGAACAAATAACGGCAACATATAAACTCTTCATTCACCCGGAATTGAACGTAATGCAATTGTCGCCTACAAAAGTACCCTCTTTGAATGGGTTTTGGAATCAAGACTTACCCATAGACAAACTCGAATGGAAGCGTGAAGTAGTAAACGGAGTTGCTTTCAATACTGCAATAATCAAGCAAGTTGTTCTTTTCCCACAGCGTTCCGGCAATTTAGTTGTTGACCCATACGAGTTTAATTTCACTGTCCGAATGAGAGTCCAAACATCGCAACGTTCGCGTGATTTTTGGAGTTTTTTTGATGATTCCTTCTTTTCGGGTAACAATTATCGCGATTTTGAATACAAAGCCAGCTCCGAACCATTGCCGATAACAGTTTCGGAATTTACTGAAATGCGTCCGCCCGAATTTGCAGGTGCAGTTGGTGATTTGAAGATGGAAGCCTTTTTGGACAAAACAAAAACGAAAACCGGCCAACCGGTAGCCCTTAAAGTGAAAATTGGCGGCAGAGGAAATTTGAAACTAATCCAACCCCTTGCAATCAACTTCCCACCGGGATTTGAGATTTACGACCCGAATATAAGCGATAATATATTCACTACAGAAAGTGGGATGTCAGGCTCAATAACATTCGAATACCTCATAATACCCAAAAATGCCGGAAATTTCAAAATCGAACCCGTCAACTTTACATATTTCGATTTAAATGCTAAGCGTTTCAATACTTTGAAATCCAAAGAATTTCTAATCGAAGTAGAAAAGGGCGACGATAATTTTGGTGGCTCAGGAATTACAGGTGTTCGCAAGGAAGAAGTCCAGTTAATCGGCAAGGACATTCGTTATATCAAAACCAAATCATCAACACTCGAACGGAATAAGCAAAGCTTCTTTTGGTCGCGAGATTATGTCGCTATGATGCTCGCTCCTTTTATTATGTTTGGCATATTTTTTATAATTTGGCGTCGCAAAAAGCACGAATCATACGATTTGAATTTAATTCGCAATCGCAAAGCCACTAAGATAGCCAAAAAGCGACTTTCGCTTGCCAAATCTTTGATGAAAGATAATAGTAATTCGGATAAATTTCATGAGGAAATCAACAAAGCATTGTGGGGATATTTGAGTGACAAACTCAGCATCCCAAATTCGGAATTAACCAAAGACAAAGCAAAAGAAAACCTGCTCGAAAAAGGAGTCAGCGAAGATTTATCATCCGAGTTCCTACAAACTCTTGATAATGCTGAATTTGCGAGATATTCGCCATCAAGCAACATTCACAAACTTGATGTGATTTACGGCTCTGCCGTAAAAGCAATTACCCAAATGGAAGGAGCATTAAGATGAACCTCAAATACTACATTTTAGCCTTTTACGTGCTTTTTATCACTATTTCGGCAAATTCGCAAACTCCTGAAGAGTCATTCGAGAAAGCCAATAATTTTTATATTTCCGGTAATTACGAGCAAGCAATTGAAATTTATAGAGCAATTATTGACGATGGATACCAATCCGCTGAACTATTTTACAATCTTGGCAATTCATATTTCCGAATGGATAAAATTCCATCTGCGATATTGTATTACGAACGAGCAGCAAGATTGGCTCCGAGTGATTCGGATATAGAATTCAATTTGAAAATCGCTAATTTACGCATAATAGACAAATTCGAAACAGTCCCTAAATTATTCATTGTCGAATGGTACCATTCAGTTATGGGTTTTTTGTATTCAGGAGTATGGGGCTGGGTCTCCGTAATACTGCTTTGGGCATCTTTTCTGTTCTTGACACTATTCATCATTAGTGGCACTACATACAGCAAGAAGCTTTTATTCCTGTTCGTTGTATTAGGTTTTATCGGGACTGTGCTTACATCAATCTTAGCATATCATGCATATTATGACGAGACAAGTCGCGAACATGCGATTATATTTGCGACAAGCATTTATGTAAAGTCTGCCCCCGACGATAGTTCGGTAGATTTGTTGATACTCCACGAGGGAACAAAAGTCGAAATCACGGACAAATTAGAAGGCTGGTCAGAGATATTGCTCGAAAATGGCAACAAAGGCTGGGTGCCTGCGAGTGTACTCGAAGTGATATAATAGGTTAGAAGAATAAATCAAGCAATATTTTGGAGAATATGATGGAAGTAAGTGATAGAGACAGGCAAATCATTCTTTCGATTTTGAATTATATTGACGGTATCAGCCGAACTCACATCAATTTTAAAAATGAGAAGGAAGTATTCCTCGAAAATACGGATTATCAGTTCAGTATTGCATTTGCAATATTGCAAATAGGCGAATTGGTCAGTTCATTAGAAAGCCCAATCAAAAACAAGTTGAAAATCAAGGGATTACGCAACAGAATTGTTCACGGATATGGTTCAATAGACAAAGCCTTCTTATGGGATATTTCACACAACAGCATTAAGGAATTGAGAAATGAACTTGAAACGCTCGGAAATATTTGAAATATTGGAAAAATTCGCTATTTCCAAAGGGCTCGATTTTGTGGCTGTTTATGGCAGTTTTCATTTCGGCACTCAAACTCCTGAAAGCGATATTGATATACTCATTGATTCAAGTCGTACTATCACATATGATGAACTCGATGAATGGGCTGACGAGTTAGAAAATTCAACCGGAAGAAAAATTGACCTAATCACAGCAAGATTGATGATTTCATCGTTATTATGCGGTCATGTATGGAGGCTCAAAGATTACACGGTAATTTATGGAGAGCCATATGTAGTCAATAAAGAGGAACTGTTGAGTTGAGAAATATATTCTCTTCCAACCACTTTTTCAAACCTTATTTAAAAAAATCCTACACTTTCTTTACAATCAGAGTAAATCCTTCGATTGCATTTACGGTGACTTTGTCGCCGATTTTGATATCATCATCGGATTGTGCTTGCCAAATTTCGCCGTAAACGTGGACTTTGCCACCTATTCCTGATACAAAATCTGTACGGGCAGTGCCAGTCATCCCGATTACTGCTTGTGAGCCGCCCTCTTTTTTTCGGGATTGAGCTTTAATGCCGTAATAAACCAATATTGCTACAAAAATTGCCGTAGCCAGCGTAACAATAACTATCAGTGTCATAGATATCCTCATGAACTCTAATGGTGAATCAATCAGTAATATTGAACCAAAAAACAAAGATACAACACCGCTTACAGACAGCAATCCATAGCTTTGGACAAAAAACTCAATCACAAATAATATGAAAGCCAAAAGTATGAATGCAACTCCGACCATATTGACGGGCAACATCTTGAGCGAATATGCCGCCAAAAGTAAAGAAATCCCACCTACAACTCCAGGAGCAATTGAACCCGGACTTTTTAATTCGAAAATTAAGCCGTAAATACCTAACATAATCAGCAAATATGCAATATTCGGGTCGGACAATGTCATCAAAATGTGGTCGCGCCACGATTTTTCGATTTCGATAATTTGGACATCTCGCAATCTCAGCTTTTTATATCCCGAAGCTGTTGTAACTTCCATTCCATCGGCAGAATCAAGCAGAGACTTTAAGGAAAGAGCTATAAAATCAATCGCACCTTCTGCTAATGCTTCCGTTTCGGTAGATGAGATGCTGGATTCGACTGTTTGCTCAGCCCAAGCAATATTGCGATTTCGCTTTTCGGCAATTGTACGGATGAAAGCTTTGGTATCATTTACAATCTTGGATGTCATAGTTGAAGAAGAATCGCTCGAACCATCAATCCCAACGGGGTGCGCTGCTCCGATATTTGTGCCTGGAGCCATAGCCGCAATATGAGCAGCAAGAGTTATGAATACTCCTGCCGAACCGGCTCTTGAGCCTCCGGGAGCGACGTAAACAATGACCGGAACTTTAGAGTTCAAAAATGCAGTCACTATATCGCGAGTGGATTCCAACAAGCCTCCCGGCGTATTCAAACGCAAGAGCATAGCTTCGGCACCCAATTCCTCAGATTTTTCAAGTGAAGTGATGATATATGTTGCAACTGCAGGACTTATGCCACCTTCGATTGTTATCATCGTAATGGAGGAATTCCGGGCAATTTCATTTCCATTTTCGGCAAATGTTGCAATCGGAGCGGTGATTAAACCGCTCCATATTGCCAGACAAGCAATTACCGCTATGAGAGTGTACCTCATCTTATTTACTTTAATTCCTTTTTCATTTTTACATCGTAATATCCCGGGCGTTCTTTCACAACGCGACGGAAAAATTCATCACCATAACCGACACCTTTTGGATGACGTCCACCTTCTTTAGTAACGTCGTTGATATAGCCATCATTGTATTTCACAACGAGATACTCCCACAATTTACGCCAACGATTGACAGTTTGCTCGAATTGACTGACTGAATAATCGGTTAGGAAGTTGATTGCTAAGTTTTTATCAATATTGTAAAGTTCAACGGCAGCTTTGTCAATGGCATTTTGTGATTTTGTAAATTTATTTTCAAGCTCCGATTGGACTTCTTGAATATCTTTAATAATATAAGAATATTTAGTATATGCAAGATTTGCAACTAAATTAAACACCCAAAAAGCGGAATTGAGACTAAAATCTGCAATCGAATAACCCTGACTTGAAGGTGGTGGAGCAGTCATACTGCAATAAAGCGGAACATAAACATTAGTATAATTATCGTCAACACCGTACCAGAATACTCCTCCAATCTCGCGTGGCAACCATGAACGGCTTTGCGAAACGAATGCGAATGCTGTTTGTTGAGTTGAAATCGGGCGTTCCCATCCATATGAGTTAACAGTATCGCCTTCTAACTTGAACCCAAGAGGTTTCCATCTCACAGGATTGCCGTATGGTTCTGCAGCAAGTCCTTTTGTCAAATCCCAAGGTGTATCGTTGAAATGGTCCCTCATCAAATCTATAACATCAGAAACTTTCAATTTGTTATCGGGTTTGATATAAAGGGGATAAGGTGTGGCACCTTCGACTGCACGCCAATAATCGGGCGATAAATTCGCTTTAGGCGCAGCACCACGGAATAAACTCCAAACTCTTCCTTCGCAAAAAAGCAAACCACCGGGTTCAAGCGGATTATAAGTATCAGCAAAAGAAAATTCGCCATCTTTTTTGGGGTCATAATATCCATTCTTTTGTGCAAATGAAATCACATCTTTTGAATAGATGCAATTATCCGGGTCGTTCAATGGGAAATTGCGAATACGGGCTTGGTTAGCATGAGCAGCAATGTAACCGTCGGGAATTTTGACTGCAACCCATACAGCGCCCTTTTCCTTGCCACCTTTGCCAATCATTTCGAGCATCCAGACTTCTTCTGCATCAGCAATCGAAAACGATTCGCCTGTAGAATAATACCCGTATTGAGCAACGAGGTCAGTCATGACTTTAATCGCTTCACGAGCAGTTTTGCTACGTTGCAAAGTGATTCTCATCAAGCTGCCATAATCAACTATACCGTTTGTATCGCGTAACTCTGTAAGACCTGTAAAAGTCGTTTCGCCGATTGCGACTTGATATTCATTCATATTGCCGACTACGAGGTAGGTTTGTTTAACCTGTTTAATTTTGCCTAAATATTTCCCTGTGTCCCAATCGTGAACTTCTAAAGAATCATTGTCGCCCCAAGTAGCAGCAGGCAAATAAAACAAAGGCTCCATAAATCCACCGGCATCGGCGTTGTATGTTATCATGGTTGAGCCGTCTGCCGATGCACCTTTTGTGACTAATAAATTAGTACAAGTATATACCTGAGAAGAGGCTAACATTAAAAAAGTAAGTGTTAAAAATATTTTTCTTAACATAAATATTTCCTATAAAATTTAACTTAAATCAATAAATTACGAACAAATATATTTTTGCAATATAATGTATTTGGGAGAATAAGGCAAATTTTTGTCATCGTAACTTTAATTATTCTCGAAAAATCGTACAAAATCGTACTACTTATCATAATTTTAGTATCTTGTATTCGTTAATTTAAAAATAAAAAATGTAATAAAATATGCTTCAAGGAGATTGATTTAATGACTGACATTAATGAATTGAACGAAAGAATCAGGCAAGAAAGCGCTTTCGTTGACCTTTTGATGAACGAGATAGGGCGAGTCATTGTTGGGCAGAAATATATGGTAGAACGACTGTTAATCGGCTTGTTGTCTAATGGACATGTTTTGTTGGAAGGGGTGCCCGGGTTGGCAAAGACTTTGGCTATTAAGACTCTTTCGCAAGCAATTAACGGCAAATTCAGCCGATTGCAGTTTACTCCCGACTTATTGCCTGCGGATTTGACCGGTACTATGATTTATAATCACAGCAAAGAAGATTTCACAGTCAAAAAGGGACCATTATTTGCTAATTTTATTCTTGCAGACGAAATCAACCGTGCTCCGGCAAAAGTTCAATCAGCTTTGCTCGAAGCCATGCAAGAACGCCAAATCACAATCGGCGATGACACATACAAACTCGAAGAGCCATTTTTGGTACTCGCTACCCAAAACCCAATTGAGCAAGAAGGGACGTACCCATTGCCCGAAGCACAAGTTGACCGTTTTATGCTCAAACTGATTATTAATTATCCGACTCGCGACGAAGAAAAGTATATTCTTCGGCAAAATATTGCTAAGGAATTCCCTAAGACCAATTCAGTTATCAATATAGAAGAGATTCTCAAAGCTCGCGATACTGTAAAAGAAGTGTATATGGATGAGAAAATCGAGCAATATATTCTTGATATTGTTTTTGCAACTCGATACCCACAAGAATATAAATTAAGCAAACTCAACCAATTAATATCTTTTGGCGCTTCTCCTCGCGGTTCAATCAATTTGGCACTTGGTGCAAAATCTTACGCTTTTGTCAAACGTCGCGGTTATGTAATACCCGAAGACGTTCGTGCAGTATGTCACGATATCCTCCGCCATAGAATCGGCATTACATACGAAGCCGAAGCCGAGAACATTACATCGGAAGATATTATAAATGAAATTTTAAATAGCGTCGAAGTGCCCTAATGGATACTACCGAATTAATAAAAAAGGTTCGCAAGATTGAAATTAAAACACGCGGTATCACTAAGCAATTGTTTTCGGGTGATTATCACAGCGTGTTCAAAGGGCGTGGTATGGCATTCAGCGAAGTTCGTGAATATCAAGTCGGCGATGACATTCGCTCCATTGACTGGAACGTAACCGCAAGATATGCAAGCCCTTATGTCAAAATTTTCGAGGAAGAACGCGAACTTACTGTTGTGTTGCTTGTTGATATTTCAGGCTCTCAAAATTTTGGAACACATTCCCAATTCAAAAGGGATTTAGTTACCGAACTTTGTGCTGTGCTGACTTTTTCGGCAATTCAAAATAATGATAAAATCGGCGTTCTGTTTTTTAGTGATAAAATCGAGAAATTTATTCCTCCGAAAAAAGGCAAAACACATGCTTTGCGAATTATTCGAGAACTACTCGAAATCACACCAACCGGAAAAGGAACAGATGTAGGGAACGCACTGAAGTATTTGACTAATGTTATGAAAAAGAGAAGTATCGTATTTCTCGTATCCGATTTTATTACACCGGGATTTGACGAGCATCTCAAAATAGCTTCTAATCGGCATGATACGATTGCAGTCCAAATTTACGATAAATACGAGGAAGAACTTCCCAAAATAGGTTTAGTAAGGACATTTGACCCCGAAACCGGCAATTTGGATTGGATTGATACTAATGATAAAAAAATACGACAGGAATATAAATCTTGGCGTGAAACGATGCAAAAGAATCTGGCAAATATTTGCACTCGCAACAAAGTTGACATGATAAAAATCAGAACAGATGAATCTTATATAGCTCCGCTCCAAAATTTCTTCAAAAAGCGAGAGCGACGGAAATAGTTTTTAACAAATAAAATAACCGGAGAGACCGAAATGAAAAAGTTTAAGTATTTAATGAGTTTGTTGTTTATTGGCTTGTTTTTGTCGTATATCTATTATGCTGAAAACAACAAAGTCGAAATCACTTCATCAACCATTTCGGGACCATCGATAACAAAAGAAAAGCACAGATGGTTTATAGAACGTTATGCAGACCCTGCAACCGGAGAATTACCTCCACATATTAATGCAAGAGTTCTTAAATATATAACTTCTACTTTCATCCCGAAAGATAAGAAATTACTCAGCGATATGTTGATGAGTGATGATATGTGGGATGTTCGAGGACCATACGAAATTGGAGGCAGAACCCGCTCTCTTGGGATTGACATCAGAAACGAAAATATTATAATCGCAGGAGGTGTTTCGGGTGGTATGTGGCGTAGCGTGGACGGTGGAGCGTTTTGGGACAAAACAACACGATACGACCAATTACATTCATCTACATGCTTAGTTCAAGACACTCGCCCCGGGAAAGAAGATAATTGGTACTATGCATCAGGCGAATACTTTGGAAATTCTGCTGCCATAGAAGGCGACGGAGTTTTCAAATCTACTAATAATGGTCAATCTTGGGATGTGATACCCGTGACTTCGACAAGCAAACCTAATAATTGGGATAATCCATTCGATTATTGTTGGAACATTGTAATAGACCCAACTGCTCCATTGGAACGCGATGACCTTTACGTCGCTGCTGCAAATTATGGAATTTTGAAGAGTACTGACGCAGGCAAGACTTGGACTACTACTCTGGGAGCAGGCTCAGGAGCCAGACAAGCAGATATAGCTGTAACTTCCGATGGAGTCTTTTATGCGACATTATCATCAAATACTTCACAAACAAAAGGAATTTATCGTTCCGAAAATGGAATTGATTGGACTAATATCACTCCTCCCGGATTCCCAAATGTTTACGAAAGAGTTGTTATCGGAATCGCACCTTCTGATGAAAATCAGGTCTATTTTGTGGGTAATACGCCCGGTTACGGCAAATTAACTCGTAATAGTCGCGGCGATTCGCTTTATCATAGTTTGTGGCATTATACCTACTTAGGCGGCAACGGTGCAGGTGAAAACGGTAGATGGGAAGACCGTTCCATGAATTTACCTAAACCCGACAGCACCAAAGGACAAATGAATTCGCAATGGGGATATAATCTGGTAATCAAAGTCAAACCTGACAATCCTGATATAGTCTATCTCGGCGCAGTAGCATTATACCGCTCGGATAACGGATTCCGCACTCCGGATTTTGCTTGGATAGGCGGGACTTGTCCATTTGAAGATTGCGACTATAACTTCCGTTACCCAAATCATCATGCCGATAACCATGCCATTGTCTTTTCACGTAATGATTACAATCGCGTTTACACAGGCTCCGATGGCGGTGTGCATGTGACTTTAGACGGCGAAGCAGATGTCGTCGAGTGGATTTCCTTGAATAATGGATATTATACAACTCAGTTTTATTCCATTGCGATTGAACATTCTGAACGCAACAGCGTAGAAATTATCGGTGGAATGCAGGACAACGGCACTATGATAGCAAAAACCATGAATGTGATGGACAAATGGACAGAGCCATTGCGAGCAGATGGATTCTGTTGCCAAATTCCGGCAGGAGCTGAGTATTACTACGCTTCGCAAAATTCATCATCTCAACCTGCAATCAAAATTTATCGTGTCAAGCAAGATGAAAATGGCAAAAATCTTATTCAAACGCGAATTGACCCAATCGGTGGCAGAGATTTTATCTGGAATACTCCTTTCATACTCGACCCGAATAACAACAATCGAATGTACCTTGCCGGTGGCAAAATGGTGTGGCGAAACAATGATTTGACTTCCATCCCGATGGTTCAGTCTGTAGATTCGACATCAATCGGCTGGGATAGCCTTTCAAAAACACGGATTGATTTTTCCTCAAACCTTCAAACCGAGAGGATAACCGCAATTCAAGTTTCGTCAAATCCTGCCAACGTATTGTATTACGGCACTTCACGAGGCAACATTTTCAGAATAGATAATGCTGATGTCGGCGATCCCACTCCGGTGAATATTACTCCTTCGGGCATAAATTTAGGATACGTTAGCAGTATTGCCATTGACCCAGACAATGCTTATGATGTAATATTTTCATACAGCAATTATAATCTATTGAGTATTTTTCGCTCAACTGATGGAGGCGAGTCTTGGGTTTCGATTTCAGGAAATTTAGAAGAAACGCCTTCAGGTGCAGGTGCCGGTCCGGCAATTAATTGGATTGAAATATTGAAGCAAGGCAATAAGAAAATTTACTTCGCAGGTACCAGCATTGGACTTTTCAGCACAACTTTCCTAAATGATAATTCGACAGTTTGGAAAAAAGAGGGATTAGATATCATTGGCAATGTTGTTGTAGATATGATTGATGCTCGGCATAGTGACTCATTTATAGCGGTTGGGACTCATGCCACCGGAATTTATTCGGCATTTTACGAATATGAACCAATAATACCGGGGAATGTTACTTTGACTTATCCGGCAAATAATACTCGATTTGTAGTAGATTCAGTGCATTTTAATTGGACCGAAACCACAAATGCCGGATTTTACGAATTGCAAATTTCTAATTTGCCGGATTTTTCGGAGATTTACAAAACGATTCACGGAATCCGAACTAACACTTCAACTGAACTTTTTCTCCCAGATGGTAGAGAAGTTTTTTATTGGCGAGTAAGAGCAATTAGCTCTGATGGTGCAGGTGATTGGTCTCAAGCATGGAAATTTACAACAATCGCTGAAGCCCCAACTTTACTTAGTCCTGAAAATGCGAATTTGTATGTGCCATTGAACACTACTTTGGAATGGTCCCAAGTTGAAGGTATATCCCAATATCGTGTTCAGGTTAATTCAGGATTTTCGATTCAAAATCCATTTCTCGATACAATTGTAACAGGGAATTCATTGCAGCTAAATGATTTAATTATCAATACCCGATATATTTGGAGAGTTTTGTCAATCGAAGAAGGTACCCAAGGGTTTTTTTCTGCAACAAATTATTTCTTGACTCGTGACCCCACAAGTGTATCAGGTAATTTGGTAAACCATCTGAATTTTAAAATTTCACCTAATCCCATAGCAGATTATGGCAATTTGAAATTCGAGTTAAATGCCGAAGCAACAATAAGTGCCGAGATATTTGATTCCGGTGGCAGATTGAGAGCGACAATAATAAACCGAAATTTATATCCGGGCAATTATAATTTCACGTTGAATTTTGCAAATTTGCCCTCAGGCTCTTATTTTGTTCGATTTGTCCAAAATCAAGGTAGCTTGAAAATGAATATTCAAACTATTCCAATTAATATTGTCAGATAATCAAAATATGAACAGTATGAAAATAACAGTTTTTTTAGTATTTTTAATTTTTGTTTCGGTCAATCTTTTCTCTCAAAACGCTGAAGTGAAGGTGAGCGCCGATACAAATAATGTACTAATCGGCGAGCATGTTAATTTGACATTTGAATTTCGGGGTCAAACTGAAGACAAAGTCACTTTCCCATTTTTGGGCGACACTATTGGTAAATTCGATATAATTCAAATAGGTAATATTGACACCAACAAAAACGATAAGAATTTGATTTTAAGGCGAATAATTACAGTGACATCCTTTGATACCGGAATGGTTAGTTTGCCTTCAATTCCATTTGTTTACGAGCGGAAGGATTATGATTCACCATTTGTAGCTAATACTGATGAGTTAGTTCTGTATTTTGCTACTGTCCAACTTGACACAGCTGCCGGTTTGAAAGATATTAAAGGTCCAATTGAAATACCAATCACTTTCTCAGAAATTTTACCTTATATTTTAATTGTTTTGGGCGTGGGTTTGCTTGTTGTTGCAATTGTTGTAATACTTTATAAAAGAAAACGAAAAGTTAAAGCCCCGGTAATAGAAAAATACGACCCGACAATTCCTGCAGATTTGGAGGCATTGCAAGCACTTAAGGCATTGGAAAATAAGAATATCTGGCAAACCGGGCGGCACAAAGCCTATCATTCGGATTTGACTGATATTTTGCGAACATATATACACCGAATTTACGATATTAATGCACATGAATTGACAAGTGACGAAATCTTAACTGAATTAAGGAGCAGAGAACATTCAATTGAAGCGTTGGATATTCTACATAAAATATTATCAATTGCAGATTTGACCAAATTCGCCAAATTTACGCCTTCAGATACACAAAATCTTGATAGCATGACAATGGCAGTAGCTTTTGTGAATCTAACAAAAGGAAAAATCATGTTGGAATCAAGTGAAATATCAGTTGAGGAGAAAACCAATGTTTGATGGAGTAACTTTTGCAAATCCCGAGTATTTCTATGTAATGATTGCAATTCCAATTTTTTTGCTTTGGTATATTTTACGTCAAAAAAAGCAATATGCTACGCTGACAATTCCGACTGAGACGCCTTTCAAAAATGCAAAACTTTCGCCTCGTAAAATTCTGCGGCACTTCCCGATTGTATTGCGAGTGGGAGCGTTTGCGCTATTGGTAACGGCTTTGGCACGCCCCCAAACGTCGTCAAGCTCGCAAACAGTCTCGACCGAAGGAATTGATATAATTATTGCGATTGACGTTTCGACTTCTATGCTCGCAGAGGATTTTAAACCGAATAGAATTGAAGCCGCTAAGAAAACAGCAATTGATTTTGTCGAAAACAGAGTAAACGACCGCATTGGGCTAGTGGTTTTCGCAGGCGAGAGCTTTACACTTTGCCCGGTGACGATTGACCATGCTGTGCTGAAGAATTTACTTGCGACTGTTAAAGAAGGTATGGTGGAAGATAATACCGCTATTGGTATGGGTTTGGCAACGGCTGTCTCGCGACTTAAAGACAGCAAAGCGAAAAGTAAAGTTGTTGTATTGCTGACTGACGGCGTAAATAATGCCGGATTTGTAGCACCTCTGACGGCGGCAGAAATTGCTCAAACATACGGAATCAGAGTTTATACAATTGGTGTTGGTACTCGCGGTATGGCGCCATACCCCATCAAAACACAATTCGGTACTCAATATCGCAATCTTGAAGTTCAAATTGATGAAGATATTTTGAAGCAAATTGCAAATATGACTAAAGGGAAATATTTCCGTGCTACGAATAATAAAGCATTGCAAGAAATTTACAAAGAAATTGATGAATTAGAAACCACAAAGGTTGATGTATCGGTATTCAAAAAATTTCACGAAGAATTCCCGCCATTTGTGATAGTAGCCTTTGTATTATTATTTGTAGAATTGTTTTTCCGCTATACATATTTGAGGACATTACCTTGAGCAAAGCTCTTCCGGACGAGCTACAAGCAAAATATTCAGCGATACGGCAAGAAATCACCGCAAGTATTGAGCATTTTTCCCAAGTCAAAGTAGCAGATTATTTCTATGAATTATGTTTTTGTATTTGCACACCGCAATCGAAAGCCAAAAACGCATATGTAGTCCAACTCGAATTGCAAAATCTTGATTTTCGAAATAAAGAATTCGACCCAACTCCTTTGTTGCGAAATCCTGCGAATTATATCAGATTTCACAACCAAAAAGCTCGCCGATTATTGGAAATGCGTGAGCAATATGATGAAATTGAACAAATGCTGCATTCCGATGATTCGCCATTTAACAAAAGGCGTTGGTTGACAGAGAATTTGAAAGGATTCGGGATGAAGGAAAGTAGCCATTTCCTACGTAATATCGGATGTCGCGATTTGGCAATTTTGGACCGCCATATCCTGAAGCATCTTGTTAATTGCGGACTTTATAACGAAATCCCCAAACTTGGCACTATCAGCAGATATTTAGAAATCGAAAAAGAATTTAAAAATTATGCAGCCGACATAAACGTTACTATTGACGAATTAGATTTACTGTTTTGGAGTTACGAAACAGGTGAGATTTTTAAATAAATTAGCTGAATAAGATGACTATAGAGGATTTGAACTCGGATTCGAGAATAGAAAAGATAGAATTTTCAAATGGATATTTGCAATTTTATTGGGAAGATTATTTCCAAGACAGAATTTTTGAATTGCGTATTAAGACTGATTATTGCTACGTAAATACACGGATGGAGGAATTGGCTTACGAATTTTGCCGATTACGCAAATTTGATTTGAAAGACTATCTTAAAGTTGACGAAAAATCTCAATTATATCTGATGCCTGCCGATTTTGTTTCGCAAATGAAAATCGCTCGCAACAAAATGAATCTTGCCGTTGGATTGAATTCGACTGAATGGCGACACTTTTTCCAAGTACAGGGAGACGGATTGGTTCTTGCTTGCCCTGTAAAAAATTGGGATAACATTGATATTGAAGAAATCGGAACAATGATAAATATCAATCCGAATTAAGCCAATTTGCGAGCATCTGAACGCCTTGGTTCGTAATAATTGATTCTGGATGAAATTGAATACCGCAAACATCATCACTTTCGTGTCGAAGCGACATTATGATTCCTTCGTCTGAATTTGATGTGATTTTCAGACTTTTTGGGAAATCGGATTCTGCAACAGCCCACGAATGATAACGACCAACAATAATCGGTATTTTGAGAGCACGGAATAGCACTTCTTTTTCATCTTCCAAATGAATTTCTGATGCAATTCCGTGTCGAACCTGTGGTAAATTTATTAATTCGCCACCGTAATATCGAGCAATAATCTGATGCCCGAGGCATATACCAAGTATTTTCTTATTATGTTTGAATCTATTCAATAAAGCATAATGCTTTGTGTATTCGTCAGGATGCCCGGGACCCGGCGATATTATTATATGGCTGTAAGATTCTGTACGTTCGATATCGAATTTGTCATAACTCACAACATCGCAACTGTGACCTATTTTTCGCAATAATTCGACAACATTATAAGTAAATGAATCGAAATTATCAATTAAAAGAATATGCGGTTTACTAACAAGCATTTATAACACCTCAAAATTAAAGTATCTAAAATTGAAGTTCCAATTCACCCTCATAAATAAACTGCTATCAATTTGATACAACAATGTACTATTGTTTTTTATAAATTATGATTTTCAACTTTGCTGTACTTAAAACTTCCTCTATTTTGAAATAATCTCTGCTGTAATGCTGGTAGTCATATGGTGGTGACATATATGTAGCAGCAGAATAAGTTTTGGCATTGAATCCGTTAATATGTTTGTTTATATCTGAACCGGTCATTTCTACATAAATCATATCATCAGTTTCGGTGAATGGAAGATGGGATAAGATAATTGAAAGCTGATTGATAGAACGGTTATATGGCGGCTGAGTACCCGATTGCTCATTTTTACCTTGTATATTATCAAGCATAATTTGGCTGATTTCACTTTTAGTGAAATCAAAAAATATTAAAGCTTTTGATGAATAAATTGTAGAAGTCCAAGAACCCGCACTACAGCTTAGATGGCAAAGATAAGTAGAATCAGGTGCGTCATAGTGATATTCGGAGCAAACAAATTTTGGTGGTTTTTCGAGGTGGCTATATATTGCTTTAACGCATGATTCATCAATAGAACCTAAGTCTGCTCGAATTGTTAAAAAATTCGCAGAATAGGCATTGCTTTCGGTGTAATAGTTATTGTTTTGTGTACCATTAGTTGACCATTCATGGCTAACAGAACCTTTGACGTTTAGCCCCGAAATCTCGAATCTTATACTATCATAAAAAATCGGAGCGTCAAGAAACATAGAAAACAAATATTTTGTGCCTGCAACAGGCTCAACATCTGCTATAGTATCGGGCAAAAATCCACGACGATAAGCATAAAAATCGAACAAATCAGCCGCTAGGAAAATAGATTTCGGGAATGCGGAGATATGGCTTTGGTTGTTCCCCTTGATGAATTTTTCATTCAATATTATGTTTGATGAAACTGCTTGAATCAAATACAATCCAAATGGTAACATCTCTGTATTAATTTCAGTCACTCTGTTATTCGCTACTGACGAATAGATTAATTGTCCGGTCGAGGAATAAACAGAAATTCGAGAATCTGCGAATTCCTCATTAATAATCAATTTCCCGTCAAATTGGTTATTAATAATTTGCGATTGCCCGTTAGAACCTCTATCAACACTTGTTGAGCTAAAAGGGTCGAAGCTGTTTTCTCCAATCAGTGTTGTTGATTTCATCGTTGTCTTATTCAAAACAACGATACTATCCAAATATATTACAGCTCCACTTTTCTCATTAATTGCTTCAAAAGTGATAAGATTATCACCAAGCATCAAATCTATATTCATTGCAAATATGATCGCGAACGTCATTAAAAAAGTCTTTAAACTCACAAGCCTTTCCCATATAATTTGAAAGATATAAATTAGTTAATTTCTTATAGGAATCATACTGAAATTTACTCTCAAAGGCTTACGACGTAAATAAACAGGATGATAATCTAATGTTTGAACAATAGGCACAGGGCGGCGGTTGGAATAATTTTCGGTACCGACAGCCATTATTGCCAGATAAAAAGTAAAAATCAATGTAAATATGAATTTTTTAAGAATCATTTTGCTATTACATATAAAAATTTTCTTTTACCTACTTTGAGCAATCGTTTAGAAGTCAAATCAATTTCTACAAATGTATCTCCAACTTTTTCACCGTCAATTGTGACTCCACCTTGCTCAATTAATCTTCGTGCTTCTTTTTTAGAGGGTGCCATTTGTGTAAGCACCAACAATTCGTCGGCTCTGAAAGATGGCTCCTCCAAAAGCATTTCGTCAATCACATCGGGAATGTCTTTGTTGACAAAAATTCTCTCGAACTCTTCAAAAGCCGCTTTTGCAGCATCTTCCTTATGATATACAGCAACGATTTTCATAGCTGTTTCGACTTTGGCATTTCTCGGGTGGATTGAACCATCAGCAAGACCGGTTTCTAATTTTGCAACTTCAGCATCGGGCATAAAAGCAGCATAGCGGGCGTATCGCGAAATAACATTATCGGGGATAGACATCACTTTGCCAAACATTTCACGCGGAGTATCGGTGATCGCAATATAATTATCGAGAGATTTGGACATCTTCTGCACTCCGTCAGTACCTTCGAGTATCGGCATAGTCAGAATACATTGTGCTTCTTCGCCGTAAGATTTTTGAACTTCTCTGCCAACGAGCAAGTTGAATTTTTGGTCAGTCCCGCCCAGCTCGACATCCGATTTGATTACCACTGAATCCATCGCTTGAGCCAATGGATAGAGGAATTCATGAAGACTTATAGGAGTGCCTGATTGATAGCGTTTCGAGAAATCGTCACGCTCCAAAAGTTGGGCAACGGTGTATTTTGAAGTTAATTTTACGACATCAATAAAATTCATTTTATTGAGCCAATCTGAATTATATACAACTTCGAGCCTATCGGAACTCAAGATAATTGTAGCTTGCTCAAGATATGATTGCCCATTAATTCTCGTATCTTCGATTGTCAGATGCGGGCGAGTTTTGGATTTGCCGGTTGGGTCGCCAATCATAGCCGTAAAATCGCCGATAATCAAAATTGCTTTATGTCCCAAATCTTGGAATTGGCGCATCTTATGCAAAACAACTGCATGTCCGATATGCAAGTCCGGTCGGCTTGGGTCGGCTCCTAACTTTATATTTAGCGGTTTATTTGTCTTGATCGAGCGTTCTATTTTTTGGACTAATTCATCTTCAGGAAGCAAATCAACAACGCCTTGTTTGATTAAATCAATCTGTTCGTTTAATTTAGGAAACATAGTATATATTTTGTTCGTTTATAAACTAATCAAAACGTAATTACAGAAGATTTATTAATTAGGGAGCTTATTTCAATATAGCAAGTAAAATCGAAATTATCGCACCAATGATTGCCAATATTGCTATAGTTGTTGCCCTGGATAAACTTTTTTTTAGAGATGCTGCCTCTGTAGCAAATTTCGTGATTTTTCGCTGCAATTCATCAAATTTTTTACTGTCATTATCAGTCAAAACACTTGAAAATTCTTTGTTGCTTTGAAATGAAGCCGGCAAACGAGCTAAAATTTCATCATGCGATTTGCTTTTTTCTTGGATAATAGTTATTATTTTATGAATGGATTCAAATTTATTTTGGAAATCAGTTTCGATTAAGCCCAAATTGTTTTTGTCAAAATCAGATTTATTGGAATTGACAGATGAAAATATACTTTTCAATGTGTCCATCTCTTTGTAAAAATTCCGTACTTCTTCGCGGTATCTATCTTGAAAAGCCCAATATACTTGGTCGAAATATACTAATCTCTTTTCGACGGAAACAAGTTTCACCATCAATTTTTCTTCAGTCTTTGTAATTTCTTTAGATATTGATTCCGAAAGAGTTTGTTCTGCATTTTCGAGAAATTTCTCAACTTCTCGATTAGACCTGTTTTTGATTTCGTTGATTAGATTAATGAAAGCATTCGATTCTTTCTTCAGAAATTCAAATTGCTCATCAAGTGATTGTTGGATTTCGCTTATATCTTGGACTGCTTTGAAATAGGACTTTTGCAATTGCTCCAAATCAGAAAGCTCGGAATATTTATCTAAAGTTTTTAGGGTTTCGATATTTATGATTTTAATAACATCATCATATTTTTGCTTAATGCTATAAAAATCGGTATTTATAACTTTGTAAAACTCTTGAACCTGTTTCTTCAACTCGCCAACGAAATACTCGTAGTCTTCGCGGTCTTTTTCAAGATTCTCGAAGGCGCGATTATATTTCAGGGCATGTTCACGAATCGTGTCAAACAAACCTCTGATTTCCGGTCTTATTGCCTTGTTTTCTGCCATTCTGCCGTATATTGGTTAAAAAAACTCAGACTTTCGAGAACTTGTTCTAAATAGTAAACTTCCAAATCATCATTATATTTTTCTGCATATTTATAAATATAATCATAAATTTTATCGCGATATTCGGGGTCAGTGTCAAATTTTTCTTTTAGATAATCTTTGACATAATACTCAAGTACACCGATTTCAGCTAACTCATCAAGATATGTCTTGGGCTCAAGCTGGCTTTTTATTCTTAGTAACTGTTTAAGCTTTTCCTTTTGTATTTTGTCCATCAAATCAAACCAATCAATTCAATCCTAATATTGAGATACACAGTATTATGTAAATCGGTAATTTCTTACATTTCTTTATGTTATTATCTTAGCAAATTGTTTGCCATAGAAAAAATTTATAAATAAAAAAACTGCCTCATTTTTAGACAAGGCAGTTTTAAAAGATTACTGATGTTAAAAAAACCTTACTTGACCATCATCAATTCACCATTGATTGACGAATCACCGACAATAATTCGATAATAATAAGTTCCTACCGGCAATGATTTAGGTTCCCAAACAGTCCGAACTTTACCGGGGACGACATAGCCTAAGTCTTTGTCAAAGACTTTTTTGCCCGAAACATCAGAAATATGAATCTGAACTTTAGCAAAAGTCTTAGCTTCGAATTCAATTGTCACGGCTTGTGTAAATGGATTCGGATAACTTCCATTGTTAGAAATGTAATCATATACCGAGTTTGCGGGACCTGTATTGAAAAACCTAACCTGAGACCAATCAGATTTCCCATCACCTAACACAGCTCTTACTCTCCAGAAATACTGAGTTTTATCGCTTAATCCTGAAACAGTGTGAGTTGTGCTGGTAATTGCCGGTTCATTTTCGACTATTTGAGTAAAATTGTTATCGGTAGCAAGCATGAATTCATAGGACAATGCACCATTGTACGAATCCCATCTGAAAGTAGCTTCCAATGGAACGAATTCAGCATTATTTAACGGTTCAATCAAGATTGGACCACCAATACCTGTCTCAAACGTCCAAACTACCGACCAATCACCCGGACCATCAACACTATATGCGCGGACTCGCCAGAAAAATTTTGAATTAGGTGCTAAATTCGGGAAAACATGACCAAATGAGCTAATTGTATCTTGAGAGAAAATTAAGTCATTAAATTCGCTGTCATTAGCGATTTGCAAATGATAACGAACTGCATTATTCATTGAAAACCAAAGAAACTGAACCGATGCAGGCAGTCCCTTTGATTCATTCGCCGGAATACGAAGCCCTATTGCTGGAAGTCTTGTTTTTAATGACCATACTTCAGACCATACTCCAAAATTATCGTCGTCTTCGACTCTGACTCTCCAGTTATAGTTTGTGAAAGGCTCTAATGCAACAGCATGTTTTACAGCATTTTCAACACTATCATCAACAATTTTTTGGATAAAGTCAGTTTCTTTCGACACTTGAATATGATACAACTCTGGACCACCGAATTGAGTCCATTGTAATTCAGGCGAAATTAGTTGGTTAACAGCCATATTCGAAGGTGAAACCTGTAAAACCGGTGCGTATGCAGTCAAAAATTCTCTTATATCAGACCATTCACTGACCCCGAATTCGTTCGCTGAACTGACAATTGCATAATACCTTGTGTTATAGCTCAATCCGTTTACCGTATGAGATGTGCCGACAATTCCTGTCTTATCGTAAAATGGCTCTGAAACATCAGGATTTGTACTGAGTTTGAGATTGTAATTTGTAGCTTCCAATGCCGGAGTCCAAGTAAATTGCAAGTTAATTTCATTACCGACTGAAAGATGCAACGGTGTTAGAACTCTCGGTGGTCCAAGAACAGTAGTAAATGCCCATACTTCAGACCAATAGCTTGTCGAATTAGGATTTTTCGCTCTAACTCGCCAGAAATATTTAGTCAAACCATCAAGTTTAGGAGTTGAAATTTTAGTATCAGTTAGATTATCATTAGTAAAGAAAATTACGCTGAAATCTTCTGTGGTCGAGAGTTGAACTTCGTATTTGTCAGCACCCCAAACTTCTTCCCAATTCAATTCCGTAGAAACTGCAACGCCAACAGAATCATTTACCGGAGATACGAGCACTGGTGGTGCAATCTTAGTAGTGAATACATGAGTGCTTGACCAAGGGCTGACTGCTGAGTGGTTTTTCGCTCTGATACGCAAATAATACTTTGTATTGTATGTGAAAGGAGCTTGCACAATATGAGATGTATCAGAGAGAGTTATTGATTCGAAATTGAAAAAGTATTCATCATCAGTTGAAATATGTACTTGATACAGTTCCGCCATTTTGACGCTCTTCCATAATATTTTCAATCCATTCTCAATATCAAATGAATTATGAACAGGATTCAAAATTTCCGGAGCTACGAGAATTTCAGGGTCAATAGCACGATAAATCATACCGGATTCGCCACCCATAAAAAAAGTGTTGTCTTCGTTTATAGCATAGGCTGTAATAATTTCAGCGTGATAATCGCCTCTTATATACTTAAAAGTTGCCCCTTTGTCATCGGATGTAGCTATGGTGCTCGATAATGAGAATTGTCTCGGCAACATGTAAACACCTGAAACGAAAATTTTACCGTTTTGGTCTGCAAAGACCTTGTCTGCATATGTAAGACCAGTATTTAATTTTGCAAATTGACTTGGTGTATTAGATTTGTATAATCCATCCCATGTTGCGATATATACATTTCCGTCAGGCGATGGAAACATATCTTTAATGCTCCCCCCTAATGTATTAGTTCCGGTCCACTTTATACCTCCATCTGTTGTGTAAAAAGCCATTTTGCCGACGCTAACATAAACGGTTTTGTTATTTGTAATTGCTATCTTTTTGGGTGCTTCACTACCCGGTAGTAGGTTTGGTGTAATATTAATCCAATCTATGCCATTATTTAAAGTTACCACGACAAGCTTTGTTTCAACAGGTGTACCGGGCGGGGATGGTGTATAAATATGGTATGCACCCAAAAAGAAATGATTATCCGGCGATACTTGCACTGAATAGACTGTTGTATCTGCAAACTTAATTCGTGTCCAAGCTGAAGCTGTATTGTCTGATACATATAAACCGGAATCAGTACCTGCCAAAAAATTACCGACAGAATCCATTGCAAAATCATTCACTTTTTGACCAATATTCGATAAAAGAGACCAGTTAACACCGTAATCTAATGTTTGCCAAACTTCACCCTGTTCCATTATTTTGAACATTCTGTTATTTTTGGCATAAAAGATTCTGGAAGTGGGTGCAGGATGAGGATATACTCTATTATCATCTTCAAATACATCACCAAGACCGAGCGAATAGTTCGGGTTACGACTGGAGAAAAATGCGAATAGATTATCGTTTGCACCTTTGATTACGCTTGTAACACCGTTGCCACGAGTGGTCGAAGCAGGAACCCAAGAGAAATTCACCACGTCATCATGAACAAATACTCCGCCATATCTAGTTCCATAAACTACTTTACCATTTTTATTAAATGTAATAGTTGTCGCATTGAAATCAGGGAGCGGTTCTTTCTCGGGATTCAACGGACGAGTCATAAAAGTGTCTAACTCAGACCACGTCAAACCACCATTGACTGATTCCATTACTCCTCGACCATTAGTTGCTGCAAAAACATAGCCCAGTGGTGACCTCTTGAGGTCGTTAATAAAATGATTCGTCAAACCGCTGTTTTGACGCAACCAAGTATCACCGCCATCGCGAGAAACATAGATACCTCCGCCGTAAGTACCGGCTACAATGTAATTTTGAGTAGTCGTTTCTAATGAGCTTATGTCTCTATACATTAAGCCCTGCCCGGTTTGGACCCATGATGCACCATAATCCTTCGAAATATAAATTCCGCCACCGTAAGTTCCGACAAAGATATTGCCGTTAGCTACTGCTTTGATAGCTTTGACATGTAGGTGTTTCAAACCGTTATTAGCCGGATTCCAAGATGCACCATTGTTAGTAGATTTAAAAATACCGTCAATTGTTCCTACATAAACTTCGTTTGTCCTGCCAAATTCGATTGCATTGATGTAAAAGTTAGTAAGCCCTGCATTGCTCTGTGTCCAATCGGCTCCACTGTTTACAGTTGTATAAATTCCTGATCCCCAAACACCAACATATTGTTTGCCATTTGATGCAGCCTTTGCTACGGTCACGTAGTTTGTGCCGGGACTGGGAAGTTTAGCAAACAAATCTTGCGATTTTAAGCTCTGAGGCAAAATCATCCCAACGCATAAAATCAGAAACAGAAAACTGTGGCTTCTCAATTTCTGTAAATTGTAATCACAAATCATAAATTCTCCAAAAAAAAAGTTAACATTTATACTTATATATATCAAAAAACAACAAAATGTTACAGAATTATTTTAAAATATGAAAATATATTTTAAAAATAAGAAATAATCATTGATTATATATGTATGAACACCCTTAATATTTTTGCAGTGTAATTATTTTCTTCAAAAAACTTAAGGATAGTTCATGTGGATTGAAATCTTCAAAGCGGGATTGCACGTTGATTCCAATGGTATTGAGCGGAATTTCGATGCCGAAATGTTGGATAAAATTTCCGCAAAATATAATCAAATGGTCGAGCTCGACCGAAATTCCGAATCTCCGATTGTTAAGGGACACCCCAAAAATGATTCCCCCGCCGTCGGATGGATTAATAAACTATGCCGAAGAGGCGAAAAACTTCTCGGTCAAGCTCAATTTATAGCCGACAATATTCTTGATGAACTCAAGAGCGGAGCATTCAAAAATGTTTCTGTATCACTCGGAACTGATTTGGAACTGCGTCATGTAGCATTGCTCGGAGCAGCAAATCCGGCTGTAAAAGGGCTTGACGCTCTTAAATATTCTGATTTTTCGGAGAGTAATGTACAAGATACTATTATTCAAGAACAAACACATGTCGATAACTCAGCTCAATCGGTATCAAACTCTCGAATTAGAAAAATCAGAGAAATCGCAAGAGAGTTGACTCCCGCTCAAGAAGCAATGGTAGTGGAATTAGCCGAGAAATTCGCAGACAAATCAAGTAACAATGATGAAGTTTTCGGAATTTTGGAGCGAATCATCACATCAATGCTCGATAAAAGCCTCATTAGCGAATTTGCTATCGGATTTGAAACAGTTCAATCGAACAAAAGTTTCTCTCATACTTTAGTGAACCCCGACAGACTATCTACACATATCTCGGCTGAAAGACTTTCACAGAACGATAATATCAGTTACGAAGATGCTTTGAACATTATTTATTTTCAAAACCAATAAGGAGGATTTATGGCAGAACGCAGAATTGATGAATTACGTATGGTGGACCCCGTACTGACCACACTCGCCCAAGGGTATTCAAATGCCGCATTGGTGGC
The DNA here is from genome assembly GCA_018335795.1 of Desulfobulbaceae bacterium. Taxonomy (GTDB): domain Bacteria; phylum Bacteroidota; class Ignavibacteria; order Kapaibacteriales; family UBA2268; genus PGYU01. The sequence goes on along the minus strand of JAGXRP010000060.1, from coordinate 105,252 downwards.
AGACAAACTGTTCCCAGTCGTTTTCGTCAACAAGTTGAAAAACAAAATTCCGATTTTCGGTAAAGAGGCTTTTTTAGTTCGTCAAACTGACCGCGCTATAAGAGCATCATCCAATCGAATTCCACCCTATGAATTTGAGATGATGACAATCGAAACACGGGAACGTGACATCGAAACGGCAATTGATTATCTCGAAGAAGATGAAACACCGACATTTTTCAAATTAGAGCAAAAAATCGCCAAAGACTTGAAGGACATTCTTAATCTCGGCTGGGAAAAAGATGCCGCAAGCCTTGCCCAAGACGCAACTAATTACGAAATCGGACTTTCGCAAGAATTGACAAGCCTTGAAGCATTCGATGATTACGAATCGGAGACGGACCCAATTGCAATTATCCGCAATGCAATGTCTGCAGTTCGTGGTCACATTGCAAAATACCCAAATGTTATGGTATTGGGCGATTCGACTTACCAAGCATTAATTGACCATCCCAAAATTCTCGAACGTATCAAATATAGCGGACTAAGCAAAGTAACAACAGCTATTTTAGCTCAAATTCTGGATTTGGAACAAGTGCACGTTGGAAAAGCCGTAGAATGCGATGTGGATGGTGTGCATAGTGACATCTGGCAAGACAATATAGTGCTCGCATACGTTGATGACAATCAATCAAACAGACGCTCGGAATTCAACCCAAGCTTTGGATATACTTTCAGACGAGAAAATATGCCCGAGGTAGATTCATATTTCGAAAATGGCGGCAAAATGAAAGTCGTCCGTTGTACCGATAATTATAGTGTCAACCTTACTTCAAAAGCTGCCGGTTTCTTAATCAAACATACTAATCATTCATCATCGGAGGAATAAACTATGTCTTTAAATAATAAAAATTATGCACCGGTTCAAACAATTACCATCAAAGCTACCGAAGATATTCCGGCTTTCAGATTTGTAGATTTTGCGGGTGCTTTATGTGGTGATGGCTTAAAATCGCTTGGAGTTACAGATAACTTATGCAACGAGGGCGACTATTGTGCTGTAACGACAATCGGAATAGTGCTTTTAGAAGCATCTGCTACAATCGCACTCGCAGCCGATATAAAATCTGATGCCGACGGCAAAGCAGCAAATGCAACTTCAGGAGAATATATTAACGGACATGCACTTGATGAAGGAGTTGCAGGTGATTTGATACGAGTTTTACTAACTACATAGGAGTCCGATATGGCATACAGCGATGACGACGACTTACTGTTGCAAATATCATTTGCTGATTTGGCAAGACTTTCAGGCGATGATACAGGTAGTGCTATTGACGAGGACAGAGTCGGCGAAGCTCGGCGAAATTCCGATGCCCTAATAGATACATTTTTGAGCGGCAGGTACAAACTGCCGCTCGAATCTGTCCCGGAAATTATTCGTACAATTTCGATTGATTTGACTGTTTATTTCTTGCACGAATACAGATATCGCGACTCTTTGATACCGACTGCAATTGTTGCTTTACGAGTGAATTCCGAAAGGGTATTGTCAATGATTCAAAAAGGCGACTTAGTTTTATTCGAATCAACTAACAATCCACCGGAAATTATTACAAATAAAACGGGATTTAAAATTTTCCAAGGAAACAAAACTGATGTATTCTTTAGCTGAAAATATTGAGAGGTGCAAAATGACTATTAAAAGTTTATATTTATTTCACGTAATCAAACGCCATGCAATTTGGCTCATCATGCTGATTGGAGCAATTGTATTATTCAATCCGCAAATCGAAGAATTCACCACAATTATGTTTATAATTACAGTCGAATTGATTGCAATTGCACTTTCGGGCGTTGCTAATTATGTTTATACTCGGATTGATTTCCCAAGCCATTCACCTATTGTATTAGGTTTCATCTTTCTTGGGGTGCATATTTGTGCAGGTTTGACAATTTTGGGTGTTTATTTAGTACAATACGGATAATAAAATGAAATATTTAATGATATTATTTATTTTATCCATAAGTGTCTATTCTAAAGAGCGTTACGAAATAATATGTAGAGGCGATTTGCTTTATTTATCCGAATCAATTGCCAAATCGGAAATTGGAACTATTGAAAAAGGTGAAAATCGTGGCGCTGTTGAAAAATATCACAGAATAATGAAGCTATCTTTGGGCGAACCCTATTGTGCGGCAGGTGTTTATTATTGTTTTGCCATCGCAGCGGATTCGCTCAAACTCAGCCGTACTGAAATTCCGATTGCAAAAAGCCCCTTAGCAAATGGCATTTATACTAATGCAAAAGCAAAAGGCAAACGCACAATTTACAAAGTAAAGCGACATGATTTGATTATTTGGAGAAAAGGGAAATCTCGATTTGGACATATCGAAAGAGTAATTGAAGTGCTTCCGCGCGGGAATGTCCGCACAGTCGCCTTTAATGTTCGCTCACCCAATAATCCAAAAATCGGAGGTGTTTTTATAAGACGAAGGAACATACATTCATTTTTAAACGCAATGCATATTCGTGGAATAATAGGATTCAGCCATGTTCAACACTAATTTACTCAAGAATCAATCAATGACAATTGATTTCGAGACGGCTTGGTTTCCATTATTTGTGTTAGATAAAAACCAAAACAGAATTATTCGCAGAGCAGCCTCATTGCAGGTATATTGGAATAATTTAGCAGTTACGGGTGATTATCCGTTAATTAAATTTGCTGTATCGAATGATAGAATTGCATATAAAATAATCGAAACAGTGGAGCCTGACGTTGGAAATAATATTACCGATTCAATATTTTTATCTTTAAATGCTGATTATGTTTTTATAAAAATAATATTTGAATCACGAGATGCAATTTCAGGCAATCTGAATTTAGTTCTTTCATATAATTAACTTAAATAAAATGAAACAAATTCTATTTATATTGCTCCTGTCCTTACTGACAGGAGCTTTAATTTATCATATTTTATTGCCCGAGCGACCGGAAAATGTGCGGTTAGTAAAAAATATCGTTCGCGATACTGTATTCCAAATCGAATATCGAGAGCCGATAACAATCGAAAATGCCAAACCGGAAATTATTTACCGAAGTGATACAGTATATATATCCCAATCATTTACGGCAATTTTGGATACAGTAGTCAAATACGATACTGTTTTTGTGCGATACGATTTTCCGGAGCATTTAATTAATTTATCTGTTAGACACAAAGCTGATACAAATGCAGTCGCAGAAATAATTGTCGAAAATAAAGCCGAAGAATCGGAAAGTGACTGGGAAACGGTGCTAATTGCTATTGCTTCAGTTGTGATTGGTTTCTTGTTGGGCAATTCATCAAATTAAAAGAAAATAATTATGCAAAAAAAATATCTTACATCCGAACTTGTTAGGCGCGAAAACAGGTTGTCCTTCTTTAATTATATCGGAATTTTGCCCAATCCTGATGAAATATTGAGCAAGACAGGCAATTCCATCGAAAATTATCGCAAATTAAAATACGACCCACATGTTTGGAGTTGCATCCAATCGCGCAAAAGTGGACTGCAAAATCTTGAATATTCTCTTTTGATAGACAACGTTGAGCCCGCTTTAAGCAAATTAATAGAGCAATTTATTTCCGAAATAAACATTGCATCACTAATTAGCGATATTGCAGAATCAGTCCTTTACGGTTGGCAACCATTCGAGTTTATTTGGAATGAAACTAATTCCGGCACCAGATATTTATTACCGACGAAAATCCAAGCTAAGCCACAGGAATGGTTTTGTTATGACACAAGAGGCAGATTGTGTTTAAAAGGAAAACATACCGAGCCAATACCGGTTTCGAGATTCAAGTTTTCAACTGCAAGCCATGAAGCAAGCTATGCCAATCCATACGGCGAAGCCTTGTTGGCGAGATGCTATTGGGCTGTAACATTCAAAAACGGGGGACTTCGATTTTGGGTGAATTTCATGGAAAAATACGGAATGCCGATTTTGATAGGCAAATACAACCGTGGCGCCACCAAAGACGAAGCCGAAGACTTAGCCCAAGTTCTGTCGGATATGCACGAAGACGCTGTAATTGTATCGCCCTCGGATATTGAAATCACTTTGGCAGAAGCCACCCGAACATCGTCAACCGATTTGTATTTAGAAATGATAAATTTTTGCAACACGGAGATTTCTAAAGCATTACTCTCCCAAACTTTGACTACCGAATTGAAAAATGGTTCGCTAGCAGCGGCTCAAACACATTACAAAATCAGACGCGAAATCATCACCGCTGATGCTAAAATCGCAGAAAGTTTCATCAACCACATTATCAAGCTTATTGCTGAAATTAATTTCGGAGAAGTCAAGTCACCACAAATCCGACTAACATTAAACGATTCCGACAATAATCAGAAATTGGAAAGAGATATTCGATTACTCAATGCAGGCGTACCCTTTAATATGGCCTATTGGACACGAACTTACGGATTGAAGAATGAAGATTTGAAATTATAATTTGTTTTAATAAAATAAATTATTATTTTTGCTTTTTAGTTAACACTTTCTAAAATTTTTGGAGAATCTAAAATGGCAAAATTGATTTCTATTTTCTTTGCAGCATTACTGATATTGGTTGCTGCAGCTTGTTCGGATAGTTCAACAAATTCCAATAGTGGCGCATTAACTATGGGTACGATGAAATGCAAAGTTGACGGTTCAAGTTGGCAAAGCATGAATGCAATGGCAACTAAAGCAGGTACTAATGCTATCAATATTTCCGGTGCAAATTATAATATCCAGACCCAAGTAACAGAAACAGTTTCATTTACAATTGTCGGCTCTATAGTCGAAGGTCCATCGAACAATGTTTCAATAGCACAATATTCTGTCGGCAGCACTTCAAATCCAATGGGAGCTACTTTGTATAATTCAACATCTGCATCTATCAATATCACAACAGTAAACGACTCTGAAATCAGCGGTACATTCAGCTTCACAGGCTCAACCAACGCAGGTGCTTCCAAGAATATTACAGAAGGGCAATTCAGAGTAAAGTTTGTGAATTAAAAGAGCAACAAGTCTGAACTATGATTTATGTCTGAACTATGATTTATATGATTAAAGTGATTAATGTTATTAAAACCAATCATATAAATCAAAAAAAAAATCTAACAAATCATAGTTCAGACAAATTCAATCATAAGAATCATACCCAATCAAACAAATCATAGTTCAGACATCATTAGCACTTAAAAAAGTAAGCATTCGTTCATTATCATATTTCATATGCGAGAGTGATAATTATGCCGCTATATATCCAAAAATATCAACAAAAGGTTGGACTTCCACCCGGAGCACTTGTTCATATAGGCTCAGAGCGTTCGGGAAGTAGCAAGATTTCTTCTATTTCATATAGCGAAGAACATTTCGAGGAGAAAGAAGTCAACAAAATCGAAGAATTTGTAATTGATGATGATAGCAAGGGTGTAAAATGGATTAACGTAAATGGGGTGCACCAAACAGAAGTTATCGAGAATATCGGCAATCATTTCGGAGTGCACAAGCTTGTCCAAGCAGACATAGTAAATACTAAGCATCGCCCCAAATTAGAAGATTTCGATGACCACATTTTCGTAGTCCTGAAAATGATATATTTTGATGAGAACGAGAAAATCATCAACGAACAAATCAGTTTGATAGTCGGCAAAAATTATGTAGTTTCATTCCAAGAAATCGAGGGAGACGTATTTGAACCAATTAGAAACCGATTGAGAAATAGCAACGGTCAAATTAGAAAAAGAGGCTCTGACTATCTCGCTTACACTTTGATTGACACTATAATTGACAACTACTTTGTAGTATTGGAAAGAATCGGCGAGAAAATCGAAGACATTGAAGAACAATTGCTCGAAAATCCTACCGAAGACACAACTCTTGAAATCCATTCTCTAAAGAGAGATTTAATTTTGCTTAAACGTTCAGTTGGGCCCCTCAGAGAAGTCACAAGCGTACTTGAAAGAGGTGAATCAAAACTGATTCACAAAAGCACGCGAATCTTCCTCAGAGACGTTTATGACCACACGATACAGGTGATTGACACAATCGAATCCTCAAGGGATTTGCTTTCGGGTATGCTCGACGTTTATCTCACAACGGTCAGCAACAAGATGAATAGCGTCATGAAAGTGCTTACTGTCATTGCCACTATTTTTATGCCACTTACATTCATTGCCGGCGTTTACGGTATGAATTTCCAAAATATGCCCGAACTAACTTGGAAATATGGCTATTACTTTGCCTTAGCACTAATGTTTACAATTGGAATGTTGATGCTCATTTTCTTCAAACGTAAGAAGTGGTTGTGAGGTCTGAACTATGATTTATATGATTAAAATGATTAAAAATATTATTTGTCATGACATATAAAATATGATTGCAAAATATTCGTTTTGTGTAATACTTATATTTGTATTGTATAGAAAATTAACGTTTTGTAATCATAATTATAGGATTGATTCATGAGTAAAATTATTGCTATTACCGGTGCTACAGGAGCTCAAGGCGGAGGTCTTGCACGTGCAATTTTGAACGACCCGCAAAGCAACTTCAAAGTTAGGGCTATTACACGTAACCCAAAATCAGAAAATGCCATGAAATTGGTTGAAATGGGTGCCGAAGTCGTCCAAGCCGATTTAGACGATGTTGACAGTTTACGCCGTGCTTTCGAAGGTGCTTACGGTGCCTTCTGCCTTACAAATTTTTGGGAACATTTTTCACCTGAAAAAGAAATCGAACAAGCCGCTAATTTAGCACAAGCTGCTAAAGATGCAGGAGTCAAGCACGCTGTTTGGTCAACTTTCAATGATACTCGCAAATGGGTGCCATTGGATGACGACCGCATGCCTACATTGCAAGGCAAGTACAAAGTCCCACATTTTGATTCAAAAGGTATTGCAAATGAAAGATTTGCTGAACTCGGCGTTCCAACTACATATTTGCTGACTTCATTTTATTGGGAAAATATGATTTACTTCGGAATGGGTCCACAACGCGGTCCTGATGGCGTGTTGGGTATAACATTACCAATGGGCGATAAGAAATTACCGGGTATGGCGGCTGAAGATATTGGCAAATGTGCTTATGGAATTTTCAAAAAAGGTGATAACTACATTGGAAAGAGTGTTGGAATTGCGGGCGAGCATCTTACCGGTTATGAGATGGCTTCGGCTCTGACTAAGGCAGTCGGTCAAACTGTTCGCTATAATGAAGTTCCCGCTGATGTTTATCGCGGTTTCGGTTTCCCCGGTGCTGATGATTTGGGCAATATGTTCCAATTCAAACGTGATTTCAACGATGTTTTTTGTGGTGAACGTAATTTAGACGAATCACGTTCACTCAATCCTGAACTCCAAACATTTGAAAAATGGCTAAATGTCAATGTTTCAAAGATTGCCATTCCGGAATAATTTATATTAAACAAAAGTAAATTTAGAGGCTGTCCACTTGGGCAGCTTTTTTTTTTGAGTAAAATTTGGTTGATTTGCAAAATCTATTTATGTTTATAAAAATAGGGCTATACACAAATAGAATAGTGTTTAGTAAATGAAAAGCGAGAAATTGCACTTGAATTGTATGCCAACTTTTTTTAAATTTTTTTAGGGAGGGTTTATGCGAAGTAGATTTTATATATTTCTTTATCTAATAGTACACACCATCATATTGCTCAAGCCACCGGGGACACAAGCCGAAAATCCTGAGTGGATGTATTTTCATGATATAAAATCAATTTATACAATGGCAGCAATTGATAACTCCATTCTAATTAGTATAGGTGATGATGTAATAGATAGGGTTATAAGACTTAACTTAGAAGATTTATCTATTGATACCATAGGTAGCTACATAATAAGTAGCTTTGCTAAGGATGCGAATGGTGATTTATGGATGAGTTCCCTAAGCGAGGGAGTGTTGCACTATAAGGATGGAGTAATTACAGAATACAATACCCAAAATTCAGGATTACCACATAATCAAGTAGCAAATATCACTTTTGACAAAGAAGACAATTTATGGTGTGCAACAAAAAATGGTCTTGCGAAATTTGATGGTACGGACTGGGAGGTCTTTCGTACAGGCGGTAGTGGAGAATATGATAATGAATTTCATGAAGTCAAATTTGATACTGATGGTTCATCATGGCAAAGAGTTCTTGGACTAAGGATAACCCATTTTAAAAAGGGCGTCTTCACAAGCTATGATAGTACAAATACAGGTATTCCGGCATTAAGTTTACCGAATCAAATAGAAATAGATTCGAAAGGAAATAAATGGATTATTTCCGGCAATGCATATATTGAGCAATTCGGCGGCTTGAGTAAATATGACAATACTCAATGGGTATTTTACGATACTGAAAATACTGATTTACAGAATGACCATTTCAATTCCATCGCAATTGATAGCAATGATGTTGTTTGGCTTGGTGGATATTATAACGGACTTACCAAATTTGATGGCACAACCTGGTCAAATTTCATCCCGTCAAATTCAGGAATATCCGGCGAAGGAGCTTATCAACTTTGCATAGACAAGTTCAACAATAAATGGATGGTAGTGTATTCAGAGCTAACCCAGGAAACTGTAGGACTTGAAGTATTTAGAGAAGGTGGCGTACTTTTACCAACAAATGTAGAAGAATTATTCAGCAAGAATGATGAAATAATACCTCGTCTTTATCCTAATCCTGCAAGTGAAATTATTACAGTGACTGATTTAATCAAAAGAGAAAGAAAGTTCAAAATATCAAATTTATACGGACAAACAGTTCTTGAAGGGACCTTCTATCACGAAATTGATATTTCAAAACTGATTCCAGGTTTTTATTTTTTAAAAGTTGATGATTTTAATTTAAAATTTATTAAAAAATAGTTTGAAATAATTGAATATGCGGCTTAATTATACGATTTATAAAACATCATTATTTGCATTATTTGTTCTTATGATTGCCTTTTTACTTTCATGTAAAAGTACTGAAATATACGAAAACCATTCGGAATCATCAGTCAAATCACCCGAATCAAGCCCCACTAAAACCACAGCTAGCACACAAAACCAAGCCTCTGAAGATAGAATTGTTACAGAACACGCAACTTTCAAAACAGTCCAAACAAATGATTATGACTGGATTGACATTTATTTCAATTCTGAAACTGAAGCAACCGGAATAATAAAATTATATACAATTTCGGGCGATGAAATTCTCAATAAATCAACAAAAGTTCGCAAAGGTAAAAACTCTGCAAGAATATCAACGTTAGATTTCCTTGTGGGTATGTATCTGTTAGTTGTTGACATTGACGGACGCATATTGTCAGGTACAATATCTGTAGCACGGTGAGAATAATAAATGATATTTCATTTCGCACAGAACGCAGTTGTGGTCACTACGAAGTATATCTATTTCCCTACACCAGCCGTGTGAGTAGTTCAGCTAATTGTTTAGTTGCGTTGCGGCGTTCGTATTTTGTGATTAATTCAAGGTTGGAATTTGTTGAATTCATTCCATTTTTCCAATTATTGAATGCGCCGAGGAACATCTCTTTGATTTTGGGGATGTTACTTTGGTGGGCAATATCTCCGGCTCCGGTTTCGCGGATTAATTCTGCTACAGAGCCGTCTTCGGGACCAATTGCAATCAAAGGTCGGTTTACTCCAATATATTCGTAAACCTTACCGGGAACTATTTCCTTACTTTCCTTCGATTCGTCAACTACTAATAATAAAGCATCTGACTTCATAATCATTGCGATGCTTTCTGAATGTGGCACATATCCAATTATTTCAATTCGAGCTGAAAAAGTGGCTTTTTCAAACATTTCATTTACTTCATTCCCAAATCTTCCAACAAATCGAAACACGATTTCATTTTTATCAATTTTTCCTTCTTCAATTAATTCCTCGATTGCAACAAACAAACTTTCCGGATTTCTTCGCCCATACATCGAGCCGGTATATGTTAGTGTAAATTTGTCGTTCGCTTTGTACTTGACATCAGGAAAATCGTTGGAATCGAATCCATTCGGCACATGTAAGAATTTGTTTGCATCCAAGTCGGGATATTTTGCCAGAGCATCTTTGATGATACCTTTCCAAGCACATTCTACGTAATTTGCGTTATTAAAAACGGATTTTTCCATAGACCTGTCAATCATGCTCGGAATCAGCCAGCGTTTTGGAGAAGAAATAAACCCGGTCCACGGGTCACGAAAACCTGCTATCCAAGGAATGGAAGCTTTCTTGCTTGCGTAATCTGCAATTAACGAGCAAGTGTAAGGGGGCGATGAACTATAAACTGCGGAGATGTCATGCAGTTTAATCAGTTCGAGTGCTTTGCTTTTTGCTGTCAGAAGCCACCCAATTCGAGCATCGGGAATAAAGAATGTTGCCCTGATAAATTCAGCCAAGCTCTCTTTAAATCCGACTTTGTGTCCATCTTTTTTGATTGTATTTACATCTATTGCGGCATCCTTCGTCTTACCGGTGAAGTATCGGTAGATGTCGTAGGGTTCGTATATTTTGGTTCTTTCGACTATTGTAGATTCGGGAATTTGAGCAAACAGGCTCTCATCTCTTGCAGGAAATTGACCATTTGAAACAGTCAGAACAATAGGTTGCCACCCGAATTCGGGTAAATATTTGATGTGTTTGAGCACACGTTGTACTCCGGGACCACCGGAAGGAGGGAAATAATATGCTACAACCAATAATTTTTTCATATATCATAATCCAATTTGCCAGTCAAAACTTTAGCTTTTATAAAGTTCTGTGACGCAACCGGATTACCCGCTAATCTGCGAAGCATTGCTAATTGCCCTATATGTGATATACAATCAGTTAAAGGTCCTTGCATTAACACTTTCACCCTCGGCAAATCCATTCCTTTCAACGAATCCAATCTGATGTCAACAGAACTTAGCAAAGATAAGAAATTTTGTTTGCATTTTTCAAAATTTTCTGAACTAAAGAAGTTTCTTTTAACAGACGACACAGGCACCCCGCTAATAAGTTGGATGGCTGAATCGAGTTGATGACTCATGTGGTCAATTATTTCAACAGGCGACCGTGAATTGACACCTATTTTCAGATAGTAGTAATTATCGGGTGCATCGGTCACTGCCGTGGTGAAACGGTATGCAATTATTGCAATTAGATGTTTCAATAGTTCTATTTCCATGGTCTGCCTGAATGATAATTGTAGGTAATAAATTCTGAGAAGATTTCAGATTTCTTTTTTGCGAACAATTCAAAAGATACAATAGAAGTCAATTTTTTCTTAAGTGACAAAATTTCGGGTTGGCTATAATTACATTCTATTAATATATATTCATAATGGGAAGTGTAGCTAAAGCCAAAGATTAGACTATACAAGCTGTTATTGAAAATGAATATTATCTCATTAATGGTTGAAATAATGAATAATACACCTCTGATGAGCATCATTAATATGCCATTAATCATGCTATTTATATTTGCTATACACATTTTCCACTCTTCCTATTCAACCATGTTCTTAGTATCAATAAACATGTTCCATGAAATTTAATTAACATTATGTCAAATTCAGTTTACAATATAAAACAAATTTCCGAAATATCATCACTCAAAATTGCAAGTTTCTTAATAAAAATTAAGAAAACTTTTCTTTTTGTAAAAAAACTTAAGAAAGGCAAGAATTTATCGCAAAAAATCATTACTTTTTCTTATGTTTGAGAATGTAAAATTTTAGTTTTCATAAGGGATTGTATTGATTTTCAACAATGATGATATCGAAAAAATCAGTTTGATACTCGGAGTAGAACCGAAAGCCTACGAGAGTGCTTGGACATGGACTTTGGTCAATGAAGATTACAGCAAACCGCTTGTATTTACGATATATGCTGGCATAGACCTTGGGGTCAACACTAATGGCTCGATGGTGTCAGCCCAAACTATGCATGGATACTACGAATTGCATGACATCAAGTCATTCATGTTTTTCGAGCCGGACGAAATTATTTTCGTAACCCACGATAATGAATTCTTGTCCAGCCTAATAATTGGCAAGCAGTGCACCTGTTCATTGTACTCAAATATTTCAGTCAAAATTCTCAAATCCGATTTTGCTGATTTACACCCGGCAGTATTGCTTTCGGCAATGCAACTGTCTATCGCCGAAAGCTCAATGGGAGATTAGACTATACATAACCCAAGTTCGTCGAATAATTCATGAGCATCGAAGTGACATATTGCAACCAATCCGACAAAAAATATTTGCCGGTCAAGAAGATGATTGACTCAGTCCGAAATATTGCCAATCAAAAGCTCAAGAATGTAGGTGGAAGCATCAACTTAGTAGTATGCGACGACACTTTCATACATGCTCTGAATAAGCAATACCTTGCTCACGATTATCCGACTGACGTAATCACATTCGTATTGGACGAAAAGCCGCTCGATGCAGAAATTTATATCAGCTACGAGACAGCCGCCGAACAGGCAAAAGATTACAAAGTATCGCTAACGCAAGAAATGTGCCGATTGGCAGTTCACGGAGCATTGCACATTGCCGGGCATGACGACGACAGCGACGAGAAACGCCAAGCAATGCACAAATTAGAAAATCATTATCTAAATTTAGCAGGTTTTACCAATGTTTGAGAGAGTAATAGAAATAATTGTTTATTTGATTTCGGAACTTCGCAGCAAGCGGAATTTTGCCGATATCAATGTACAGCATCTCAAAGACCTTGGTTACACCACATCCGAGATTTCAACAGCCTTCAGTTGGATAGCCGACAAATTCGATTTTCAGGAATTCAATACACGGAAAACTCTCTTCACAAGCCCCAATTCATTCCGAATATTGCATCCGGCAGAATTAGACATGTTCACCAAGGAAGCCTATGGACACATGATACAACTACATTCCTTGGGAATAATAGAAAATGAACACATAGAGCACATTATAGATAGGGCAATCGTCACAGGCAATATACTCGATATACGTACTTTGAAATATTTCGTAGCCTCCGCCATTTTCGATATTGACGGTTCAAATGCAGCAAACACCGCTCGCATAATATTGACCGGCAACGAAAGCATAAATTAGCAGGGTCCCGTAGCTCAGTAGGATAGAGCACAAGTTTCCTAAACTTGGGGTCGCAGGTTCGATTCCTGCCGGGATCACAATTTTTGTGGGATGTATGTTAAATCTTGTGGGAGTTATGATATGATGTCAAAATTAATTCATCATGTTTCTTCAAACTTTGCAAATAACCCTCGAAAGCGTCTTTGATATTGTCCAAAGCTTCAGTACGAGTATCACCTTGGGATATACAACCCAGCAATGACGGACATTCGGCAACATAAATCCCATCTTCGTCTTGCTCTAGTAAAATTCTATATTTCATATTTTAAATAGCTTTATTTTATCCATTCTCAAATAGTAAACGGAGTTTCTTCGTTACTTCTTCAAAGCTTGAATGGTTAAGTATGCTGAATTTCTTCACAACTTTGCTTTTATGAATTGTGAATAGTTTAGAGATCTTAATTACAGAAGGCTCGGGCAATATGCCGTATTCCAGTTCATTATTTGTTATTATTACGGAGTATTCGTCTGTAAATTCTTTGCTTGTGATTGCGGCTACAACCAAGTCCTTTCTGTTTTCATTGAAACGATTGTTACTGAGAATAACTACAGGGCGCCTTTTGACAGATGTCAAGTCCGAATATGGAAATGGAACTAATACTATTTCACGTTGATTATACATTATTCCAAACGTCGCCTTTTAAGTGCCACTCGCTTAATTCATCAATAGCAACGGAAGTCAAATCGTCAGTAAAATCACCGAGATACAAACCATATTTGCTCTCATACATCAAATCAATGACTTGGTTGACTTTCACCAACAAATCTTGATTCTTAAGAATGCGATTCTCATCAATAAGAGCCTTGTACTCTTCTATCGGTATATTTACTGTTTCCATCTCACAATTCCTTAACGTATAAACTTAATTTATTGACACCAAAACATTGGTTTTATTTTGCTTGTGATGAAGCCGCCCCGTCCCGTCTCGTAGTCGTACTTGCGGACGCCGTGGTCGCCCAGATTGTTTTCCGGCTCTTTCTCCTTGCCGATATAGCTCTGCCGAGTCAGCCCGAAAGTGTCGAGCATGGTTTCGCCGTAGGGTTCGTAGTGCTTGTAGTTCAGCAAAGCCTTATCTGCCCCTAACGTGAATCTCAGCGAACCGAGATAATCGTAAACTTTGAAATGCTTTTTCCATACCCCATTCTTAAATTTATACGTTATTTTAGGTGACATACTATTGCCAAAAACATTGTATTCCACGGGATAGAAAAATGTAGTTGGACGCCAATCTTGTTCAGGAATCGTAATTGAGAGCAAAAATTAGCTGATTACATATATGAAATAGCATTTGTTAACGTCAAAGTGATTGTGTTGGAAAGTATAGAAGAAGTGAAAAAATTATTAAAAGGTCATTATGAATAGTTTAGGAATATATTTTGCAGGATTTAAGCATCCGAATGCTATCGAAGATAATAGTAAAAAACAGAAATATGAGATATTTAAAACTCTATTTGATGAAACTATAAAGGTAGATTATAATGATGGACCTATCGAAAAATTAGAATTATTAATTGAAAAATATATTTCAGAAAATAAAAAGATATATTTATTAGGATTTTCTATTGGTTCGATTAAATCACTATATTTACATTTCAAATATGATATTCCAATTTTATTGATTAATCCCTCATTCTTTCCCGAAATCACCTTGCAGGCGTATTTATCACAAAGTGAAATATATTATATTATTAATTTAAAAATAAAATTTTCAATATGATGCAAAATAATAAAACGAATTCTAATTTCAGCGTTTTATTAAGTAAAGATGACGAAGTAATTACATATGATAAATTTCTAAATATTTTTAATTCATATATTAAATATGTTGAATGGTTTGAAAATAGTGGTCATAGTTTTATTCAATTCGAAAATCGCGCCGAACAAATCAGATTGCTGATGATATGGGATGAGTTAACGGATATGGATGTGGAAGAAGTTTTTTGATGTGGATGGCATGAAGTTTGATTAGAATATGGAGAAAGTTGAACATAATTTTAAGAATTTAAAAAAAATAGCTTCGAAAACAAGTATTTATGTCAAAATTCCAGAATAAATATCGAATTGAAACAGCCAGATTAACTGAATATGATTATTCACAGGCTGGTGCTTATTTTATAACGATTTGCACACAAAATCATAATCATATTTTTGGTGAAATTGCAAATGGGATAATTAAATTGAATGAATTTGGTAAAATTGTAGAAAAATGTTGGTTTGAAATACCGATTCATTTTCCAAATGTATCATTAGATGTTTTTGTTATAATGCCTAACCACATTCATGGAATCGTCATGATAAATGAAAATGAAGATATTAGCGTAGAGACACGGCATGCCGTGTCTCTACAAAAACGTCAATTAGGATATTCGCAAGCAGGGTCTTTATCTGTAATTATTGGTTCTTATAAATCTGCATGTTCAAAATTGATAAATATTGTTCGAAATACTCCAGGTCAATCTATTTGGCAAAGAAATTATTACGAACACGTTATCAGAAACGAAAAGTCCTTATCCAAAATTCGTGATTATATTGTCAATAATCCACTTAATTGGGAATTTGATGAACTGAACACGTAACTCCCCCTCAATCTCTCACCTTTTATTTCCACTTCTTTGATAGACTTACTTGCTTTTTACCAAAATTTTCTTAAATTTGTTATCTATGCGATTTTGATTTTGAAATTAAATATTTTACTATATATCATAGGTTTATAATATGTCATCATATAAAATTATCTGGTCGAAAATTGACGAAGCACCCGAGCTCGCCTCATATTGCTTGCTTCCAATCGTGCAAAATTTCACCAAAGGAACGAGCGTCAGCATCGAAACAAGGGACATTTCCTTGGCAGGCAGAATCATCGCCAACTTCCCCGAGCGGCTCACAGACGAGCAAAAGATTCCCGACTATCTAGCGCAGTTGGGCGAACTCGTCAAAGAACCGATTGCAAACATCATCAAGCTGCCTAATATAAGCGCCTCCATTCCTCAGCTTCAAGCGGCTATCAAAGAGTTGCAGGGCAAAGGTTACGACATTCCGGATTACCCCGAAGAACCCCAAAACGACGCTGAAAAGGCTCTCCAAGTTAGATTCGCTAAATGCCTCGGCTCCGCTGTCAATCCCGTTTTGCGTGAAGGCAACTCCGACCGCCGTGCAGCAACTTCGGTCAAGAAATTCGCCCAAAAATTCCCGCACCGCATGATGCAGCCATGGCCCGTATCCGGCTCCAAATCTCGCGTGGCGCATATGAATGATAAAGATTTCTTCAGCTCTGAGCAATCAGTCACAATTGAAAAAGCTACCGATGTCAAAATCGAATTCGTCGGCAAGGACAGCGAAATAAAGGTGCTAAAGCCGAAAGTTTCGCTCATAGACGGCGAAGTCATTGATACTGCCGTGATGAACGTCGTAGCTTTGCGCCAATTTTATGCCGAGCAAATCGAAGAAGCCCGCAAAGACGATGTACTCCTATCGCTGCATCTGAAGGCAACTATGATGAAAATTTCCGACCCGATTATGTTTGGTCACGCAGTCGAAGTTTACTACAAAGACGCCATAGACAAGCACGCCGATACATTAAAGGAAATCGGGGTCAATCTCAATAACGGTTTGACGGATTTGCTCGAAAAGCTGAGCAGATTGCCCGACGACAAAAAAGCCGAAATCGAAGCCGACATCGCCAAAGTTTACGAGAGCCAACCCGCAATCGCAATGGTTGATTCGCGGTACGGAATCACGAATCTCCACGTCCCGAACAACATCATCGTGGACGCTTCGATGCCAAACGTGGTTCGCGACGGTGGCAAAATGTGGAACAACGACGACAAATTGCAAGATTGCATCGCCATGATACCCGACAGAAGCTACGCTACGATGTATTCGGCGATATTGGAAGACGCAAAAGCCAAGGGGCAATTCAATCCCGCAACCATGGGCGCCGTCTCCAACGTGGGTTTGATGGCGCAAAAAGCTGAAGAATACGGCTCGCACGACAAAACTTTCGAAGCCACCGCTGACGGTACAATTCGCGTAGTAGATGCAGATGGCAAAGTGCTCATGTCCCAAAAGGTTGAGCAGGGCGATATTTTCCGCATGTGCCAAGTGAAAGATTTGCCAATCAAAGACTGGGTCGGATTAGCCGTCAAAAGAGCGAGAGCCGCCGACACGCCCGCAATCTTCTGGTTGGACGAGCAACGCGCCCACGACCGCGAAATCATCAAAAAAGTGAACGAATACCTCCCGATGTACGACACTGTTGGGCTGGATTTGCGTATCATGAAGCCCGTCGATGCAATGAATTTCACGCTTGAACGCACACGCCAAGGGCTCGACACCATTTCGGTGACCGGCAACGTGCTTCGTGACTACCTCACAGACCTATTCCCAATCCTCGAACTCGGCACCAGCGCCCGCATGCTCTCGATTGTGCCGCTGCTCAATGGTGGCGGATTGTTCGAGACCGGCGCAGGAGGCTCGGCACCCAAGCACGTTCAGCAGCTATTGAAGGAAAACCACATCCGCTGGGACTCCTTGGGCGAATACTGTGCCCTCGTGCCTTCCTTGGAACTTGCTTACGAAAAAACAATGGACTCGAAGGTCAAAATCCTATCCGAAACGCTCGACGAAGCAATCGGAATCTATCTCGAGAACGGGAAGCTGCCCTCACGCAAGGTCAAAGAGCTCGACAACCGCGGCAGTTCCTTCTATTTGGCACTCTATTGGGCTCAGTCGCTCGCCAAACAATCGCACGACACCGAACTGCAAACGCGTTTCGAGAAAATCGCTGCCGCTTTGGCTGAAAATGAGACTCGTATCACTCAGGAAATGCTCGACGCACAAGGACCACCCGCAGACATCGGTGGTTACTACATGCCCGACCACGACAAGACCACAAAGGTGATGCGTCCCAGCTACACTTTCAACCACATAATCGACACGATGTAAAAAGCACCCGGAAAATTCTTCCCCAAAGGCTGTCCAAATGGGCAGCCTTTTTTATTATGTGCAAAAGTTTGGAAATGTTGAAGATTTATTTTTATAATTTGCTATATTTGTAAAGTTATCTATTGAGAGTGCGTAGATAGGTGAGGGAGATGTAAAGCAAATAATTATCAGCAAATAATCATCCATTTGATTTAAAATTTATAATTTGTATTATGACTAAAAAGTTTCAAAATACACAAATATATCAAGAACTAGTTGATAGTATCGGAATTACAATAGAGAATGCCCGACAAAGGGCATTTCAAGTTGTAAATAATGAGTTGCTACAAGCCAATTGGGAGATTGGAAAATATATTGTTGAATTTGAACAGCAAGGAAATGAGAAAGCAGATTATGGAAGCGCCTTATTGACAAATCTTTCAAAAGACTTAAAAACAAGATTTGGTAAAGGTTTCAGCAAAAGCAATATTTATTTGATGAGACAATTTTACTTGAAATATCAAATTTTCCAGTCAGTGACTGGAAAATTGACATGGACTCATTATGCAGAATTATTAAGTGTTTCAGAAGATATAGCAAGAAAATTTTACGAGAAACAAGCAATAAATGAAAATTGGAGTGTACGAGAATTAAAAAGGCAAATCAATTCTTCTTTATTTGAACGATTGGCATTAAGCAAAGATAAAAACGGAGTTCTTAAATTAGCAGAAAAAGGACAAATCATTATTAAACCAAGTGATATTGTAAAAGACCCTTATGTATTGGAATTTCTTCAGATTCCTGAAGTGTATCGAATGACCGAAAGTAAATTAGAACAGAAAATCATTGATAATCTTCAAACATTTTTACTTGAATTAGGTAAAGGATTTTCGTTTATTGGAAGACAATATCGGGTTACATTGGATAATGAACATTTCTATGTGGATTTAGTTTTTTATCATAGAATTTTAAAGTGTTTTGTATTAATAGACTTGAAGACAAAACATGTCAAGCATCAAGATATTGGACAAATGAATATGTATTTGAATTATTTCAAAGTTGAAGAAAATATTGAAGGAGATAATCCACCAATTGGGATTGTCCTTGGAGCTGATAAAAATGATATATTAGTCGAATATGCAATTGGAGGGATTTCAAATAATATTTTTGTATCAAAATACCAATTGTATTTACCTGATAGAAATGTACTTGAACAGAAAGTAAAAGAATTAATGAATGAACTGAACTGACAAACGACACAATTTGACGGATTGGTTTCTTATTTTTGTAGAAAATTGGGGATGCCGAAAAACAATCAGAGTAGGCAATTATTTAAAAGTGCGGGATCCGCACTATAAAGTCTGACGATAAAAAAATGAATAAAAATCAAAAACTTTTACCTCTTAAAGGATTTTATTATTCCTTTTTAGCTTTTGTACTTTTACTATCAAGTTGTGAAATGGATTGGAAGGAAATTGGTAATTCCAAAATCCCGGAATTTGCGGGCACTTGGGTTTCTGAATCTGACCAGAATAAGAAGATTTATATTAAAATGGTTCATGACAAACTTTATCAAGTTAAAGGTGATGGAAATATTGTTTCAGGTTCTTATAGTTTAAGTTCTGATTTCACTCATTTATCATTTGAGACAGAGATAAGTCGGAACTTTGGGCGTGATAGGAAAAAAGTTATTTATGAAATCCATTATTCAAAAGATGGAAGACTTTTTTCCCCTAATAATAATGTATTTTTTAAAAGAGCTAAATAACGATTAACCCCACCATGAAAGAAGAAGAATTGATGAATAAGATTGCCAGATTATTTTGGCAATATTTTCTCCCACGAATGAATCAATGAGCGGCTATGTTTTTTTTTACCGGAATATGATAAAGTATCAAGTTGCCAGCGGATATACAAAGACCAAGAGCCATCAGGAAATGCATAGGGTTTCAGTTTTTCTATTAAGGCTTCATCGTCGCCATCGTAAGCCCTCATGATTGCATCAATTTCATCTTTCTGTTCTTGAGTAAGTGTATAATCTTTAGCGTTCTTCATTCTGATTCCCTTGAGTTTTGTAATTCAAACTACAAATATATGATTTTTTGTGATTATCTTGTCCTGAAACAATTTCTCTTAATACCTCTATGCTCTATATAGGTGAACCGCTTTTAGGTTAAAATTACTTGCTCGTTTCGACAAGCTCAACGACCTTTATTTACAAAAAAAAAGCCGCCCAATATGGGCGGCTGTGAAGAAATGTGGAGTCGAATCGGGGGATTACATCGCGTCAATGTGTGTCATGATGAACATGTTGATTCCGCCTTTGGATTGCGCTTTGCCCAAGATTCCGACTTTGTCGGCGGAGGCAAATGATGCAAGGCGTTTGGAAGCAAATGAGCCGTCTTCGTTATATACGAAATAGACTTTGTTGCCCGATTTGAACACTAAGATTCCGCCGCGACCAACAATTGCATTAGCATCTGCTTTGCTGACTTTCCCGGTGCCGCCTTGTACCAATCCGTCAAGCGATGCAACGTAACCTTCGAGAGGTTTGTTCTTCGTGTCGGCTGGTGCAGCCGGTGCAGTAGGTTTGCTTGCATCTTTTTTAGGTGTTTCGGTGACTGTGTCTGGAACAATTGCGACTGTGTCAATGGCTTCCGGAGTTGTTTCAACCGATTCTATAATATCTTCAATTGATTCCTCGGGTAATGGGGCTTCTTCTTTCTTATCGCCGCAAGCAACGAAAGCAAACATCAAAGCACCTACCAACAAAGGAAATAAAAAGTTCTTAATCATAAATTCCTCAGATAATTATTAATAATTATTGCTTATGCAACTACATAGCGTCAATCATCGTCATGATGATGATATTCAATCCGTGAACTGTCTTGGTTTTCCCGACTATGCCAACGTTTTCTGCTGTCGCAAAGGATGCGAGTCTTTTACCTGCAAATGAACCGTCTTCGTTATAAACGAAGTAGATTGTGTTGCCTGATTTGAGTACAATCGCATGCCCTGCATCGGCAAGAGTTTTGGCTTTGTCTTTAGTGACTTTGCCTGTGCCACCGGTGAGATATTCATCAAGGCTTATGACTTGACCCTTGATAGTGTCTTGTGCATATGCGTATTGAATCGTCAACAGTGTTGCTGCGAGCATCGCTATTAAGATGGAATAAACTGCTATTTTTTTCATATTGCAATCCTTAATTAATTAACTGCAGTTTTAGCATAAGGAACGTCTTCTACTCTTTGGTAAGAGATATGAAGTACAAGGTGTCTGTTTGGAGTACTTCCATGCAAGAAACCACCTGATGTTTGATTTCTTTCTACCATGACTTTAGCATAATTGTATCTTGTTTTGCCCGGTTGATATTTTCTTACATAGAAAATTGCATTTTGTGAACCAGCAACAGTAGCTAAATCTAAAGTGGTTTCTGCGTACTTTGTATTGCGGTCACCTTCATCCATTGCCTTGCTATCAAATACATTATTCAAAGCATCAGCTAAGAAATAATCAGTCATCATAAAAGTAGGCTGTGGGGCTGTTGAGAAATTATATCCTAATTTAGTAGCTGAACCGAACATGATAGTATTTCCTACTGTTCTCAAACCTAAATCCCATTCGGCTGAATTAGATACGGTACGTGCTCTTGGTCCGTCTTCGTTAGAGTAATAAATTTGTAAACCACTACCAAAGTCTGATGCTGTTTCATATACGCGGATTGGAGCGTCATTAACTGTTAGTTCAAATCTTGCAGCAGGCGACCATTTCACTGTTGCAGCAGTTTCAGAGCTTTCATTGTTTGTGTAACGAGCTACGAGTTGGAATTCGTAAACTTTGCCTTGTTCAAGTCCTGTTACTGCGATTGGGTTCACACCTTTCGCAACTGTCATAGTCATAGGGTTTGCTGTAGCTCCAACTACCCAATAATTAAGGAAGTAATCTTGAAATAGTGAGTTTTGCTCTGATGGGGAGATATCATACTTTAAATGAATAGTAGTTTCATTTACTGATAGAGCCATCAGATTTGTGGGTGCAGCCGGCTTTTCATTAGTTGGGTCAACGGGGTCATCTTCAGTACAAGAAGTGACAAAGAAACCCATCAATAATGATGCAAGTAAAACTGCTAAAAGTTTTGAATAAGACATAGAAACTCCAAAAAAGTTTATAAATACGTTAAAGTAATAATGTTTGTTACACGAAATTAGTTTGCAAATATTGGAAAAATGAAATTGCGTTAATGTTCTACAATTTATCAATATTTGACTGATAATGACAATTCTCGAGCCAAATCGTTTGTGATTTTGCTTCTGTCGAATGCTACAACGAACTTCTCATTGGGCTTTGGCAAATTGCCACTCTGCCATAACTCGAAGAGTTCTGCCAGCTTCTTGACGATATCTTTCACGTTGTCGGGTTCGGTAACAAATCCGGCACCGCTGTCTTGGACAATTTTCGTCATAGCTCCCGTTGGTGCATTTATGAATATGGGCTTTCGTGCCCCAAAATATTCATATAATTTACCCGGCGACCGGTATGTATCATTCATCATTAACCAAAGAACATCAGAATCAAGAATATGACGAATTGATTCTTTATGAGTTACATATCCGGTTAATTCGATGTTATCAGACAGTTTGTATTTGGTTGCCATTTTGAGATGTGACGGACGCATTAGCCCAACAAATCTGAGTATGGTGGCTTCTTTAGCCTGTTTATTTTTGGAAAGAAATATCGAGAGCGCTTTGAGAAAATACTTGGGAGTACGGTCATCTTGGAAGAGACCGGAATGAGTAATTACGAATTTGCTCTTGTCGTGGCGTTCGTGATTTGCATTAGCGAAATCTTCGGGGTCATATCCATGTGGCAGAATGAAGATGTCTTCATGAGATAGAAACCTGTAGCGACGTAATAGCACTTCCTTCGCAAATCTTGTAGTGACGAAGGACTTTTGTGCGTGAGATAAAATCTTATGTTCTAACTTCAGATTCTTGTTCTTGTGCATTGGAGTAGGATAGTATTTGAAGGGATTATCCACCCATGTGTCACGATAATCGGCAAGGAAAGGAATGTCGTGTTTGCGTGAAATTTCATCTGCTATCAAAAAGTCCGTGAATGGCGGTGCAGTTGCAAATATTGCATGAATTTCATGTTCGGCAATAATGGCATTAGCTGTGTTGACCGCTTGCTTTTTCCAACCGATTTTCGAATCAGGTACGAAGAATGTATCATTGTACATTCTGCCTAATTTATGAATAAATTGATTCGGGAAATTTCTTGTTTTCGTCGGCTTCCCTTTGCTCGGAGTGCGGACTATTGTGATATTTTCTTCGCCAAGCTCATCAATCAAAGTTTCGTCGAAAGCATAATAATCCAAATCTCCGGTCGTAAGCACTATAGGGTGCCAACCGAATTTCGGTAAGTATTTGACAAATTTCAAAGTCCTCTGAACACCACTCAATCCCATTGGTGGGAAATAGTACGCTATAACAAGGACATTACGTTTTAAAGTCGAATAAATATCTGTTGGATTTTCTGCTTCCATTATGCTTGCATTAAATTACGTCAATCTCATCGGGAGGTGCCGACAGCACGCTGCCACCACTTACTGTGATTAAAATCAACTCGTCCATTCTAATACCGAATTTGCCTTGCATGTATAATCCGGGTTCGATACTAATAACGCAATCTTCGGGTATGATTTGGTCACCTAATTCATAGCTGATAATCGGATTTTCGATGGCACGAAGACCAACACCATGACCAACTGTATGCTTGAAACTATTTTCATAGCCTTCTTTTTTGAAAAAGCTACGAACTACTGAGTCAAGATATTTTCCATTCATCCCGGGGCGGACTTCTTTAAGCACAATTTGTTGAGCCTTGCGGATTAAATCATACATCAATTTTTGTTCTTTGCCGATTTTGCCTATTGAGACTGTTCTGGATATATCAGGACCAAATCCATTGACTTTCGAGCCAAAGTCCATAATTATTAAATCATTCTTTTTGATTTTCCTGTCAGTCGGATTACCATTCACAAGACTGCTACGTTCGCCTGAAACAACAATTATTTCCGAAGGTTCGCCTTCAGAACCATTTTTACGGCATTGATAACAAAGCTCATTCGAAATATCTTTTTCACTCATGCCGGGTTTGATAAATCCGAGCATGTATTCGTAAACACCACGAGAAATTTCGATAGATTTCTTGATGAAATTTAATTCATCGGGGTCTTTTGGTTGAGTAAATCTTGTTACCAGATTTTCAGCCGGTTTGAATTTCAGTGGTCTGATAACGTTACGAATAGCAACTGCTTCCGAATAAGGCATTTTGTCTGCTTCGAAAGCAATTGATTGCACACCTTTGAGAACTTTTTTCTTAGCAATATATTCCCATGGGCTTCTCGTGATGTGAAAGTGGAGATTGGGCAATTTGTAAAGTTCTTCTTTGATTTGTTCTTCGTAAGAATCATCAGTAATAAAATGCAATTCATCTTCCAAAATGAAGAAAATCGCATTCGAGCCGGAAAAATTTGTCAGATAACGGATATTAGGTAAAAAACTTACCGCTATCGCTTCTACTTTGTGGTCTTCGAGCGAAAACCTTAGCTGGTCGAGCCTTCTGTTGATGATTTTCGGGTAATCAGGTTCGTCAGTTACTTTACGAGGTGCTGTCTTTTTTGCCATGTGTCTTTGTAATTAAATTTTAAACAAAGTAATTTGGTGATTCTTTAGTTATGCTGACATTGTGAGGGTGTGATTCTCTCAATCCGGCACTTGAAATTCTGTTAAAACGAGCTTTCGTCTTCAATTCTCCGATATTTTTACAACCGCAATAACCCATAGCGGAACGTAATCCGCCGATAAGTTGATAAACGGTATCGCTTACGTTGCCTTTGAATGGCACTCTGCCTTCTATTCCTTCAGGCACATATTTGCTGATTTCATCTTCAGTATCTTGGAAATAGCGGTCAGCGGAGCCTTTTCGCATTGCGTCTAATGAACCCATACCGCGATAAATTTTGAATGCACGGCGTTCGTATAATATTTTTTCGCCCGGGCTTTCTTCATGACCGGCAAACAAATTGCCTATCATTACAGTATCAGCTCCTGCAGCAATTGCCTTAGCAACATCGCCTGTTTGCTTGATACCGCCATCCGCCACAACCGGGATATTATATTTGGACGCTACTTCTACTACGTTCATTATTGCGGTAAGTTGCGGAATTCCAACTCCTGCGATAATTCTCGTTGTGCATATTGAGCCCGGTCCGATTCCGACTTTTAAGCCATCGGCTCCGGCATCAATCAATGCTTGCGCCGCACCACCAGTTGCGATGTTTCCGGCAATTATCGGTAGCGACGGGTATTTGGATTTGATTCGCCTAACCATATCAATGACGCCTTGGCTATGTCCATGTGCAGTATCTACAAAAATAGCGTCAATACCGACATTAACGAGGGCTTCAACTCTTTCGAGTGTATCATAAGCTATTCCTACTGCCGCAGCAGCAGATAATCTACCCATTTCATCTTTAGTGGCATTGGGGTGCTTTTTCTTTTTCTGAATATCTTTGAAAGTAATCAGCCCTCTCAGAATCATATTCGAATCAACAACGGGAAGTTTTTCGATTCTTTTGCCTTGCAATACGACCTCAGCTTCTTCGAGAGTTGTACCTTCAGGGACAGTTATCAACTTTTCCTTGGTCATGACATCGGCAATAATTTCTTGCGGATTGGGTTTGAATCGCAAATCTCTGTTGGTTATAATACCAATGAGCTTTCTATTGTCATCTATAATCGGGATCCCGGAAATATGATATTTAGCCATTAACTCAAGTGCATCGGCGACAGTTTTGTCCACGGTGAGAGTAATGGGGTCTTTTATCATGCCACTTTCGGAACGTTTTACTCGGTCAACTTGGTCTGCTTGCTGTTCGATGGAAAGATTTTTATGGATAACGCCCAAGCCACCTTCCCGAGCCATGGCAATCGCCATGTTCGATTCGGTAATTGTATCCATTGCAGCGCTTATGACAGGGACATTTAAAGTAATGTCTGCTGTTAATTTAGATTTGATTTCTGTGTCGCGGGGCAAGACTTGCGAGTAGTCCGGGATTAACAATACGTCGTCGTATGTGATTCCTTCGTATAATATTTTGTTCTCAATCATCACAAATACGCTCAAATAATAAATAGAAAAAAGCGAAGATTTGTCATCTCCGCCATTATTTTAGTTGTTTGCTACTTGGCAAACTTTCAGTTTGATTTCGTTTAATTTTATCAAGCTCTTAAATTTGGCTTGAGTAAAAGCATCTGTTGTAAGTTCTAAATCAGTTTGTAATTTTTCGATTGCCTTTATGACTTTATCTCTAATTATTTCATTGGATTCATCTGCAGATTCGACAACGATAGAAACTTTGTTGTTGTTTACTTCTATAAAACCGGTGTCGGTAGCATAAACGAGTTCCATATTGTCATTAGTTTTGATTTTGATAATGCCAATATCTAAACTTGATACTATCGGAGCATGATTTATAAGCACCGTAAACGGAGATTTCGACCCGGGAACATTTATTGATTCTGCATATCCCGAGAAAACCGTTTTTAGCGGAGTGATTATTTCTACATTTAAAAAATTATCAGCCATTTTTCACATCACTCATTAGTTCTGACTCTTTTTCCAAGCGTCAAATACTTGGTCTATAGTGCCTTTGTAAGCAAACATGCCTTCGGGAATTTCATCGCATTGTCCGTCAAGAATTGCTTTGAATCCGGCAATAGTTTCGGCAATAGTAACATAAACACCGGGATAACCAGTAAATTGCTCTGCAACATGGAAAGGTTGCGAGAAGAATCTTTGAATCTTTCTGGCTCTGTAAACAGAAGTTTTGTCCTCGTCAGAAAGCTCATCCATACCCAAGATATTGATGATGTCTTGTAAATCTTTGTAAGTTTGGAGTACTTGAATACATCTGATAGCAGTATTATAATGTTCGTCACCCAAAATCAATGGGTCCATAATTCTCGAACTCGAATCCAATGGGTCAACGGCTGGATAAATACCTAATTCGGAAATTTGTCTCGATAATACCGTTTTTGCATCAAGGTGTGTAAAAGTATTCGCCGGAGCAGGGTCAGTCAAGTCATCTGCGGGTACGTAAATAGCTTGAACTGATGTAATAGAGCCTTTTGATGTAGAAGCAATACGTTCTTGCAATGCCCCCAATTCTGTTGCCAAAGTAGGTTGGTAACCTACCGCTGAAGGCATTCTACCCAACAACGCCGAAACTTCGGAACCTGCTTGGATGAAACGGAATATATTATCAATAAACAAAAGTACGTCTCTTCCTTCTTCGTCGCGGAAGTACTCAACTGCCGTAAGTGCGGTAAGAGCTACACGGAAACGTGCTCCGGGAGGTTCGTTCATTTGACCGAAGATCAAAGCAGTTTTGTCAAGTACACCTGATTCTTCCATTTCGAGGTACAAATCGTTTCCTTCGCGAGTTCTTTCACCAACACCTGCAAAACATGAGTATCCACCGTGATGCTTTGCGATATTGTGGATTAGTTCTTGAATAATCACCGTTTTGCCAACACCGGCACCACCAAATAAACCGGTTTTACCGCCTTTGGTGAAAGGTTGAATCAAGTCAATAACTTTAATCCCAGTTTCGAACATTTCCTTAGTAGTCGAAAGGTCAGCAAATTTTGGAGCAGGTCGGTGAATAGGGTATTTGATATTTGATTCAATTTCGCCTTTGCCGTCAATAGCTTGCCCAATAACGTTCATCATTCTGCCTAATACATTTGGTCCGACCGGTATTGTTATCGGAGAACCTGTATCATAAACTATCATGCCCCGAACCAACCCATCGGTATTGTCCATTGCAATGGCACGGACTCTGTCTTCTCCAAGATGTTGTTGAACTTCGCAAACAAGAATTTTTTCAGTGCCGTCTTCTACGGATTTGAAATGGATTTCTAATGCATTCAACACAGCCGGAATCGTGCCCTGTGGGAATTGTACGTCAACTACGGGACCGATTACCTGAATTAATTGCCCTTCATTCATGCTTTATAAAACCTTTATTAAATTTTTATAAGTGTAATTTTCATTTCTAATATGTTTGTAGCATAAGTTGCAAAAATAACTATTTTTTATGTCATTACAAATCACAAAAAGCGATTGTTTGTTACCGAAATTTTATCTTTGACTAAAAAATGCTGATTTTATTGCAATTAGTGGGTTTTTTTCACTATTTTGATAAAATAAAAAATATTTTGTAACGAAAGTTAATTTATATTGTTTATATGGTAAGAAATTTGCAATTTTTTTGGGAGATTGCTCATGAGGAAAATTATACTCGTTTTAATAATATGCTTTTCATCGAATTCTCTTTACAGCCAAGGAGAGTTTAACAATTGGTATTTCGGTGAAATGTCAGGTATTACATTCAATACTCCTAATCGTAATCCTGTGTTCCTGCGAGGCAATCCAATTTTTCAGTATGAAGGTTCGGCGACGATTTCAGATGCAATGGGAAATCTCCTATTTAGTACAAACGGTGAACAAATTTACAATTATAAGGGCTCCAAACTCAATGCTGAAAAGCTCATGGGTCATCAATCTTCAACTCAATCTGCTCTAATTGCCAAAAAGCCCGGAAGTAGTAGTATTTATTATGTATTCACTTCTGACGCGAGTGAATATGTCGACCCGCCAAACGCAGGAATTCATTATTCAATCGTTGACATGGCGGCTAACGGCGGCAATGGAGCTATGATTATGACAAATGTACCGCTTTTGCCTAAAGCCAGTGAAAAGCTTAACGCTACATTACATGCTAATAAAAAAGACATTTGGGTTGTCACCAAGGGTTGGAAAAATAATAATATTTACTCTTTTCTTCTGACTGAAAATGGAATTGAAGATACTGTAATCACTTCAATTGGATTCAATCCAACAAATGATTATAATTCTGTCGGACAACTAAAAATTTCTCCTCAAGGCACCAAAATTGCCATTGCATACCAGGATGTCACATTCTTTGAAATTTACAAATTTGATAACAAGACAGGTGTCCCTTCTGAACCACTAAAAATTAATATTGCCGAAGTATATAATTTATACGGCGTCGAATTTTCTTCTTCCGGAAAGTTGCTTTATATTAGCAATAGTCGTAATGGTTTTAATACTGGTACTCTATTTCAATATGATATTAGTATTCACGATACGACTTCAATCCGAAAATCAGAATATATAGTTAGCAAAGGCGGTCATATTGGTTCTCTGCAAATGGCACCAAACGGCAATATTTATATTGCTAAAGCCGGAGAATACTACTTGTCTGCTATCAGAAATCCAGACAGTAAAGGTGCGGCATGTGGATTTAGGGTTATGGGTGTCGCTTTGGACTCTTCAAAATCACAATTAGGACTCCCAAACGCAATACCATTAGGTTCGAATTATTCTTTGCTGATAGATGTATGTGTGAATAATGATTTTTCTTTAGACCCTTTGGACATTTTGCAAGACACATCAAAATACGTATTTGAATTCGGATGGACGGGACCAAATGGTTTTACGTCGAAAGAAACGAATCCTTACTTTACTGATGCTACTCTTGCTGATAGTGGGCTCTATGTTTTGACTGTTAAATACATTGTCAACGGTGAAGAGTTTGTCGTTTCAGTCCAAAATCATGTTCGGGTTAATGCACGGACTCAGTTTAAAATTTTAGGTTTGACGGAATTTTGTAAAGGCGAAGCTACCTCTTTATCGGCAGATACAATACACCCATTTTTCTCTTATAGGTGGTCAACAGGTTCAAATGCTTCACAGATAACAGTTAAAGATTCAGGTACCTATTTCCTTTCGATTAGAAATTCAAGGGGTTGTTATGATACTGCTTTTATACATATAACAGTACTTGAAACCCCGAAGGCTGAAATTAAAGGTACAGGACTTATTTGCGATGATAACTCCGAAGTGCTGCTCGAATCAGTTCATAATAAAGCCAATTATTCGTATCTGTGGTCAACCGGTGAAACAACTCAAACGATTAAGGTCAAACTACCCGGCAAATACGGACTAAGAGTTACAAATATTCACGGATGCTCCGATACAACGACATACACTGTTCACAGCATTGATGATTTGCAAGTAGTTATCGAAGGTGATTCAGTGATATGTGTGCCGGGCATAGCAACATTAACTGCACGTTCATTAACAGACTTGTCTGAATATATTCACTATTTTGTATGGTCTACAGGCGATACTTCAAATACAATTATTGCTACAAAAGCAGGCACTTATGAAGTCAAACTTGTAGTCGCCGGAACTTGCTTCGCTTATGCGAGTCGAACTTTAGAAAGAAATCAAGCTGCATTCCTTGAGATGAGCCATGAAGACGACATACATATTTGTCGTGGCGACACAGTTACAGTTTTTGTAATCAACCCGAATGATACTTACACATATCGTTGGAGCGATGGAGTAGTAGGATTTGAACGCAAATTTTATAATGAAGAGGGCAAATTTACACTTTACGCAATTACTCCCGAAGGATGCTCTGATTCAGCATGGGTAAATATTATTATACATAATAAGCCTTTTGTACAACTTAATTTTGAAGATGAAATATCCATTTGTGATAGTCAAACTCTCATTATTCACGCATTCCCCAAAAATCCGGATTTTGAATATTTATGGTCAACCGGTGAAACAACTGATAGTATCATAGTAAACAAAACGGGCTTATATTACGTAACTGTTACTACAGAATTTGGGTGTTCAGATTTCAAAGCAGTGTCAGTAATAGTCTCCGACAAATTGCCCGTAAGAATTGGAGGTCCGAAAATGGCATGCCAAGGCGATACTATCACTCTTGTTGCAAATGCAAATTTCCCGGATAGCGAATCAAATTTCACTTATTTATGGTCAACCGGTGAAACAAGTAAATCTATAAAAGTGACTGAAACAGGAGAAGTGTGGGTAAGTATTAGTCATTCGGAGGGTTGCGAAGGCACCGACACTATAAGTGCACTGTTTTTTGAAATCCCCACAGTTAAGATTCTAAACCCTTCACCTATAGCTTTTTGCATTGGTGGAAGCGTGGAATTGAATGTTTTAAATCCTAATCCTGAATTTGTTTACACTTGGAATGACGGGACCCTCGGTACAACTTTAATAGTAAAGGTAAGTGGCGTTTACAAAGTCTATGTGGCGAATGGTAATATTTGCATTGATTCAGCCGAAATTGAGGTTTTAGTACATGATTCGCCAATTTCTGAAATTAACGTTATTGGAGAGACTTTTTTCTGTGTTGGCGGTTCGGTTTTACTTGAGTCAACTATTGCTCCCGAAACAGATTACATCTGGTCAACCGGAGAGAAATCCCCTTCAATCACCGTCGCTCAATCAGGCAAATATTGGCTTGCTGTATGGAATCAGTGGGGATGTAGCGATACAGCATTTGTTGAAATTGAAGAATTGCCCGAATTAGACGTTGAATTGACTACAGATAAACCTGAACTTTGTATCGGGGAAACAGTCTCAATTTCAACTACAGAGGAATATTCTCGATACGAATGGTCAACCGGCGAGACTACCAGAACAATTTTGGTTTCAAAAGCAGGCAACTACACAGTCACTGTTTATGATGAAAACGATTGTAGAGCGACAAACAGTATTGAAATCTTTAATGCTGATGAATCCATGCCTTTAACTTTTAGGCAGTTAACATTCCCTGAACCATGTATTGGCGAAGAAGCTATTATCGAAATTGAAGTTACAAACCCTAATCCGCGATTTATAGTAACAAAAGATTTCACTTTCGGCAATACTATGGATATGGAATTGGTTGACAGTGGAAATATAATGGCAGGAATGGATGCAAATAGTGAGAGGAAAATCAAGATTAGATATTTGCCGACGACAACTGATGAATTAGTTGGGCTGATTCAAATTAATTGCCTTGGACCTTGCGAATTTTTCTCCTCATTCGAATTCAATGTTGCTTCATTTATGAAAACTGAGCTAACATCACCCGAATTAGTATTTACAGGTGGCGAAGAAGCATGTATTGATTTTGTAATTGAACCGAAATGCGATATTAGTGAAGACTTGAATTCCGGATTTGAAATCACAATATCTTTTGATGCTCAGTATTTCTTGCCCAAAACTGTCAATTTGGGTACGATTTTGGGAAATTATATCAAAGACGGCAGACGATTCATCAAAATATATACTGACATTTATACAATTAAACAAAACAAGCAAAATTTGGTTACTATTTGCGGAACAATTTTGCTCGGTGCAGATTTAAAATCAAGTATAATTATCGAAGACTTTGAATGGGATAATGTAAGAATTGCCAATGAATCAAATAACGGTACTCTTGTCAATATTTCTTGCGTTCAAGAAATTCGCGGAATCAGATATTACACGCCAACAACGCTCAAGGTCAACCCAATGCCTGCAAGCGACAATCTTCGTGTTTTAGTTAATTCCGGTTCGATAGGCGAATTTGAATTAGTCTTGGTATCATACGATGGCACTCAAGAAATACTCAAAAAATGGGAAAACACACAAACAAGCATGCTTGAATTTGAATTTGATATAAGCACAAAATCACAAGGTGTTTACAGTATTTTGCTAAAAGCACCTTGGAGCCTTCATTACGAAAAAATCATGGTCGTCCGATGAAACAAATCATTTTCGCATTATTCCTGCTCCTTGCAGCAAACACTCAAGCCCAACAAATTGGGAAAGAGTACTACAATTGGCATTTTGGAAACTTTGGAGCAGTATCATTTAACAATCCTAATTTGGAGCCTGTCAGTTATGTGAGTAGTATGTCAACTTTGGAAGGTAGTGCAAGTATTTCGGATAAAGATGCAAATTTATTGTTTTATACTAATGGTGAATATGTTTGGAATCGTCAAAACAACCTTATGCCCAATGGCACAAATTTAAAGGGGCATGAGTCTTCAACACAGTCCGCTATAATAATCAAAAAGCCCGGAAGTGATAACCTTTATTACATTTTTACAGTTGGGAAGGGACCTTATACACCCGTTACACCACAAGATTTCTGTTATTCTATTGTTGATTTGAACCAAGACAATGGCAACGGTGATGTTATTATTAAAAACATCAAAATTCACAATGTTGACGTTGTCGAAAAACTAACAGCAGTAATGCACGCTAATGATAAAGATTATTGGATAATTGCTCACGAAATTAACAGTGCTAACTTTGTTGTTGCATTATTAACAGAAAATGGAATAGAGAATGTAACAACTCAAAACATTGGTCCTATTTACGATTTAAATACCGAGGATAAAGCAGCAGTAACATTAGGTCATTTGAAGTCTAATATACGTGGTGATAGATTAGCTGCAGTTTGCTTTTCACTGTTTGATATGGATTTGTATCATTTCAATAGAGAATTAGGCATAATTTCAGACCATTTGCCAATTGAGATTGATAATATACAAGGGACTTATGGCGTAGAATTTTCACCATCAGGAAGATTTGTTTATACATCGAATGTGCATCGTAGAATACTTCAATTTGACATTAGTAACTATAATAAAAACTCAATCGAACAATCACGACAGACAATTTATAGTAATTATGCATCTTTCCAATCATTTGGTTCATTGCAATTAGCTCCGAATGGAAAAATATATATTGCAATTTATGGTGCAAGAAATCTTTCCGCTATCAACCAGCCGGATTCGGCAGGTGTTGCTTGTGATTTGCAATTTAATGCAACAGGATTGGTTTTAGGGTTTAGCGAATTTGGGCTCCCAAATTATTGTGTAACTGAACAATTTAAAAAATTGGTGGTCAAAGGTGGAGATGTTTGCGAGGGGCAAGATATTGAATTAATAGCCGAAGTGATTCCCGGCGGTTCCTTTTATACATACGAATGGACAGGACCAAATGGATTTTCTGCAAATTCATCAAAAATAATAATCAAAAATGCCCAATCGGTTCATGAAGGCAATTACATAGTCAAGGCATATGAATTAGGCGAGTTGATTATGACAGAATCAATTTATATCTCTGTTCATCCAAATCCCATTGTTAAAATTATTGGTCCTAAATCAATCTGCCCACCGGATATCGCTAAATTGAGAGTTGAATTTATTGAAGACGGAACAAGTTATTTATGGTCTAATGGCATTACTAATCACCAGATTGAAGTTTACGA
The DNA here is from genome assembly GCA_018335795.1 of Desulfobulbaceae bacterium. Lineage (GTDB taxonomy): Bacteria > Bacteroidota > Ignavibacteria > Kapaibacteriales > UBA2268 > PGYU01. The sequence continues at coordinate 70,941 of JAGXRP010000060.1, read as the reverse complement.
GCCCGGTAATTATTACGTTATTGCAAAGTCAATACATGGTTGCATTGATACAGCTTATTTTAATATTGAACTAAGTAATAATTTAGATGCGAAAATCGTTGGTCCAACCGGATTCTGCCAAGGAGATACAATCACTTTGACCGCAAATAAATTCAAAGAACTTGATTTAATTGATTATTATTACTTATGGTCAACAGGCGACACAACAAGGAGTATAATTGTTACCGAACCCGGTGAATACTCATTAATAATAAAACGATTTGGCGGATGCTTAGGCTATGATACCATTCAAGTAATGGGTTACCCTCACCCTGACGTGCAACTATCTCATTCAGGAATTGTAACTATTTGCAATGGGCAAAGTGTGAAAATTTCCGTTACTAATCCATCTTTGGAAAACATATACACTTGGGACGATGGAATTATCGGGACTTCTCGAATAGTTTCAGAACCCGGAGTCTATAAAATATATTCAATGAATCAATATAAATGCATTGATTCTGTCGAAGTCCTAGTTCAAATAGGCGAAAAACCGGATGTAGAAGTAGAATTCAGCAATGATTTGATTTTTTGCAAAGGTGATTCTGTAACAGCCACGGTCAATTTTGATTACCAAAATAATGATATTATTTGGGAAGATGGCAGTACTGACGTGTTTCGCAAATTCTATGAAAGCGGAAAGTATAAATGCGTCGTTTATGATGAAAATGGATGTAGCGATACAACTGAATTTGAAATCAAAGTCTTCGATATTGAAAAACCCGAAATCATAGCCGACAAAATCTATGTTTGCGAAGCCGGTACACCCGTTACTTTATCCGCGAATCAAGAATATCACGAATATTTGTGGTCGAATGGCGCTATTTCTCAAAGTATAATTATTGATAAAGCAGGAATTTATAAGTTAATAGTTAGAAATGAAATAGGTTGCGAAGACTCTGCTGAAATTGAGATTTTCATAATGCCAATCGAAAAACCGGAAATTACGGCGAGCAATTATTTCATTTGCGATAATGATACATTAACTCTCACAGCAAACGGCGATTATGCATCATATTTATGGTCTGACGGCTCAACAAGCTCAAGTGCAGTAGTCAGCAACTCAGGCACTTATAAAGTAATTGTAACGAACGAGATTGGTTGCATTGATTCCGCCGAAGTCACAATTTCTGATTTGATTGTTGATATTAGGTTCGACCAATCTTCATACAGTGAAAAAACTGTTTGCACAGGAACAAAATCGTTGATTAAAGCAGTTTTGGTAAATCATACAGAAGCCGAATCAACCATAGATGAAATTATTCTTAACAACGTTCAGAATTTTAAACTGATTTCACCGGGATTGCCATTTACAATTGGTGCATTCGAATCAAAAGAAATTATCCTCGAAGCAATTTCCGACGAAACAGGATTTTTCGAAACATCAATTCTCGCCATTTCAAATCAACCCTGCTATCACGAAACGATGTCGTCCGCATCACAAAAGTTCAGTCTAACAAATCAAATAAGATTGCCTGAAATTGAAGCAATTGCAGGAGAGCAACTTTGCATCCCAATTTACGGTAAAATCAATTGTGGCGCCTCGCCTTTTGTATCATCGGCTACAATTCAAATTAGTTTCGATGCGGATTATTTCAATCCGATAAATCTCAAATCGGGAACGAATTTTACGAAAGTCATCGAAAATGGCATCTGTACTGTGACGATTGATTACACATCATTGAATCTTACTGAAACTGAAACAATGATTGACGAGCTTTGCGGAGTAGCACTTGTTGGCAGAGATATCCCAACAGAATTGGCTTATGGCGCAGCTGATTGGCATGATGATTTAATTTCTACCGAAAAAATAAACGGCAGTTTGAAAATCGAAGCATGTGTCATAGATTTGCGTCCAATAAATTTTATAAAACCTGCAGCACTGCAAATTGCCCCAAATCCTGCATCTGAAACAGTTGAATTGACTATTACAACCGAACAAATGGGACTGCACAAAGTTGACATATTCGACCTTAACGGCATGGAAATTGCTTCGTTTGAGTTTGTTATTTCGGAAAATTCACAGCAAGTTAATATATTTTCCTTATATTCGAGAGAATTTAAAAATGGATTTTATATTATTCGCGTAAAATCACCGGATACTGTAATTTTTGACAAATTGATAATTGAAAATTGATGCGTTTAACTTTAATTTTGATTCTTAATTTATTGCTGTTCACAACAGGTATTTACTCTCAAAAAGAGAGCTATAGCTGGTACTTTGGTTCCAACGCAGGCTTAACTTTCGATACACCTGATGGTGAACCGGTTGCTTTAGAAAACTCCCAAATCAACACTTTAGAGGGCGTATCATCTATTTCCGATTCGACCGGCAAGTTGATGTTTTATACAGATGGAGTTAGAGTTTGGAACTCACTTCACATAGTTATGAACCCCGACACAGCCATGCACGGTCATTTCAGTTCTACTCAAAGTGCATTAATAGTAAAAAAACCCGGCGTAAATAGTATATATTATATTTTTACTGTGGATGCAGGACAATATTTTGATATAATTGACCCAAATCAACCTGACAGCAAAGGGCTTTGCTATACAGTCATTGATGCAGAGCTTAACAATGGCTATGGTGAAATCGTCGAAATCAATAAGCTAATCAAAAAACCGGCAGTTGAAAAACTTACTGCAACAGTTCACTTTAACAATCAAGACCTATGGATAGTAAGCCATGAATGGAATAGCAACAAATTCATCTCAGTATTACTTACTGACCAAGGGATTGAGGATGTGATTACTTCTTCCGTCGGTTTGAATTATGACGGACCTCCAATTCGTTCAATCGGACAGCTGAAATTTTCACCATGCGGAACGAAATTAGCAGCTGCCATAAACGAGTATGATAATATTGAATTATTTTCATTCGATAATTCTACCGGCAAAATTTTCAATCCTATTTCTATTCTTACTTTCGGCAGGTATAGTAATTATGGAGTCGAATTTTCACCTAATGGCAACAAACTATATGTGTCAGATTTTACCAAACGTTCGATTTATCAATATGATGTATCGGAATTAATTGCCGATAAAATTAATTTAAGCGGTCATAGAATTTATGGTGATAAGAATAGAGGAGTTCCGGGTGCATTGCAGATAGGTCCCAACGGCAAAATTTATGTTGCTATGCTGAACTCAATTTATCTTGACGTTATCGAAAATCCGAATCTGACTGGCGATGAATGCAATTATCGAACGGATGCCGTAAGATTGGCATCAGAAAAATCATCCGCTAAATCGCTTTACGGTTTGCCGAATATGTCGCAAGGGTATTTTTTCATGACTAGTAATCTACGCGACACAGTTGTTTGCGCAGGAGACTATTTAATTATTGACCCTGTGACTAATGTCCTATTTAGTGAAATGACATTTATCTGGAAAGGTCCCAATGGGTACAGTTCCAATGAATATTTCCTCAAGATAAACAACTTTTCCGAAACTGATGTCGGGAAATATTATTTTCAAGCATTTTTCCGCGAATATATAATTTCAGATAGCATTTCAATAAGTTACAGCCAAATTCCGATTGCTAAAATCATTGGCGACAGCGTCATTTGTTCAGATGCTCCAATTATACTTTCATCCCAATTCGAAGCCCACGAATACTTTTGGTCAACGGGTGATTCGACTCAATCAATTGAAGTCAGTAAGCCTGGAATTTACGTTTTAACACTGTTAAATAACGGTCATTGCTCAGATTCGGATACATTGACAGTCAGAGCTGAAATTGCAAAATTTGAATATCTTAATCCCGAAGTGGCAAATTTTGGTGAGATTTGCCTTGGTGAAAGATTTGATGTAAGATTGAAAGTTAAAAATGTAACCGGAATAGATGTTTTAATTAAAGATGTGAAGCTTATTCGCTCTTCCGAAGAAATTTTTTTGAATAAATTCAAGAATGTTTTAGTCAAAAAGGACGAAATATTCGATATAATCGCTACAGTAAAATCTGATTTAATAGGAATAGTAGATGATTCTCTGACGTTTATCATCTCTGATTTCTGCAAAATTGAAGAATATTTGCCAATTTCCGGTAAAATCATTGCCCCAAATACATTAATGATTCCTGAAGTCGAGTCTGCACCGGGCGATGAGATTTGCATTCCTGTTTATGCAAAATTGGATTGTAATGATGCCAAAGATTTTGAATCTGATGTAGAATTCCAAGTATCATTCAATTCAGACTATTTTTACCCCGAAAGTATCAGCAACGGCGAAATCTTGTTGAATGAAGTTGTTGGCGGAAAAAGGTTTTTGTGTGTAAAAGTAGAAAATTTTACTCTCAGCGGAACCGGAAATGTGCTAACTCAAATTTGTGGCAAAGTCTTAGTCGGTACGGATGTTAACGAACCACTTATGATAGATAAAGCTGTGTGGCACAGCGATTTAATTAGCAGTTCTTTTGTCTATGGAAACTTGAAAATCAGTGCTTGTGCTTTAGAAATCAGACCAATTAATTATTTCAAACCTGCAAATTTGACTGTCAAGTCGCTTTTTGGCGAGCGACAATTGAAATTCTTGCTCGAAGGGATGTCTGAAGGTGATTATGAATTAACAATATTCAATGCATCAGGTATTGAAATTGAGAATTACAAATATCAAAATTTGAAAAAAGGAATCTTTCTACATGAATTTGAATTAAATACATCAAGTCTGCCCACAGGAATTTATTTCGCTACTTTGAAATCACCTTGGAATTTCAAATCAGAAAAATTTATTATCATTAAATAAATTATTTATTGATAATTATCCCTTCGGTGATTGCGCTATCATCAAATTCAATTTTCAAAATATAGTATCCACTCGATAAATTGCTGAAATTGATTAATTCGGAATGTGAGCTTGTAGTCTTCTTTATAAAATAGCTCAATAAAGATTTGCCGGATAAATCGGCTAATTCAACTTTAATTGAACCCGTAAATTGCCCTTCGAGATTCAACCAGAAATAATCAATCGCAGGATTTGGATAAGCCGAAACGTTCATGTTTTGTTTTAGAGCATTATTCCTTTTAAGTTTGAAGAATCCGTTTTGCTGATATGTCAAATCTGCCCTATTATTGCCTTCAGCGACTAAATCATTTAAAATCAATTCTTTATTGTCGGTAGAATTAAAAAGAACAAAGTTCATTTTGTCACCATTGCTGAACAAAATTGGATTTTCGTCTAAAGCATCTTCTCCCCAAACTGTAACAGGTGCGATGCCATCTTTAAACTTAGCAGCCCCTGCAATGATTCCGGACGGAGTCAAAACTGCAATTTCTGAACCGTCAGGAACTTCAGGCAATTCGATAAGAGCAACCGCATTATTTCCTGTATTTGATTCATGGGGTAGAAAGTAAGTTGGTACAAAGCTGAAGCGGTCGTAATCAACAGATACTTTTTCCAACGAATTTGGCGGATATAGCAAAGTGTCCTTATTCTTAAGATATACCTGATAGCCTTGCATTGGGATTAAATTCCCTATCATATTTATATCATACTCCGGAATGAATACGTTGCCGGCATTATCTTTCGCAATAATCAAATTATCATGCTCGGTAAGCGGCGCAAAACAAAGCTCAGCGTCATAGGGACTATCTCTCAAGTACGAAATTATGTTCCAACCTGCTTTACAATAAATCGTGTAATCCTCGGGTTCGATTGATGTACCTACTACTTTAATTGTTTGAGCCTTTTGCGAATATACTTGGTATCCTTGAGTTAAATCCCAATCGCCGATTGTATTGACTTCAAATTCAGGGATATAAACATCTCCGGCGTTGTTCTTTACAATTGCAATATGATTTTTTATGGAATTGAAAATACTTTCCATATTTGGATTTGTAGCTAAAAAGATGGAGGATACCATATTCCAACCTGTAACAAGAGGTATAAAAAGAGTATCGGGGTAATCGGGCATACGTGAAATCACAGTTGTAGTACCATCAACAAAGTGGTCGGGACCCGATTCATAACGCGGAATCACAACGTATTGGTCGCCTGTGACTGCATCAAATTGTTTAATTACATATGCTTCGTTGTCTGCCATTCCATCTTTGACAGCTGTTTCAACATTATCGCCCCAAACAGTTATTTCCATATCATTTCCATTCCAGATTGAAAATCCTGCACAGTAAAGATTACTGTTTCGGATATAAAAAACTCCAATGGCATCACCGACAGCCATGTAACGATTGCCAATTATGGGATTGACGGATGCCGCGATAGAAATAGTCGAACTTTTTCCGGTATTGTCTTTGAAAGTCCAAACTGAACTTGGCGATGCAACTCCATCGAAAGCAAAGTAAGAATTCATATCAAGTGAAATTACTTCGCTAATTTCCAAACTCCCAAAACTGACCTTTCCGAAATAGATTCCGGCTATAACATGAGCTCCTCCACCAATATCGGCAATAGCCCGAGCTTCCGAGAATGTTGAATTAGAGTCGCTTTTGGCGTATAACACAGAACCATCAGAAGCTAATCGGACAATATAGGATGCTCTCGAAGCAGCAGATTGGATTGTAGAACCGTTTATCGTCGCTGATGATGAATAATAGCCTACTGCCATTACTCCTCCTGTTGCATCAACTGAGATGGCTTTACCAACATCGAATCCCGGACCACCGATGGAACGGCTCCAAATCCAATTACCTGCTGTATCTAATTTTGTAATGAACCCGTCTGAATTTCCGGCACCTATTAAATATTCCGGACCAAAAAGACACAAACCTTTGAAAGTTCCCGTAGCATATACAAATCCGGAATTAGAAAACCTGATATCCGAGCCATATTCTTGGAACGAGTTTGTTCCTGCTGAAACTGCCCATAACCAAGTACCCGAATTATTTAATTTTGCTATAAAAATATCATCTCCACCACTTGAAGTGACAGAATGGGTGCCGAAAGTCGCAATATTCTCGAATCCTCCGGTAATATATAAATTGCCACTTTTGTCAATATCAATTGCATTTCCAACGTCAAATTGGCTACTACCACCACGCACAGCCCATTGCCAAGCACCGCTATTGTTCAATTTGGCAACAAAAACGTCGTCTCTGCCGGTAGAGATTAATCGAGTAGCGCCAAAAAACGGTTTGTCAGAAAAGAATCCGGTGATATAAATATTTCCGGCGGCATCAGTTACTACAGCTTTTCCTTCGTCAAATTCGTCTTCACCTGCGATAGTAACCCATATCCAGTTGCCGTTTGTATCTGCCTTTGCAATAAAAATGTCCCCTTGCCCCGAAGAAACCCGAGTAATATTTCCAAATTTTGCAGTAACGGAAAAGTATCCTGTCAATATAGCATTACCGAGGTGGTCCACGGCTACTCCGTGAGCTACGTCAGGCTCCGTCCCGCCTGCTTTCCGTCCCCAAAGCCAATTGCCGTTTCTGTCAGATTTTGCCACAAAAATATCGGCATCGCCTGATGATTTGATAGTATCACTCCCGAACACGACAGTACCGTAAAACGAGCCGCACGAATAGAAATCACCATTTACAAGTGCTGCAACTGAATTGACGTTGACATAACCAATAACTCCACCAGTACCCAAAGCCCAAGACCAATTGCCCGAACTTGAAATTCTCGCTGCGAAGATATCCGAATTCCCACGTGTATATAAGGTGTCAGTCCCGAAAACTGCATTATGATAAAAGGCACCAATCGGATAAGATATGCCATTTGTTGCGGTTGCTATAGTGAAACAATCAATTGTAGTCTTTCCTGTGATAGCTTTCGCAAATTGAATAACACCAGATGAGTTTAATTTCATGAGAAAAGCATTTCTATCGCCGGAGCTCACCAAATTAGTACCACCAAAATTGGCAGTTCCGGTAAAGTAACCACTAACATAAGAGTTGCCCGAATTATCCAAAGTAACGGAATAGCCTTGTTCATAACCATTACTGCCTGCAGAAGTAGCCCATAACCAAGAGCCGTTTTTGTCTATTTTTGCAACAAAAACATCTTCATTCCCGGGTGTCGATAGTGGAAATGCTCCGAAATTAAAATTTTTGACATAATAGCCTGTGATGACGGCATTTCCACCACCATCTAAAGCAATAGAACGGCTATCTTCCGAAGAAGTGCTGCCTGCACCAACTGCCCATTGGAAAATTCCTGAAGTATCCACTTTTGTAACAAAAACATCTTTACCGCCCACAGCAATGATGTTCTGCGAGCCGAATGTTGCGTTTCCGGCAAATCCGCCTGTCAGATACAACATTTTATCCGAGCCGTAATATTTGATTGCAAGAGCTTCGTCGGCAGAGCTGCCACCGGCTTTCGTTGCCCAAATTACGTCACCGTTTGCACTATATTTTGCGATGAATAAATCTCTTGAGCCGCCGCTTGTCAGTATGATATTGCCAATAGTTATATTGCCATCAAATCCGCCTGTAACGAAACAATTCCCATCGGGGTCAACGTCTATTGCGTTCCCGCGATTAAAACCGAATCCGGGAGCTGATTTAGCCCATTGCCAAACTCCGGAGGAATTTATTTTTGCGACGAAAATATCTGTATTTGTAGAACCTGTAATCGTATGCGTTCCAAATGTTGCTGATGTATAGAAATATCCTGTGATAAAGACATTACCATTCACATCTGCTGCTATTCCTCTGCCATAATCGGCATTTGAGCCTCCGGCAGAACGCGCCCATTCCCAATATCCGTTTTTATTCAGTTTTGCGACGAAAATATCTCTATTTCCGGCTGTTCGCAAAGTGTCTGTACCGAAAACAATTTCTCCCTCAAAATAACCGGTAATGACTACATTTCCCTGAAAATCAATTACTGATGCTGTTGCTTGGTCATGAGCCGAATAACCGGTACCGTTTTTAAGTATTTCCGGCTTGAGAGTATTTGTCCAATTTTGCCCCAACAGAGCTACAGGGACAAATAATATTACAGAAAGAAGTGTGTATTTAAATGCGTTCATTTCTAAATTCCAATTAAAATCTTCAAAAGTCAATCAATAGCATTTTGCAAAATTCATGCCATCAAATTTGAGATTAAGACGAACAAATCATAAGATTAATGAAATGATTAACTTATTTTTGCAGTATGAAAAAAATCGGTTCCAATAGATGTATTTGATTTTGGAAATAGAATATGATGGTACAAACTACTCAGGATGGCAAAGGCAAAAAAATGCCATTACAATTCAGGGTGAGATTGAACGAGCATTTCTCGAAATCACCGGCAGTGCGGTTTCACTGACCGGTGCAGGTCGGACTGATGCAGGAGTTCATGCGAGAGCTCAAATTGCCCATGCTGAATTGGACGAGAAACTCGGTATTGCTGCCGAACAATTGCCTTTAGCACTGAATTCTAAATTGAACTATGATATTAGGATAAAGCACGTCATTTATTCGGAAGAGAAATTCCATGCACGATTTGATGCAATTGCTCGCGAATATTCATATACGATTGTGACTCGATACAGCGTTTTTGACCGACACTTTTGCTCTCATATACGTTACCCGATTGATAGGGATTTGCTTTTGCAATCTGCCGGTCTATTCTTGCTCAAAGACGATTTCACAACATTTTCGAAACGCAATTCGGACATTATAAACAACGTTTGCGATGTAACAGTTAGCAATTGGAAAATTATTGACGAGAACACTTTGAGATACACAATCAAGGCAAACCATTTCCTTTACGGTATGGTTAGGTCACTTGTGGGTACGATGCTTGATATTGCACGTGGCAAAAGAGATGCGACTGAAATTGCATCAGCTCTTTCAAGCCGTGACAGAAGTTTGCAATCACCATTGGCAGATTCTCGAGGACTTATTCTTGAAAAAATATTCTATAAAAAGAATTTATTATAAACATTTTCCGCTTTAATCAGTCTAATATGTATTATTCTTTCAATTATTATTAGGTTCTAAGATGAGAACAGTTAAATTCTATTTTATTTATGCGGTTATGGCAATCGCAAGTATTGGAGCATTCAGTGGCTGTGAAAGCGGAACCGGCATCGGTGATTTGAATTTGTATTCCCCTTCCGATGATGCACAAATGGGTGCACAGTTAGATGCTGAAATCAGAAATCTACCAAATGAATATCCTATTTACAATAATGCGGCGGCAACGCAGTACTTGCAAAGTATAATGAACGAAATTCTTACCTCTGACCATATTAAATATAGAGATGTGTTTACATACAAAGTTACTATTATTCAGAGCGAAACTATTAATGCTTTCGCCACTCCAGGCGGTTACGTCTATTTTTATACCGGAATGTTGAAATTTTTGGAAAATGAAGCCATGCTAGCATCTGTAATGGCGCATGAAATTGCACATGCAGAAAGACGACATGCTACCAAAAGGATGACAAAGCAAATGGGCTTGTCTGTATTGCTCAGTGTCGTACTTGGCAATAATCCTGCACAATTGACAGAAATTGCAGCTAACTTATTTACAGGACTTGAATTTTTGAGAAATAGTCGCGAAGATGAAGCAGAATCCGATGAATACAGCTTTAAATATTTGCTCACATCAAAATGGTACCCGGGAGCAGGTAAATTGTTCTTTGAACTTATCGCAAAAGGCGGTACAACAAGTGCAATCGAGGAATTGCTTTCAACGCACCCTCCTGACGAAAAGCGAATTGCCGCAATAGAAGCAATGATACAAGAATATAATGTAGCACCGCCGACTGAAGCAAATTTATTTACTCAAAGATACCAACAATTTAAACAAACACTCAATTAATTTTCAGGTTGAATGGACGCATATACTAAATTAAACGAAGCTATCCGAAATAACGGCTCGATGTTGTGTATCGGATTGGACAGCGAGATTAACAAATTACCGCCTTTTTTAAAAGATGATTTAAACGGTTTGCTCAATTTTAATTGCTCAATTATTGAAGCAACTCAAGACATCGTATCATCTTATAAAATCAACTTTGCATTTTACGAGCAATACGGTGCAACAGGAATCGAAGTGATGCAAAAAACTTTCGATTACATTCCGAATGACATAATGAAAATTGCAGATTGCAAGCGTGGCGATATAGGCAATACATCGGTTGCATACGCTATGGCTTGTTATGAACGTTTTGGAGCAGATGCTGTAACGTTGCATCCTTATATGGGATTAGATTCGGTGAAACCTTTTTTGGACTTCCCCGATAAGTTCGTTTTCATGCTTGCCCGTACTTCAAACAAAAGTGGCGATGACTTCCAGAGCTTGATTTGTGATGGTGAACCTCTTTTTAAACATGTTGTCCGTAAAAGTCTCGAATGGGGCAGCCCGGATAAAATCGGATTCGTAGTTGGAGCGACTCGCCCTGATGAGTTAGCCACAATCCGCCAAATTGCTCCCGAAAGTGTATTCCTTGTGCCCGGTATCGGTTCTCAGGGCGGTGATTTGAAGGCTTCAATCAAGGCTAATAATTTCGGGACTGCCATTTTCAATGTATCTCGCGGTATTATCTATGCTTCAGATGCTGATGACTTTGCAATCAAAGTCCGAGAGGTAGCACAAAACTACAGAGATGATATTAATAATGCGCTTTACGATTTGTAATTTTGGTCTAATTTGCTTTGAACTGCTCTGATTTCACTAATGAATCAGCTCTAAATATAAAGAACTCAGTAATTCCGAACACTACTTTTGTATGTTTGGGTAGTTCGCTTTCGTCTATATCTTTTTGATTTTCGAGCACTAAAGATTTGACAGCTACTGTATTTCCCAGCGCATTCATATCGTTAATATATTGTTTGAACGAGAAATCTACAATTTGAGAATTGAGTGAATCGGGTATTACAAATTCAAATGGGCTGAATATTTTATAATATTTATGTGCAATCCATTCCATTTCATAAACAATTATCGAATTATTTGGTAAAGATTGTATTGCCTCGCTTACTTCCGTATGATACAAATCGTTTTCAATTTGGCTTGCAGGCTGAATTGTATATCGGAAATTGAGCAAAAACAAAAGAACAACTGTCCCACCGGCTATAATAATTCCATTCTTTTTCGGGGTGATTTTCCCTACAAGAACAGCGAAACAAATCCAGAAAAGAATTGATTGTGGAATCCAGAATTCCATATTTGTGGGGTCCCAAAACACAAAGAATACAGCATAGAGCATCATAAAAATTACAAAGAAAAAGTATCGTGAATTGCTCGCAAATACTCGGCGAATTCGTGAGACTTGACTTATAAAAACATATACTATCACTGAAAAAAGCGAACTAATAATCAATAAATAGAGCCAAAAATCAAATGCTCCCATATTTCGGACAATAAATGCATCGTCGGATAAATCCTTTCCGGCAAATATTCGCAATAACATCGTATTCGTTTCCCCTTCGATTAACAATCCATGAATTGACACTATCGAACGGATAATACCGACAAATGGCTTAGCAAAAAATGAGATGCCAAAACCCGACCATGAATTAACTTCGTGATGATATAAGAAGAACCAATACGACACTTTATCGAATGTATCATAGCCCAAAGTATATAAAGCGATGGCGTATCCGACAATCCAAACCAAATTGAAAACAAGCGTAAATATTATTATTTTAGTCACATTAGTCTTCAGCCCTGTGATTGCTAAATATATGACGACTACCAAACCCATCAAAGCATGAAGTTGATGAAAAAGTACTGCAATTCCGCCAAAACAAGCCGCCAGAATAATATCTATATTATTCAAAGAACGCTTAGTAATCAAGTAAACTAACAAAAAAACAAATACTAAGGGAATTTGGTATGTTTCGATATTTATTGCGTAGAACCAATTGGCATAGGAAAATGCACATAAAAGTACTGCAATTCGAGATGTAAATAGATTCAAACCTAAATTATTCTTGAGAGTAAAGTATATTATGATGAGTGTAGCAGTTGTAGCAATTGAATTGATGAAATTAACTGCAAATTGAGTAGATTGGAAGCCGAGATTTGTCAATGTATCGCTTCCCAAAGTCATCGCAGGGCAAAAAATCAAATGATGAGGATGCAGAACGAATAATCTTCCGATTATTTCCCAAAAATATAAAATACTATCATGGGATAAGGAAAAAACCTTGGATGTGAATATTACATTCAATATCAGATATCCAATTACGAAAAGCAATGGGAACAAGTCTTTTTTCTTCATTTCCAAATCGAAATCCGCTTATATTTATCGAATAGTAATCGGAGAAAAGAAATAATATTGTATATCTATGAAATCTATTTCTGGTTAGATTCCAAAATCGTTACAAGTAATGACATCAATTCTTTGCTATCAATAGGTTTGGATATATAATAATCGCATCCGGAGCTGAGAATTTCAGATTTTTCGTTACTAAAAGCAAATGCAGTTTGCCCAATTATAGGTAAATTCGGTCGGAACTCTTTTATCAAAGTAGCTGCCTGCATTCCGTCCATAATTGGCATTCTGATATCCATCAAAATCAAGTTGATGTCTTCTCGTTTTTTTGCAAAATCTACTGCGAGAGCCCCGTTTGGAGCATGAAGAATTTCGAATTTATGCTCTTTGAGAATAGTTTTGAGCAACATAAAACTTGTAATATCATCTTCGGCTATCAAAATTACGTGACCTGATTTGAGTGAATCTTTGCTTTCTTCTTTGATTTTTGTCTCAATTTGCTTTACGGGATTATAAGGAATTGTAAAATAGAATGTTGTTCCTTCGCCTAACTCAGATTCGAGCCAAATATTGCCGCCCATCAATTCGACTAAACCGCGACAAATAGACAATCCCAAGCCGGAACCTTCGTAAGTTCGTGTTGTTGTCAAATCTGCTTGTATAAATCTTTCGAACACGCGGGTTTTGAATTCTTCGCTGATTCCTATACCTGTATCTTTGATTGTGAAAAGCAGCTCTGAATCACGTACTTCATATCCAAATTCCACAGAACCATTGTCAGTAAATTTAATCGCATTATTAATCAAATTTGTCAAAACTTGTTGGATTTTGACCGAATCAGAAATAATTATACTGTTGTCATCATCCAATCCTACGCTGAGTTTTAAAAGTAATGATTTATCTTTAGCTTGTGAGGTAAAGAAATCAAAAGAATCATAAATTATGGTATTTATAGAGAAGGCATGATTACGAATATTCATTTGCCCGGTTTCGATTTTGGAAATATCAAGTACATTATTGACTATTTCAATCAATCTTCTACCACTTGCTTGAATAATTGAAGTGAACTCGTCTCGTTCTTCACTTGTCAGCTCAGTATCTTTCAACAATTCCGAGAATCCGATTATACCATTTAGAGGCGTACGAATTTCGTGAGACATATTTTGCAAGAATGCTGTCTTCAATCTATCGCTTTCTTCGGCTTTATCTCGAGCATGAGTGATTTGCTCTTGGAGCAATTTGACGTCATTAATATCTTGATGAATCCCAATCATGCGGAGCGGTTGGTCGTTATGATCCCACTCAATAATCGCCCCCACCGAATGTATCCACACCCACTCACCATTCTTTGTCCGTTGACGAAAATGGACATTATACTCACCGATTTCTCCGGCAATATATTTGTTGTAATACTCAACTGTTGGTTTTAAATCGTCGGGATGAATTCTCTCTATCCAATTTTGGTTGGTTTCGACAAATTCATCAGGGTCATAACCAAGCATAACGGCATATTCGTCATTTACAATTGCTTCGCCGGTTTGAACATTTAAGTCATATAATCCCAAATTAGCAGAATATAGTGCAAGTTGGAGCCTGTCTTGTTGTTCTTTTAGCGACAATTCAGCCAACTTACGTTTAGTAATATTCTCATGTGCGATTACAACTTTGGAGTCTTTTTCACCCGGAAATCTCGTAACTCTTGCCACAAACCATCTTTTTTCGGTTGGTGAATGGCATGGATATTCCATTTCATAAGATTCTAATTCGCTATTCAGCACTTTTCGGACGTTGAAGGCAAACTCTATCGCTATAACTCTTTCTTCGCCAAATGCATTGTCGCAAACTTCTAAATATTTGGAACCTTCGGAAACTTTGGCTAATATTGCATTATTTTCAACAGCGAAATCTCGCCAAGCTTTGTTAACAGCTTCAACTTCGCCTTTGGAATTTACAATTGCAATATGAGCCGAAAGCCCATCTAGAGTATTTCGCGATAATTCCTCCGAATCTATGAGTGCTTTTTCGGTTTCTAATCTATTAAAGGCACTTATTAGAATCTCACCTATCAATCTCAGTAATAGTATATCTTCCTCAAACCATTTCTTTTCGTTTTGAACGGCATCGAATCCGATAAAACCAATTAAATCACCATTGCGCTTGAGGGGAAGTATTATTAATGATTGAACGCCACCCCTTTCTAAGATTTCAATTTCAGCCGCATTGATATCATCCATGTCTCTCAAATCTTTTACGCGCGGAATATGTACTATCTCATTATTAGTTAATTTATCAAACCACCAAGGAAAATCTGCGATCGGGAGATTCTGAAACGATTCTTTTTGAGCTTCAATTCCCTGTCTGCACCACTCATTTGTTTTGGAGCAGTATTGCCTGTCTTTGGACATCAAGAATAAATAAGAGCGGTCAACATCATCGAGTAAGCCTAATCCTTTCAGAGTTGAATTAATCAATCCATCCATATCTTCTATTCTTGTGTTTAGAAATGTGGTTGAGACTTGGATAATGTATTGCTCGAAAAGAAGTTGTCTTCTGAGCTTCATTTCCATATTCTTACGCTCGGTGATATTTCTCATGATTCCAATTACCACGATTTCATCTTCATTCTCGAGTTGGACTGTACTTACTTCGATGTTTTTAATTACACCCGTCTTAGTTTTGATTTCGGTTTCATAAATACTTGGAATAGGGCGACCTTCTTTCCTTGCATTATATCTTTCTTCTATTAAAGCCCTACTTTTATCGGTCAATAATACATTGAAATCAAAATCCTGAGATGTAATTTCTTCTCTCGAATATCCTGTAATATGGCAGAATTTATCATTCACATATTCATAGTAATGTTCGCGTAAAATATAAATACCATCGAAAGCACTCTCGACTAAATTTCTGAATCTGGATTGACTTTTCTGATATTCGAGTTCGGTTATCTTACGGTCTGTAATGTCTCTTGTAACGGCAAGTATTCTATCCTCACCACCAATGTCAGTTTTGCGTAATGATACTTCTACCCAAAAAAGTTCACCATCTTTCTTCTTAGCTTGCCATTCAAAAATTTGCGGTCCGTCGGTCTTTGCTTTAAGGACTCTTTCAAAAGCGACTTTATCGGTATAGTCTCCAATGCCTGAACTTCTATCAGCAATCGTGGTTTTAAGAATATCCTCTAACGAATCATATCCGTACATATTAACCATAGTTTCATTAGCATCAATCAAATGCCCTGTATTGGCATCATAAATGAAAATTGCTTCGCTCGTCGAATTAAATATTTCTCTATAATTTCTTTCGCTCCTTTCAAGAGCAAACAATGATTTCTTTCTATCGGTAACATCAGTAAAAATAACTGAAAAACGATTTGGCTGAGGACTATAAGCTCTAACTTCGTAATATCTATCTAACTCTGTCGAATAATCTTCAAAATGAATGGGTTTACCTGTTCTTACAACTTCACCATAATTATCAATCCAATATTGTTCTGTATTTGGCAATACTTCAAGAACGGTTTTGTTAATAATGTCCTCTCGTTTCAATCCCGTCAATTTTTCAAATCCCGGATTTACATCAATAAATCTGTAATTCACCATTTTTCCGGTTTCATCATATATAGCTTCGTGGATTGCCAGTCCTTGTTCCATTTGTTCAATTAACAATCGGTATCGCTCCTCGCTTTGACGAATTTCTTTTCGTGCTTTGTAAGTTTCGGTAACGTCCGAAAATACTACAACAGCACCACGAATAATGCCATCGAAATCTCTAATCGGAGCCGCACTATCAGAAATATTGCGTTCAGTCCCATCTTTTGCGATTAATAGAGTTCTATTGGATAAGCCAACAATCTCCTTAGTCAAAATGACTTGGTCAACAGGACATGCGACAGCTTCTCTTGTTTCAGCATGTAATATTTTGAAGACTTCCTTGAATGGTCTGCCAATTGCATCTTCAATCTCCCAACCGGTTAATTTGGCACCGATGGGGTTGATACCCTTGATGATACCCTTATTATCAGTCGAAATTACACCATCACCAATCGAATTGAGCGTTATGGAAAGGTTTTCTTCACTTTCTCGCAAAGCTAATTCAATCATTTTCAGGTCTGTAATATCTTGGAACGAACCGCTGACTTTCACCACTTTTCCTTTTTCAAAAGTAGGATGTCCAATTGTTCTGACCCATTTTCTTACTCCTTTGGCACTAATTAGCTCCAGGTCCAAATCGTAAGGTTTTCCTAATTCAATCGCTTCTTTAATAGCATTTTCTATCAATTTGAGAGATTCTGCTGTGTAAAAACTCAGTCCAATCTTTACATTTGTCGGGTCGCCCGGGGTTAAGTCATGAATTAGAGCGGTCTCATCTGTCCAAGCACCTTCCTTTGTTATAGCATCAAATTCCCAACCTCCGACTTTGGCAATATTTTCAGTTTTACGCAGCATTTTCTCATTTTTTTCGAGAGCTTTTTGCATTCGCCTTTCTTCGGTTTGGTCTCGGAAAACGAGTATAACGCCGGAAATTTGCTCACCTATATCCCGAATTGGTGCACCACTATCTGCAATTGGTCTTTCTCTTCCGTCGCGAGAAATCAGCAAAGTATGATTTGCGAGCCCAACAATTTGCCCTTTTCTTAATACAATTTCTACAGGATTTTCAACTTTTGCCCTTGTCTCTTCATTCACAATTACAAATACTTCGTCTAATTTTCTTCCTTTTGCTTCATTTTCTGTCCATCCGGTAAGTTCTTCTGCAACAGGATTCATTACCTGAACATTGCCATTTTTATCAGTAGTGATAACTCCATCGCCAATACTATATAAAGTAGTTCGGAATTCGACCTTCGACCTGAATACTTCTCGTTCTTTTGCTATAATATTGCCCAGATAATTTTTCTGGTGATTTGCTGCCACAAAAAAAGCACCTGTGAAAAGAAAAATAATTAATAAGAGCGTAAACACTGCCAAGTAAATTGTTCGTGCATAAAAATCTTCAAAAACTTCGTCTTTGTCAACCTTTGCTATCATAGACCATGCCGTTCCTGACACAGGAGTTCTATAAGCAAGGACATCTTCGCCCCTATAATCAATTCCTTCAAATAAGCCAAGATGCCCTTTAACTGCTTTTACCGCAGCTAGTGCGTTCTCTGTTAAGGGTATTTTAAGATTGAGCTTTTTATTTTCATAATGCTTTAAATCATTCAAGAACAGAACGCTGTCGCCATCTTGCCTTACAAGCAATGTCTCTGACGTTTCACTGAGTGTGGGCCATAGTTGGATTAATGGGTACAAGAATTCATGAGGGTTGACTCTAAAGACTAGTACAGCGAAAGAATTGTTTTCCTCGTCTATCAATGGTGAGATTATATCATAATGTACGACATCATGAGTAGGACAATAATAAAAATCTGTAAATGTTATTTCACCACTCTCCATAGCTTCCAGAGCGAAGGAACTTGTGATATTGTCAAGTTCATTTTCAAAGGCTTCGGCTGACAAAACCATCTTGCCTTTATAGTCTATTAGAAATACATTCTCATAGTCATAATTTTCTATTAAGGGTTGAAGACGAGTAATTATACTCGCTTTTAATTCACTATTAGATGTGTCATTCAAGAAATCTTTTATGTGAGATTTATAAAAGGGTGATTTGGCTATTACTTTTACGTCACCGGTACGTTCTTTCAGCCAAAGTTCAATTTGGCTGAGTTTAAGTTCGGCGATAGACTTTATTTCTTTCGAGCTTTCAATGTAAGCGGCATTTTTTTCAAATTGATAAAAAAAGTAGGCACCAATTAATATCAATAGGCTCAAGAAAGCAGCTAAAGAAATTAATATCCTTTTGTTGAAGAAACCATTTTTAGGTTCTAACGACATAATAAGCCCATAAATATTTAAAAAGCTAACTTCTAAATTAAGTAAAAAAATCTGATATACCAAATGAAAAAAAAATCCAATTAATTTACTAATTGGATTTGATAAAAAAGCATTAACTACGTATGAGACATATTTTTTTTACAGATAAATTACTCCTTAATGAGTTTGCCCGCCGACATGATTTGACCGGTAGAATTTAAAATAGAGTAGTTGATTAAACCCGAAGCAACATTATCTAAGCTAACAAGGGTATTAATTTCTCCCATTTCTTGAGTAATCCGATGTGATTGGAGTTTTTTACCTAAGTTATCATACAATTCGATTACCCATGTTTGCGAATCAGTTTTGTCAAATTGAACATTGAATTGGTTGAGCACCGGATTAGGGAATACATTGACATCAATCGGGAATGTTGTTTTAGACTCTGAAACTGAAGCGATCTTTGCTATATCAGCAGACATAGAACTGGTAGTGAATGCTTCGGTCTCATTATTATGTCTCATGCTCAGAACTGAGCGGGGAAAGCCCTTAGCAAAAAATCTGTATTGAGTATAGCTATAAACTTCGCCTTGAGTCAAGCCGAATGCGCCTGTTAACACTTCTGAAGCAAGTTCTCCGTTTAAATAGTAGTAATCGTTGAAAATCTCTGTATTTTTGACTAATAATGCTTCTACACTTATTGGGTCGCCACCGTTAGGATTTGGAAGAATCAACGTTCCCCAACCTGCCACTTCCCATTCAGTTTGCCATTCTTGAAGATTATATCCTGGTGCTTTATCAAGTCCAAACATTTGCACAGTTAATTCAAAATCTACGGTAAGTTCAAAATCTGATTCCATTTTCATTCCATAGCTCATTGGGAATTTCAATAGCCATGCCGGTTGTGCATATACATCAGTATTGCCCAAAAGCACAATCGAATCAAGTGGGTTACCTGTTACACCGTTTAATGCAGAGCTTGTAGAACCGAGTTTTCTTCCCAATGTCACATATCGTTCGTCATTCAATTGATACCAATATGTGATTTCTTGGAAATCACCGAATGGACTTTGTCCGGACATATTATAATAATTAGCACCCTCGAATTCACTATCAGTGCCGGATTCTAAAATGCCCTCTCCATATTGGAATCCCAAATCTATTTGCGAATAATCCCATATTTGGTTCTCGCCTTCAGTTGGTAGAAATAGGCTACCTTCGTAAACATGAATTGAACTAAACCCTGCGCTTGGATTGTGTGTATAGTCTGCTCGATTGAGCGTAATTTGTGCTTTCGAGTGCGAAGCTAAGATTGACAAAAAAGCCAAAGATAGTACTAAAAATTTCATTTGTAACTCCAATTGAACAATAAATAATAGCAAATATAATAAAATATTTTATTTGATTACAAAATATATTCATGCAGATGTGATATTTTTTTTAGGCGACCCAAAGATTGTCTCAAACTAATTATGAACTTGCCGGAGATAGGAATATTACTATATTTCAATTACTGTATATGCGCCGGTCGATTTATTGTCGAAGCTTATGAATATTGAATACTGCCGCCATTATCCTATTTTTCAAATCCGGAGTATTTTTTATAGATAGCTCGATAACCAAATAATCGCGAAATCGGTGCAATCGTATTCATCAATACTTTTTGAACTCCAACCGGAATATCGGCAAGAAAACTTTTACTATCAAGATACTTCAATGTTGCCAATTCTTGGAGCAATCCTGCCTTGCCATTTTTCATCAGACCATCGGATGCCAACCCGATAAGATTTTCCATCAAATACTCAAAATCAAGTGCCGGAGTGACTGTTTGAATCATTGTAAGTGTTTCATCGCTATCGTTATAGTGGTTGTGCGGCTTGCCCTTAGGGAGTGTCATACTCTCGCCGGCATTAAGAATGTGAATTTTGCGGTCAAGCCATATCGTCAGCTTGCCCTCGAGCACTTCGAAAGTTTCATCTTGCAAGACATGGAAATGATTGGGTACTAATTGCCCTTTCGTTTTCAGTACCATTTTTATTGAAATTCGCTCCCCGTTGGTATCATTGGAAGTTTCCAAAAACTCGTAAGAGTCCCCCGAGACGGGATTCACTAATACTTGACCTTTTTGCGGCATCTCAAATTTCCTTAAATAGTTACAATATGTGTTTGCATCTATGCAACACTAATATTATTTTTAAAATCATATAATATCAATACTTGGCAAACTTAAGGTTTTTGAACCAAAACTGCAAATATAATTAAATCATTAGATATAGATGTAATAGTGTGCCGGCTCATTGATTTCGAAAACATAAAATTTTTCATAATACTGTTCTTTCAAAATGTACTATATTCGCTAAATTTTGTACTTTTGTTTTTTAATTTGAAAACTATTTTCTCAAAGATTCTAATATTAATATAATGATAAATATAGACTTCCCAGAAACAGACATGAAATTTTTCGGATTTGCGAATTTAGTTGGCAATACTCCGATAATGTGCATCCATTTTAACTACAAGGGCGAACAACGAAAGCTTTATGCTAAAGCTGAAAATTTCAACCTAACAGGCTCAATCAAAGACAGAATGGCAATGCATATACTAAAAAAAGCCTATGAACGCAAAGCACTCGTACCCGGGCAAGTCATACTTGAAGCCACAAGTGGCAACACAGGAATTTCAATTGCAGCCATCGGAAGAGCTTTAGGGCATAAAGTTGTAATTTTCATGCCTGATTGGATGAGCCAAGAAAGAAAGGACTTGATTAGAAGCCTTGGAGCGGATATTCATTTGGTTTCTCGTGAGGAAGGCGGTTTTCTGGGAAGCATAGCTAAATCTGAAGAAATGGCAGCCGAAATTGGTGGATTTTTGCCACAACAATTTGCCAATCATGACAATTCCGAAGCACATTTCACTGCGACAGGTCCCGAAATATGGTATCAGCTGATGTATCGCGGGATTGTTCCGGATGCATTCGTTGCAGGAGTCGGCACCGGCGGAACGATTATGGGCGTCGGTGCATATCTCAAATCCAAGAAGTCGGACATTATCGTCCGCCCAATGGAGCCTTCAAATTCGCCTACACTTTCGACAGGGCACAAAGTTGGCAAACATCGTATTCAGGGTATTTCGGATGAATTTATCCCGGCAGTCTTGGATTTGAAATGCTTAGACAGGGTAATTGATGTTGATGATGGCGATGCAATCATTATGGCTCAAAAATTATCTTGTGATTTGGGCTTAGGACTTGGGATTTCATCAGGAGCGAATTTTCTGGCAGCACTGAAAATTCAAAATGAAATCGGCGCCGATGCAACGGTTGTTACAGTCTTTCCCGACGATAATAAAAAGTATCTTAGTACCGATTTACTCAGAATTGAATCAATAAAAAATGATTTCTTATCAATTGATGTTGATTTGTCATATTATACCGCATTTAAAAGAGTGTGTGCCACATGCTGTTCGCCCAGCGAATGTTTAGAAATGACAAATATCGCAAGTATCGACCGCGAAGAAATGCATACCTGCCCACTGGCAAGGTGAGAGAGGGCAAATATTTAGTACCTACATCTTTACAAACATCCTTGTCAGATTACCGGTACGGACATAATAGACTCCACAGGGCAGAAATGATATATCAATTCTTAAATTCCCCTTCGCTGAAGGGGTGTCCTGTAGAGGCGGGGTAGTTATAACACATTCACCAAGGGTGTTGAATATTTTGATTTCTAGGACTGCTTCAACCCCACTCTTAAGCATGTGGTTTATATTTCGGGATATTTCTATATAGTCCGACGCCGGATTTGGGTAGATGAGAATCATTTCTAAGGGACTATTTATATCTTCAACTGACATTGGAGCTTGGTTTATGGCTCCGGGTGTAGCTTGCATATTGGAGAAATCACCTGTTCCGTTTGGAAATCTGCCATATGAAATATCTGTTTCTTGGGAACCGAAACTAATTGAATCCATGATTGAGTTTCCATTCTCATCATTATTCACAAGCAGAATTACTTCTCCATCAGCCGAGAGTTTGAAGTTCGCATGCAGACCCGGAGTGGCTTTACCGTTCTCGTCTGCCCATACAATCAAATATTCACCTGTTTTCAAAACTATATTTTCAGGGAACTGCCATTTTTTCAAATTATCAAGTTTATCACTCAAATACATTCCCGAAAGGTTAACATCGAAGTCGCTCTTGTTATATATTTCTATCCAATCGTCAAAATCACCCTGTGGGTCGGCAATTATGGTATTATTTGAAGCCATAAATTCATTTATTACGATTGGTGAATCGGACTGTGTGGCGGATTGAACTTGGTAATAAAAGACACTATGCTCGGCGCCTTCAGGAGAATAAGCTGTTGTTTTGAAATTATTATCAGCTAATGCTTCGATATAGTAGCGGACATAGGTACCAGATGGGAAACTTGGTATTTCGGCACCGTAAACTCCATCTCCGGCTGTACCATCATTATGAGTGCCGTCGTCAAACATTTCGACTTTGTCAAAAACGCCCATCAATCCTGTCCCGTAGTACAAATACACCTTGAACACACCAAAACCTGAGCTTACATTTGCAGTAACATTCACTTTGCCATCTATTTTCGGGGCTTGATTTAGCCCTTCGTTTGAGATATAATTTACTGCTGAAATTGTAGGAGGATGAGAAAGAACCATTCCATTGCCCATTAAAACATTACGACGGTCTGTCACAAATCGTTTCAATTCATTTATTCTTTGTTTATATTGTACATTTGAATAAATCTTTTTATTATCAGCGATTACTTCATCTTCAATCATTGAATTATAAAATAAAATCAAACTATCTACATTTTCAAGTGTAAATATTTCATTCAAAATTGTTCGTACATGAGCTATATATCTTTGTTTTAGCTGAGGATTAGCAAATAGTTTATTAATTAAGGGATATTTAGTATCTCCTTCTTTTGAGAATAGGGACAAATTTACATTTTTCATCATAAATGTACTGTTGCCGTCATAAATAATCGGGTTAATTCTATTAGTTTCAATATCATAGTAAATATAATAGTCCATTCCACCTTTGTTTATATAACTATCATCGTCTGTGAAAATATTTTCAATTGCAAGATGCCAAAGTGCTCGGTCAACATCAATAAAATATTGAAGTGAATCGTACATCAAATTTGATGGTAATTGTTCCAATTTCTGACAAGTAGTAACCAAATCGTCCCAAGGATTTTCTACTTTGTGGGATTTGAGAGTATAGTATCGTGTATATCTGATTGGGTTATCGCCCAAATAATTCAAGGAGCTAAAACCTGTGCCAAAACCAACAAATCCGCTAGGACCTTTTGGAAGAGTTGTTGTATCAGGAATTATTGCTCTCCAGTTTGTACCATCATTACTCAAGAACCAATCACTGTAGAATTCGCGGTTTAATTGTTGCACATTACTATAAATACCCCAATTTTCGCCGTTTATGATTAGTTTCACAAAATTAGCTTTAAACATCGGAACATATTTTCCTGCCATTCTCGAATACAAAATCTCTTTCATGAATGTAGCGTCGGTATAGCAATTATTCAAATTCAAAGTTTTGTAACCGTCCAATCTTAGTTCTTCATCCTCGTAATCTATAGAGATATTAAAGGATTTTTTTTGCGAGTCATGAATGTTTTTATATGAAGTTTGCCCCCGAAATCTAACACCGACATTCGGATATGTTGTTCCATTATAAATCAAATTTGCGGGTATATCTGTAGAAGTTTCGTAATTGGCTTCGAGTAATTCCCACCAATCGCTTTGGTTGAATTGCAGTTCAATTACTTTGACTTCATTGATGTCGTACAAATCATTGGGAGCTTTTGCCTCAAGCATCAGCTCTCTACCGTTGTCGGAAACTGACATATTCTGAGGCATAGTTCGAGCTTCTGAATCTATAGATGCTGACAGCATTAATATTCCGAGCATCAGACTCTGTATTATTATATTCACTTTCAATCTATCCATCAACATTCTATTTATTATAATCAAAAATTAAGTTTCAAATATAGTGAACTCTTCTAACAATTACACCTAAAAAATGAAAAAGTTGCTAAAAAGATAAGTTAGTTCATATATAGAATTAACTCATGAAAAAATAATTTGTAAGTTTATTCAAAGTGATGGGTTAATAAACGAAGTTCCTCAGTTTATTAGGTCTCTTGGTACAAATGGTTTAATTATATCATCAAAAATAGTAGTAAGAACAATACTTGATAAATACGCTAAGGACTTTGCTGGGTAAGGAGTTATTATTGAAAAATTCCGTGGAGAATGTTGCGAAACTGAGTTAATGCGGTTGTATATAATTGTAATATCTAACGGAATTGATGTAGTTATAGCAGCAGTTGGCGGAAAAGCAATTGATATCGCTAAAATCCTTGCTGACAGAGCAGGGCTACCGGTAATCATCGTCCCAACAATTGCATCTACTGATGCTCCAATCAATGGTTGTGCAGTTATTTATTCGGATGATGGAGTTTTTGAATCTGTATATTATCAAAAATCAAATCCACAAAGAAGCTTGTGAAATCACACCCGGCGAAGTGTTTAATGCATTAATTGCAGCAGAGGCAATGGGCAAAATTAGGAGAAGTGGAAATTAATCGGATTATTCACTCGTTCTACCCTTAAGACGTTATAGAACTTGGTTTAAACCGAGAGCTATGTATATGTGTGAAAAAAATAAAAGCCCACGAAGAAATCCGCGGGCTATGTTAATGTCTGATTGAGCTTGTCATTATCTTAAGCTTTAAAGTTTATTTCTTCAGTAAGTCCCTGATTTCACTCAATAATTCAACTTCCGGGCTTGGTGGTGCCGGTGCCGGTTCGGGAGCTGCTTCTTCTTTGCGTTTCAACCTGTTAATGGCTTTTATTGCCATGAAAATAACAAATGCAATGATTACAAAATCAACCACATTGTTGATAAACAAGCCATAATTAATTGTCACAGCTGCTTCTGCCTCGGTTGCTTCTTGGAGTACAAGGCTCAAACTTTGGAAATCAACACCACCGATTAGCATTCCAATTGGTGGCATAACGACATCATTTACAAACGAACTCACGATTTTGCCGAATGCACCACCGATAATGATACCGACTGCCATATCAACTACGTTACCTTTGACAGCAAATTCTTTAAACTCCTTAACAATACCGCTCATAATGCCTCCTAAAAAAATGAAAAAATTAATTAGTTTTAGCTAAAGATTCTTCGATAAGTTTATCAAAGTCTGTATCTTCAATATAATAATGTTTGTTGCAATATTTGCATACTAACTCATTATGCCCGCTTTGTTTCATAGATTTAATTTCCTCAGCCCCAAGAGTAAGCAATTTCGACAAGAACAAATCTTTTGAACATCGGCAGAAGAAATCAACCTGAGTGCTGTTGATTACATCGAACTCGAAAGGAAGCACTTCTTTCATTATTTGCTTAGGATTCAAACCTTCCGTGAAATAGTCCGAAAGCGGTGTGATGGTTTCCAATTTATCCAATACTGCCTGAAGCTGGTGTATATGAAATCCCGGCATAGCTTGCACCATAAGTCCGCCTGAATGTTTGATTTCGCCCAAATCGTCAAATTCAACATCCAACACGACAGCTGTTGGGATTTGTTCGGATTGTACAAAATAATAAGCTAAATCTTCAGCAATGTCTCCCTTGACAAGTGGAACAATTCCTTGAATTGGCTCTGCTTTGTGATACAATATTTTTGTAATTCGAAGCGAACCGGGACCAATAATTTGTGAGATATCATTTATGTGATGTTTTTCTTCAGTACCATTCAATTCAACATACCCTCTTACTTCGCCCAATTGCATTGATTCTGCAAATAATTTTCTGAATACATTGCTACCGTCAACTTCGATAACAACGCGTTCCTCGCCCTTTAGAAAAGAGGCAATCATTAGTGATGATGACATCATTCTTGACAAGAAAAATGCAGAGACTTTATCCAATTTATGGTTGCGTTGCGCTGTGAGCGATGTATTTGAACTCTTGACGCATACAGCTCTGAAAAATCCGTCCTTCGATAATACTCTTACTGAGCGGTCTCGCTGCTGGAATATTTTTTTCAATTCTTCATTTTGTTCATTCATCTTTTATCCCTAATTTTATATTTTTGAATTAAACTTTCATTTATAACAAATATAAGTGTAACCAAATTCATAAAAAAGTAGTCTATTAATATAAGTTGAATAACATTTTTCTTAAAGGTGGTTGAGAGTATGAAATTTTTAATTTTAACTATTGCGTTTTTGGTCTCTTTAAGTTACGTTTCAGCACAAAGGTCTTACATCAATTCTGAAGTAAAGGGCGAATCTCCCTATTTTGAGTTACCACCGGACATTAACATCGAGCATTTCCCATTGCTATCTACAAAAGCTGACGTCACCATTTCGGGTATGATGGCAGATGTGACTATTACCCAAAGCTACGTCAATCGTGGCGAAAAAGCCATCGAAGCTGTTTATGTATTCCCGGCTTCCACACGTGCAGCAGTGTATGCTATGGAAATGAAAATTGCCGATAGGACGATAAAAGCAGTGATTCAACCGAAAGCTAAAGCCCGTGAAATGTATGAAGAAGCCAAGGAAGAAGGCAAAAGTGCATCACTTTTAGAGCAAAGAAGACCAAATGTCTTCACAATGAATGTGGCAAACGTCATGCCCGGCGATACTATTCAAGTAGCATTGCGATATACCGAAATGCTGATTCCCGAAGAATTGGAATACGAGTTTGTGTTGCCAACAGTGGTCGGACCGAGATATATTTCCGAAAAGCACGACACTGATAATCCCGTCGAAAATGTGAAGTATATACCTTCCAATGTTCCGACATACGATTTTGATATTTCCATCACGATGAACACAATCATCCCAATGGACAAAATCAGTTCAAAATCGCACAAAATTGATATTCAAAAAATCAACGATAACCAACAGCTAATCAAATTGGCGAAAGGTGAAGAAAAAAGCGGCAATCGCGATTTCATCCTTTACTATCGTCCGGCAGGAGAAAGAATCGAAACAGGACTATTGCTCCACCAAGGCGACAAAGAAAACTACTTCATGTTGGTAATTCAACCACCCAAAAGAGTCGAAATCAAAGATGTCGTGCCGCGAGAGTTCATCTTTGTGGTTGACGTTTCGGGTTCGATGAATGGATTTCCCATAGACATTTCCAAAGCTTCGATGGAGCAATTGCTTCGCCGAATGCGTCCAAATGATTTATTCAATGTGGTATTATTTGCTTCGGGAACTGTTTTATTTTCGGAAAATTCAATTGCTGCTACCGATAAAAATCTAATGAATGCAATTGAATTCATCAACAAAGAACACGGACACGGCGGTACGGAATTAATGCCGGCATTGGAATTGGCTTTAAATATGCCGAATAATGAGGGATATTCAAAATCTATTGTCGTGATGACGGATGGATTGGTTGGGGTTGATAAAAAGGCAGTGAATTATATTCGCGACAATCTGAATAAAGCCAATTTATATTCATTTGGAATCGGCAGAAATATGAACCGATTTTTAATCGAAGCAATGGCATTAGCCGGAGCCGGCGAGCCGCTAATTATTACTGAACAAGAAGGAGCTCAAAAAGCTGCCGATAGATTCATGAAATATATCGAATCGCCCGTATTGACTGACATCAGCATCGAATTTGACGGATTTACGACTTACGACGTTGAGCCAATCAAGCCATTCGATTTGACTGCCGAAAGACCAATCATAGTTTATGGGAAATACGAAGGTCATCCGGGTGGAACAATCATTTTGAGAGGTAAAACTGCCAAACAAGATTTGCATGTAAACATTCCGGTTGACAAATTCGGCAAAATGGACCAATCGAACGCAATCAAATATATTTATGCTCGAAATAAATTGAAATTAATCGAAATGTATGATAATTTCGGCAAAAATGATTACTATAATAATAGTTCGCTATCATTTGAAGATGCTATAACTGAGATTGGCATGAAATACAATCTACTTACCGAGCATACTTCGTTTGTGGCAATTGATTCGGAAATACGCAACGCAAACGGCGAATATGAAACTATAAATCAGCCATTACCTGTTCCTGAGGGAATGGTAGGCATGGGTGGGATCGTTATTGCACAAAGTATGGGAGGGGCGACTTTTGATATGATGTCACGGGCGTCTGCGTCAGGTGGACTCAGTGGGACATATCCATCACGCAGGGGTGGAGATGGTGTTGACCGGAGTGGATTTAGCAACAATATTGATTTTGAAACTCCAATAATGCCCACTTATGAAGATGAAGTCGAGAGCAAATATAAATATTTCGAGTTCCCCACAGTAACACTTATATTAAATTTACAAGATAGTAGCATGGGTTATGACTTTAGATTGGAAAATAAAATAATTAACGGGAGATTATATACAAATGATGAGGGCAACTTCGAAAGTATTGAAATATCAGAACGAAATCAAATCAACGACTACGTTTTCTCTGAAATCGAGAAGCTTGTTAAAGCAGATTATATCAAAGCTATCGAAGGATGCGACCCCGATTTAATTGAAAAAGCTCAAAGCTATCAATTCAGTTTGACAATATACTTACCCAATAAATTTATGATTGAATATATGGGCAAGACCTATGAAGCCGAAAATAAGAATGGACATATTTTTGCTATATTAAAAGAAGGTAGTGGCGAACAAGTTATGATAGGCAACCAAGCTAAGATTGAGGTATCTTACTTCGATGAGAGTGATAATCTGCTAAAAACTCATATATATAATGATATATTGGGATTCGGCAAAGTGCCGGATGGAATATCGGCGATTGCCCACAAATTAAAACGCGGTACCGAAAAGCTGATTTCATTTACTTTTATGCACAACCCGACGAACATTGCTCCCAAGGATGTCTTAGAAGAAGGGCATAAAATCAAATATATAATAGTAAAAGTTTTGTAATTAAAAATCATTTTATCAAAAATAAAAAAATGCACGGGTTCAGGCTCGTGCATTTATTGTTATAGATATAATTATTTATTAATTCTTTATATCTTCACCATAAAATCAATTCCGACATTTAATTTATTGAATCGTAAATTCGGGTCAGATATAAGAGAAGTAAAATAGTAAGTGAAATTGGTGTAAGGACTTATTTGAATAGCAGACATTTCAATATCGTAGCGAATTCCTACATTAACCCCAATTTGGAATTTATTAAACTCTTCTATTTCCGATTTATCTTTCAATACTTTCGTGCGACCATTGTTTTCAAGTTTGTAACCTTCTTCAGGTCTGAAAGTATGTAATTCCGGCTCATGCACGTGATAAGATCTTTTAATTTCATTTTTAATAAAATAATCAATAGTTGCTCCTGTGATAAGATTCAAATCGCCAACAATATAGTGATTAAATTGCAAATCCATGCTAATCGCTGATAAATCGAATTGGTCCACAGTTGAAAAATATCCCATCATAGTTTCATTTTCGCCATCTAATCCAATCAACTTATTCTCGAAGAAAGTGCTTTCAAAGCTATAATCATTGTAAGTCATTTTAATGATTATGGTTTGTACAAGAAAATCGACAGGTTTAATTTCCGCAACAAGGCCAATCGGAAAAGAATAATTCCGTTGGCTAATTTTGTCGGGCGTCCCTGCATTTCCTGATACTCCTTTATCCCAAGAAAAGTCTGTTTTGTCCGAAGTATGCAAATAGCTCATTGCTCCACCGGTGATGCCAAATTTCATATAGTCATCGTCAGCGATTGCAATATTTTGCAATGTTAAGACTAACAATGCGACAAATAAAATGCACTTAACTATTTTCATATTTTTCCTAAATATTCATTGTTTATGAATTAATTAATTATTTATTTAACTATCACAAAAGCTACTCTTTCGATTTTACCGCTTGATTCGACATCTGCAAAGTAGTATCCGGCAGATAATGTTGCCAAATCTATTTTCGCAGAATGATTAGTCGGGATATATTCTATTATTTGCTCGCCAAAAATATTATAAACTGTAACACTTTGAATTGTTTGGCTGACTACATTATCAAAAACTACAAAATCACTCGAGGGGTTGGGATAAACTCTAATATTTTTATTATCATTGTTGTCTCGGACACTCAATGGAGAATTAGATATTTCGATATTATCCACATACCAGCCGTCATCTGCAAAAATCTTATTTGAATTAAATCGGAATCTAACATAGCACTGTTCCCATTTATCAGCATTTTCAAAATAAATTGATTCGGGTTTCCAATCTTCATGGTCGAGTAAAGTATTTTGCCAAGGCTCGTAGTAATTGCGATTGTATTTCCCGATGCTTGTCCATTCCGAATGAAGGTCTTGGGCTATATCTACATATGCAGTATCGTCATGACGTAATATTGCTGCGTGACGGAATGAAATATAAACATCTCCTTTATCCGCTAAATCAATTGGGAACACAATCAAAGTGTCATTTTGCTCAGCTTTATAGTCACCCAACGGTGACTCGGTAAACGAAAAAGGCTGACTAAATGAAAATTTATTAGTTTTTTGCCAATTTCCGGCAACGTAATACTTAGGCAATGGTTCATTGTCAAAGTTCTCTTTCAAGTCGGAATAATTTTCGCCGGAATAAATCAAAACCCTTTCAGATAAATTGCTTTGTGTTGTTAATTCAATTTGTGGAAAGTAATCTTCTACAGTTACATTTAAAATATAAAATCCTGGTTGAGTTGTAGAAAATTCAAAAGATTTTATCAATCCTGTGTCGGAAGCTGTCAGAGGGTATGTTTGGAATTTAACGCTATCAAGATAAACATTCAACTTGCTGAGATTGTAAATTGGCGTAATTGAATCTGTTCGTAATGACGGCAATTTTAATTCGATCTTAATATCTTGATTGTTTTGCCGAATCGCCGAAATTATCCACGGTTTGTCGGGTTGTTGAGAGCCACCCGGATATGCCGTTAAAGCCACCGACGGGCTTTTGTCTTCATTACTGAAAGCATATATTTTATAGTCGTAATCCTGGAAAGGTGTAAGTGCTGAATCTCCAAATATTTCAGTTCCTCCGGGCAAAGTTGCAAGCAATTCGCCATCGCGGTATAAATTCAGTTCATATTCTTCAGGTAATAGTGGCTGTCCGAAGGCTTTCTTGGTTGGTGCTACCCACGTCAGTTCAACTTTTGTCGGCTCGGCGGGAGTAAATTTATATTTAAATTCTTTTGGACCTTCCGGTGCACGTGTGTTTACTATTGCCGTAAAAACATCGCTATCCGTAATATTGGTAACTGCATTCCGCATGTCAACCCATGAGGGGTAGATTATGCCGTCAAAAAAAGCATTACCGCTGTAATCGCCTGCAAAGGCATTGCTTCCGAATGGATTCAATCTCAAATCGCTAACAATATCCGATACTCTGCGGTCAATCCAAGTATCACCGCCATCAGAAGAATAACTGACATAGCATTCAATCATGATGTTTTCCGGGTCGTTCCGGCTATCGAGATACATAATTGCCAATTCGCCAGTTTTAGGGTCTAAACTCATCCATTGCCAGAACTGGTCATTATCGTTTTTTTCATGAACGATGACCGGAGCGGTCCATGTTTCGCCTTCGTCTGTAGATTTCGAAAAATATATATTTGGGGGATTATCTGCAGCCCAACAAAGATATAGATTGCCACTTCGTTCTCCTTCGGTATTATCGCATACGACAACAGGATACGCTTCTGCACGGACCCGACCTTTGACTGTGTGCCGATAACCTTGCCCTGCAATGAATTTGGTTTCGCCAAAAATATTATAATTATGAATTATACGCGGGTCGGTGAAAGTTGCACCACCATCATAAGATTTGACAAAACCAACACCGTGAACGATACCATGATTCCAAACAACGTATAGCTCGCCGTTTGGTCCCGTAGTTGCAAGCGGGAAACTTTGCCCGAAAGTTGTATCTTCGGAGCTTCCTGATACTCTATCGCTAATTGGCAGGGGTTTAGACCACGTCGAAGCGAAGTCACTTGACTTAGCAATAACAATTTGTGTGGCGGAATCCCGCGGTGTTACTCTTTTCCAAGGGATATAAACATGCCTGTAATAAGGTGATTTGGGCGAATTATCCACTTGCACGTAGTATTTATCTTCGAAATTAGAATCTAACGTCTGTGGTCCCGTGTGTACGATAACCGGAATATGAGCTTGCCAATTTATACCGTTGTCTATAGTTCGGGCAATGAAAACACCATTCTCGCCCACAAGACCTCCATCACCACTTTCGAGCGAGCCAAATCCGCCATAGACTAAGTATCCTATTCCTTCTGCATCGAACATCACAGATGGGTCATTTGATGAACGCCATGTAGGGAATGGTTTGCCGAGATTGAAATTGTTCCACGAAATTCCACCGTCGCTGCTGACATAAACCCATGTCGAAGATTCAGCTCGATAATCAACAGCAGATGCGATAAGTATTTTGGGGTTAACAGGATTGACAGAAATCGAAGACTCGTTCTGCATCTTATTCGGGTCGGAAAGCAACTCGTCGAGCGTTGCATTAACGTTCAAAAATAGTGGCACTTTGCTTTGTTGCGATAGTATATAATCCGGATATACTGTTCTGTATTTAGTAGGACGCGGTTGAGCCGATTCCTTCAATCGTTTAAAGGCATCAATCGTGCGTTGCCGCTCATTATCGTCATCTGCTAACAATACATTTGAAGCAAAAACAGCCAATAACAAGCAAAGTGTAAATATAGTTCTCATAGATTTTCTCAATTTATTCAATAAATTTACGTAAATTATGCAAATATAGGATAATTTCCAAATAAAATTGGAAATTAGATTGCAACTATTCATAGAATGTGTTTACATAACACTAACATGTAGGGACAGCAACAGCGTTCTATCCAAATATGGTCATTCTGAGCGAAGCGAAGAATCAAGCTTTAAAATTCATGGATTCTTCGCTTCGCTCAGAATGACGCAGCTTCTTACGACTTTGCAACAAAGTGAATGAAAAATTTTTGAAAATATTTTCAATTTTTATTTGAAAATCTCGAAAAGCTTTATTACGTTGGCATTGTACAAACATACAATAAAGACAATTGATGTTGAAAATTTGTAAAATAGGGATTTCTACAGAGGTACAGAGGTACAGAGGTACAGAGGAATGACGAGACACGAAAGTCTTACTGTATCATATTGCTCAAAACTTATCCACAACCATCAGACCAATCAAGCCAGAGCAAGAATAAACAAGTACATCAAAGTTCATTGACATACAATAAATCTTATCCGCTCACAAACAAGCGAGGTATGATTTGATTCAGGAGTGACACCCAGAGCACGGGGAGCTTTGGGGGTGACTTATATCCACCGCGGGAATTTCGACATTTTTTTTGCTTTTTGTTTTTAAAAAATAACAATTTATAAAATATTAAAGATTAGAAAATGAAAAATATCACTAAGAATATAATAATGAAATTTGCAACTTACTTTGTAGTTGCTTTTGCTTTGTCTGCTTTTTTAATTACACCAACTTTTGCTCAAAGTGGATTGCCTTGTGATGTAGCACTTCAACACCCTGAAATACCTTGGAGTGAAGAAATTGACGGTGGAACTGTTAATCCATCTTCAGATGATTGTCCTTCCGGTACATGCCAAATTACTTTCAAATATAAATTTAGAGTGGTAACTACACAACAAGGAACCTTTCATGATATAATTATAACTGAATATACGCTAAGTCCCGGATGTGATGGTTGTGACTTTAATGAATTTGTGAAAATGTTATGGAGTATTTGGTGGACCAGAGCAGATGAATGGGGACTTATCAAGGGTACAAATACTTACAATCATAGATTCAGTGCAGCAAGTTGCTGGAGAACAACAATTGGTCCTGTGGTTGAATTCAGCCCATGTAGTACAGCTTGTTGTATTTCTCGATATAATTTTAGTCGAGCTTCAGATGGTATTATAACGTTTAATTACTACGACCCTGTACAGTTTTCAAACAACTGCACCGTTCAGCCATGTACGCATTTTAAATGTGATAAAATAGTAAATGTGAATTTAAATGCTGAAGAATCACAAGCGCTGGTAACTGCAAATCCGGGTTTAGGTGGTGGACTAGGTAAAGAAAATTTTAGAATTGATGATTATGGAATTGATAATTTTAGTATTTCTCCGAATCCTGCAACTGATGAAATTTTAATAACAACTCCTTATAATCAGAATGAAATATATCAAGTAAATATTTTCAATCAAATTGGAGAAAAGATACTATCACATGATATTAATACTAATACCGAATCGAATAGAATTAGAATTAATGTTTCGGACATAAGCAATGGACTATATCGTGTTGCAATTTATTGCAATGGGATTGTAATATACTCTGAAAATATTGCTGTAACGAGATAATATCATCATAAAGGTGGATTTCAAATGAAATATATAATCATATTTATTTTTTTGATTAGTTATTGTTATTTAAATAGTCAGGACGAATTTTCAATTTCTCATCCTGAACCTTTTCAATTATCAAATATTTCATCATTAAAGACTTATGTATATAATGAAAATATTGCAATTGTCACAACAAGAATAAGGGACACTAATTATGTATATCTGACAGAAAATAAAGGGTTAAGTTGGGAATTAATTTTGAAAGAAACGCGAAGAACAATTATTCCTTATCACGGTGGAATACAACAATTAACTTTTGCTGGAAGTGAAAATTTTCTTTTGACGTATGATAGAGGTATTGTTAATTATACTACCGATAAAGGAGAAAACTGGATTGAGTCAGTCCCGGACAGTTCATATTTAAATTCAGGAGCTTATTTGCCATATCATTTCGGCGATACTACATATTTATTTCATTATAAGAGATTAATTACTTTAAATAATGATTTTGAAAATTTGGTTTTCGGACCAAATCCATTTGAAAGTAAACATTCCTTAGAAATAGATAAGATGGCATTAACAAAAGATGGTTGCTTTAAAG
The DNA here is from genome assembly GCA_018335795.1 of Desulfobulbaceae bacterium. Taxonomy (GTDB): domain Bacteria; phylum Bacteroidota; class Ignavibacteria; order Kapaibacteriales; family UBA2268; genus PGYU01. The sequence continues at coordinate 34,891 of JAGXRP010000060.1, read as the reverse complement.
CTATAATGTGGGATACATTAACCAAGGATTCTCATTTCAGGTCTAAAAGCATAGGTAGTGATGAAATAGTCGGTTTTGATTTGCCAACTCACATGAATAAAATTCATTTTATTAATAAAAATGTAGGATGGTGTTATCGACAAACGCCAGTATTTCATAAACGACCAGATTCAACAAACTTTCAAATAATTTATAAAACTATTGATGGTGGGAAAAACTGGAAAAAGCAACTTGATACAACAATATATTGGTTAGATGAATATTCACCGGACCTAATCTATGCATCAGAAATTATAGAGATGAATTTTTACGACGAAAATTTCGGTTTCGCGAATTGTAGTTATGGAACCCACTTTTATACTGAAGATGGTGGTGAGAATTGGAAATTATTGTTTGATATTGAATATGCCAAGGATGTTTTAAATTACATACACAAGATAATACCATTCGATAAGAATACAGCTCTCATTAGGGTATCATCTAAAGTCTTTTTACTTCAGAGAAACCCAAGCGGAGTTTTTGAAATTATTCCGGAATTTGGCAGCAAGAATCAATCTTATTTAGCGAAACGTGGCGGTGAAATACACTTACAGAATTTGGAAATTCTTAATTCACCTGCCTTGCATACAATAATGGGAGCTGAAGTCGAAAATAATTTACAATTTGTTATCGGAAAAAATGCCTCTGTAATCACTCTTCCGTTCGAGATTTCCTGTGGTTTATATTTCATTCATTTGGATACCCCCGAAGGTAGGCAATTTATTCAAGTGCTCATCCAAGACTAAGAAGATAGCCCGGCTCAATGGTCGGGCTTTTTTTTGTTCAAACAGCTCTAACACCTGACGGGACAATTTGCCAACGACAGAATATATTACAAATCCAAACTTCGGAAGTTTACAAAACTTCCGAAGTTTCTCGTTTTAATTTAAGTAATCCCACACCACAAAAAAAAGAGGCTATCCTTTTGAGATAGCCGCTTTATATTTTCAATCAGAAATAATGTTATTTCTTCTTGGCACCTTCGTCGCAAGTTCTTACAACTTCGACAGTGATACGGCGATTTTGCTTTCTGATAGCTTCCAATTCATCTTTCGAAATATTTTTCAAAGCGTTACCGGTTGGTTCAGGTACTTTTTCTTGCGATGAACCATAACCAATTGTACCCTTGATTTGGTCAGCAGGGACACCTTGTTCAATTAACCATGTACGAACTCGTTTAGCTCTCATGTCCGAAAGTTCTTGATTACGTTTTGCTGAACCTTCTTTCGAAGCATGACCTTCGAGTCTGACTTGCAAACCGTCGCATTGGGTTACGTAGTCGAGCAATTTCGCCAAACTTGGAGCAGTTCCCGGCATATCATAATTGAATTCATCTGTATTGACTTTGAATAGAATATCAGGGAAGTCAGTTTTTGTACCGATTTTTGGTGCCGGTGGACAACCATGTCTTTCGGGTTCTTCAGTATTAGCAACACCCGGAGTAAGCGGGCATTTGTCTTCACCGTCAATAATACCATCGCCGTCTGTATCAGGATTGAGCGGGTCAGTATGCGATTGTAATACTTCATGACCGTCTGAGAGCTTATCATTATCAGTATCGGGTTTGAGCGGATTAGTTTTGTAAGTCAGAACTTCAAGTCCGTCATTTAGACCATCACCATCAGTATCGGGTTTGAGCGGGTCAGTCTTATGAACAAGAACTTCGTCGCCATCGCTAAGTCCGTCACCATCAGTATCGGGATTAAGTGGGTTAGTAGTATATTTACGAACTTCGTCGCCGTCATTTAGTCCGTCACCGTCAGTATCAGGTATGAGTGGGTTAGTGCCATGAGTATTAACTTCTGCGCCATCATCAAGTCCGTCACCATCAGTATCACGTTTCAATGGGTCAGTCTTGTGAGTTAGAATTTCGTCACCATCTTTTAGTTTATCATCATCAGTATCAGCAAGTGTAGGATTAGTTTTATATTTCATGACTTCGTCGCCATCGCTAAGACTGTCTCCGTCAGTATCTTTCATACGTGGATTAGTTCCATGAGTAAGAACTTCGTCACCATCACTCAAACTATCACCGTCTGTATCAGGATTTAGTGGGTCTGTTTCATATTTTTTAACTTCATCACCATCAAGTAAGCCGTCGCCGTCTGTATCAGGATTATTTGGGTCAGTCTTACGAGCAATTTCTTCTCCATCATTAAGTCCGTCAGCGTCAGAATCAGCTTTTATAGGCGATGTTTTGTAAGTAAATATTTCTTCATAATCATTCAAACCATCACCATCAGTATCTGCTTTTAGCGGGTCTGTAAAATGTGTAAAAACTTCTTCACCGTCAAGCAATCCGTCGCCGTCGGAGTCAGGATTGTATGGGTCTGTTCCAATAGCTTTTTCACGAACATTTGACAAGCCATCCTTGTCGTAATCAGTTTCGCCATAAATATAGTATGAAAATCCTAATCCAAATGTCATAAACATGTCATCTGCGTCATCTGCAGCCGGATCTTCTTTTGAGGACAGGTCATCGAGATAATCTGTACCGGTCAATCTCAAAGTTGCACGACCGTTAAGTACAAAATCATCTGTTAAGTACATCTCAAAACCCGCACCCACCGGTATTACGAAAAGATTTTTTTCGTAAACGCTATTTATATTGTTAGGAAGTGAACCATCGTAGCCTGTGTCACCGGCTTTAGGTTCAAAATTCATCATTCCCACTCCTGCAAAAACAAAAGGAACGAATTTTTGAGAAGGGAAAAGGTTTGCTGTAGCGTATAGCTCATAAGTATTGATTCGCGTAGAATTCTTTTCTTGAATTCTCGGAGCAGTTGTGAAACCCGGATATAAGTCACCTTGCTGAGCATTTTCGCCGAAATATTGAGTATATTTGCTCAAAGGGTCCTTATCGGTTTTGTAACGCATTTGAGCAAGCCCAAAAGATGCTTGGAGTGAGAAGTTAGGAATGATGGTATATCTTAAGAAAAGGTCCCCGCCAAGCCAAAACTGATTGTCTGTAAATTCACCCCAGTATTTGACTGCTCCGGCATTGAAGCCGAATGCTACTCTGCCGCCTTCACTTTGACCGAATAAGTTCGGTTGACTTGATAAAAGGCTTAAAAATGCAAAAAGAATAATAGTTGTAAACAGCTTTCTCATATAATCACCTTCAATATATTTATAAAATTCTCATTAGCACTTGGATATGACTTAACGTCTTTTTTAAACACGCTAATAAGATGTTTTTAGTCTATAATATACATTTTATTTGAGTATATTAAGAAAATTTAAATGAAATTTTTGTAATTTTGAGAATGTTTAAATTACAAGTTTAGATTTATTATGAAACAAGACCCAAATAAAATTATGATTAGACAAATTGAATTATTTAAAGACCTGAATGATATAGAGATAGCTGTACTATCAGAGATAATCACTGAAAAAGATTTCCAAGCCGGCGAAATGATTTTCGAAGAGCATCAAGTTCGTCAAGCAATGTATTTGGTTGTCACCGGTAGAGTTGAATTACTTAAGAAAGATGTATTCGGCATTGACCAAGTACTACGAATTTTTGAAAACAACGATTTCATGGGCGAAGGCTCGTTATTGGATGATTACCCACATTCAACATCAACGCGTGCTATCGAACCGACTAAAACTTTAGTGATAAGCCGAGTAGAATTTGATAAATTACTCGCTACTCACCCTACATTAGTTCACAAAACTTTAGCTCGGATTTCTCGCGTTATTTCTCGACGGATGAGTTTGACTACAACAATGGTTGTAGGTGCATCGGCTCAATATGTTTCGGGAAAAACTCGCCATGAACATGATTTATTAGGTGAAAGAGAAGTACCCTTCGAGCATTATTATGGAATCCAAACTTTAAGAGCATTGGAGAATTTCAATATCACAGGCGTCACAATCGGGCATTATCCATCAATTATTAAAGCATTGGCACAAGTCAAATTGGCTTCGGCTAAAGCCAATTACGAACTTGGCTTGATACCTGAAAATATGAAAAATGCAATTGTGCGAGCTTGCGAGGAACTCAAAAACGGCAAATATCACGTCCATTTTGTAGTAGATATGGTTCAAGGTGGTGCCGGAACATCTACTAATATGAATGCAAACGAAGTCATTGCCAACCGTGCACTCGAATTGATGGGATATGAAAGAGGACAGTATGAGCATTGCCATCCCAACGAACATGTCAATATGTCCCAATCTACAAATGATGTTTATCCGACTGCAATCAAGCTCGGACTTGTTTACGACAGTAAAAAGCTCGAAAAGATTCTATTAGAATTAATTGAATCGTTCAGAAAAAAAGCGGTTGAATTTAAGAATGTTATCAAAATGGGGCGTACGCAACTTCAAGATGCAGTACCAATGACATTGGGACAGGAATTTACTGCTTATGCAGTCACACTCGAAGAAGAAGTGTTAAGATTGCAAGAAAATTCAAAATTATTCCTCGAAATCAATATGGGTGGCACTGCAATCGGCACCGGAATTAATGCAGACCCACAATACAGCGAATTAGTTACAAAACATCTGCGTAATGAAACTAATATGCCTCTCGTGTTAGCACATGATTTGATTGAAGCGACTCAAGACACAGGCAGCTTCGTGATGTTTTCATCGGCAGTAAAGCGACTTGCTGTAAAATTATCCAAAATTTGCAATGATTTGAGATTGCTTAGCTCGGGACCTCGAACAGGATTGGGCGAAATCAACTTGCCACCAATGCAACCCGGCTCATCAATTATGCCGGGTAAGGTCAATCCGGTCATCCCTGAAGTTGTGAACCAAATTGCCTTCAAAGTAATTGGAAATGATATTGTTGTCACAATGGCTGCGGAAGCCGGACAGTTGCAGCTAAATGTAATGGAACCAATCATCGCACAATCAATTTTTGAATCAATGGAAATGCTCACAAACGGTATGATGACACTCAAATATCGCTGCATAGACGGAATCACAGCCAATGAAGAACATTGCCGCGATTTAGTCTATAATAGCATTGGGCTTGTAACTGCACTCAACCCGATTTTGGGATACGAAATTTGTACAAAACTCGCCAAAGATGCTCTTACTTCACGAAAAAGTGTTTATGATTTGGTGCTCGAATCCAATTATATGTCCAAAGAGCAATTAGACGAAGTTCTCAAGCCTGAAAACATGCTCAGACCGACTAAAATTGAAAGAAAATTCTAAATAAAAAAAATTTTAGCGTTTGAACAAATCAAAAACAACATAGCCCACCGTTTTAACTGTGGGCTTTTTTTTGGAATTGTATAAATTATTTAGTTTAAATTCACCAAGAGTATTATTCTTACTTTGCCACAATTATTGGTTTCGTCATTATTTTGTCGTCAATAGCTATTTTTAAATAGTATAGAGCAGGCGGCAAATCAATAGTTGATAGACGTGTGGAATTTTGACCTTTACGCACTTTGATAGTTTTTGTAATACATTTTTTCTCCTTTTAAATTATTATTCTATCTTTACAAATTTTAAAATAAAATCATCAACATTTAAAAAATAAAATCCTGGAATCAGTTTTGAAATATCAATTTCGTGATAGAAGGTCCCTTCAAGAACTGTTTGTCCGTATAAATTTGATATTTTGAACTTTCTTTCTCTTTTGATTAAATCAGTCACTGTAATGATTTCACTTGCAGGATTAGGATAAATAAAAGGTTCTTTATTCTTTAAAGTTTCGATTGCAATATTTGCACTTGTTGGCAATAAAACGCCATTTTCGTTGTAAACTTCAAGAACAAATTTTCCTATTCCGTCATTAACAGAATTTAACCATTTGTTATTATAATTATCAACTGATATAAAAGGAACAATATCCTCCGATAAACCCGAATTTGAACTATTTAAGTTAATCCAATTTTCACCATCGAATCTGTGCAATCCACCCTCAAAACCTCCAGTCCAAATTATATCGTTACTGTCTATGGCAATTGAAGAAAGTTGATGGTTAGCCATCCCGGAATTATCTTTATCATAATGAGTCCATTCATTACCATCATATCTAATCAATCCACCTAATGAATCAGAGAGGTAATGTCCGGCAACAAACCATATGTTTCCTTTGGAATCAAAATCAATAGCTTGGCACCAATTGATACTTGTAATACCAGTGTTTTCACCATTATAAGGAATAAACTTACCATTGTTAAACTTCGCAATTCTGTAAGGTGAATAAGCATTTGTTACCCAGATTGAGCCATCCTTATCAATTGCCAAACTTGAAATATATCCATTTGCTTCAAGATGTTCAAATTTGTAAACCTCCCAATCTGAACCGTCGAATTTTGCAAGTCCTTGTTTTGTAGCACACCAAATATTATTATTGGCATCAATGACTAAATCAGACACTCGGCTATCAGGTAAACCTGAATTGCTTGACGTGAAATTCTCCAGATTGCCATTAGAGTATTTGTAAATACCACTAAATAATGTTGACATCCAAATATTTTTTTCTTTGTCTTGAGCAATGCTACTCACAGAATATATTTCCGCTATTGTGTCAATTTCTAAGTTTTCTAAATTTAGTCGAATAACATAATCATCTCCTGATGTTAAATATATGTTATTGTCGATAGCTGTGATGTTGTAAGCATATTCAATATCATGAAAATACATCCACTCAGGATTTTCGGCTTGTGTCCCCGGTGGCTTGAGCAATATGATGGTGTGTACTATTAGATAAAGAAATATATAAAATCTACTTCGCATAAACCCTCCCTAAAAAAATTAAAAAAAAGGTGGCATACAAAATTCAAGTGCAATTTCTCGCTTTTCATTTACTAAACACTATTCTATTTGTGTATAGCCCTATTTTTATAAACATAAATAAATTTTGCAAATCAACCAAATTTTACTCAAAAAAAAAAAGCTGCCCAAGTGGACAGCCTCTGTAAGATTTTAGATCATCTTTTGATGCAGCGGATATTTCGATGTGAATTCTTTCACTTCGTTGCGGACTTGCACGTAAACGCTTTCGTTACCGACGTTGGTGATTACTTTGTCAATAAATTCAGCAACTTGGACGAAATCGTCTTCTTTCAATCCGCGAGTAGTCATCGCCGGAGTTCCGAGCCTGATACCCGAAGTTACCAATGGTGGTTGAGTATCGTTGGGGACAGCGTTTTTGTTGCAAGTTATGCCGGATTCATCAAGGGCATTTTCGGCTTGTTTGCCGGTTACGCCTTTGTTACGCAAATCAACAAGCATCAAATGGTTGTCCGTGCCGCCACTGACCAAATCATATCCCTTGGAAACAAGTGCTTTGGCGAAAGCTTGGGCATTTTTAATTACCTGAGTTGTGTATAAATCAAATTCGTCGCTCAGCACTTCGCCGAATGCCACAGCTTTGGCAGCAATTACGTGCATCAGTGGTCCGCCTTGAACGCCGGGCATCACCCACGAATCTAAAACTTCACCGATGTTTTTGACGCGACCTGATTTAGGCGCAACGATTCCGAATGGATTTTCGTAGTCCTTGTGTGTCATGATGATACCGCCACGAGGTCCACGCAAAGTCTTGTGAGTTGTCGAAGCTACGATATCGCAGTAGGGGACAGGATTGCTCAGTTTACCCTTTGCAATCAATCCCGCAGGATGAGCAATATCTGCAAATAGGAAAGCACCCACCGAATCTGCTATTTCGCGGAATTTCTTGAAATCAATATCACGCGGATATGCCGAAGCACCAACTGTGATTAACTTCGGTTTGTGCTTTTTGGCTAATTCAGCCGCTTTGTCATAATCAATTCTTCCTGTTGCGGGGTCTAATTCGTAAGCCACGAAGTTATAAAATTTGCCCGAAAAATTAACAGGCGAACCATGAGTCAAGTGACCCCCATGTGCAAGGCTCAATCCCATGACTGTGTCGCCATGGTTGAGGAAAGTGAAATAGACTGCCATGTTGGCATTGCTGCCGCTGTGTGGTTGCACGTTGACATATTCCGCACCGAATAGCTTTTTGAGTCTTTCGCGTGCAAGGTCTTCAGCCATATCCACATATTCACAACCGCCGTAGTAGCGTTTACCCGGATAGCCTTCGGCATATTTGTTCGTCAGTACCGAGCCCTGCGCTTGCATTACAGCTTCGGAAGTGAAATTCTCACTTGCAATTAATTCGATTTTGTCGTGCTGTCTTCCATTTTCTAACATCAAAATGTCGTACAGTTCGGGGTCATATTTTTTTACATTTTCATACATATCAAAATCCGTTTTTATTGAATAATATTCCAATTTATGGTGTAATTCTGTAAATCATTCTTGGGAAAGGAATTACTTCGCGAATATGTGTTGCTCCTGTAATCCATTTGACCGTGCGTTCTACTCCGAGTCCAAAACCGCTGTGCGGGACGCTTCCATAGCGGCGCAAATCCAAATACCATTTAAATTCGTCTTCCGGCAAATCTTCATGTTTGATTCGCTCTAACAGCAAATCGAAATTGTCTTCTCTTTGGCTGCCACCAATTAATTCTCCGGCTCTTTCCGGACCTAACATATCCATCGCAAGAACCACTTTCGGGTTGATTGGGTCGCGTTTCATGTAAAAAGCTTTTATTTCAGTCGGGTAGCGATGAATTATCATCGGTTTGTCGAATTGTTCCATGATTGCCTCCTCTTGTGGTGAACCAAAATCTTCGCCCCATGGGAATGGAAGTATTTCGACATCTTTGCCGTCAATTTTCTTGTTCAGAGGGATTTTGTTTTCTACCAGCCAATCAACTGCATCCGAATAGCTCATTCTATGGAATGGACGGCGTACTTTTTCGAGTTTCGTAGTGTCACGTTCTAAGGTTTGAAGTTCCTTTTGGCATGTCTTCAAGCAATATTGTACAATGTATTCGACCAAATCTTCAGCCAAATCCATGTCGTCGTTCAAATCGAAAAATGCCATTTCGGGTTCCACCATCCAAAATTCAGTCAAATGCTTACGTGTTTTGGAACGTTCGGCACGGAATGCAGGTCCGAAAGTATAAACTTTACCCAATGCAAGTGCAGTAGCTTCTGCATAAAGTTGACCTGATTGTGACAAATATGCTTTTCCCAAGTCAAAATATTCGGTTTCGAATAATGTGGAAGTGCCTTCGCAAGCATTCGGTGTCAAAATTGGTGAATCCATGAGTTTGAATCCGTTACCGTCGAAGAAGTCGCGAATTGCTTTCATCACAGCCGCTCTGACGCGCATAATAGCATGTTGGCGAGATGAACGCAACCACAAATGGCGATGCTCTATCAAAAATGAATCCCCGTGGTCTTTAGGAGTTATGGGATATTCTTGAGCTAATTGAATAATTTGCAAATTTGTGACATCTATTTCAAAGCCACCGGGTGCTTTTTCATTACTTACTACTTTGCCTGTCAAACTCAATGATGATTCTTGGGTCAGGCTTTTGGCATTTTCGAATGCTTCTTCACTAACATTTGCCTTAAATACGACGCATTGGATTACTCCTGTGCCGTCGCGAAGCATTATGAATTGTAATTTTCCCTTACCGGTTAGATTGTAAACCCAGCCACGTAAAGTGACTTCTTCGCCGACATATTTGTGAATGTCTTCGATATAGTGAAAACTTTTGTAACTCGACAACATAATTATCCCATTTTTATAAATATAGTAACTTACAAAAATACGAATAACACGGTAAAATAATCTTTTGAATGATAAAAGTTATTATCTTCCGCCTGCAACTGATAGTCTGAGGTCGAATCCGATTTGTGTAGAATGGAATCCCGGTTGTGCCGCACCTTCGGTAAAAGTGCCTTCGTACCGCACAAAGAATGACGCTGTAAGCCTTTGGCTCAATGAATAGCGGGCTCTCGGTTCGATAATGATTTGAGTATTACCGTCAAGAGTTTGTCCTCCGGCATCATCGCCAACATATGTATCGGCAGGGCTTGTGATGTTGTACAAGGCTCTCCCGTTAGTTTTATAAGTGAAAAGGAAAGAAAGCTCGAAATCATTTTGTAGTGATATACCCAGGAATGCAAACTCAAATCCTTTCATTGTATAGCTGGCTTGGGCAGTAATGTCATTTGTAGTTTGGGATGTAATTGTCGAACGAGCAGCCGAATTTATCATGAAAGACTTAGTGCTTGACCATCTCAAAGTTGCTGTCAGAGTTCCATCAAAAAGATTTTCGTCGAAAGTAGAATTTATACCGACAAGAGGCTGGAATGCATATTGGACAGTTTGAGTAGTAACAGCTCGCCCATTATCGGTCAAATTTGCCATTTCATTATACGAAGAAGTATATTGATGGTCTAATGTCATTTTCTTGACGTAATCTTTCCAAAGCCAGAAATTTTCTAATCCTTCCCATCTAATAAGCCAATTCACAGCCGGAAGGAATTTTGCTGTTCCGCCACCTGTAATCGAAAACATTTCCAATCCATTGTAAAAAGCCTCATTCAGAGCTTTTTGATAAAGCTGATTTCTCTCTACTTCGTCGATTTCTCCATTTACAAATCTGTTTTCTACTATTGCAGTTTGTGCTTCGTATAATCTGATTACGTTGTCTATTGTATTATTGAATGGATTGAATCCAAATATAGTAGGGAATGTAAGGAAAGAGCGATTGAATGATTCAGTGCCAATAATATTTGTAAATGAAGGATTGCCAAATTCATCAGTAACAACGGTCTGATTGCGATTATAGCCTACTTCGGTTTTCCAGGATAATTCCATAGTTGCCCCTTTCCATAATGGACGTGAGGTCTTGATATTCAACGAAGTTGTTTGTCTGTAATTATCTTGCAAACGTGCATTTGCCGGTCTCAATCCCGTATAAGATTGAAATCCAAAGAATGGGAATTGGTCTGAGCTTACAAGGTCATAACCACCGTGCGGATGTCCGACAAGCCCCATTTGATAAGCCCAACTTGGACCGTGAATTGGCTGGCTTTCGCGGAATGTCATTCCATTCACCCAGAAATTGTGCATACCTGTGCCACCAAATACACCGGGTGTAAGATTGGAATTTTGCTGTGTGAAGACAAAATCTACTTTGTCCCAATCGAAAAATATTAGTTTGAATATAGCAATTGGAGCAAAAAGAGCCCCCGAACCTGATGAAGATTTTTTCGTAGTTGTGTCAACTTGTGGTTGAAATTGTCTGATTCCGGTTGGTTTTGCTGCTTCAACCCCAAACCATCCATCGCCCAAAGTTTTCAACTTCACTCCCATATTGAACCGAATCGAATTTGTCCATCCAGCATTTTTGACGATGTCCCTAATTTCGGGTTTAGTTTGCAATGGGTCAGACCAATTGTATGTAGTCGAAAAACTTCCAGTCATATCAATAAATTCGTTAAGCGAAATGATATTGGGAAGCATCGGACGTAAATTAATGGATACTGTTTGCGTGTGCAAATTATTTGTCCCGAAATTGATTAATTCTCCATTATTGAAGAACATTGCCGAGCCAATTTGTGCGCCTGTGCGTTGCTGACCGAATTCGTCAAATTCCATGTTCACCAAAGTGCTGTTTGTTGACACATTATAATCAATCACAGGGCTTAAGAATCCGCTTTCGGATAATTTCCAATTCAAACTAATTACACGCATAGCAGAGAAATCACGCAAAATAGGACTCGGGAAATCGAGGAATCGTGATTGCTCTGTTTGACGTCTTCTATTGAAAGTGACGTTAGTGTTGATATTTGTAGGTAAAAAGTTGATTTTCGCACCACTATAAACGCCCAAAAATGGCATTCCATCAAGGAAAGTAAATGGTTTGAAACTTAGGAAGTCCGGAATACTTGTACCCCATTGAACGCCCAATCGCCATTGCCAATTGAACCGTTCAGCATAAATCGGATTTCTCTCAAATTCTTGCGAATAAGCATAGGTAACAGTCGCTTTATTTATTGTTTCACTAACTAACCAATGACTTACAGGCAATCCGAATTTGAATCCTGTTATTGCCCAGCTATCCATAACCCTCAATGACTGCGAACGGTTGATAATTCTGTCTCTTGCCTGAGCTGCTTCAGATGGAGTTCCGCCTGATTGGATTACTTGATTATATGCTGCTGATGCGGCTTCATTCAAAAATATATCATCATTTGCCACAAATTGGGGCGTTTCCATAATTTCAGAATGAGTATAAGTTACCGGTATTTTCATATTGCTGAAACTTTTTGGGGCGAATTTATCCAAATTCCCGGTCATCGTCACAGACCAATTTGTAGAATTGCTCCTATTTCCAAATCGTTCTTCGAGTTGGTGGAAATTAGGCTTACTGTGTTGGAAATTACCACTAATAGTCCCCAAATCTGCGAGTACCAAATTGAAAGAGCCAATCCCTGCCCAATCCGCAGATTCTTCAGGAGAAATAAGTCTTAATTCATTTGCCCACATTGTTGTGGTCAATTCATTCGGGAATCTTTCGGCGGGATTGATTATACCCAAGCCGAAAAACTGCACTCGTGTGAGAATCGGATTTCCTTTTATGGCAAATACTGCATTTGGGTCGCCCGGCACAGGTATTTCAAATCGTTCGTATCGGTTAAGCGAATCGCGAAGCTGTTTAATTGCTGTGAGTTGGAGTAAATCAATTTCAATATCTTGCCAACCTCTCATAAGTGGGCGTTTGTACTCGTAATAGTTTGAAGAGTCTATGCCGAAACGAAGGAAGGCATAAGCTTTGGGGACTGCACCCGGGATAACATTATCAGGCATTGACCCATCGCCATGAATGAAAAACTTCATTTTTTTGTAGTAAAATAGGTCTAATTGACGGAAAATGCGTGTTGTCATCCTTTCGTCGCCATAGCGAAGGTTTTTCACGCCTATTGCAATTGATTGCTCGTTCAGTCTTATGTCACGAGTTGGGTCAGGATTATTCAATTGGCGTGGTGCGGCAACTCCCGGAGGCATCGTGTAATAATCCGGTGGTCCGGCATTTTCCCAAAGATTGACAAATGATACTGCCAACACACTATCGTTTGGATTGACATTGGGTTGTAAATTACTTACTCTTTGCCATTGCGAACCGACGAGCTTCCAATCATCAATCGAAGCATCTAAATAACCGCCTTGGAAGCGCACTCTAACGTATTGAATGTTAGAAAATAGGGGGTTGCCCACTCTGTCAATCGGCTTGCGAATTGGAATTCTATATAAAAACCAACCTGTTTGTGGGTTACCACCTACGATTTGAGGATTATTCGCTGCGTCGGCAGCTGATTGCGAAAGATTGACTTCGTATGTGAAATAGCTATTGTCGAGCGATATTTCTTGTCCGTTGTTTTTGTTCAATATTTCCGAATCTGGGAATTGCCCCAATTCCGATACGCGAGAATTTCCTTCAAAATTATTATATTTTATGAAATCCTGCCATGTGCGCTCGTCGTCATTTTTTGTAAAATTAAAAGCATAATCGTCACGAGCAGGGTCATCCTCTTCGCCTAATGGAAAGGGGTATATCACCTTTTCTTGAGCATTGTTTATACCGTCAATCCCGACATCTTCGCCCTCATCAATTAATCCGTTTGGCAATGGATTCAAAGTTGTAATGCCGTCCTCCGTATTCAAAACTTTATTGGGAATAATATCCTCGCTGATTTGACCAAAATCGATGTACATCTTAGTCTGACCGGGTTCGTAAGCATTTACACGCATCATTATTTCTACATATTCGATATTTTCTGTATCGAAATTTGTATTGAACGATGAGAGCAATCGCATCATACCCGACCATACTTTGGGTTTAATATCAGGTCGAGTACTCCATACATTACTCGGGTCGAAATTCGGGTTGACTTCGTCTAAGAATAATGGGTTCATGTTATAAATACCACGTTTGCTCGGGTCAAATAAAATGTGCATCGGGTTGCGGTAGTTTCTGCCTTGCTGATATGATGTATTGTTCGGATAAATATCGCGAATTGGAACTCTTGCAATGAAAAACTGGTACCAAAACATATTTGCTTTGTATTGCACTGCTACTGTGTCACTTTCCCAGAACATTGTGTTCACTGGCGGAGAAGCATGTTGCCATTGTGTTGAATTCAATCCCAATGGAATTGTACGTTGAGCTCCCTCGAAGTCATCAATAAATACCACCGGTTCGTTGTTATCCGAAGCAATTTCCGAGAGTCTCTTATTTGGTGTGGGCAATATCATCGCCCATTCACCACGCATATTGAATGACGACGGTGCTTTTGTATCGTAAAATGGCAGATAATCTAATAATCTCGTGATGAACTCAGTTTCCCAATTCAAATTACCATCGAAACCGAATATCGAGTTGGATATTGGTTCCTCTCCCAGCCGAACACGGTCAATGAGTGCAGATTGGTCGTAGTGCATGAATGTAAAACCTAAATTTGCATTTGCATAACGTGAGCGATGCAACAAATAATCACCTCTGATACCAGCCAATGTTCGCGTTGAAATATTGAATATATCTCGTTGTTCGTATTCTACTTTAAGATTTGCATTAGGCAATGAAGCTCGAGGGTTTCTCAAAGTCAGCGTTCCGGCGAAATAGTCAATTATAAAATCTTGATTTTCAATCAACTCTTGTCCGTCGAGCAGTACTCTTACGCTACCGCGAGCGAGGTTGAACGCACCTAACTGAATCCGATTTGAAGCACGTCCTGAAACTTCCCCCGAAATTATAAATCTGTCCCGAGCCGTGTTTAGTCTTGCTACATCGTAAGTAGTATCATAAGGTTCGCTGAAAATGTATTCTCTTGCAAGGTCTGGGTTTCCTATGTCATCACGCGAAAAATATCTGACTAATGCTGAATCGAAGGGTCGTGAATTAGGAAATGTAATTAAGCCTTCATTAGGGTCGAAGAAAGGCGGTCTCAAATCAAATATACCATCCGGTTGCGGTGCTCCGGTGCTATTATTTACTTGGTCAACTCCGAATATCGTAACTAACTTATCAGGTGCACCTTCTAACACATCAGTCGAGTCGTTGGTTTTCCTGAGGTACCAAATATTGATATTAGTTTCGTTAACGTTGACATTGCGCGCATTGATGTCGAATATATTCTTCATCTGGCGTTTCCACAACGTTGTGAAACCGGGTTGCATATTTGGGCGATAAATCAATTTCAAAATCAAAGTATCTTTTACGCCTGCTAATGAAGACAAATCACCGTGATAACGGTCATCTAAGGGGTCGTTAGTCGGGCCCTCGGTACGATATGACACAGCATAGTAGCGGTCGGGACGTAAATTTCGGATTGAAACTGTTCCAAGAT
Source organism: Desulfobulbaceae bacterium (assembly GCA_018335795.1). Taxonomy (GTDB): domain Bacteria; phylum Bacteroidota; class Ignavibacteria; order Kapaibacteriales; family UBA2268; genus PGYU01. The sequence goes on along the minus strand of JAGXRP010000060.1, from coordinate 19,642 downwards.
TATAATCAACGCGATATTTGGAAGAATCCAATCGGATGAAATTTCCTCTTTCTACTTCGCCAGCTTTGATTTCTAATGTCTTGTATGTATTAGGATAGCTTTCGTTGTTTCTTCGTAAAATTGGCGGCAAATTGGCAATTGCAATTGATGTCCCTGCCATCGAAACGCCTTCTCTGATATCATTTGTTGATTCGTAAACTTCGATTTCCTTGATCCTCAAACTGTCACCCTCGACTGGTATTACAGGTGTCGAATTTTCGAAATATTTATCGTAGATTTTTTGATATTCTGTATCAACAAAAAAGTGGTTCTTGGCAAAATCATATGCTCGGAGTTGGAAATATTGCTTGCTTGTGCCGCCCCGTACATCAACGAATTTCCGCTCGCCTCTCTTTTGCGAGAACAATGTTTTTATATAAAGTGGACCGAATTGCATGTCAAGTCTGGCACCGAAAAGTGTTTCTCCGCCACGTATCAATGTTGTGGGCAATGGCAAATTAACGTTACCAAGTTCTACAAGTTTGATTATATCGTCATCTTCGCCTTCAAAACCTATTTTGAATTTATTATCGAAATCGAATGTACGACGAGTATTCCAATTTGTATTCAATTTCAACTTATCGCCAATTCGACCATTTACATCAATCCTGATGTCTTGATGAAAAATTGGCGAGAATTGGGTTTGTCCAAATTGTGAAACTGTCCCCAAATTTTGCGAATCCCATCTGACACCAAGCCTGATATTTACTTCGCCATTTACATTAATGCTGATTTCGGGTTTACCAAATATATTAGTCAATGGATTTGGTGGTATTGGAATGGTCAAACCTGTGGATTGACTGATTAATCTTGCCAAATCGCCTTTGGACAAAGCCATTTTGAGGTCATATCTTGTAAGTAATGAATCCCATATTTGCCCGCGAATTTGCGATTGGCGAAGTTGGAGATATTCATCTAATTTAACAACGTAAGGATAGCTGATTTCGTCATTGTCAATTGATTCTGTTGCTCTGACTGACGAAGCTGTACTGTCCAATTTGTTTTGCGATTTCAATCCCGATGGTTGCTTATATGATGAACCGAAACTGCTTTCGTATAGTGATTGCCTATTTGTTTCGAATCTTTGCAAAAATTGAGGTCGCCTAAAATGCCCATCATCGGTATCACTAAAAAATATTCTGTTTGAGGTATCTAAAGGTGTGATTACGGGTATTGGGTCAGGTATTTGATTCGTGTTATCTGGAATTTGAGTTGGTTCATCAGGTTCGAGAATTTGGTTCAAATCAACGGGTGCATTGTCTTGAGTATTAACTGTGTCAATTTCGGGTTCTTGCTCGCTTTGTTCAAGTGTTTCTTTCGGAATTAATGGTTCTTGCTGCGTAGTGTCAATCTCAATCTCTTGGTCTGTATTCATCAAATTTTGAGCAAACTCGAAGTTGTTTTCTTGCAATTGAATAATCGAAGGAAACAAGACTGTGCTTGACCAAAGATTTTGGAACATGAAGAATTGGATAAAGGATTGAGTATAGAGATAAGGTGCATTCAAAGACAAAAACAATTTCGATGATGCTTTTGACGGCACAACCGAAAATGAAAGTATTGAAACTATTAAAGCTATTTTGATAAATCCGCTACGCAAAGCAATCATATCTCTTTAGTTTATAAATTTATGTACTATTTGCAATTCGGCTTATCCCATTCAAATGTGGAATATGCCGGTCGTACCATTGATTTTATCATCACAAAATATACAAATTGTAGCGAATTACTTATATCACCTCAAATTATTTCAATTACAAATATAGTAAACTTCACAAACATATATTCACAAATCATGCCATTTTCATCAGCATATATTTCGTTATGATAAGACTTTTAAAATGGTATAAAGTTACAAAAAATTTACATTATTTTTTTTTCCCCAATCCGCTATTAATAAATTCTACATACATACATCTGTTTTGGATGAACTCTATACCGTTTTCTAGAGCTAACTTTTTGCCTTCTTCCGATACAATTCCTAACTGAAGCCATATCAATTTGATATCGCCATGTTTTTTGTGACGCTCTACAGCCTCTTTTACTACTTCAAAAGCTTGCTCCGAAGGTCTGAATACATTGAGTATCTCAATTTCATCAGGCACATCATCTAAGCTCGGATATGCTTTAAGATTGAGAATTTTATCCACAGTCGGGTTGATTGGAATCACATTGTACCCTTGATTATACATATAAACAGGCACCGAATGTGCTGCTTTTACGGCATTCTTGGACATTCCGTAAACAGCGATTGTCTCGTAATTTTCAAATATTTCTCTAAATGTCATTCAAAACCTAAAATTTGAGTTAATATGTTAAGATTGAAACGTTATTCAGTCAATTTTCTTGTACTTTTTGTAACTTTACTTTATTGTATTCGTATTGATTCTAAAATCTTGTTATTGGCATAAAATTTGCACTTTAGACTATTATTTCTTGGAGGTGATATGGAACAATTGTATTTGAAAATCGCTTTAGTCCTTTTAGCAATATTGGGAATGTTTTTCTTGATGTCGGATTCGGTCAAATTGTTAGGCTCCGACAAACTAAAAACTGTCAGGCTCAAAAATAGCGAAGACAACAATGCAAGAAAATGAAATTAATCGGCACATATAAATCTTTTTTTCTATCCGTATTACTGATTGTACTTCTCAGTTCCTGTAGTTCTCATGTTCGATTCGCTTCTCAAAAGCAAAGCACTCCTGCATCAAAAAAAAACACAACTCAATCGAAATCAGTTTCAGAATCCGTCTCACAAGGGCAAATTGGGCATCTTAACTTTCCAAATAGGGATGATGAAAATGAGATGGGCAATTTAATCGTTAGTGAAGCTTTCTCTTGGCTTGGGACACCATACAGATATGGTGGTGACGACCGTTCAGGTATTGATTGCTCGGGTTTGGTAGCTCAAGTTTATGGAGCTATCGGTATCAATGTTCCCCGCACGAGCCGCACACAGTACGAAAATTCGGAAAGAGTGAAGACTGATAATCTTCAACAAGGCGATTTGATTTTCTTCAGTAATGGTGCAATTGTTAATCATGTTGGGATTTATATAGGCAACGGCGAGATGATTCACGCATCTTCAAGTCGCGGTGTTATCAAGCAAGCTGTCGCCGACGAATACTACACACGACGATTTGCCGGAGTCGGTCGAGTAATCAAATAATCATTCCAAACTAACGTTTCAACTCAAATATTTTTTTATTTAATCATCAAATTTTTATGAATGAAGCTTTTGTACGTTTAGAAATACATGACAAAGTCGGCGTAGTGACTTTTTTCCATCCTAAAAGTAATTCGCTCCCCGGCGAAATATTAAATAAATTAGCCCAAACTATTACTCAAGCATCTGATAACAAGCTTATTAACGTAATTGTTTTGCGTAGCGAAGGCGATAAAGCCTTTTGTGCAGGTGCATCTTTCGACGAATTAATAGCTATTGATAATTTTGAACAGGGCAAAGAATTTTTCAGCGGATTCGCTAAAGTTATCAATGCAATGCGAAATTCAGACAAATTCATAATCACACGTGTCCAAGCTAAGGCTGTTGGTGGCGGTGTTGGACTTGTAGCTGCATCCGATTATGCTTTGGCAATGCAAGGAGCGGCAATCAAACTTTCAGAATTCGACCTGGGGATTGGTCCATTCGTAGTGGGACCTGCTGTTGAACGCAAAATCGGCACTACAGCATTTGCGCAAATATCAATTGATACTCAATGGTACAACGAAACTTGGGCTTTGAACAAGGGGCTATACGCAAATGTTTATTATTCCCTTGATGATTTGAACAATGCTGTCACAGAGCTCGCAGGAAGACTTTCAAAGATGAGTCCGGATGCCACCATGGAATTGAAAAAAATCTTCCGTCAAGGAACTGAAAATTGGGATACTTTACTTTTTGAAAGAGCCGAAATAAGTGGTAGACTTGTTTTATCGGACTTTACAAAAGATTTCATCAACAATTTCAAATTGGGCAAAAGATAATTGAAACTCGTAATTGATACTTCGGTTCTCATTGCTGCTATGCTTAGCAATGCAGTTGCTCTAAAAATTATTGATTTGCTTTGCACTGATGATTCCATGTCTTGGTCTATATCAAAATCTATTTATAACGAGTACAAGCTGATTATCAATCGTGATAAATTTTCATTTACTATGAGGCAAAAACAATATTGGAAGGATTTGGTCAAAAGCAATACTGTTATGGAGATTATTGATAACGATTTCCATTTTTCGCGAGATATTTCCGATAGCAAATTTATACAATTAGCGCTATCAATCCATGCCGATTATTTGCTAACTTATGACAAATTACTCTTGGGTGCGGATTATAAAATTGAAACTTCAATCGTGGAACCTGAAGTTTTCATTTCGAAATATCAGATTATTGAAAATTGAAACTAATCTTGACTATTTAATATAATTGTATTTATATAAACTAATTTATTGAACATGATAAACGGAAAAAAAATAGTTGTAGTTCTGCCGGCATACAATGCAGAGCTCACTCTCGAACGCACTCATCAGGAAATTCCATTTGATATTGTGGACGAGATTATTCTTGTTGATGACCATAGCCCCGATAATACTTACGAGATTGCCACGAAACTTGGCATTAAGTATGTGATAAGACATGAGGAGAATAAGGGTTACGGTGGGAATCAGAAAACATGCTATAATAAAGCACTCGAAATTGGTGCCGATATTGTAATCATGCTGCATCCGGATTACCAATATACTCCCAAACTCATACAGTCTATGGCTTATTTGATTGCAAATGAAGTTTATCCTGTTGTTTTAGGTTCTCGAATACTCGGCAAAGGTGCCCTCAAAGGTGGAATGCCCAAATACAAATATATATCCAACAGATTTTTGACTTTAGCCCAAAATCTTCTAATCAACCAGAAATTATCTGAATATCACTCGGGATATAGAGCATTTTCGGCAGATGTTTTGAAATCAATCAACTATATGGCAAATTCTGACGATTTTATTTTCGATAACCAAATGCTATCACAAATTTTTTACCAAGGGTATGATATTGCCGAAATCACATGTCCGACTTTGTATTTCGAGGAAGCCTCGTCTATTAATTTCTCTCGTAGCCTCAAATATGGATTGGGTGTATTGGGCGTGTCTTTCTTGCATTTTTTCAACAAACTTGGGCTTGTCAAATCGGAAATTTACAAGAAAGTTATTCATAATTAGAATTATTTTTGTGTGAATAGATGCTTGTATAAGTCGTGCCCATGTTTAGAGAATAATTCAAAATATCCCGTAAACCATTGCATCAAATCAACTCCTGCTTCCACTGAAGCATTATAATCCTCGATAGTTTCAATTCCGCCGGTTCGGATAATTATGAATTCTTTCAGCAAGTTCATATTGTTTCTGATTTTAACTGCCTCAGAAGCCAATTTTAGCGAATCTTCTCTAAGTGGTTTGCCTGAAATACCACCCCCGAAATGAGTCATAAAATATCTGAAATTTTCTTCTTCTTTATAATGGATTTGTACGAGTTTTTTCATGTAATTAACAGATGTATTACCAAAATTCACTCCACTGAAACCCATATCAATCAATAATGATACAAGGCTCGGTATTTGGATTAATTCTGTATCGGTCGAAAATTTTACCACAATTGGAATACTCTTGTCGGATTGTTTTATATATTTATCACGTACATATTCGAGTCTTGAAATGAGAGCATTATCGAGCAAATTTGTACTATCGTGTTGCTCTTCAGTATTTGGACAACTTTCGTTGAGTTCTGCAAAAGTGACGCCTGCTTTTTCATAAAGCATAAATCCGTTTACGATACCTTCCATTGCAGTATCAAAATCTGAACCCGGGGCGCCGCTAACACTAACTCCAATCGGGCAGCCATCTTTTTTTTGGATTCTGAAAATTCGTTCCGCAACAGTTTCGTGACTATCATTTGGCAAACCCATCCAATTTAAAGCCGCCTCTGAACGTGGGTAAGGCATAAACGGATGCAATATCCCTTTTTTGCGGTTTCCTGCTCGCGGTGTTGATGTGGTAGTTCCGGCTAAAAATGCTCCCGCTCCTTGCATATAACTGATGTCATAACCAATCCCGTTTTTGAACATTCCGGCTGCATTCATAAGCCTATTACCAAATTCTACTCCCCAAATAGTAGCTTTGTTGCCATTGTTGATATAACGAGGCTTGGATAATTGTTCGTTGCTCAAGGCATGTATAAATTCCCGTCTTCCGCGTGAATATAGTTCTATTGCAAGTCGTGGTGAAAAGTAAAATGACAGATGTCTTACAACTCTGTCAAATTTTGCTATTGTTTCTAAAAATGTCATGTCTTTCCGCTATATTTGAGATTCAAATATAAGAATTGTTTCTTACAAAAAGCACATTTGCGGTAAAAAATCAAAATATTAGACTTTGATGTCTAAATAACCTTTTGCGATTTGATTTTGTGCAGTTTGTTGCACTTGAATGATAGGTTGGGCAGACATCAACAACTGCATTAACTGCTTCTGAATGCTCAAATCGCCTATGCCGACAGATTCACGGAGAACTTCTTTTTGCAGCTCATGCTGTACGGACATAGGTTGATAATCTTGAACTGTGGCAGCGCTACGTTCAATTTTTGCATTATTTGATTCAATAGTCATAAATCACCTTGAAATTTTCCGAAATGTAATCAAAAAATTTGATATAAACAAGTTATTTTTGCAAAATAAATGATGATTCTGTACTAAAAACTGAATTAAATGGCGGAATTCCTAAAAATGAAGGCATTTTCAATGCAGGTAAACCAAATTTCGCTTTAAATACCGGACGCAAAATATAATAATCTTCGCGATAAATGTTCAACTTTGCTTTCAATGCAGCTTTCTTGAATTTGTCGGGAGTCAGCCTAATATTACGCAATCGCATTACTTCTTCGATGTCTTGTGGTCTGCCGGATTGAATCAAAAATTCAAAAAACCCTTTTGAGAAATAATGAATATAGGGCAATTTTGTCAATGCCTTACCTGCTAAAGTGTGTTGGTGACCACCGAAAGGAGAATAATAAGAAGGAAAAGTAACGTACAAGTATCCGCCGGGTTTCATGATTTTTCGGATATTAGCCAATGCCGTATAAGCCGAATCGAGGTGCTCGATTACATCGCGAAGTATAACCAAATCATATCTGTTGTGCCACTCTGTATGGGGCTCTTCGCCAATTATGTCGTGAGTCGAATACTTCACGTCAAGCCCGGCTATTTTGGTAATGAGTTCACCCGTTTGGATTCTTTCAATTGCGATATCGGTTCCAATTGCTTCCGATGCTCCGGCTTCGGCTAAAGCATGAAGTACGCCGCCTTCTGCAGAACCAATTTCAGCGACTTTATCTCCGGCTTTGAATATACCTTGCTCTATTAATAATGGTACAATTGTACTTTTACCCAAATCATACATATAGCCCCAGTAATATTTATCATTATCCGATAAATTACTGCTCATGACTGCTTCTCTTATGTCTTTTATCTTATTCATTTACAATATTTAAGTTTAACATCGTAAATTACGTTTTAAAATAACTATAATTGCCTTGTCAAGGAAATGAAAGTCGCATATTTATCTACTTTTTACCCGTTTAGGGGTGGCATTGCCCAATTCAATCAAAATTTGATTTCCGAATTTGCGATTCATCACGAAACACGAGCGTACACTTTTACTACTCAGTACCCAAATTTCCTTTTCCCGGGTAAAAGTCAATTTGTAGAAAATTCAGACGCTCGACCTACAATTGTTGCCGATAGAATTTTGAGTACGGTAAATCCTTTATCGTATTTCACTGCTGCTTCAAAAATTAACAAATTTGCTCCCGATATACTTTTGACAAAATTCTGGATTCCATTTTTGGCGCCTTCATTGGGAACTACAGCAAGATTTGTCGGCAAATCTACCACGAAAATTGCTATACTCGACAATGTAATCCCACACGAAAAACGCATCGGAGACATGGCTCTCATTAAGTATTTTCTCTCTGGTTTCGACGCTTTTGTTACTATGAGCGAATCTGTCAGGGATGATTTATTGAGTTTCCGACCAAATGCCAATTTTGTGCTTACTCCGCATCCATTGTATGACCATTTCGGAGAAAAGCTCCCCAAATCTGATGCAAGAACAAAATTGGGAATTAATGACGATAAAAAAGTTCTGCTTTTTTTCGGGTTTATTCGCAAGTATAAAGGCTTGGATTTGTTGATAGAAGCTATGAGCAAACTTGGCGAAGAATACCATTTAATCATTGCAGGCGAACCTTACGAATCATACTCCGAATATGCAGAAATAATATCTAAACATAATTTGGGAAGCCGAGTGTCAGAAATGATTAGATTCATTAGTGATGATGATGTACGCTTGCTGTTTTCGGCTGCTGATGTTTGCGTATTGCCATATCGTTCGGCTACACAAAGCGGCATAGTCGGAATTTCGTATCATTTTGATTTGCCACTAATTGCAACAAATGTAGGCGGACTTTCCGAAATGATTGAACCCTACCAAACGGGAATTATGACCGAAGATGTCTCTGCAAACGGTGTTATAAATGCAGTGAAAGAGTACTTCAGCCGTGATTTGAAATCAATGACTGAAAATATTAGTAAATATAAAGCAGAAGCAAAATGGAGCACTTTGACTCAAAAAATCATCCAATTGTATAATCAATCTAAAAGTAAACGTCAATAGTATATTATATATTAAACTGGAAATAAATTGGCTGAGAAAATAAAACTATTATTTGTTGGAGATGTTGTTGGCTTAATTGGGCTTGAATATCTCAAAAAAGAGCTGAAAGGGCTAATTGAATCTTATGGTACTAACTTTGTTATCGTAAACGGCGAGAACATCGAGAACGGTAAAGGTCTGAATGAAGAACAAGCCGAAGAGATTTTCGCTCTTGGTGTTGATGTAATCACTACAGGCAATCACATTTGGGATAATTGGAAATCTCGACCCTTGATGGCTAAGAATGACCGTGTAATTAGACCTTATAACTATCCTCCCGGAAACGTTGGGAAGGGTTTCAAAGTAATCGAAAAAGCTCCGGGATTGGAAGTTGCAGTTGTCCAACTGCAAGGACGAACTTACATGCAGGCAATAGATTGTCCCTTCCGTGCTGCAGATAATTTAGTTAAAATGTTAAACGAGAGGACCCCAATAATTATAGTGGATTTCCATGCAGATGCAACTGCCGAAAAAGTCGCAATGGGATGGCACTTAGACGGACGCGCCTCAGCCGTTATAGGCACTCATACTCATATTCCTACTGCTGATGCGTCAATATTAATGAACGGTACGGCTTACATTTCTGATGTTGGTATGACAGGACCTTACGATTCTGTAGTAGGGATGAGAAAAGATATTGCACTTAAAAGATTATTATTGCAAACTGCACACAAATATGAGCAAGCCACTGATGATTTGAAGCTTTGTGCTGTGTATGTCGAAATTGATTCCGAATCCGGGCAGGCAATGAAAATCGAACAAATCATATTGCCAAAATTTGTAAATTCTATGTATGAATAATTGAACGAAACGAAAATGAAAAGATATAATGTTGCTATAGTTGGTGCCGGTGGTTTAGTCGGAAGAGCCATGTTGAAAGTGCTCGAAGAACAAAATTTCCCCGTGGCACGCCTCGGGCTATTTGCAAGTAGCCGTTCTGCCGGTACAGAGTTGCCTTTCAGAGGCGAGACTTATAAAATAGAAGAGCTTTTACCTGAGGTATTCGATGATTTTGATATAGCACTATTTTCTGCTGGTGGCGCAGTATCGAAAGAGTATGCTCCGATTGCTTCCGCAAAAGGCTGTATTGTAATTGATAACAGTAGTGCCTGGCGTATGGACCCCGATGTTCCCCTTATTGTGCCTGAAGTAAATCCGCACCACCTCCAAAATCATAAAGGGATTATTGCCAATCCAAATTGCTCAACAATCCAACTTGTTGTTGCTCTTAAACCTCTTTCGGACAATTTCGGTCTGAAACGCGTAGTATGCTCAACTTACCAATCAATTTCAGGTGCCGGAAATAAAGGCGTAGAAAAGCTGATGAGTGAAATATCCGGCGAAGTTACTGATGCCAAACCGATTGCATATAATTTACTGTTCCATCAGTTTGAACCATCAGGATTTACGGTAGAAGAAACAAAAATGATAAACGAAACCCGGAAAATTCTCGGAATTGATGCATTGCCGCTTGCATTTACTTGTGTTCGTGTTCCTACTTTAGGCGGTCACTGCGAATCGGTAAATGTGGAGCTTGAAAATAACTATGAAATCGAAGATGTTAAGCGTCTATATGCAAATACAGTAGGCGTCGTTTTGATGGATGACACGAGTCGAGATTCATATCCTACTCCGCAAATCACTCAAGACACCGACCCTGTTTATATCGGTAGAATTCGTCGAGATGATTCAGCCGAAAATGCTTTGTATTTATGGGTGGCTGCAGATAATTTGCGCAAAGGTGCCGCAACGAATGCAGTTCAAATTGCTCAACTTGTGATTAAAGAAGACTAATCTGAGTTGTTTTCAGTTTGTTCACGTGGTAAAGTTACTTTTTCATCACTACCGAATTTTTCGCTGTATAACACATGCTCGATAGGATTGAAACTACCCTCTAATTCATTTATAATGGATTTATCCCATAACGGGATTCCATCGAAATATGCTGCTCGCCCGATTAAATGGGCACCGATTGGTGCCGTTAGGAATAAAAATATGATTATTATGATAGCACGTGTTATTATCCCAACTTCTTCAAAATATAATGCCGTACCCAATAAAATGCTCCCAACGCCCAAAGTAGTAGCTTTTGTAGTGGCGGACATACGCATATAAATATCAGGCATTTTTATTAAACCGATTGATGAAATCAATATAAAAATTGCACCTGACAATATCAGTACTGCACTTACAACATCAATTATTCCACTCATGATTTAGACCTCCGTTCCAAATAATATGCAAAGGCTGTCGTACCCAAAAACGCTAACATTGCGATAATAATCCCAACATCAAGAATTGTCGTAGAATTTGAAATGATTGCATAAACAGCAATAAATCCAATTACCGTTGTTGCTATCAAATCAAGTGCTACAACTCTATCTTCCAAACTTGGTCCTACTGCAACTCTATATACCATTATCAACATAGAAACTGTAATTATCGGCAAGGATATAAATATGGCAATTTCAACGAAACTCATCGCAATATCTCCAATAATTTTCGTTCCAAACCTGTTTTTAATTCTTCTTTGTATTTCTGTGGGTCGTCAATATACATTGCATGAACGTAAAGTACTTTATTGTCGTCAGATGTGTCAATGCTCAAGGAGCCGGGCGTCATGGTAATTAAGTTAGCAAATAAAGTTATTTCCAAATCTGTTTTGGCATCCAACGGTAGCGCTATTATTCCGGGTCTCATTTTATCTTTGACTGTAAGAATATCATAAGCTACTTTTATATTCGCTACAATCAATTCCTTGATGAAATATAATATGAATAAGAATATTTTCGGGAGACGTGTAAAATATCTTGTTTTGACGATTGCATTTTTGGAAACGAATAAAATCACATATCCAATAATTACACCTTGGATGAAATTCGTAAAGTGCAAATCACCCGTCAGCAATGTCCATAATATCCCGAGTACAAGATTCAGCAGTAGTAGTCCCATTATTACTTGCCTCCCAATACAGCGTTAATATAATATTGAGGATTTGCAAGCTGTTCGCCAGTTAGCACCGCAAAATCAAATGCCGAACCTGCAAAAAGACTTAGTAGCAAAATCACAACGGTCATAAAAATCGAAGGCGAATAAAGCAAATACTTGCGTTGAATAGGTATTTTGTAAAATTCTCTTTCCATTTCGCTTTCTTGCTTTTCATCTTGCCAAAAAGCATAATTCCAAATTTTTGTCATCGAATATAATGTAAGCAATCCGACAAATAATGATAATCCTACGATTAAGTATTGCTCAATACAGAACCCTGCGAGAGCAACCGTGAATTTTGCCCAAAACCCTGCAAAAGGTGGAATTCCGGAAAGTGTGAAAGCCGATATTAAGAACAAAAGGCTGACAGAAGGATATTTTTTGAATAGTCCTCCCAATGTATCTAAGTTATATGTCCCTTTAATTTTTTCGACTATGCCGCTTATAAAAAAAAGATTTGTCTTAGTGATTATATGATAAACTATGTAGAATATTCCTGCAGCAAAGGAGAAGGCTGTCATCAAGCCTAACGCCATTACCATATAACCTACTTGGCTCACAATATGGAATGACAATATCCGCCTAAAATCGTTTTGAGCCGCCGCTCCCAGAACACCTGTCAACATCGTAAAACCAGCTATTATTAAAATCACCGTACCGATGAATTCATTGTTAATATCAAAAATCAATGTGAATACTCTATACATCGTATATACACCAACTTTTGTCAGTAATCCTGCAAATAATGCGGATACTGCAACAGGTGGTGTATGATATGATGCCGGCAACCACGAAAACAAAGGAAATACGGCAGATTTGATTCCGAATGAAACCAAAAACATCATCGCTACTACGGTTACTAAGCCCTGGTTTTCAACTAACTGCACCTTTACAGCCAAATCAGCCATATTCAATGTTCCGGTCAAACCGTATAAAATACCTACGGCAGAAAGAAAAATCATAGATGAAATCAGGTTTAATGTGACATATTTTACAGCACCTTCCAATTGCTCTTGCTTGCCGCCGAGAGCCAACAATACGAATGATGAAATGAGCATCACCTCGAACCATACGTAGAGATTGAACATGTCGCCCGTCAAGAAGGCTCCGTTGACGCCCATTAGTAAAATCTGAAGCAAAGGATAGTAAAAATGCTGTTCGTTTTTTTTGTTGACTGTGACTATCGAATAAAAAGCCACAGCAAATCCCATCAACCCCGACATTAACACCATAATGGCAGAAAAATTATCGGCAACAAGCACAATTCCATATGGTATTTTCCACCCACCGATAGCAACAACTTGAATTCCGTTTACGTAAATAGTTGAAAATAAAACTATGGAAACAATAAAGCCTACACTACCGGCAACTAAATTCATCACTCGTTGGAATTGTAGATTATTCCACGCGAATAACATAACAATAGCGAAAGCTAATGGCAATAATATGGGCAACAAAACTAACAGTTCGATATCGAATTTTGTCATTAAGCTATCCTATCGGTTGATTTCAAACTGTGTATATCATCACTTCCAATCATTTGATATGCTTTTTTGAATAAAACAATTGCAAATGCTTGCACTCCGAAACCGATTACAATTGCCGTTAATATCAAAGCTTGAGGAATAGGTTCGGCATATGGCTCAACTGCAGTTTGGTTTCCTTCTAATATGAATGCCGGAGCGCCCTTGGTCAATCTCCCAATATTGAAAATCAGCAAATTGGCAGCATGCCCCAAAAACATCAAGCCGAAAATCACTTTCACCAAACTTCGGCGAAGCACCAAATAAAATCCTGCTGTAAATAAAATCCCTGTTACAATAGCTAATAGTAGCGTCATGGCTTTACCTCCTCAGATATTGTGAATAATATCTTGAGTGTAATACCAATTACAACAACATAAACTCCCAAATCAAAAAGCAGAGGGCTGCCCAATTTACCGAAAAGTGGGAAATTGAAATCGCTCCATTTTCCTGTCATGAAAGTATCAAAACTAAAAAATGCTATCATACCGGAAATCAAAGCAAACATTAATCCAGTTGCAATCAAATAGACAGGCTCAATTCGTAATAATTTTTTGGCTTCTTCCACCCCGAACGCAATAGAGTACAATGCGTAAGCAGCGGCAGCGACTAATCCACCGACAAAACCACCACCCGGAGAATTATGTCCTCTGAACAGCAAAAAGAATGAAAATAGCAAAAGAATCGGTAATAAATATCGTGTGGCTGTTTGTAAAATTATGGATTTCATATTGAGTCTCCGTCGTCTTTTTTCAATTTCAACAATGCAAAGACCCCTAAAGCAGCTAATGAAAGCACAACAATTTCGCCCAAAGTATCCAATGCTCTGTAATCAACAAGGATTACATTCACTATATTCCGGCCTTTACCTAAAATGTATGAAGTTTGCCCGTAATAATCCTTAAATTCGGGTGGCAATTCGTTAGCTGTCACCATCAATATAAGTATTGTCATAGTTAAGCCAACTAATGCGGCAAGGACGAAGTCCTGCAATCTGTGGCTAAATTTTGAATAGTTCAAAAACTTGGGTAATTTGTAAATTACAAGTACAAATAAAATAACCGTAAGCGTTTCGATTGAATATTGTGTAAGAGCCAAATCGGGCGCTCCGTATATCGAGAAAATAATAGCTACAAAAATCCCAACTACGCCTAATGCTGCAACTGCTTGCAATCTACCCGATGATTTGATAACCAAAACAGCTGATATTGATATGATTACTGCAATTGTGATTTCGTAAAATGTCACCGGATAGTATAAGCTTATAACACTCAAATCACTAAAAGCAAATAATGAGTAGGATGTTAGAAGTAATAGAGTGAGTAATATCAATGTAATATAATTGCGTAAATAGCCATTTTGGAGAATTTTCGTTGTCAATCTTGCCGAGCCTATCAAAATTGCTGTCGAAACATCATAAGCTTTCGATGGTTGTAGAAATTCAGGGAGATTGATTTTTCTGATGATTGGAAATAGCTTTGCTCTAAACATCAAAATACCAATACCCAGAGCCAAAGTTCCTAAACTTAGAAAAAGTACTGAATTGAATCCGTGCCACAGAGCTAATTGCATTGAAGAACCTACAGCAAGCGGTAAATTGTAGTAAACATCCGAAGTTGCTTTTGCCACATTGTCTGAAACAAGCATTGGAACCAAACCAAAAAGTAAGCCGAGAAAAGCAGTTATTACAAAGCCTGTAGTCATAATGAATGAGGCTTCATGAGGTTTCTCATTGGGGTATTTTGCTTTACCGAAGAATGGAAATATACCGCTCATTCCGGCAGCAACGACCCCGAACAATGCCGCAAAAAATACGGCACCAAATGTTGCATAATCAACAAGACTATGTTCCAATGCTGCTTCATAAAGCAATTCTTTGCCAATAAACCCGAATAAAGGTATAACTCCTGCCATCGAAAGAGCGGCTAACGTTGCAGCTATTGCTGTAATTGGCATAAATTTCTTCAATCCGCCAATTTCATCAATATTTCTCGTGCCTGTACCATGGTCAATTGCACCTGCTACTAAAAATAAAGTACCTTTGTAAAGTGCATGCGCTATCAGATACACTATCATAGCCTGCATAGCCGCCGGAGTTCCTATACCAATCAACAAAGTCAATGTACCAAGAACGCTTAGAGTAGTATATGCTAAAATGCGTTTCAAATCAATTTGTTTCAATGCCATATATGCTGCAAAAAGCATTGTTATGCCACCAAAAACAGAAAGAGTAGTTTCCCATTCAATAGCACCTTGGAAAGCCGGATTGATTCGTGCCATCAAGTAAATGCCTGCTTTCACCATTGTTGCAGAATGTAAGTAGGCACTAACAGGAGTTGGTGCTTCCATTGCATTTGGTAGCCAAAAATGGAATGGCATCTGCGCAGATTTTGTAAAAGCTCCTCCAAGTACAAGAAACATTGCCGGCAAAAACAGAGTGGATGATTGTATAATCTGAGGCATAGAGTTTATTTCGGAAAAATTCATCTTGCCGGTTATTAAATACAATAATAATATTCCGGCTAATAAAGCTAAAGCTCCGCTTCCCGTGACAAGTAATGCTTGCCAAGCCGAATAACGTGATTTTTCCTCTCTATGTTTGAATCCGATTAGCATGAACGAACTGATGGAAGTAAACTCCCAAAATATGAACATAATGACCATATTATCTGAGATTACAATTCCAAGCATTGAAGCCATGAAAACCAGTATATATATATAAAATCGGTCTAAATAAGGGTTTTCAGCCAGGTAATACGAGGAATAGAAGAATACTACAGTTCCGATGCCGGTAATAATCAAAGCGAAAATCAAAGCATAGGAATCCATCACAAAATTTAAGTTAACACCTAAAGCAGGGAAAAAGTCAAATGATTCGTAATAGCCCAAATTGTCGCTTATCCCAAAATTAAAGAGATAGAACAAAAATAAACTCAAAGGCACCAATGAAATGATTAAACTCCCCGGTTTTCTGCCGAGTTTAAACAAAAATGGAACCAAACAAGCCACAAATATGCCCGACAAAACAGAAAATAATAACATCAAACCTCGTTTTTTTGGAATCGTAAAAATGGTAAAACGATTAAAAACCAAAATTAGCTTGAATGGCGAAATCAAATTAGACTAAACAAAACAAGGCTTCTCAAAAAATGAGAAGCCTCGAAATATTTTATACGTCTATAATTACTTGTTTTCTTCGTTCTTCGGTTGCTGTGGTTGAGCATCTTGAGGTTGTTGCTGTTTTTGCTCAGGTAATGGCAATGCCGGTTGAACAGGTGTATTTGGTACTGTCTGAGGAACAGCAACACCTTCGGTAACAGGTCTTGTCATCTCATCTGCCGAACCTACAAAAAATTTGTTTGTTAGGAGAGCTAATATAAAAATTGAAGTTGCCAAACCAACAGTGATTTTGGAAAGCAAGTCCAAAGTGCGTCGGGAACCCAACATATTAGAAAAAGTCCCGCCAAGACCACCCATTCCGGTAATCATGTCGCCTTTGCCTGGTTGCAATAACACTACTAAAATCAGCAAAATCGAAAGTATAATCATTATGATAGCTAATACTGTAAACATAGTTTTACCCTAATTTTCAAATATAGAACTACAAATATAACACATTAGATTTAAATCACAAAAAGATTTTTATCAAACTTAAATAAGTGATATTCGTCATTCCGACATGACTTTAATTGACAGATATATTTTACGTACCCATATTGCACCACTGCTATTTGGGTTCTCTACTGTTATGTTTATATATCTTATGCAATTTATCATGAATTACTTATCAAAGCTTGTAGGCAAAGGTTTGAGTGAATGGGTAATATTGCATTTGATAGTTCTCAATCTTGCTTGGATGGTAATTCTTGCATTGCCAATGGGCGTTCTGTTCAGTTCATTGATGGCATTCGGTTCGATGGCAGCAAACCAAGAAATTACAATTGTCAAAGCAAGTGGTGGAAGTGTGTTTCGGATGATGGCTCCTGTATTGATAGGCGGATTGTTATTGTCTTATGCACTTTTTTGGTTCAATGACGAGATTTTGCCTGATTCCAATCTTAAAGCGAAATTGCTCATGAGTGATATCACTCGCAAAAAGCCTACTTTTAGCATCGAATCCGGACGCTTTTCTACTCAACTGGACGGATATACAATTCTCGCTCGCCAAGTTGATTCTGCAAGCGGGAACTTACATGGTGTAACGATTTATGACGTTCGCCGATTCCAAGAGCGTAACATAATTTCCTCAGATAGTGGTACCATCAAATTTGATGATAGTTATTCAAATTTGATTGTGACGCTTTTTGATGGAGAAATTCACCGTATGAACATTGGGCTGGTTCGAGATTATCGTATTGTAAATTTCGGCACATATGAAATTGGTATCCCTGCATATGGTTTTGCTTTTGAACGGTCCCAACTTGAAATGGGTTCTCGAGGTGACCGCGAAATGCGAATTTCTGATATGCAACAAATTGTAGATAGTGCCCGTACAAACCGCACGAATATTATTAGTCGCATAGATTCAGTTTTGAATGGCGGACTTGCTTTGGTATCAGGAAGTAAAAAAAAGTCACCAATTGAAAAAACAGAAAAAATATTTGTTGATGAATCGCAAGGTGTGAAACGAGTCACCGGAGCTATTCAACATACCGCTGAAGTTATACCGGATAGTATCATGATTGATACAAATCGAATCGGAGTCATTACGCGAGTAATCCAAAATGCTAACATTACCTATTCGAGTATCCAAGCCGACATAAACCAAGCAGAGTTTTTTCTGAACAAATCGCTCCAATACGAAGTTGAAATCCACAAAAAATATGCAATTCCATTTGCTTGTTTTATATTCGTTTTGGTAGGTGCCCCTCTTGGAGTTATAACAAAGGGTGGGAACTTCGGGTTAAGCGCCGGAATGAGTCTCGCTTTTTACGTCATTTACTGGGCATTGCTTATCGGTGGCGAAAAATTAGCCGACCGTGGCCACTTAGACCCATTCATTAGCATGTGGGCAGGTAATTTTATCATAGGACTATTCGGGCTATACCTGACTCTGAAAGTAAGCCGCGAGTCGTGGAAACTATTTACTTTTCCCAAGAAAAAGAAACATATCAGCTAATCATCGGCAAAATCAATTTACAGAATTCCATTCCACTCTCCATATCGCTCACAATGTGAATTACTTCGTTATTTGCGATTACTAATTTGAAAGCCTCATTCTTTTCAAAAAATTTCATTGCTTGATTTATGATTAAATTTTGTTCAGAAAACAGAACAGTAATTAAGCAATATATATTAATATTAGTTAATGATTTATCTGGCATAGAATTCATTTTTCTTTTGTCAATATAAATCCAATTGCTCTTTTTATCTGTAATTATCAATGTAGGTGAAGTGGGCAATGATGATATTGAAATGTCATCATTCTTGAAAAATATGACTTCTTTGACAATAATCAATGATTTATCAACTTTTACCTTTCTGACAATTTTAGTTAATTCATGCAAATGATTGATTTTGTTACCATATAATATGATGGTATCTGTTTTGTCAGCAGATTCAATCATTGGCGCATAGAACAATTTCAGTCCATACTTTGCTGCAATAAAGGCACTTTTATAGCTAATCTCATTTATGATTTTAGCATCCGAAAATATTTTTGGATCTGCATGGCAGATTCCCGGTACGTCACTAATTATCCGGATATCTTTACTATCGAGAGCTTGAGCTATCAGCAATGCAGTAAGGTTAGAGCTTTCAAAACCCATTGTTGTCGTATTATCTTGCAAATCTGACGCGACAAAGCCCTGAGTAATGAAATGATGAGCATCCGAGCTCGCAATTAGTTGCTTTACCAAATGCTTGGTTTCCTCATACAAGGGCTTGGCGCTATTGTAAAGGCTATCGGTCTTTATAATCATTCTCGCATCTATGACATCTACGAAGGGATTATCTGCCAAATCTTCTCTTAAAATCTCTAACAGTAGGAGTTCGCCTTGTGATAGAATACTATCCAAAATGCGATTGCTCAAAAACCCTGTCAGATACACGCTTTTCAGAGCTTTCCTTAAATTATCTTCTCCATTTGATAATAATTTGGAAAAGAGGTTCTTTTTATCCGGCATATTTTGTTCGATAAAATCTTTGTGAATCGAAAATATTTCATTTACTGCCTCTGAAAATAAAATTTTATTTCCACTTTCTGCTGATTTGGCAGCCTTCTTGAGCAATGAAGATACATTTTTCAAAGCAGAAATTATGATGAAATATTTATCATTGTTATGTTTAAGCAAATCTTTTAATTCGCAGTACAGTAGTGAATTGTTGAGCGATAT
>JAGXRP010000059.1 GCA_018335795.1 Desulfobulbaceae bacterium | reverse complement strand
TGCTAAGACATATTGGTTTTCTTGGTGCTATTCCACCAGCAGTAAAAGGTTTGAAAGACAGTGAATTTAATGGAAGTGAATCATTTATTTGCTTTGGAGAACTAAAAGGCAGCACAATTACAACAGAAACGGAACAGAATGACATGAATGCTGGAACAAATAATAAGCAAAATTTGAACACAAAGGAACAGATGTTCAACACTTGTTCAACAGATGTTGAACAAAGTGGCAACAAAATCCAACAAATTAAATTAAAGGAAATTAAAGAAAAGAATATATATTCTTCTCCCTCAAAATTTAGCAATTTTGAAGGACAGGAAAAACCTTTTTCACCCAATCAAAAATCAATCAAATTTCAAGGAGGCAATATGCCCGATAAATATTCAAAGCTATTTCAGGAATTGTTGGGGTGGCTTGGTTCTACATTCAACGAAGAAATTGCTAATCAGACCGCAGAAGAACTTGAGAGGATTAAAAGCAAATATCTCAATGGTTCTGAATCGAAAACCGAATCAAAGACTGCCTTAGAAGCAAGTGAGCCTGACGTTAAGCAAAGTAAAGAGTTTCAAGAAATGCAAAGGAAACTTGAACTTCTCGAAAAAGATAACCGAGATATGAAGTTCAATGATTACTTCAAATCTCAATTAGGTCGTTTAGTACCAGCACAAAAACCAATCGTTAAACTTGCTTTTGAAGCAATCCAAGATAACAAAGGATTTGAGTTTTCGGAGAATGGGAACATTGTTAAGATGTCTGGAGAAGATTTGATAAAAAGACTTATTGAATCTTTCCCGATGCAAATTGAGTTCAATGAAATCGCTAAGCAAAATGCTTATAGTGATTCAAATGACCTCGAAAGTCAAAATAAGTTTATTGAAGAATACTATCAGGGGAGATAAGAAATGAGTATTAATCTTGGTATAACAAAACTTACTGACATTGAGCCGTATAATGATATTTTTCCAGGCTTACATCCAACAATGGAAGTAAGTGAAATAGTCATTTTATCAGGGCAGAACCTTAAACGAGGTGCTTGTCTAGGCCAGATCAATGCAGAAGCAAATCCTAACAACGGGAAATATACCCTTTGGGATGAAGATTCAACAGATGGCTCTGAAGTTATATGCGGTATATTAGGTTGCGATGTTGATGCTACAATCGCTGATGGCAAAGGGTTTATGTATGTTCATGGAGAATTTCTAAAATCAGGTCTTAGTGCCGGGCACGAAATTATTCCGGGTGTTTATAACAATGGCTCTATAGTGATTAAGGAGGACAAATAATGAGTGCTTTAATTGATATGTTTGAAGCAAGAAGTTTGACTAATGCAATTAATCGTGCAAAAGTAATCGAACCGTTTGTTTTAAATTCTCTTTTTAAAACAAAACAGTTTCACGCTGCAGATAAAATTGATATAGAAATTACAATTGGATCTGACAAATTAGCTCAATTTGTAAACCAACACGAAGGTGCACAATTAATAAAGAAATTGTCTAAATCAGTTAGGACTTTGACTTTACCGAGAACCTTTGAGAAAAAAGTGTTTACCGCTTTTGAATTAGCAAATTATAGGTCAATTGGGAATTTATATGTTGCAAATGCTGAAGAGAGAACCAGAATTCCGAACCAAATGATTCTCCAAGAGCTTGAAGAACTCAAAAACAGAATAATTCGACGTCGTGAACAAATGGCTTGTGAAGCACTTTCAACAGGCAAACTAACAGTTTCCCAAGATAATATTGATTTCGTAGCCGATTTTGAGTTTGAAAATAACGTTCATCTTCATTCACTGACTTCAACTTCAAAATGGAGTGATGCTAATTCCAAACCATTGGTTAATTTAAGAGCTTGGAAACGTGATATTATGAAACGATGTGGCTTTAATGCCGATCTTTTGATTTTGGGCAGTGAGGCAGCTGATGCGTTTTTATCAAATGATTCAGTAAAGAAAGAACTCGATACCAATAACAATAAAGTTGGTGTAATTGACCTAAACCAAAGTCCAACACGATCAGGTCTTTTCATCGGAAGGATAATGGGTATTGACATATATGAATACAACCAGCAATACACTAAACCCGATAATACAACAGCAGATATGATTAATCCTAAAAAAGCTATTATGATTGCAAGTCAATCAAATGGATTTAGAGTTCATTTCGGACCTATTTATCGTATAGAAAATGGGAATACTCGAGTTTTCACTGATGAATTTTTAGTAGAAACTAATACAAATGAAGATAAGACTGCTTTGGATTGGAAAGTAGAGCAAAAGAGTTTACCGACTATTCACGAACCTAACGCTATCATTTCAGCTACTGTATTGTAATGTATTGCACAGTTCAAGATATAGTTGATGATTTAACTGAAAAAGTTGTTGCACAGTTGAGCAATGATGAAGAGCCAAATGTTGTAAATGATGAAATTGTAAGTAAATACATTTCGGACGTTACACAGATAATTGACGGTTATCTTAGAGGCAGATATGAATTGCCACTTATAAATGAACACTCAATACTCAAAAAGATCTGCATTGACATTGTGAAATACGAACTTTACAAACGAAGAGGGAAAGTTTTCGACAACATACAAAACTTTTACAAAGATGGAATTGCAACACTCGAAAGGATTCAGAAAGGGATGATTACTTTGAACGAAGGCACAGCAGAATCAAGACCAGGATTCTTTTTAGTTTCAGAAAGAAAACCAGTTTTTAATAACACTAAGTTGGAGAATTATTGATGATGATAACAGAAATTGAATCTGCTATTGTTGATAAGCTGAAAATTGACATTCAAGACTTAGCAGTCGAGCCATTTCCTGATAACGTCAAGGATTACGAGTTATTACACCCAAAAGGTGCAGTACTTGTAAGTTATGAAGGTTCTAACTATACTAATCCAAGAATTGAGCAACAAGCAAGGATGCTTGAATTTGATGTTATCGTAATCGTTAGAAACCTACGTTCCCATCTTGGTGCTTATGAAACTTTGGACAGAGTGAGACAGTCGCTGACGAATGACCTATTTATTGAAAATATGAAATTATATCCTATTTCAGAAAAGTTTTTGTTTGTTGAAGAAGACAAATGGCACTACGAAATAAGATTTATGCTTCCAACAGTTTATTTTATTGGAGAATAACCGTGGACTTTTCAAATGGATTGATTAACAATGCTATACAATTCGGACTTTTGATAGTTGGTTTGATTACTTTCTATTTTATGCTTAAACGAGATAATAGGAAAGCAAACGAAGAAGTATTTTCAAGTAAGTTAGCCGAAATCGAGAAGTTTAACAATCTCGAAAAAAGAGTTAAACTACTCGAACAGAGAGTTGATTTATATGATGACTCAATTCGGAAAGAACTTGAAGACATAAAAAAATTATTGAATGACTTAAACAAACAATTTCATAATCATTTAACATCAAATCACAGGAGTTAAAGATGGACACTAAAATAAAATCAGCCATTGATTTCGTGCTTAGAAATGCGGTTTGGCTTATCATCGGAATAGTAGCAGTTTTCTTCTTACGTCCGGGAACAGCTGAAATACAAACTTTTCTTTTTATAGCTCTACTTGAAGCAATAGCTTTATCATTGTCGGGAATAGCTCTATTTACTTACACTAAGATACCTTTCACAAAACTAATTATGGAAGGTGATGACAAAGAGCTTAATAGTGTTGAAAGACATTCCATAATGGTTGTATTAGGTTATATATTCTTGGGAGTGCATATATTGGTTGGTCTTGTTGTTTTAGGTGTATATATCGCACAGTTTTCGCATTAAGGAATAACTATGAAAAGATTTGTTATCATAACGATATTGCTTCTTTTAGTCGCCACTATTGAAACTTTTTCTGCTTCAAGATATTTAATATATTGTGATAGAGAGCTGTTAATGGTTTCTCGTGATAGCTTACTTGCACAAGTAGGTATTAAAGAAAAGACTGGAAGAAATGATGGACGTGATGTTGAAGCTTACCTTAGAAGCGTAGGGTTGGCAAAAGGTAATCCTTACTGTGCAGCAGGACAATATTGGTGTTTTTACTCATCAGCAAAAGATTTGGGATTGCCTACTAAATCTATCCCAATTCATAAAACAGGTTCTACCGTTACAATGTTAAACCAAGCTATAAATATTGGTCAAAAGACAAATTCTAATCCTAAGGTTGATGATTTGATGTTTTGGAGAAGACCAAACCAGTGGCGAGGACACGTTGAAAGAATTATTGAAGTGAAAAAAGCGGGTTGGGTTGATACTATCGGATTTAATACAAGTTCTGGAGATATTGGTTCTCAAGATGATGGTGGTGGTGTTTATAAGCGTAAACGAAATATTCATCACTTTTTAGGTAGAATGGTTGTTAGAGGTTTCATAGGATTTAAAACAGTATGAAAGAAAAGTATCATTTATTAACAGGGATAGTTCTATTAGCAATATCTTTGCTTTTATGTTTCTACTTGGGAAGAAGTTCAAAGCACTGCAATGAATTCACAAGTGTAATAACAAAAAGAGATACGGTTATAATAGTAAAGCTGTCAGAACCGATTATCATTGAAAAAGCAAGGACTAAACTCGTTTTCATGCGAGATACTTTAATTGAAACGAAACCATTTACAGCGATTATTGATACCATTATTAAACGAGATACTGTATATGCAAAGTTTGATTTCCCTGAAAACAGTTTCGATCTTTGGATAAGGAAGAAACCTGATAGCACAATGGTTCATACGATTTATATCACTAAAGAAATAATAAAAGAGAGACCTTGGTGGGAAGTACCAGCTTTCACACTTGGAGGCACAATTGTTGGTTATGTCATAGGTAAATCCTTCGGTAATGATTGAGGTTTTTTATGTGGATTCAGAAAGCAGAAATTATTGATGGTGAAATTAGGTATAACATACTGGGTAAAATCAAGTTAAATGAACTTGATTCAGGTATAGCAGATAAACACTATATTCACGAACAGAGTTCTGCAAGTAATGTTTGGCACGTAAATCATAATTTAGGTAAGAACCCTGCAATTTCAACAGTTGACAGTTCAGGAACAGTCGTTTATGGCAATGTAGAACATATTAATGATAACGAACTTAGAATTCTATTTAAGTATCCATTTTCAGGCAAAGCATATTGTAATTAGGAGAATCAAATGCCAATACCATTTTTAAACGATATTGATTTATCAGGCGTACTGACTCTACTTAACGGTACTGGTTATTTAGACCTTGATAAGAATGAAATCAGACAGGCAGTAGTTCAAAATCTTGCTTCTGAGCCAGCTTCTCCTTTAGCTGGGCAGATAATTCATAATACTGCAAAAACAGATACTGTAAAAGGCAACGGAAAATTAGGTTATAGAACACCTACATCATGGGTTTATCCCGATATGGAAAAATCTGTCTATGATAGCAACAACAACGGTAAAGTTGATGTTGCCGATAATTCCGACTTATTGAATAATCAAAATGGTGCTTACTATCAGAATAGGAGTAATCATACTGGCACACAAACCTCCGCAACGATTTCAGATTTCGTTGAAGCTTCTCAAGATGCTATTGGTGGTGCATTAATTGACACTAATTCAATTGACTTTACTTATGATGACACCAATAATCAAATAAAAGCTGATGTTAAGATAGTTTCGGGTGGTGGAATTGAAATTGTTGCTAACGGTCTCCAATTAACTAATACAGGAGTTTCTGCCGGTACTTATACTAAAGTAACAGTTGATGTGAAAGGTAGGATAACATCTGCAACAAATTTAAGCTCTGGAGATTTACCTTCTCATACACACACTTCGAGCAATATTACAGATTTTCATACAGCTGTAAGAACAAACAGACTTGACCAAATGGCTGTTCCGACAACGTCTTTGAATCTGAATAGTCAAAAGATAACAAACCTTGCAGACCCTACAAGTCCACAGGATGCTGCTACGAAAAACTATGTAGATAATGCTGTTTCTGGTTTATCTTGGAAGAACAGCGTAAGAGTTGCAACAACGTCAAATATCACTTTGTCTGGAACTCAAACTATAGATGGTATTGCTCTTGCTGTTGGTAATAGAGTTCTTGTCAAGAATCAAACAACTGCATCGCAAAATGGCATATACGTTGTTGCTTCAACTTCTTGGTCAAGAGCTACCGATATTGATACTTGGGCAGAAGTGGTAAGTGCAGCAGTATTTGTAGAACAGGGTACAGTTAATGCAGATACAGCTTGGATATGTAATGTTGATAGTGGCGGGACATTAGGCACTACTGCAATTAGTTGGACTCAGTTCAATGGCGTTGCAGAATTAGTTGCTGGAAATGGTTTATCAAAGACGGGGAATCAAGTTGATGTTAATGTTGATAATCAATCTATTGAAATAGTTTCTGATATTCTTCAAGCCAAACTTGATTCTAATGGTGGAATCAGTAAATCAGCGAGTGGACTAAAAGTTAATGTTGACAATTCTACCCTTGTTATTACGGGTAATCAATTAGTTATTAATGGAGCGTATAAGAACAAGAAAATTACTGCTTCCATCACTGGAGATAATTCCACTACTACGTTTTCAGTAATTCATAATCTTGGAACAAAAGACATACTTATAGATGTATATGAAAACACAACAGGATATACTGTTTTCCCATTGATTGAAAGATTTGACACAAATACAACGAAAATATCTTTCAAAGTTGCTCCAGCAACTACAAAGGTTTATAATGTAGTAATTTTAGGATAAAAAGATGTCTGCTACTCCGGTACTTGATGATTTTGATATGAATTATTCCGAAATTTTGAAAGGAAGGTTGGAGAATGTGATTTCTTTACCTACTGGACTTAATTCAAATCATCGTGGTTATGCAGTTTATTATGCAAGTAGAATATGGGTTTGGAACGGTTTACAATGGATAACTTGGGACAGTTTGCCCTGGTCATACGAGGATAATGATGCCCTTGACAGCAATAATCCAAGAGATGAAATTACGCCATTCAATGCGACAAGTTATTATCTGGATGGAAGTAATACTAATCCTTGGAATATCAATATATCAGAAGGATACGATGATAATGTTGCAAGAACTATTGGAACTCTCCATTTTATTGGAACAACAAGAATAATTAGCGATTGGCAAACTATAAGAGGTAGAAGGTTTGTTTATACGGCAAAGGACGGCTCTTGGTTCAATATTAAGAATTTATCCATAAATACTGTTCCCACAAATCATAAACGTATTGACACAAGAACAGACACTGATTTAACGGAATTAATTAAAGCAGAGTTTTCGTATAGTCCAACCTCTGATGTTTGGATATTGGTAAGTTTTGAAAGAAAGATGAATACTGCACAACAATCATCAGGTCAATCACAATGTTGTAAGCAAGAAATCTATTACGAACTGATTTCAGTTGTAGGTGGAGACAAACTTCAGCTTGGTGGTGTACCAAATGGCTTATTAACAAGCGGAGATGATTGTTCATATTTCCAAGTTCATATCCAAGGTGAATGGAGCGTTGAACCAATGGACAATGACGAAGGTCTTGACTTCCACGGAGTTCCTCTTTATTGTCAGTTTTTGATTCGACAAGATGAAAATTCTGCGTGGAATATAGTTAAATCAGTAAGGTATAATTGGCAATCTGGAGAAACAATATACTTCGATGAAGAATTCATTTATTTGAATACTGGCAGTTTTTACGTTGGTTGCTCATTTTCAGATGAAGAATTCGGAAATGGACATACTGTTTATCCTATTCAAAATTTCGAGAGATTTTGGATTAGAATGAATGTTGTAAAATGCCCTAAAACAAGTTGGTTTAATAGATATGACATTCTCAGTACTGGTGTAGTTCCTTTAAGCCAATTTATTGGCTATGCTCCTAGTCCAATTGGAGAGGGTTTACCCTTTGACGGTTACTATGAAGTTATGGCATTTGTTGAATTTAAAGAATATGAGTCCAATAGAATAAATACTGCTTCTTGTGTCAGTTCACAGACTTTAGAATTAATGGCACCGATGGACAATTGGAGATTGGTAGATAAAAGTGGGGTGATTTCAGTTACAGCAACTCACGAAGAAGTAAAATGGTTCAATTTTTCATTACAGGGTTCTGTAATTATTTTCGCACAATCTAATATTTGTGGTTCAAGAGCAGTAAGCTATAGAGTTACTTTACCCAACGGTTCATTCAGACAAATTCTCGGTGGCTACATTCACGTGAAGTATTTAGGAACGATTGAAGGATTGAATTGTAAAGAAGTCCAGCAAGGCGGGCAATAAGAATTTATTTAAGGGAAAAAATATGCAATATATAATAACAGAACAAACCATCAATAAGATTATCAGCTTAATAGCAGATAAACCATTCAAGGATGTGATTTCATTACTTAATGAAATTAAAACTGTTCCAAACATTGAAGAAGAAATTATTAATAATGATTTAGGAGGTCAAGATGCCGACAACAACTGATAAAAAAATCATACTTACAGGTTCTCCATTCGCTTGGATTCACAAGATTGAGAATGAAGATTTGTCTGAACTATGGAAGTTTAATAACTTGCAATCGTCCACTTACAAGATTCTGAAACCCGGTTCAAGTTCTCAGGGTTCTGAAAACATAGACATTAACAGAGCTGACGGTGCAATTTGGAGATTCCCAAAAACTAATCTTATTCTCTCAGGTGAAGATGAAAGCGACATCACACCTGCCGATGCTTCAAGCGATGCCTCTAACAAAGGAGAAATTACATTAGTGATTAATGAAGCCCCAATTGAATCAAACTCTTGGACTGCATTTATTAAGCAATTAAAAGACAATATGGATGCCAAATTCTTAATCACAATTGGTACAGGATATTCACACAAAGCAAGAACCGATGCAACTCTACGTAAGCCAGATGGATTCATTCATATGATTGGCAAAGTAAATAATGACTTGGAACAGCAACTTAACAACAGTCCTGCTTCCATAACTATTACTTTTGTGTCTTATAAGAACTCTGGACTTGAAGCTACAGACTTGACTGCAGTAAGCCTATTTACAGCTATTACGTGGAAACTTGGTGGAACAGGTAAGGATATAGAAGGCATCAAGCCGCCTGACCTTCTCTCAACAGATGCAGAAAGACTTTTAACTGGAGATGTTGTAGTCGTTACGAATATTACTTATAGTTAGATTATGAGATTCTGGCAGAAATATCGCTTTACTGAATATTTATTCGGACAACAAGCAGTAGTCTTTGCTGTTTCTGATTCATATTCAGAACTGTTTCAGAATGTTGGTACTGAAACCGATATTTTTATGCTTGAATCGGTTAAAAAGGATTTAAACACTGAAGAAGGTAGTTATGCTATTGACGAACTACCTTTTTCAATTAATCATCTTGCTTGTCAAAATGAGAGTGATGAAAAGGCACTTTATTTTGTTCTCGATGCTACAAATATCAAAGTAAATAGATATTGTGGGGTATTCTTTGGTGAAGATACTACTCTTGAAAATATGCTTTTTTTGGGTAAAATTAGCAGTAAAGTGTCTGGAACTGATAAACTTTGGATTGGAGAAGATTATGACTTCTATGTCAATCCCAAAAGAGAATATAAGTATTCTGCTTATAGTTTTGATATATCTGTGCTTGACCAAGTTAAGCTAACTGGAAAGATAGAAAACTTAGAAGGGACACCAATTGATAATGTATATCAAAGATTTGAGAATGAAAATTGGGCGTCAATGAAAAGCATTTTCCAATATAGACTTTCATATTCGATTGATAACGTGTCAAGCAATTTAGTTTACTTTTGCCCACTTGGTAATTTATATCAAGTAATTAAAGAATATTTGCTCAAGGCATCATCAATTATTTCTGAACTTACGAATACTGCATTACAATTGAATTTACTTGAAAGTTCTTTAGGCTTTCAAACAAGTCCTGTTTCTTATGCTTTGGTAAAAGAATATAGCGATGAAATCAAGGAAATCAAAGCAGAACAAAGCATTAGAATTGAACTTAAACTCTCCAATCAAAACGGTAATGACAATTGGTCTTCTCCTTTTATTCATAGAAAAATGATTGATCCTGCTTTAGGAAATTCCGGGCAACAAGATTGGCAGAAGAACCAAATATCAAGCGAATTAGCTTTTTCATTTAGAAGTATTGATAACATATCAGATTTACTTTTTGAAATAGCAAGGAGTTTCGGCTGTTACTTATTTATAAGCTATACATCCGGTACATCGTTAAATCTTGAGTTCAAATCTCGTAAAGGATTAGTTGAAAACGACTTTACTTATTTAATAGGGACAAGCGAGGCAAGTTTCGATACAAGTTCAATTATAACTAAAGAATCAAATGAATTTTATGGTCTTGCTAACAATTTTGCTATTGATGAATTTGATGATGTAAGTAATAAACCTAATACAAACGCACCAGAAGCATCAAAGAAGTTTCAAGATTCGGACAAACAAAGAAATTACGACAAAGAAAAGAAAGGCATTGAATCCGAAAGACTGCTATTAACTACTTCAATAACAAGAGCTGTTTTGTGTGCTGTCAATGATTACGGTGGTCATTTCTACTATCATATCCCCTTAAACGTTACTCGTAACAGCAGTAATTGGGAAACAACTATTCTCCAATCAATTGCTAATGCTCCCGGCAAAGGTAGTAGCAGTTCAATTGAGAGGATTCATACTGGTATATATGTTAAGACAAAACCAATTGAGCCAACTCAAATACAAAGAATTGGACTTGTTGATGTTTGGAGACCTGCTTCAAAGATTTTCGCTAATATCAATGGAACAGATTTAGATTTTGATTCGCTATCTAAATATGTAAACTATATTCTTGCAAGAGATAAACAATATTACGAAACTGAATATTCATTGACTGTTCCATATTGGAATGCTTTTTCAAAAAATGCAGATGGCTCAAACTCTTCTTGGAAGAATATCAAACTTGGCTCAAAAGTCAAGATTGCTGAAACAGTCAAAAGATTTCATAATGGTAATTGGCTCGAAGAAGATATTCAAAGGGACTTTGTCGTTGTTGGAATTGAAATTAATCTCCAAAAACCAGAGACTAAGTTAAAGTTACATTCATTGGAGAGATTTGCTTACGGTTGGTGGGAAGGAAATGAAGGGTTATTGCCCTTGTTTATGATGTCTATGCTTAATAGCGGTTTTACTTCAGAAGATTCAACATTGGTTCAAAACTATGAAATTGAAGAAAATGAAGAAATCTTGTCTGGTGATGCTGTTATGTTACTTCCTAGTGGACGTATAGCAAAATCAAAAAGCAGAAGTATCTATCATAACAAAACAATTGGGATTGCAAAAGAATCAGGTTCAGGACAAGAAATTATTTTGGTTCAGATTTCAGGAAGAGTAGTTAGTGATAGCTATGCTTTTACTAAGATTGGCGGACAAGTTTATGCAAGAACAAATTTATATGGTATTAATATAACAGAAAATATCTTGGATAGTCCTAACTTTGCTGAAGATATGGTTATTTGCTTAGGAACGATTGATTCTCCAAATAGCTTTATACTTGAAATCGTTGAATTTCCTTACGAATCAGGAGTACTGCAACAGCCGTGAAAGAAATAGCATTGAGATATGGAGATGAAAGATTGACTTCATTGGTTTTTGATGAAAATTCAACAAATCAAAAGTTATTTGAAACAGTCAAATGTACAGACTTGTTATTAAACAAAACTGAAGAATCTGGGATTTTACTAAATGGTAGAAAATTCAATCACATTCTATATTGCCATAGGGACATTGAAGTCATTATCAGTGCCGATGAAATATATCATAGTGAGATTCTTGACTTCTTACAAAGTTTTTGGATTGGTAGGTTTAAATACATTGCAATTCAAAAAGATTCAATCTGGGGCAATTATGAGCAAGTTATGACTGAAACTGGGAGGTTTCCAATTAGTTATGTAGACGAAATACGAGATTTACCTGAAGTAGCATTAAATTTATCTTATGTGAATCCGTTATGATAGAGATTATACTTCAAAACTTTGCTGGAGAAGTGGCTTTGATGCCAATTCGAGGTATTCAATTCTTTTCCCAAGTAGAATGGGGCGATCCTTATGATGCCAATATCATTATTCATAATCTTGAAGCAGAATCAAGTTTTCGGCTTTCTCCTATCACTCGGAACACCCACTTAGGAACAATTAAACGGCTCGGTTATAAATTTGAAGCAACTTTGTATATTCCTTACAACAAACTTTATGACAACAACCTTGATTTTATTCTTGAAGAAGTATTAAAAGGCAGATATTCATTAAGTCTAATTCTTGGAACTTCGAGGGGTTGGACTGAAAATGGATATACGCCACCAAAAGCAATTAATTCAACTTACGGTACACGTATGAGCATATCAAGTTTTTCAATGAATCATTCAATTGAAATAGAATCAGTTGAATTTAGACCAAGAGTTGTGTTGAGACTTTTTGGTTTTGTAAAAAGACTTTCAGAAATAGTATTTTAAAAGGAACAATTAAAATGTTAGAAGAGCAACACATTCCAATTGAAGCTAAAGTGTTTATTCACTCGGGCAAAACATATAAATATGATTTTAATCTCTTGACTGTAGAGCAGGCTGAACTTGCCCGTGAAGCAGGCGAATTCAAATACAATCAACTCCAGAACGAACCTGAAAATTTTAGGCAGGTTATCAAATCAAGAGGGGCAGAATGGCTTTCAATCGTTTTAAGCTATCTCTTGCGTGAAGTCAAAAATGATATTCTCCAACCATTTAATAAAGACAAAGCGGAATCGGAAGTTGAGGCATTTATAAAGAACCTACCTATATCATACTTGAATGATTTGAGGGAGTGTGCAACGGATTTTTTTTCAGGTATAGGGAAAAAACCTCTTATCTTGGCGAACTTGCAAGGCGAAAAGAAGCGCAACGGAATAGAAATGTTATTACCGATTTTGCAGAAGACTATGCAAGGGAACTTGAATCAAGACGCTTAATTGAAGAACAGGAGAAAATTGAAAACTGCTACAAAGTGTGTGAACTTAGTAGGAGGTTAGGAATAGCACTGGTAAATATTTGGTATGTACCTGTTCTTGCAAATAATGACATTACCAAGTACCCAACAGTTCGCCAATCTTTACTGTCAGATGCGATCAAAACTCTTGAAATAATGATTAATACAAGATAGCAAATATTAACGTTAGCCAAATTATAAGAATTTTGGCTTTTGTTAATGATCTGCATATTTAATACAACTTTGAGCATCCAAATTCTCTATTACTTAAAACAAAAGTGTTGACAAAACGTTAATTATTTTGAATGTTTGTAAACATTTTTGTTGACAGTAAGAAAATATTTTAGTATTTTTGTCAACATTGAAATGGAGAATTGCATCGAAAATGTTTTTGCAAAGAAGTTAAAATCAGCAAGGTTGCTTTCAGGCTTATCATTAAGAAAGCTTGCTGAAAAGATGTCTATTGATTTATCAGCTCAAGCTCTTAATTTGTATGAAAAGGGCGAAAGAAAACCAGATAGTTCAATTATTATAGCATTGTCGGAAGCTTTACAAGTTCCGATTGATTATTTTTTCAGAGATTCAAATATAAAGTTAGGGAATGTTGAGTTTAGAAAGAAATCTAAACTTGGAAAAAAAGATATTCAAAAAATAAAAGAATTTGTTATTGATTACCTTGAACGCTATATTGAAATTGAAAGAATATTAAATGTAAGATACGAATTCACTAATCCATTAGAAAAGATAGTAATTAATTCAATAGAGGACATAGAGACTGCAAGCCAAGAATTAAGAAAGAATTGGGAAATTGGAATGAATCCGGTCTCAAACGTTATTGAAATGCTCGAAGATAAGGGTGTGAAGATAGTTGAGATTGACGCAGATCAGAGCTTTGACGGTCTTGCTACTTGGGTTGAGAGTATCCCAGTTATAGTTGTAAATCAAAATATTGACATAGTAAGAAAGAGATTTACTGTGATTCACGAGTTAGCACATTTACTACTGTCATTTCACGAAAATTTAAACGATAAATCCATTGAGAAATTTTGCAATAACTTTGCTGGTGCATTCCTCTTACCTGAAGCATCATTGAAGAGTTTTCTTGGGGTAAAACGAAATCATATATCAATTCAGGAATTGATTGAAATTAAAGACTATTTTGGAATATCTATCGCCGCTATTGTATATCGTGCATACAATCTAAATATTATTCCCGAATCTTTCTTAAAAGGATTTTTTTTTGGGCTTAATAAAGAAAAGCAAAGGAATGAAGCGAATTTAGGAAAATACGTTGGAGAAGAATCAAGCAGTAGATTTGAAAGATTAGTTCTAAAAGCTGCAAGCGAGGAAATTATCACTTTCAGTAAAGCTTCTCAACTTATGAAACAGAACCTTGAAGAATTTAGGCGAGGTTTTGAAGTATTCTAATGAAAGTAGTATTTAAAAATATAAAATTTCGTATTTTTGTAATTTTAAAAGATGCTCTTTTAGAGATTGCAATTTGATTCAAATAAATACGTTTCTTATAATTTTATGATAAGTTGAACTTGGATAAACTTGGACAAATAGAAATAAGGATTACTGGAAATAGAGGGAACCTTGAATTACATCCTGATAACTATGATATTCGGGAAGTAATTGCTATACTTACTAATGTAGAAAATTTATTATATCCAAGTGAAAAAAAGGAAAGACCAATAATAAGTTACAAGTTAGAAGAAGGGTCTGTTAAGCATTTATTTAAAACATCTCTTCAATATATAATAGGATTTAATGCAATAATTGGACAAATCAATCAAGTTCACAATATTGACTTTCTTGATATTAGTACTGCTACAGCCATAGAAAACATACAGAATATTTCAATAAAACAGAACTATGCATTTAGTTTAAGAACTTCTCTTGAACAAACAAATGAGTTTTATATTGACAAAACAACAAAGTATTTCAGGACTGCAGCTTTGTGGGTTGATGCGGATTTATATTTCTATGGAAAAATTACAAATGCAGGTGGTAAAGATAAAGCAAATATCCACCTTTTTATTGAGGAACTTGGAACAGTAAGAATTCAGACTCCGATAAGCTTTTTAGAACAATATGACGAAAATTTGTTATACAAAACTTTTGGTGTTCACGCTATTGGTAAACAACATTCTGAAACAGGTGAAATAGATACTTCTTCTTTAAAATTTATTGAATTAATCGATTATCGACCTAAATATGATGAAAATTATTTGTCTGGATTAAGAATGAAAGCAAAAAAAAGTTGGCTTGGAATGATAAACACTGAGAATTGGCTTTCTGAAGTTAGAGGTGGCTATGATTAATGCAGTTTTGCTGGATACAAGTTTCTTTTTAAGATTTTTAAATGATGAAGACCCATTATTTAAAAATGCTGATGATTACTTTCGCTATTTTCTGCAAAAGGATATTGTTATGATTATATCTACAATTAGTGTAGCCGAGTATTGTGTTGGTGGTGATTTAAATGAACTTCCTTTAAAAAATCTTCAAATCTTACCTTTTAATCTGAATCATTCAAAACGTACTGGTGAGTTTGCCCGGATTGCTTATGAAAAAAGAAAGAAGGGTGAGTTAAAAGTTAATTCAAGAAATATCATTCCAAATGATACTAAACTATTTGCACAGGCTGATTGTGAAAAAACAATAGGTATATATTTGTCTTCAGATACAGAAAGTTTAAAGGTCTTTAACCTGATAAAACAAGAAACCGAACCAAAATTTCAATTTGTTGACTTAAACGTCCATTATAATGAAACATTCGGTATCTTACCATTCCTTGATTAGAATTATTTTACCTGCACCCAATACATACATTCAATACCTGTACTCATTACTTGTAAACTTTCGAGCCAATTGCTTTATTTTGTAATTTTTAAATATTGCAATAGGTTTGCTTGTGGCAAAGAGTTTTCAAGTAGTGCTTGACTTTCTGGTTAATCTAAAATCTGATAAATCCCAAGTTGAGAGATTAGCAAAAGAAGTTGAAACTATTCTAAGTAAGGTAAGTCCGGATTTGGATTTCGATAGTACTGAATTCAAGAATGGTATTAAGCAAGTAGTTCAATTTCTTATGGAAGCAGAACAAGGAGCCAAAGATTTGGAGAAAGTTCTTTCAGCATTAGAAATTGATTTAGACACAGAAGAAGCGAAGAAAGCTCTTAGTGATATAGAATCAATACTCACAGATATTGATAAGACAGACCTGTCCGAAATCGAGAAAACTCTAAATGAATTGCAGCAAGGAAACCTTGACGAAAACATCCAAAATCTTGACAAGGCACTTAAAGAAATGGATGCAACTAAGTTTGACAAAGAAGTAGAAAAACTTGCCGAATCTTTCCTAAGAGCACGCCAAGAAACAGAACAGTTGGTTGCCAAACAAAAATTAGCACTCCAATCATTGAAAGCAAGTGGAAACGAAGGAAGTGAGGCATATAATAAGCTTCAAAAAGAAATTTCCGAAGCCGAAGCAAAGTTGATACAGTTAGATTCAACATCAAAAAATACCAAAACCATTGGCGATAGAATGGCAACCTTCGGGATGGCAGTTCAAGGAATCGAACAATTGACATCAACACTAAATTCATTTCAAGAACCTTTTATAGAATTAGACAAACAAGTTAGAAACATAGGCACATTAGGAGTCAAAAACTTTCAAGAATTTGCTTCAGCTGCTACAAATCTATCAACAACCGTCCCTGATTCTGCGGGTGAAATCGCTCAAGGTGTTTATGATGCAATTTCCGCAGGAACAATTAAAGTAAAAGATGGCTTTGCAGATATTACAGAAGGTATGGTATTTGTTGAAACGGCTTCAAAACTTGCTACTGCTGGGTTAACATCTACACAAGATGCTGTGAATGGTCTAACATCAGTAATGAATGCTTATGGTATTGAAGCAGGACGATCAAGTGAAGTAGCTGATATTTTCTTTGGTGCGGTCAATGTTGGAAAAACTACAATTCCAGAACTTAATGCCTCACTTGCTAATGTGATACCAACAGCTGCCGCATTTGAAGTTGAATTCAAACAAGTAGCAGCTGCAATTGCTACAATGACAAAACAAGGAACACCCACTGCCCAAGCGACTACTCAAATTAGAGCGGCACTAACAGAACTTGCCAAACCGGGTGCTACATTAGCTCCAATTATGCAGAAAGCAGGTGTTTCATTGGATTCATTAAAGAAGGATGGGCTTCAAGAATCTTTGAAAAAGATTGGTGGTGCAATTGATGATGCTGGGAAATCGGCTACACAGATATTTTCATCTGTCGAAGCTGCAGGAGCAGTTATGTTGTTGTCTGGTAAAAATGCTCAAATGGCTGCTGATGATTACATTGCAGTTGCAAATTCTGTTGGCACAACTGAAGAAGCATTCAAAGTGGCTTCGGAGGGAATCGGAGTAAAAACAAAAATTATGCTTAATTCAATCCAAGCAGGTTTTAATAATCTAATGGAAACAATTGGTAGTACCGGACAAACTGTATTGTCAGCTTCTACTCAGTTAGCACCTTTGATAACTTCTTTTGCTGGTCTTGGACAAATCATCCCGGTAGATAAAATCAAGGGACAAATATCAGGTATATCATCAGGATTCACAAGTTTAATTAAAAATGCTGAAAGCACAGGTGGAGTAATAAAAGGTTTAAGCTCAAAAATGCAAGAAAGCGGTGGGATTTTAGCCAAGTTGGGACCGGCAATAGCAAATCCTTGGGTTTTAGGGATTGGGGCGGCTGTAGCTGGACTTACTTTGTATCTAACAAAAACAGAAAAGGGCAAGCAAATCCTTGAACGTTGGGGCGATTCGGCAAAAGAACTTTGGAATAAAGCACAACCAGTTATTGATGCTTTTCTTGACGCAGGAGAAGAATTTATCAATTACTTAATCAAAATAGGCGAATTTGTTTTTGAGATGCTAATTACTCCGATAGAAATAGCAATATCATTTGTTTCCGAAATAGTCAATGTCATTCTTGACTTAGTTGGTGTATCAAATGAATCTTCTAATGCCTTCCAAAACCTTGGAGAAGCATTGAAACTAATAGGTAAATATTTTGAGATGACAGCCAAAGGAGTTCAAGTGTTGATATATTCAGTTAGAATAGCAAAGGATTTTGTGTTGGGCTTTATTGAATCAATACCTGAACTGTTTTCTGTCTTAATGGACTATGCTAAGTATTATCTTAATCCTGTGAATTGGATAAGCGGAGATGATGAATATGAGAAAGAGCTTTCAAACCGACTTACAAATGCCGTTTCTGGTGCAATGAATAAAGCAAAGAACACAATAGCAGAATCCAAACTTGACTTTGCTATTCAGAATGCAATGACAATCAAAGAAGAAATTGACAAAAACAAAAAGATAGATGAACTTGTAAAGAAGTTTGAAAGTGCCAAGTCAGAAATCGAAAAGAAAAGTATAGCTGAAGAAATTGCAAAGCAAGTACCCGGTGCTGTGAATGGTTATAAGCAACTTATTGATGAAAATGGGAAAGTAGTTCAAGCTATTGATTTGAATATTGAAAAGGTAAAAGAATTCACAAAGGCGAATGAAGAATCTTATTCAAGTAAATTGAAATCAGAACAGAATACATTCACAGAAGCATTGAAAGAAAAAGCAGACTTATATCAAAATCTGTCCGTTCAGGCAGAAACGCTTGCAAATAAGATTGTTGAAGGTTCAAAGAAGGGCGAAGATGTTTCTGAAATCAAAGCTAAGTATCAAAAAGTCAAAGAAGAACTTAAATCCCAAACCGAAGAGATGTCAAAGACACTTGCCGAAGGTTCAAAAATCGGAATTGAATTTGATAAGGTTGAACTGCCAAGCGAAGTAGAAGAACAATTCAATGTGCAATTAATTGAAATAAGGAACAAGGTCAAAGATACTAAATTCGGAGAAGCAGTAACTGAAATGATTAGTATTCAAAAGAATCTTGACGAGCAAGATAATATTGGTAAATTAGTTGAAAAGTTCTCCAAAGCAAAGACGAACATTGAAAAAGCATCAATCGCTGAACAAATTAAACGAACAGCACCCGAAGCAGTAAAAGAAATTGGTGTAATCCAAGACAAAGAAGGCAAACTGATTAAGCAATATGACATTCAAAATGAGAAGATTCTTGAAGTTTCGGAGAAGATGAAACAAAGATATTCGAGTGAACTTCAGTCCAAACAAGAAGCATATCTTGGCAACTTAAAGAAAGAAGAAGATGCTTATAAATCCGGGCAGACTAAACTCAAAGAACTTCAAGATGAAATCAATAAGAGTAAAGCAAAGGGGCTTGATACTAAAGAACTTGAAAAGAGTTACAATGCTATTCAACAAAAGATGAATGCTCAAAAGGATGGCATTATTGATTGGGCAGGAAAAGCTATTCAAGGTGGAATTGATGCCAATAGAGTATATGAGCAAATAGCAAAGTCATTCGGCATCAGTGTTGAAGAAGCAAAGAACCTTGTAAACGTTCAAAAGGAAAGTAAATCAGTTGGAGAATCGCAAGTAAAAGTTATAGATAAATTAGCAGAAGCTTGGTCAGCTGCAACTTCCGAGATAGATAATAATATTAAAACGCAACTTAGTGCTATTAATGAAATGTCGAAACAGCTTAAAAATAAGGCTTTGAGCAAAGAAGAGCAGAAAGAATTACAAGAGCAATACAATTCAGAACTGAAAAGTCTTAAAGAAAATGTAAAAGAAAAGAAGAACCTCGACCGTATTGATGAAACTAATCAAATTAGAGCAGGGCTTAAAACTAAAGAAGGTAAGTCTGCTTTTGAATTGGCTAAACAAGAAGCAGAACTGAAAAATAAGAATTTGGATATTGAACAAAAGAATTATGAGTATGTCCAGAAACAAAGTTTGATTCAAGAAAACCGTAAAGCTGATACCTATGATGAACTGCTTATCAATCAAAAGCAATTGGAAACAATCAAAAACCAAAGATTAGCTTGGATAGAAGCACTAAAAACCAAGAAGTTGATAAGTGAAGTAACGAATGAAGGCGAAATCATATTCACTTCAAAAGTGAAAGAAGCAGATAAAACAGAGATTAAAACTATCATTCAGGATTTTAATTTTAAAGTTCAGGAAGAGCAATCTAAGATACTTGAACTAAAAGTTAAGCTAAAAGCTGATGATATAGCTCTTAAAGACAAACTAAGTGAACTTGAGAAAAAGAAAATTGAATGGGAGATTTCAATAGGCATTAAGGAAGAAACAGCTCTTGAGACTTACATTGATGAATACAGAAATAAGCTTTCGATAACAAGAAATAAAATCGAAACCAACAATGATGTCATTGTAAAATTGAATCAGGATTTGGAGAATGAATTAAGCAGAGTGTCTGGAGAAAATTCTGTACAAGAAACTGAGAGAATTAGGATTAGATATGAATTGAAAATCAAAGAAGCAAAAGAGAAGAACCTTGAGCTTATTCAGAATGAATTAGATACCCAACAGAAGATAAAAGATATTGAAGATAGAATCTATAAATCGAGGGTAGATTCTATTAAGATAAGTGAAGAAGAAAAACTTTCTGAAATAGAGAACAGATTTAAAAGAGAATCCGAAATTTTGAATAAGTTCAACGAAATCTATAATAGGGCAACTGATAAAAGTCTAAGTGAAGATAAGGATTCCGAACTAAAAAAGATTGAAGACACCGAGAAAGCTAAACTTGCAGAACTTGAAAAGTGGCGTGATATGAATTCAATTAGTTCAGAAGTCTTTGAGAAGAAGAAAGCAGAAATCGAGGAGAACGGTAGAAAAGAGCGTGAGAAGAAAGAAGAAGAATTCCGAAGGAAGCAATTGCGAGCAGATTCTCAAAGGCAGGGTCTTGAAATAGAATTGCAAAGGCGTAAAGATAATGAATCTTTGAATATTCAGAAAGATGCTTTAAAGAAACAACTGGAACTATTGGAAGAAAAAGCAAACAAGTTTGATTTATATGGCAGACCGATATTTGATAATCAAAAGGAACAAGAAGAATATGATGCATTATCAAAGAAACTGCTCGAAACAGAGAAATTGATTTCCGAACGTGGTGATTCACTTGGATTAATTGTTACAGAACTTCAAACAACAGTAACCGATAGTTTGAGTAATCTATTCGCAGGCGACCCGGAAGCCGCAGCAGACAGTTGGAGGAAATTCTTTTCACAACTTGCAGGTATGTTGCAAGCAAAGGCTTCGGCATTTATATTGGATTTGGTATTGTCGCCCGGAACAATGCAGTATATATCAGCCTTGCCTTTCCCTGCAAATGTTGTTGCAATTCCCGTAATAACAACTGCAATCAATGCTGCTGTTAAGGCTATAACAGACCCGATAATATCAACAATCCTTAGCTTTTCAACTGGTGGTAGAATTGACCAACCGACTATGGCTATTATTGGAGATGGTTCACGCTTGGGAGGCAGAAACCGAGAATGGATTTTCAACGATTCTCAATTGATTGCTACTGTTCAAATGGCAGGAGCAAATTCAAATTCTATGCTAATAGCTAAACTTGACCGAGTAGAAAAATTACTTGCTTCTCAAGAATTGAAAACAACTCTTCGAGGGAGTGATATTGATATAGCACTCAGAAGAACAAACATACATAATCTTTCGAGGAAAAAATAAATTCAAATTATTGGCAATTGAATCAGTTTATTGCCGAAAATTTGATTAACAATTTCAATTATAGTTTGAGAATTTAGCGACAAAAATATTAACAAGAAAATCAAATTTCGTTTGAATTTGACACGCATTTGGCACGTTTTTCATACTTCAAAATAAAAACCCCGACACAGTCAGGGTTTTCAGGTTTCGTTTGTGGAGATGGCGGGAGTCGAACCCGCGTCCGAAGAGTTTCAATCTGAGCCTCTACATGTTTATTCCGCTTTCTAATTTTCTTTCTTCGGGTGACCAACGGACGGGTCTCCGAAAACCTATCATTCTGTTATTTCGCATGGGTACCGAATGAGAGCACACACACTATCCTGTTTGTTTGCGTCACCCTCGTAAGAACTAACAGGCAAGTCCTTAAAAGAATGTGGCTACGTTTTAATTAAGCAGCCAGAGCATAGTTATTGTCAGCATTTATAGCTGTGTCAGTTGAATTTACGTGCGCCACCGACTAAGCACGACATGCCACATCAAACGTCCATCACCCCGTCGAATCCGTTACATCCCCGGGATTGTAATAGACGTACTTGACTACAATTGTTGTAGTAAAGCCTCAATATTTGATTTATTAACAAATTTTGTACGATTTTTCTTGCGTATGACAACTTTTAATGTTACTTTTGAATCAGATATATTTATCTGTTTTGAGAATGATATGAAAAGATTATATAGAATATCGAAGTTTTTACATAAATACTCCAGCTTGACGCTGATTGTGTTCCTTATTTGGATGAGTATCTCAGGCATTTTGATGAATCATCCGGAGCTAATAAGCGGACTCTCTATTCCTTATAAGTATTTGCCGGATGGTTATAGTGCACACAATTGGGCTAGAAGCACTCTGAACAATGTTCAATTCTCTAATGACGACCAAAAGCTCGCTTACATCGGCGGTTTTGAGGGAGTTTGGAAAACTACTGATGCCGGAGTGAATTTTTCGAGTCTTAATGTAGATGGCTTACCCGATTCGAGATATTACAGAAGGGTCAAATCTATGATGCTCACTGACATTGAAGGCAAGGAGTTGCTTCTGGCTGGCACATACGGCGGATTGTTTGCTTTTGACGAACAATGCAAAACATGGTCAAATATCAAACTTGGCGGAAAGAATTCGAGAATCACACGAATTCTAAGTTTTAAGGACAGTTTAGCGGTTTTCACCGAATCCGATGCTTACGTTAGTCATGCCAAGCTACCTTTAAGGTTTGATAAAGCTAAATTAATAAGATTGGACGATGATAATAAATTAACAATGGTTGAATTCATGTTTAACCTTCATACCGGCGAACTTTGGGGTTTACCGGGCAAATTGCTGTTTGATGTCGCCGGATTGATATTATTGTTTCTCTCGATTAGTGGCTTCTTCTTGTGGATTACGCCCAAAAAGAGCGTTTTTAAGCTCAAATTACTCGAAAGGTATCGTAAATCGCGATGGACGCTTTATAAATTTTTCACTAAGTATCACCTCAAACTTGGTATATACTCAGCACTTATACTCTTTATTTTTGGTTTGACAGGATTTTTCATGCGCCCTCCGATGATTGCGGTTATTTTTGGGAGTGATATTGATAAATCTTGGATACTCGGTATGGACAAATCGAATCCATGGAATCATAGAATACGAAACGCAATGTATGATGTAAGTCGAGATAAATTCATAATTGATACGAAAGATGGTTATTGGGTATCTGATAACGGCTTACGGGGATTTTACACACAGCAAGCTCCTCCGGCGCCAATATTTGCAATGGGAGCAACTGTCATGGAAACGGATTATACGGGGAATCATTTGCTCGGCTCATTCGCTGGACTATTCAAAGTGGATTATTCCGGAAAAATAGTTGATGTATCTACCGGTAAAGCGCCTTACAAAGTAACAGCACTCAGACCGGGCGCAAATCTTGTCACAGGATATTTCGCAACTCCTGATGGTGAAGAATTTATAGCTACGCATTTTGCAGGTTTGATTCCGGTAAATAAAAAGGCTTCACAAAGCGATAAATTCCTAATGCCGGAGCATATTTTGAATTCGGCGGAACTGCCTTTTTGGAATTTTTTGTTTGAATTGCATAATGGCAGAATATTCCAATCTATACTTGGTCCTTATCATATGCTATTAATACCTTTAGCGTCATTAATCTTTATGATATTAATTATTACGGGAGTATTTGATTGGTTTTATCGCCGTTAAGTAAATTATTAATTTCTTTTGAAAATTACAAAATAGTCGTCTTGATATATCATGTGAAAATCATTTTGCAAAATATTCTTTATTTCAGTATTCATATTAATTTTGTCAAAAGTAGGCTCAATATATCCACTTACAATCGGGTGGGAATCATCAGTTTGAATAATTAAGATATCGGAATTTTCAATTTCGTAAATATATTCCTTGAGCCATTTATCACTTACACCGGATAATGGAAATAACGGTAATGGGAATTTTGAAATATCTTTGTTGTCTAAATAATAATTGAATGTCTGACATCCCAAACTTAGAACCATAATTTTATCATTTTCATTATAATATTCCGAATTCTTAAGGTATTGGGCAATATTCTCCATTTCTTTATGAAGTACGGAATGAGTTTCGGGTTTATTATAATGCTCGAGATATTTATCTTTATTCGAGTAAAAATGCGGTATTGGAGTCAATACGGTAATATAACGAGGCAGAGGTGAAAAAAAGATGACGAAAGGAGTTATAATTAGTATTACTATGACTTTGGGGACAGTGATGGATTCTAATTTTGTTTTTAATATTTTTATTAATTCATTTGTCCCGATAGCAAAAATAAATGCTAAGGGGATGAATAATCTTGTGAAGTGGCAAGGCACAAATTTTTTCTCTACAAAGACAGTAGTTAACAGAATTACAGAAATGGTAACTAAAAGATTAATTAATTGCTTCTGATTTTGATAGCTGTTTTTTTTGCTGAAAGTATTGATAAGTCCGATAATAATGATTGATAGAAAAAGCAATGACAAATGATTGCCAAAAAAGTATGTCGCTTTGTCGTGCGCTAACTTGAATAGAGCAAAATTTACTTCCGGAAGTTGTGCATAGAAATAAGTAAATTTCTGAACTTCCCAAAATCCGGCTCTAATATCGGAATCCAATAACAATATAAAAGTAAAACTAAATCCAATGATTATACCTGAAATTATTAATATTTGCTCCTTCAATAATTGCTTTGCTCTTTTTTCGGTAAATAAATCAGCAATAAAGATTCCACAATAGACTGCTAAAAATGTATATTTCAAACCTCCGGATAAACCAATTAAAATGCCTTGCAAAATCAAGTTTGTTGTTGCAGGTGATTTCAATCTGAGATATATTAAAGGAATAATAAATAGCGGAAGGAATGATTCGGATTGGAAGGAATTAGAATGGGTCAGCGCACCATAAGATAAAGCATAAAAAAATATACCATAAAATGCTAAATTATCCGAATCAAACACTTTTCGCATTAAATAATATAATGAAACAATTATTCCGGATTGGATTAAAAACTCAGCAAAACGAACGTTTATATCTGTAT
The DNA here is from genome assembly GCA_018335795.1 of Desulfobulbaceae bacterium. Lineage (GTDB taxonomy): Bacteria > Bacteroidota > Ignavibacteria > Kapaibacteriales > UBA2268 > PGYU01. The sequence continues at coordinate 49,305 of JAGXRP010000059.1, read as the reverse complement.
TACCGAAAATGGTGTAAATAACAGAAAAGAGCATAAATAAGAAAGGTGGCTTTAAGTCAACAAAGTCTTTGAATATTTTGCCACCTTCGGCAATTACTTGTCCTCCGGTGACATAAATCCACAAATCTCCCGAGTATGGAAAATAAATTACGGGGATTATAATTATGATACATAATGCAATATGCCAAATTGATTTCATATTCAAATTTGGCTTTCCCTAACAATATCATATTCATTTTGCATAAGTGCAATTTCTTCGTCAGTTATCGTTTTATTCCTTCTTGCCATTACAATTTTGGCTGTTTCTATTGCTCTGTCGAATTTGTAAACAGGCGATGTTGATTTACCACCCCAAGAATAAGATTTGATATAATTAGGCAAAAACCATTCTTTGACAAGAATTCCGCAAATTCCTGCAGTTGTGCCGGTTGTAAACATCGAATTAATGCCGCTTTTGGTATGGTCTCCACACATCAAACCGACGAATATTTTACCGGTATTGATTGATTTGTGGGGCAATTCCATTGTGATTTCCGAATATGTATTTTTCAAATCTGAAGTGTTCGTATCGGCACCCAAATTAACCCATTCGCAAATATAAGAATGTCCCAAATATCCATCATGCTGTTTGTTGGAAAAGCCATGAATTATACTATTTTCGATTTCGCCACCAACCTTACAATTAGGACCGAATATATTATTGCCATATATTTTCGCCCCTATTTTTATAATCGAGTTGTCACCTATTGTGGATGGACCGATTATTGTCGAATTGGGCATGACTCGGACACCGTCACCAATAATTATAGGTCCTTCAGTGGCATCGAGCAAGACATTTGGCGAAATTACAATGTTTTTACCGACGAGTACATTATCAGGATTGTGTGCATGAATGCCGTGAAATTGGGGTAAATATAATCTATGGTAGTTTTTCGTAATTGTTTTTGCATCGTTAGTTATATTAGCTCCAACCGTATCGAGAGTATCCCAAAGATAATTGTATAGCTTTATACTCGGGAATTCTAACTCTTCAAATCCATTGAAAAAATCGTCATCAAGTGCAATATTTTGTGAATTATATATTGATTTAGAATCATAATTTTCAGGGATATAACAAGCGAATCTTTTTCCGGAACAAGTCAAAACAACCGGCTTATCACTTGTTGAATCCAGCTTGAATTCTAAATGCTCAGGGAAATCATAATTGATATAAGCAGAACCATCTATCAAAAGTGTATTGCCATCAATAATCTTATTTTCTTTCCCTTCCCGAGCAAGAAATGAGGCTATATGAAATGGCCTTCCGATATAAGCGATATTGACTTTAGAGAACAAATGTTGGACTCTATCGCAATTCCTGAACACACCTGTCCGCAATTCCCAACTACAATGCATTATGGAGAAAGGATACAAATCGCTCGTATTCTTGTTTTCGAACAGTATTATGTTTTTGATGTCCATGAGTTGATTAATTCTCAGCCTTTTTGTTTCGATTAGTCTTGTTATTTGATTGCAAAGTCGCCTTGATAAAACTGATAAAAAGCGGATGTCCCGTAACGGCTCTCGATTTTAATTCGGGGTGGAATTGAACTCCGACAAACCAATGGTGATTTTTCAACTCAACTATTTCGACCAAATTTCCATCGGGCGAATGTCCACTCATAATCATGCCACTAGCAATCAAATCTTGCTTGAAGTTATTGTTTAGCTCATATCTATGTCTGTGTCGCTCAGAAATGTCTTTGCTTTTATAGGCTTGGAATGCTTTTGTGCCGGATTCTATAGTGCAAGGATATGCACCTAATCGCATAGTTCCACCTTTATTTGTGACTTTTTTCTGTTCTTCCATCAAATCAATAACGTTATGCTCCGATTTATCAAATTCACCTGAATTTGCATCAGCCATATTGCAAACATTTCGAGCAAATTCGATTACTGCACATTGCATACCAAGACATATACCGAAAAATGGGATGTTGTGTTCGCGTACATATTTAATAGCCGTGATTTTGCCTTCAATACCTCTGTGTCCAAATCCGGGACCTACCAATATACCGTTTACATTGCCTAAGATTTCGTCAACTGTTTCTTCATTAATGCTTTCAGCGTTTATTAATTCTACATTTACACGCGTGTTATTTATCGAGCCTGCATGAATAAATGCTTCGAGTATGCTCTTATAAGAATCTCTATATTTTGTATATTTGCCTACTAATGCAATAGTAACTTCGTGTTTGGGGCTTTTGATGCGATTAACGAATTTATTCCAAGTTTCAATTTCCAATTTGCTTTCAGGAAGATTTAGCTTTTTGAGGACAATTTCTTCCAATCCTCTTTTGGCAAACATAATTGGGACTTCGTAAATAGTTGTATCAACATCAACAACTTCGACTACGGAATTTTCCTCTACACTACAAAAGAGAGCAATTTTTTGGCGTACATCCCTAGAAAGCTTAGACTCGGAGCGGCATAACAAAATATCGGGCCTTATTCCAAATTCCATCAAAGTTTTGACCGAGTGCTGTGTGGGTTTGGTCTTTACTTCACCGGCTGACTTAATATAAGGCACGTAAGTCAAATGCAGATTGATTGTTCTTGATGAGCCCAATTCAAGGTTAATTTGTCTTTGGGCTTCCAAAAATGGCAATGATTCTATATCACCAACTGTTCCGCCAATTTCAATTAGCACGAAATCAAACTCGCCTTCGAAACTGAAAATGCGTTTTTTGATTTCATCAGTGATATGTGGAATTACTTGAACCGTTTTGCCAAGATATTGCCCTTTGCGTTCCTTAGTTATAACTTCGAAATATACTTGACCGGTAGTATGGTTATTTTTTTTGTTCAAGGAATAGCCCAAGAACCTTTCGTAGTGCCCCAAATCAAGGTCAGTTTCGGCACCGTCATCAGTAACGAATACCTCTCCGTGTTGGAATGGATTCATGGTTCCCGGGTCAACGTTTATATAAGGGTCGAGCTTCATCATTGTTACACTGAAACCACGTTGTTGCAATAGTAAGCCCAATGACGCAGATGCAATGCCCTTTCCTAAGGACGAGAGCACCCCTCCTGTTATAAATACATACTTAGTCGTAAATTTTTCATTTTTTGACATTATTATATTTCATTTGTTACAAAAATCTGTTACAAATTAACAAAATTACAAAGGATTACAAGTAAAAAAAAGTCAGTTTTGAAAAATTTCTTATATTTAAATTTGAAACAATTCTAAATTTAAACTTTATACAATGAAAAAGTTACTTTTTATTCTTTTGGCTTTTGTTGTTTTATCTTGTTCTGAGAAAGAAGAACAAGTCGGAGAAACAGGGAAATTAGTCTTTTGGCACTTCTGGAGCGAACCCAATCATCGCAAAGCGCTGAAGGAAATTATCAACGGATTCGAACAAGAATATGATTGCAAGGTCGAAACTGTCGAATTGAGTTGGTCTGACGGTAAAACTAAGTTGTTTGCGGCGTTCAATTCACAAACTGCCCCTGATGTCTTAGAACTTGGTTCCGATTGGGTGGCGCAATTTTCATCCGCTGGAGTACTCGAAAAATTGACAGATGATGAAGCAAACCTGAATCAATATGTCGAATTTTCGACAGCCCCGGCATTATGGAAAGACAGTATTTATGCCTTACCTTGGATAGTTGATACACGCGTGCTATACGTAAACAGGGATTTGGTCAATCAAGCCGGAATTACGGACACTAAGGTAAAGAATACAAAGCAATTGCTTAACAATGCCGAAAAAGTTAATGCTTTAGATGGAGTCTATGGTTACGGAGCAACGGGTTCCGGCTCGCACATGATTTACAAAAAAGTCGTTTCATTATTTTGGACTTATGGCGGTACGATTTTGGATTCGTCGGGTGCTCCTGTTATCAATTCTGCCCAAAATGTAAAGGCTCTCGAATCCTACGTTCGACTTTCCCAAAATGGTCTAATCGAGACTCAGCGACAATTAGATTCGCGATTCGCTGAAGGCAAACTCGGTTATTGGGTTTCGGGTGGTTGGTTATTGGAAAAAATCAAGAATGAAAATCCTGAGCTCAATTTTGAGGTAAGTTTAATTCCCGGTCTCGATGATAATCCGGGCATTTCATTTGCAGGTGGAGAATATCTCGCAATAAGCAAATCAACTCCGAATCGAGAACTTGCAGTGAAATTTATCAAATACATGACTAATGGAAAAAATGCTATCAAATTCAGTAGCCAAATAATAGAAGCAGGTTTTCCGGCAGATATTAACTATTATGACGACGACTTTTACCAAAGCCATCCAAATAGATTAGTGTTTGCTAATCAACTCAATCATGCCAAAATGACACCTGTTCACCCTAAATGGTTGGATATAGAAGCTATAATTGAGGAAGCGGCAGTCGAAGCTCTATACGGAAAGAAATCATCAAAAGAATCTTTGGATGGTGCACAAGCAAAATTGATGTTGATTATTAAATAATAATACAATCTATACTTGCAAATTTAGTTAGATTTGTCTAATTTTGTACTTAGATTTTTCTAATGAAAATTGTGTGTGTATCAAATGAATGAGTTGAATTTACTTCAAGCAGAAATAGGTAGAAATTTTGTAATCGAAAAGATAGATTTAGATAAAGAATCAAAGCTACGCCTTCATACAATGGGCATCCATGCTCGCAATATTTATGTGAAAACGGGCGGTAATTCCGCTAGCCCTGTATTGATAAGCAATGTTTCAAATATGTCAACCCCTATAGCACTGGGGCAAAATTTGGCATCGAACATCATTATTAGCTACATAAATGCCAACTACTAAAACTATTGCAATTGTCGGGCAACCTAACGCCGGAAAGAGCACTCTATTTAACGTTCTTTCGGATTTGAAGACTTCAACTTCAAATTTTGCCGGGACTTCTGTCCAGTTATCGGAATCAATGATTAATATCTATGGTGATTACTTCAAAATAGTTGATTTGCCGGGTACGTATTCGCTGAACTATTCCGATAATGCCGAAAAAGTGACTTATGAATTCCTCCTTAACGAAAAAGTTGACCTTATAATCAATGTGATGGATGCGTCGCTTTTTGTTCGTAGTTTGGAAATGACCATTGAAATAATGGAATTAGGTATTCCGATGGTGGTGGCTCTCAACATGATGGACGAAGCAAAGTTTAGTGGCTTAGAGATACATCAGGATATTTTGGCTAATGAACTTAATGTTTCAATCGTCCCTATTTCGGCAATCTATGGAAAAGGTGTAAAGACACTGACATCAAAGTGCTACGAGGAACTCCGAAAATCTGAAAGCGATATTGTTCGATTTCCATATACTCAACATATGGAGCAACACGTCCAACGAATCAGTAAAGAAATACAAAATCATCGAACAACATCAAACGGTGTTAGTGATATTTTTTTGGCAATCAAGGCAATCGAAAATCCTGAACTATTGCCCATTGAATTGCGGTCATCACTAACTTCTGTTTTGAAAGAAGTCGAATCAGACATCAAACTTGAACACAATATTGATACTTATGAAGCTATATCGTATGAGCGACACCATTTATCAATGAAAATAGCCGAAAAGTCATCACGCTTTACACCAAAGGATAAGTCCAACTTTATTGATAGACTTGATAGGTTGATTATGAATCCAAGATATGGATTCTTATCGCTTCCAATTTTCTTCGGATTGATGTTTGTTACAATATTTTATGTAGGGAATTTCCTCACGGAACTGATTGAACCTGCTTTTGATTTCATTAGTGGCTTATATTCCCCATTGAAAGAATGGAATCAATTCGCATGGTTTACAGTTGACGGAATTGTCCAAGGGGTCACAGGTGCAATAGGAATAGTATTGCCCTACTTTCTGCCTCTTGTGTTCCTTACTGCATTTTTCGAGGATACGGGCTATTTGGCTCGATTAGCTTTTTTGATAGACAATACAATCCACCGAATAGGCTTGCATGGCAAATCTGTCGCTGCATTTATTTTGGGTGTAGGGTGCTCAGTGCCTGCAATCTATGCCACGCGCATACTCGAATCGCGTCGAGACAGGATTTTGACAGGAATATTAGTCCCATTTGTGCCATGTTCTGCGCGAATAGCCGTAATATTTGCTCTAACGGCGGCATTCGCAGGACCGATTTGGGCAATAGTCATATTTTTGTATGTGATTTTAGTAATCGCAGTCAACGGCAAACTGATTTCATTGTTCTTAAAGAAACCTATAGGTTTAATTTTAGAAATTCCTGTACTTAGAATGCCACAGATATCAATGACATTCCGCAAGACGTGGTATAAAATCATAGAATTTCTCAAAGAAGCGTTGCCATTTTTGATTCTTGGAAGCATATTCTTAGGATGGATAGAATATTTTGACGTTGCTATGTATGTAGATTTACTTTTCGCACCAATTCTCGAGTACGTATTGAATTTACCTGAAGAATTGGGCTCTACATTAGTGTTTGGATTTTTTAGGAAAGAGCTGATTTTAGTTATGGTCAATCAAGCATTAGGTGTTGAAAGTTTGGAACTTTTGCCACTTGCGACAGCACAAGTTATGACATTCATCGCCTTCGTCACTTTTTATTTTCCTTGCTTTACAACTTTTATTGTCATCTGGAAAGAGTTTGGAGCAAAGGTAGCAACAGGTTCGGCGATTTTAAGCATTTTTGTTGCAATCGGTTCTGCACTTATTTTTAGATTTTTATTTTATGTTATTGAATATTTTATTTAGATATTTGTAAAAAATTTCTTACTTTAGGTAAGATTAAAAATTAGTTTCTTTGTAAGTGTAAATTATTGTGTTAAAATTAAGATATTAATGTTATGTTAAGTCAATCAGTTCAAGACTACTTGAAAACAATCTATAAGCTGCAGGAAAGTACTTCAGCAGTTTCCACAACTCAAATAGCCAAAGAGTTGGATATTTCCGGTGCTTCAGTTACCGGAATGTTAAAGCGTTTAGCCGCTATGAAATTAGTGGACTATAACTCATACAAGGGTGTACGTTTGACCGAAGACGGAACAAAAGTTGCACTTGAAATATTGCGCCACCACAGACTTTTAGAGCTTTATCTAAAAGAATCGCTCGGATTTTCTTTAGCTAAGGTTCATGATGAAGCTTGTCGTTTGGAACATTATGTTTCAGATGAATTTGTTGAGCGTATTGACGATTTGTTAGGTCGCCCCGAATACAGCCCATTAGGCAATCCTATTCCAACTAAGGAAGGCAGGATTCCCGAAAGCAGCTATTTGCCTGTGACTGATGCAGAACTCAACAAGCAATACATCATCAAACGAATTGCAGATGACAATCATGAAATGGTTGCCTATTTTGAGGAAGTCGGGTTGATTCCGGGTGTTGATATTATGGTCCTTTCCAAAGCTCCGTTTAACGGACCTCTTACGATTAAGTACAGCGGTAAGGAATACATCGTTGGCAACGAAGTAGGAAGAAACATCTACGTTGATGCCATATAAGATTTAGATTCCAAAATAAATAAACGCTGTCTCGAGCAATCAAGACAGCGTTTTTTTTATCTAATATCTATATTATTTAACGTTAGTTCGTAAAAGAATACCTTGATTTCCGGGTACCGGTAATTTTTGTAGTCCGATTCCGGGTATAACTAAATCAATAGTAGTAGGTTCTGCCGAGGACTTAATTAGACCAATCCCATCCACATAATAGGACCTTGCTATAATTTTGGAGTCAACATCAACTGTAATTGGAAACGGCAATGAGGTTATAGAAAATTTACCTGTGATAATATTTTCAATAACGAATTCCTGTGCAGTATGCGAAGCACCCATGATATTATCTAATATAACTTTATTGCCCTTCTTTCCGACCATTTTAAATGTTCCGTTTAATTTTCCGCCTATTCCACCATAGTCAATATCGAAACCGTTCAAATCGAGCTCGTAAATATTCCACTGTGAAGCATTCAAATCAGCAATAATAACCCACTGGTCTTCTATTTCGCCAAAAGGGAGTCCGATTGCATTATCTTCAGGCAGGATAGATTCAAGTAAAGTAAAAAGTTGTGCCCCAACTTTATATTGATAAAAGTCTCCATCATGTTGACCGTCAACATAAGTCTTAAATTCGAAACATTCTTTGTCCAATTTTGTGGTTGTTCGCGAAATAGCCATCGAGTCGGTAGAAGCACCTGTTTCTTTGCCTTCGGCATCAAATTCCTTTGCATCATAAACCCAGTAAGAACCGATTTTCATGGGGAACAACTCCGTTTCGGTATTTTTAGTTGTGTCCTTATCCTCCGAACAAGAAAAAAGAGCAAACAATGCAAAAGCTGTCAAGCTGATAGTCCAAAATTTAGTCATAAGAATTTCCACCTATATGTTTTAAAATATAATTGTAAAACGGAACTCAAGAAAAAATGTTTCAATTGTTTATGACAAAAATTTTCAATATCAAAATAATTGTTAGTTACCTATTGATAACTTATTTCGTCTATACTATAATCAAACAAGAATTTGATTTTTTGAACGTTTATAAACAGGTTAAATAATAATAATTAATAAAGGTAGGAGTAAATATGAAAAGGACTTTAATTATCTCAGTCCTGATGGTCGGAATCGGCATCTTCATGGGTGTCTTGCTTGTGTCCAATCTTAGTTTGGGCTCTTTAAACTCACTATTTGCTGACGAAAATACAAAATTAGGGGCAGATAATCCACCAATCAAGGTGGATGAAGCTGCTATGATTTTGAACAGAACTTTTGTTGCGGCAAGTGAAGCTGTGCTGCCAACAGTCGTCTATATAAGTGTAGATGCAGAAATTACTCGTCGTGGTGGCAATCCTATGGACGGTTGGTTCGAAAGATTTTTCGGACAACCCGATGGTCATCCCGATATTAAACCCGAACAACGTCGCCAACGTGGAAGCGGTTCAGGCGTAATCATATCATCTAACGGTTACATCGTAACAAATAATCACGTTGTAGAAAATGCCACAAAAGGTGGAATCAAAGTAATGACTTTCGATAAGAAAGAATATACCGCCAAAGTAGTTGGTACTGACCCATTGACAGACTTGGCATTGCTTAAAATTGATGTTGAAGGACTAAACCCTGCACATTTCGCAAATATTGATAATCTAAAAGTCGGAGAGTTGGTGCTTGCTGTTGGCAATCCAATCGGACTGAATCACACCGTTACAAGTGGCATAGTTAGCGCCACCGGTAGAGGCGCGCGTGGCAGGTCAGCTCCAAATAGTATCGAGCATTACATCCAAACAGATGCGGCAATCAACCCCGGAAATAGTGGCGGCGGACTTTTCGACATTAACGGCTCGCTTATTGGCATCAATACTGCAATCGCCACAGAAACAGGTGCTTTCATGGGTTACGGTTTTGCGATTCCGGTTGATTTGGTTAAAGCTGTCGTTGATGACTTGATTGACGATGGGCAAATAAATCGCGGTTATATCGGGGTTTTTATCACAAATGTTGATGAGTTGACTGCAAAAGGTTTTGGGATGCCAAAAGTTCAAGGTGTTTTAGTTGAAGATTTGGTCCCCGATGGCGCTGCAAAATCAGCCGGAGTTGAAAAAGGCGACGTAATACTCGAAATCGAAGGCAGAGAAGTAAATTCGCCTTCCGAATTGCAAAGTCGAATCGTATTTCAAAGGGCTGGCGATAAAGTAATGCTTACGATATGGAGAGATGGGAAAACAATCAAACTTCCTGTAACTCTGAAAGCAAGAGAAGAAGATGAGGTAATTGCCGGCAAAACAAGTACACCCGATGAAAAAGAAGAGAGTGAAGATAATGTTATAAAATTTGACAATCTCGGCTTTACAGTAGAATCTTTGACAAATGATATTAAAACTGAATACGATGTGAAGAGTGGCGTATTAGTAAGCGATGTTGCAAGATTCGGTGCTGCTGCCGAACGCGGATTGATGCCAAGCGGAGTGATTACAAATATTGACCGCAAACCTGTAAATTCGCCCAAAGAATTGAAAAAGATTTTGGACAGCAAAAAGAAGGGCGACGTAATCATTTTGAACGTAAAGTATCCGAATCGTAGCCAAATCGTTGCTCTCGAAGTCGGACCGTCTTAAATAGATAGGCTTTTGCGTAGTATTTATACATTCATCTGATGACTGCGAGTCATCGGATGATTTTTTTTTGTGTCCGGTCAGGTGTTATAAAGACCGTAAAAATGCTCTTTATTTTTAGGCTGTCTTTTGTAACAACTGACAAGACGGTTATTTTTCCCCTTTCTTTGTAACCAAAGAAAGAGGCAAAATAAATTAGGTAATGCTAAAATTATTTTGTATATTTGTTAATTAATGTTTAGGTTCCAAATTTTTAATTAATTATTAAGAGATACTTTATGAAAAAATTCACCTTCATCGTTTTGTTTCTATTATGCAATTTCTTTGCATTTTCGCAGCCAACTACTATAACATATCAGGGTAAGCTGCTTGATAATAGCAATAAGCCTATCAACGAATCGGCTGTAGCATTTACTTTTGCTATCTTTGATGCTGAAACAGGTGGCAATAAAATATGGCCCCCCAATAATGCCGCTTCTACAAAATCCATTGACATAGTAAATGGATTATACTCAGTAATTCTTGGTACTGGTTCAGGCAATGACGAGTCGATTGAACCAAGCATTTTTAATGGTATTACGCCATATCTGGAAGTCGGAGTAAATTCTACTACTCTCCCAAGAACAAGTATTACCAGCGTACCATTTTCGTTATTATCAAATAATTTAACAGCAAATGGATGGGCTTCACCTAGTGCAATTGGCTCTACTACTCCAAATAGCGGAACGTTTACAGAACTTACAGTTGGAACAACTAATTCATATGCATTCCCATCCGAAGATGGGGCTGATGGTCAAGTATTAGTAACTGACGGAACGGGTAATTTAAGTTGGGAAACGCCCGCCAGTGGTGGCAGCGGCATCCCTGTCCCATCAGGTGCTGTTGCAAATGATTTGCTTTCTTTTGACGGCACAAACTGGATTGCAAGAAATATAGTTATTCAAAACACTGGTTCAGGTCAATCCGTTAATAATATGCAACCATATTTAGCTGTTTATTATAGTATTGCTTTATATGGTATTTTCCCATCAAGGAACAATACTGAGCCATTTATTGGCGCAATAAGCATTCATGGCTTTAACTTCGCTCCAAGGAATTGGGCGTTTTGTGAAGGTCAACTGCTTTCTATTGCTCAAAACACAGCCCTATTTTCATTACTTGGAACAACTTATGGTGGAAATGGACAAACAACTTTTGCGCTACCTGATTTGAGAGGTAGAGTTCCAATTGGACCAGGGCAAGGACCCGGTTTAACCAACAGAAGTTGGGGAGAAGTCGGTGGCACTGAAACCATAACTATAACTGTTGGTCAGCTTCCAGCACATAGTCATACAGTGATATACGAATAAAATGATTATCAAAGCAATAGTAATTGCCATGATTATATTATCAAGCATTAACTCCGTTTTTGCAAATGATACTTTGTACCAAAATTTAGCATATGATATGCTGAATATTGTAGCAAAGAAATCAATGAATAACAAAATGGTAAAGGTTGCTATCGTAGATGATGGTTTTAGATTATCGCACAAAGTTTTAAAGAATTACATTTTCAAAAATGAGAATGAAATTCCGAATAATTTTCGTGATGATGATAAAAACGGTTGTGTAGATGATATTTATGGTTGGGATGTTTCCGATAATGATAATAATGTAGGTATTATCGAAGGACGCGAAAGCGAGTTTAAGCACGGAACTTACATTGCAAGCATTGTAATAAAAGTCTTCGAGAGATATTACGGCAAAGATGCACCGAAATATTTGAGAATAATCCCTGTTAAAGTTCTATCTGACCATACCAAAAGTACTTATTTGGAAGAAGGTTACAAAGGAATAGAATATGCCTCTAAGATTGGTGCTGATATTATTTGCTGCGCTTGGAGTGGTGGCGAATTTGGCAAAGATGAAAAAGCAATTATTGATGAGTCTTTATCAAAAGGGCAAATTATTGTTAGTTCTGCCGGTAATTTTTTCACTGAAAATGTAAATTATCCCGCAAAACATGATGGTATCATAGCGGTTTCGGGTGTAGATATTAACTACCGAAAAATACAAAAAGCAAACTATGATATGCGTGTTGATATTTGCGCTCCGGGAGATTCGATTTATGGTGCTTATCCCACTGCTGATAATGCTTTCACTTTCAGTAATGGTACGTCTCCAGCAACTGCATTCATTTCTGGTTGCATTGCAATATTAAAATCGCTCAATTACGATGCAGATACTGAATTGATTAAAGACGCACTTTTCTTGACTGCAAAGCCAATTGATGAGTTTAATCTTACTTATGCCGGTAAATTAGGTGCCGGTTTCCCGGATATGGATAAAGCAGTTGAGTACATTATAAATCCTGATTATAAGTTCAGTCACTTTAACGAAAAGTTACCCGAAGGTAAGGTTTTGTTTGGACCAAGCAGTAAAAATCAAACCAGATTAATTAATCCAATCGGTGAATATCGGGGAATTCATATCTTGCCAATAAAAATTGATAATTCTGCACAGCTTAAAATTTACTCAAATGATTCCGTTTTTTACGAAGGCAAGACTAATGAATTCAAAACGGGATTATATATCGAAAGCAATTCAATTACGATTGAATCAGGTGCAATAAAAGGTAAGAAGAATTCGACTGAAATCAAATATTTCATGCAAACAATTGATTCTACGAAATTATTTTGTAACGACGTTGTTTATATAAATAGTGATTCAGGAATTATAACTGATGGCAGTGGAGAAAATAATTATGCAAACAAATCTGTCTGCAAATGGATTATTACTGCATCTCAAAATAAGAAAATCAAACTTGATTTTACTACAATGCATACCGAACCCAATGTTGATTTTGTATATATATATGATGGCGATAAAAGTTTACAGGAAAACTTATTAGCTCAGTTTTCAGGAGCTAATAAGCCTCCAATAATTACATCAAACACTAACCAAGTTATGATTTGGTTTTTGTCAAATGACTTTATAACAGGCAATGGCTGGGAGTTAAAATTCGAAGCTGTTGAAAGTGTAAATTAATTTTTTAGGCGAAATATAATGATTCAAAATAGAATAATAAACTTACTAATATCAATATTTTTGTTAATATTGATGTTATCTCTGATTGCAAACAGCCAAACCAAAAGAGCAGATGTATTTCCTTCAGGTGGCGGGCAATCGGATAATACTCAGTACAAGAATTTCGGAACTACTGCTCAACCAGCGGCGAGCACCAGCTCAAATTCTTCTTACAAAAATAAGGAAGGATTTCTAAATGCCCAGGATTTATTCGGAGCAACGATTTCAACCCAACCGGTTTATAATATCACAGATAATTCGGCAATAAGTGGTGGCTCCATTTATTTAACTGAAGATGACAACGATGTCACCCAAAAAGGTGTTGTCTGGTCCACTTCATCAATGCCAACAATTGAAGTTTACACCGGAAAAACCGAACAAGGTGCCGGACCAACATCAGGCAATTCTTTAATATTCGTATCAAATCTGACCGGGCTTCAATTAGGCACAAAATATTATGTGCGAGCTTACATGGTGAATAGCGACGGCACATTCTACGGACAGCAACGCATCTTCACAACAATTCCCACGCTCGGCGAGTGGGGATTAATCGCTCTCGGACTTCTTTTCGCAAGCTTTGGTGGCTGGTATGTAATGCGGAAAATGGTATAATTTGGGGCTTGGGGTTTGGGGTTTGGGGTTTATATCCCGAAGGGATAGAATATGAATAACCCCGTATGAAATGCGGGGAAAGAAGCATATGCACCCTATTTACAAGCCTGAAGGGCTTGAATATCTATAAAAAACATTTAAGCTCCCGAAGCTTTAAAACCTTCGGAAGGCTTTTTTTTTGAACTTTGCGGTTAAGATCAATGTCTGAACAGTGTCGGTCATTCTGAACGAAGTGAGGAATCCATGTATTTTATGAAAACTTGATTCTTCTCCTGCAGTTCAGAATGACCGTCATTCGGACAGAACGCTGTTGCGGTCTCTACAATTCGCTTTAATCTATGCTTTGCAAGGCGTAGAATTTCAAGTATGAGGTTTCGGGCATTGGCGGATAAACCGGATGGTCGGGCGCTTGGGAGCCACGATAAATCATATTAACGGTTTTGTCCGCTCGCAAAGCGGCTCTTGTGATGATGTCGTAGAATACATCTTCGTAAATGTGGTGCGAGCAACTTGCAGTTAGCAAAATTCCACTCGGAGCTAAGGCTTCGAGAGCTATTTGGTTCATTTTCAAATACGCTGCTTTTGCATTTGATACAGATTTTTTATTCTTTGCAAATGCCGGAGGGTCGAGTACAATTATATCCCATTTTTTATCGGAATTATTCTTGAAAAAGTCGAAAACATCTTGCGTAATAAAATTAATATTATAATTATTATTTGCTGCATTTATCTTCGCTAATTCAATGGCAGATGCAGATGAATCTACTGCCGTAATTTCTGTAGCACCGCCATAAGCAGCATTTAGGGAGAATCCGCCGATATGCGTAAAGCAATCAAGCACCTTTTTTCCGCGACTAATTTGCGATAATAAATGTCTGTTTTTGCATTGGTCTAAGAAATATCCAGTTTTTTGACCATCGGAAATATTAATATTTATTTTAATTTCTCTGTCTTTTATTTGAATTAATTCGGGAATTTCGCCAAATAGAATTTCATCAATTGTGGACAGCCCTTCGATTTCGCGAGATTTAGAATTTGCTTTTAAAATAATTCCTTTTGCATTTGAATCAATTTCCAAGATTGTATCTGAAATTAATTTTTTCATACTCTCAAATCCGGCAGATTGAATCTGAACGGCATAATATGAACCATATTTGTCAATGATTAATCCGGGCAATAAATCCGATTCGCCAAACACCATGCGGTAGCTGTCAGAGTTCGCTAATAATTGTTTACGGCGATTATTTGCACCGATTATTCTATATTTGATTAATTTGGAAACATCTGAATTGGCGTCAGTTAGCAATAATCGCAATGAAATCAAGCTGTTAGGATTATAAAATGCCAGACCAAGGCTGACCTTGTCGCCGGCAATAGCTTCTACTAAAGTTCCGGCTTCGATTTTTGGCACTTCAACAAGCTCGTTGCTGAAAATCCACAAATACCCGCTTTGGTATTTGTTATGATATTTTTTTAGTTGTATTTTCGGGATTAGTTTGTCGGAGTCGCCCATAAATCGTATTCTTCTGCTTTGTTAATAATTACTTCCATAATATCGCCATTTTGCAATTCGGCATCCGATTCTAAAAACACAAAATTGTCCACTTCAGGTGCGTCATGACGGCTTCGTGCTATATAATGACCATTTTCTAGCCCGTCAATCATGACCTCGATTTTTTTGCCGATTTTAGCATTATTTTTTTTGAGCGAAATTTCCTGCTGCACCAACATAAGTCTGCCACGGCGTTCATCTTTGACTTCTTGTGGAATTGGGTCGCCAAGCGGATAAGCAGTCGTTCCTTCTTCATGCGAATATGTAAACACACCGACTCTATCGAGTTCGGTCTCGCGAATAAAGTCTAAGAGCAGCTCAAAATCTTGCTCAGTTTCGTACGGATAGCCGACGATAAATGTGCTGCGAATTGCAACATTCGGAATTTTTTCACGAATTGTTTCGACTAAATTCCTGATTTTGAACGCTTTAATTCCGCGTTTCATAGATTTCAGTACATTATCCGAAATGTGTTGGAGCGGAATATCTATATAGTTACATAATTTGGGGTGATTGGCGATTACATCCAATATTTCATGAGGAAATTGGCGCGGATATGCATACATGAGGCGCACCCATTTCAATTCCTCGATATCGGCGATATTTTGCAAAAGTTGGGCTAAAATTTGCTTTCCGGACGCATCTTTACCGTAGTATGTGCTATCTTGGGCTATCAATACCAATTCCTTAGTACCGTTTTGGGCAAGTCTGCGAGCTTCGTTCAGCAATTTTTCTTGTGGTTCGGAAATGTGCTTGCCTCGCATGAGCGGAATCGCACAAAATGAACATTTTTGATTACAACCTTCAGAAATTTTCAGATAAGCATAATGCTTGGGAGTAAATAAGGCTCGCTCGCCATGCAAAATGTACTTGGAGTCGCCTTTGAGGATTTTCAGGATTTTTTCGTCAGAATTTATACCCAAGAAGAAGTCCACATTTTTGATTTGCGTACTTAGCTCCTTGTTGTAGCGCTCGCTTAGGCAACCGGTTACAATCAGCTTTTTCAATTTACCGCGGCGACGCATATCTGCAGCTTGCAGTATCAGTTGCACATTTTCCTCTTTCGCCGACTTAATAAAGCCGCAAGTGTTGATAATCAATGCATCGGCTGTATCGGCGTTGTCGGTATATTCAAAACCGTTAGCCAAAAGCAAGCCCGTGAATCTCTCCGAATCAACCAGATTTTTAGCACAACCGAGTGTCATCACGTTGATACTTTTAATCGTTTTATCTATTTCAATCTTTCGCATAATCTCTAAGTATAAATAATACAATTATATATAGACGTCAGATTTTGATTTTATGATAAAAAGATTGCGAATGGAGTTTATTGCAGCGTGGATTTCCGAACCCAGATGTTAGTAAGATGTTCGATACGACTTTTACATTTGTCCTTGACAACGGAAAATTCGAGATTCCCACCCACCAAAACAAATTGATAAACGCCGGTATCACCCTTGCAGCGTACAGCATCCGGAGAGTTGAGGAAGTAAACATTGCCCTTATTGTGCCAAAGCGTGCCTTCGATTGTGACTGAAGAACCATCTTTGATTTGAACGGCAAATGTTTCCTCCTTAGTAATCATCAGCTTACTGCCGTCAAATCGGCTAATCCAATCACCGGTAAGCTCCATGTACTTCTCGTCCTCATCCTTGTGGGTACATGAGGCAATCATCACAATTAATAATATGTACATCATTTTAGCCATAAACAAAATTACAGAAACTTTTGAATAAAAGCAACAAAGTTTTTTCTTATCTAAACAAAATCTTTTGTAATTTTGAAAATCAGTATTTAGTTTATTGAAAAATTGAAAGCAAATTATTAATAGTTTCATATAAAGGATGTCATGAAAAAGTCATATTTTACAGTATTGTCACTCATTTTTGGATTGATTCTCATTTCTTGCAATAAGCAAGAGAAGGTAGCGGAAAATGCTGAAATACAAGACACTATGCAAAGTGTTGAGAAAGTTGAGATATTAACACCTGAAGATGCCATCGCCGAGCTAAAAGCAGGAAATCGCAGATTTCTATCAGAAAAGATGATTAATACTAATTATAGCGAAAATATTGAAGAAACTAAATCCGGTCAAAAGCCACATTCGATTATTCTGAGTTGCATGGATTCGCGGGTTCCGCCGGAAATCATATTCGACCAAGGGATTGGGAATATATTCGCTGTACGTAATGCGGGCAATATCGAAGACGAAAACATTCTTGGCAGTTTGGAATATGCAGTTGACCACGCAGGTTCCAAGCTTATTGTTGTGATGGGACATAGTCATTGCGGAGCGGTAACAGGTGCAGTGCACGACGTCAAAATGGGAAATCTGACACAATTATTGGCTCAAATCAAACCTGCAATCAAAAGCGATTTGAACAACCCCGATGTTATCAACGAAACTGTGAAAAACAGTGTTATAATGACTATTGAAGACATTTTATCCAAAAGTGCCATTATAAGCGAATTAGTTCATGAGAAAAAAATTGCAATAGTCGGCGCTTACTACGATATTGAAACCGGCGAAGTGCAATTCATGGAATAAAATTTTTGCTATTCATCCTTATTAACGGGAATTTCAATTTTTACTAAGGTTCCCTGACCAATTTTGGAATCAATCCAGAATCTACCGTTGTTCTTTTTGCAAATTTGATATGCTTTAGTCAGCCCGAAGCCACCGCCTCTGGTTTGGAGGTGAAGTACGTTATCTGCGCGATAACCAAAATCTACAACTAAGTCAATTTGCTCATCAGGGATTCCTACTCCGGTGTCTTTGACTTCGATTGTAAGATTATCGCCATCGTTGATTAAGGTCGCACTGATTTTACCACCAATCTCAGTATATTTTCGAGCATTTGCAATTAAATCGCGAAAGACATCTTGTATTACTGGCGGCATGTAAATTACTTCACTATCTCCGCTTTGGATTTTCAAATCAACAAGATAGGAATTGTCGTCATGCTCCTCATTGGAGTAAACTATTTTGTAACGACCTTTACTGTTTTTTTCGATTGCTGCAAAAACATCTGCGAAATTTGTCATTAGCTGCGATATGTTATGCGGAATCCATCTTTCTTCGGAGTCAAATCTGTTCATAATTTCTGAGATGCGTGTTTTCAAAATTCCAAAAACTGAATGTAGGTTAGAATTTGAACTTTCATACACCTCAAGTTTGTCATTTGGGAGCTGCTCTTTAAATTTTTCGAGATGCGAGATATTTTGTTTTATGAAATCATCTATCATGCTGAAACGTTTAAGCCGAGCTTTTTTTATATACATGTCTTTGGCAAATGACTGGTTGAGCTCGAGAGCTTCTTTAATCTCGTTGTCAAAAAAGGTGTTTATTTGTAGTATATACAACTCGCTCACTATGATATTGAGAATATTGAGCAAACTATGCATATCAAGAATAGATTGTTGGGATGAGTCCAACACTATCGGGTGTATAATTTCTTTTTTCATATTTTTCCTTTTCAAAGAATAAACAAACATAAACATTTTTTTATAAAGAATGACAAAAATTTATGATTATTGAAATTTTAATTTGAAAATTTTAAATATAAACTTTGAAAAAACAGAAACTATTTTTTAGTAAGCTACAAATTCTTTACTTTGGAACTAAAAGGAGATGTCAATGCCTGATAAATATAGAAATACTAAAAAACCGCTGATTTTGATTGTAGATGATGTAGTAAGAAATTTGCAAATCATCGGTAATCATTTGATTGAAACGGGCTACGATATATCGCTGGCAATGACCGGTGAGCAAGCTTTGACAACGGCAAAGTTAATCAAACCCGATTTGATTTTACTCGACATTATGATGCCTAATATGGATGGCTACGAAGTTTGCAGACAACTAAAGCAAATGCCAGAAACTGCTGATGTGCCTGTGGTCTTTTTGACTGCCAAAAATGATATTGATGATATTTTGAAAGGTTTTGCTGTAGGTGGGACTGACTACATAACTAAGCCATTTCACAAGCAGGAAATCAAAGCAAGAATAAAAAGTCAAATTGAACTAAAACGTTCTCGAGATGAGTTGAAAAGTATTGCTGATGAAATCAATTTATTGAACAACAAACTCAATACAGAGTTATCAATTGCTGCCGAGTATTTCCGCTCATTACTACCCGAAAAGATTGACAACAAATCTATTTCTACTTATTGGCATTATGTTCCTACTCAAAAGTTAGGCGGAGATGCATTTGGCTATTTTATGCTTGACGAAGAGAATTTTGTATTCTATTTGTTCGATGTTTGCGGTCATGGTATAGCTTCCGGCCTATATTCAGTGTCATTATTGAATATTCTCCGCTTTCGTAATCTTCCGAATACTGATTTTCGCCAACCTAAGGATGTTTTTTCTTCTCTGAATAAAATTTTCCAAACAACAGAGCATCATGGCATGTATTTTACAATTTGGTATGGAGTTTACAATATCCCGAAACGCGAGTTGAATTATTCAGCCGCAGGGCATCACCCATCAGTTCTGTTCAAATCTGACGACTCATTTTGCAAGTTGAACGAAGGCAATTTTATCATCGGTGGGATGGATGAATACAATTTTAAGCAAGAGACTTTGAAGATTGAACCCGAAAGCGAATTGTTCGTTTTTTCAGATGGCACATTTGAGATTTTGACGTCTGATGGTACACAATGGACAATTAATGATTTGATTCATTTTTTGGATACACGCAAAGATAAAAAGGCATCTGAGTTGAATAATTTGCATAAATACATTTTGGGAATGTATGGCGAAACCATCCAAAAGGACGATTTCACCATACTAAAAATCGTATTTCATTAGTTTTGGGAAGTATCCAAAAATGGGTAATCAACGTAGCCTTCAGCACCGCCACCATAGAAACTTTTTTTGAGTGGCTCATTCAGAGGTGCATTAACTCTGAATCTTTGGGGCAAATCAGGATTTGCCAAAAACCACCTTGCAAATGATACCAAATTTGCTTTACCTGATTCGAGAAATTCGATTGCAGTTTCTCGATTATGATGATTATTCGTAATCAAAGTCCCTTTGTAAATATTGCGAAAATAATCGGCAACATTAGGAATATAATTGGGTAATGTTTTGGCAGCTTCTTCTGCTTCCATCAATTGTATATGTCCCAAATTGTAATCATTCAATTTATTGACAAGATAACCAAATGTTTCGGTTGGATTATCATCACTACTCGAATTTGCGATATTTGAAGGTGATAGTTTGATACCAATACGCCATGAATCAATAACTTGCGAAATAGATTCGATTAGTTCAATTACAAATCTCGACCTATTTTCGATTGAGCCGCCATATTCGTCAGTACGCTGATTCGACCCCGAACACAGGAATTGCTCAGGCAAATACCCGAAAGCACCGTGGATTTCAATTCCGTCGAATCCTACTTCTATAGCATTTTTAGCAGCATTTGTGTAATCCTTGATAACGCTTTTAATTTCGTCGCGATTCATTTCTCTCGGCTCAGAAAACTCCTTCCATCCATCCTTGGTATAAGTTCTGCCTATAGCTTTGATTGCGGAAGGTGCAGGAGGCTTTTCGCCACCATGAAAATCAGTATGAGAAATTCGACCTGTATGCCATAACTGCATAGAGATTTTGCCGTCTTTATCATGGACAGCGCTTACAATCTTTGCCCATGCTTCCATTTGTTCTTCTGTATATATTCCCGGACACCACAAATAACCTGCACTTGTAGGTGATATATGAGTGCCTTCAGTGATTATCAATCCGGCTGAAGCACGTTGAGAATAATATAAAGTTGCTAATTCGTGCGGAACTCCTCTTTCAAATGAACGGCTACGAGTCATTGCCGCCATAACTAACCTGTTTTTCAGTTCCATCCCGCCATATTTGTACGATTCAAATAGCATATTTTCTGACATTTTTATCCCGTTTAATTTATTATAATTTTAAACACATAAGTGAAGATTTTTAGTTTTAATAAAAGGAGCATCAGTAATAATTATTGATGCTCCAAATCTTAAAGTCATGGTTATTAATTAACAGAAATTCTTAGTTTGCAAAGCCTTTCAAGACCAACTCGAATTTAATATCATCATAAATCATGCTATCGCCTAAGCCACTGAACAAGCTACCGGAATTATATTTTACATTCCATTTTGTGCGGTCAATAGTAAATTCGGCATTTGATGTAAAACTTGTTTCGGAGAAATCTATTTGCGCCGGAAAACGAATTTCATTTGTTATGCCTTTGATAGTCAATTTGCCTGATACCCAATAGTTATAATTCTCGCCGGGCTTAGGATTATATGGAGTAATTTTGTCCAATATGAAAGTAGCTGTTTTGAAATTATCAACATTAAAGAAATCATCGGATTTCAAATGACCTAAAAGCTTAGCATTTGTACCTGCATCTTTCAAATCGTCAATTTTAATCGTAGTCATGTCAATGCGGAATTCTCCACGTGTTTGGTTATCGTTACGCATTAAGTGTCCTTCTTGTAATTTGATAGTTCCCCAATGTTTGCCTATTACTTTCTCGCCAATCCATTTGATTGTGCTGGATTTGGCATCAATAGTGTATTTCTGAGCCTGCATAGCAGTTGCCGTGAGCATTAGAAACGCTCCGATAATAATAATAATAGCACTTTGCTTAAACATAATAAATCTCCTAAAAAATTGATTAAAAACTTATTTTCTTAATTTGTCTAATAATTCATTGACGATTTTAGCTTCCTCATGGGTAAGCTCTTCAAATGTTTCGTTCTGCTTGTCAATGATTTCATCTAATTCTTTCAGTATTTCAAGCCCTTTTTTGCTGATGAAAACATCGCATTGGCGTCTATCCTCTTCGCATTGAATACGCTCAATATAGCCTTTGATTCTCAATTTTTCAACCAATCGCGATGCATTCGACATCTTGTCCATCATCCTATCCTGAAGCAATGTGATTGATGCAGGATTGGGATATTGCCCTCTCAAAATTCTGAGGATATTGAATTGTTGTGGCGAAATGCCAAATGGTTTCAACATTCTCGTATTTTGCAATTCAACCCAATGGGCAGTAAAAATAATGTTCAAAACCATCTTGTGGTGCTCGCTTTTGAACTTACTTTGCTTTATTTCGTCTTCTAATTTCATAGGTGCTTTCCGATATATGTAATAACAACTAATGTTATAACGTACATTATTTTTTGTTATTGTAGGGTTATTGAAAATATTTTGAAAAAATTTGTGAATGGATAAAAAGAATGTGTTGTTTGTTAAGATAAAAATATCCTAAAACGCATATATTGCATTGCTTTGTCATACAAATTAAAGAATTTTAAATGCTATCTAAAAGTTCACAAAAGCAGTACCTCAAGAAGCGAACTAAGAAATTACTTCGTAGCTATCACCTTTTTAATGAATTCGAAAATCCCGAAGATTTGCATAAAATGCGCCTTGAGTTCAAAAAAATCTCTTCATTAGTCACCTTTTTGACACTCATTAATATAAATCCGAAACTGAAAAAGCAACTCAATGCCATTCGCCCGATTTTCAAAAAAGCCGGCTTAGTAAGAATGGCTCAACTCAATTTAAATCTTGCCGATAAGCATGAACTTACTGATATTGAAATGATTGAGATGCAAAACGCAGTATTAGACAATCATCTGATGGAATTTCGGATGAATTACTACGACAATACTGAAAAATTAAGCCGCTCGCTGAAGAAAATCAATCGTGGAATTGTGCGAATTAGTGAAAAAGACATCAAAATCTTTTATAAGAATCAGATTAATGTACTGGCAGACCTCTTAAAATCAGCTGATATAGAAACCGTGCTACATGAATGCCGCAAAAGAATCAAGAATCTAATTTACACTTATCGCTTAATGCCGACAAAACTCAAGAACAGAGTCTATCTCAATGTTGATTATCTTGATGAAATTCAAGAAGAAATCGGTGAATGGCACGACCTTGCAGAAGCAATTATACTATTTGAGAAGCATGATTCGAAGCATATAGCCAATATTGCCATCCTCCACATACACAGCGAAATAAAATTAGAGGAGATTCAGCGATTGGTCAATCATTTCAAAATTAAAGTCAAAGCAAAATAATACCAAGGGAACGCATCATACGGAAAATATGAGCATGAATTTAGGAGTCATTCGCGTCCCCTTGATGAAATCATTGACTTCTAAATATCGATTTTAGTATATTCAGTTCTGATTAGCGCCTCCTTAAATATCGCTTCAATCTACTAGCAAATATGCGAAATTTCATGATTGTGAGCTTGAGTTTCTCGGGTAGCGTAACTCGAGCAGCATTTTCATTTAGATAAACAGTATCCGATTTGTCCATAAACCACTCTTTATAACCGTTACCGAACATGAAAGCACGGATTTTATCTATATATGGGTTTGTGTAATATTTGCCATGAGTTTCTACCGAAACAACTTTGGGCAAGCTCTTCATGTACGATAACACGAACCATTCTGCTCCTTCGATGTCTATACTGAGCAAATCAATCGTCCCATCGTCAATATCGGAAAACAGTACACAATCAGTCTCAAATTCGTTGTCAGGATTCTTTAAGTATGAATCATTGACCAATGCAGGACTTTGGGGCAATTCTGTAATAAATGTGGAAGCCTTTGCTCGAGAGAGTTTCACACGTCCGCGTCGGTCAAATACTGCCACCGAATGAATTTGAACATTCGGGTATTCGTCGAAGCAATCCCGAATTAGCGCTACTGATTCCGGGTCGGCTTCTACTAATGTTGTTCTCGTTCCTTTTTCAATAAAATCAATAACATTAGAGATTTTAGGTAGATAAACACCAACCTCGCAGGCATGTTCGATATTAAGCTTCTTGGCAGAGCAATTTGTGTATATCTTATTGTATGATTTATCCATAATAGTGAGCGAAAGACGGGATTCGAACCCGCGACCTACGGCTTGGGAAGCCGTCGCTCTACCAACTGAGCTACTTTCGCAAAATGTAAAATTAGCAAAAGTTTGGGTAATAAAAAAATTATATTTTAAATTTTTCATCTGTGCCAATTATTGCATTAAAGTGCCATATTGTCATTATTGCAATAGTAGCTGACAATTTGTCAAATTCTTTGCGACAACATGTCGCTATTTTGCGCCATTTCGGCACTTTTTTCGTTTGGCACGCTTTTCGTAATTCATCTTTCGAATTTGAAAATGTTATTTCATAAATATTAATAATAAGGAGTTTTTAAAATGGGATATTACAGAATGAACCCGGCACGCGGCATCGAAGAATTTGTTAAACAATTCCAAGGTATCGCCGACTCAATTGAAAAAGGTATCACAGTCGAAACAGGCAATTTCAGCCCCAGACTTGATGTTACCGAGAATGATGCTAATTTTATTGTTCATATCGAATTGCCCGGTGTGGCTAAAAGCGATGTGAAAGTATCGGTCAACGACGAGTATTTGATGACTATCGAAGGCGAAAAGAAACGTTCCGATGAATCAAATCTATTACGTAGCGAACGCGTTTTCGGAGCTTTCAAACGCAATTTACAATTGCCCGAAACTGCTGATGTAGAAAAAATCAAAGCTACATACAACCAAGGTGTATTGGAATTGACTATCGAGAAAAAAATACCGGAAACACCAAAACAATATGAAGTTATTATTAATTAATCAATCAAAGGAGGTATTACCATGACATACTTAAGATTAGACCCTTTCAAAGGGTTCGAGAAATTATCACGCAGAATGGCAAATATTGCCGATGAATTCGAAAAGGGATTTTCTATCGAGTACGGTCCTTTCGCTCCCAGGATTGACATTAGCGAGGACGAAAATCATCTTTACTTTACAGCGGAATTGCCCGGAGTGAAGAAAGAGGACGTGAAGGTGGCCATCAGCGATGACAAAATCATCTATTTTAAGGGTACGAAGAAAAGCCCTTATGCACAGGAGGAAGTTGTTGACGGTGAAGTTCAAAAGCCTGAGAGAACTTACATCAGAGCCGAAAGGGCTTACGGTGAATTCACTCGCTCATTTACTTTGCCCGAAAATATAAATAAGGACAGCATTTCGGCAAAGTATGACGATGGCATTTTGACTGTGACTTTGGCAAAGATTGAGCCTGTCAAACCAAAGCAAATCGAAGTTTCGATTGATTAAGTAAATCGCTTCTAAATAAAATTGGCAAGGTATGTGTTACATGCCTTGCCTTTTTTTGTTTATTGCAACTACTTGGTATTTAATAGTCCTCAATAAAAACATTATTGTGAATTTTTCGTTAATTATATAGAGATGTTTAAATATGTTAAGTATATACAAATTATGAATACAGAGACTCAAATAATAGATTACGGTTCAATTAGCATAAGCCCGGACATGAAATCAATTTATGCTTGGATAGAATCGCACGGATTTAAACAAGCAGAATTCAAGAAAGGTCGAGATTATGTTTCTACATACTGGGGCAATCGTACAATAGGGTTCAAATTAATCGAAAGGGAAAATTACCGTACTTATTATATTGTAGGACCCAAAGGCTCGCTCATTGTTCTTGAGATTGCGATTGAAGACAACAAAATTCTATATGATTTTTACAGTCCGATCTGGCTATTCGGCATTTGGATAATCAAGCTGAAACTAAAGCAGGATGCACCTTGGTATGCAAGTTACCTCAGTACAGGATACAAGATACAAGAAAAGTTTGAGAAAAGATTCAATATGCTACAATAGTGGTGTATGATGGAACAGAACAGCGTTCTGACCTTTTTATATTTTGATTTAACACATAAAACTTCGGAAGTTTCCAAAACTTCCGTAGTTTAGATTTGTAATATATTCTGTCGTGGGCAAATTGTCCCGTCAGTTGTTACATCTGACGGGAGGATTGTCTTAATCCATTTTACTTAATCAATATCGGCATTGTACGAGTGTCATTATGGTCTGTTAGTACGAGATAGTAGTAGCCGGGACGGATTCCGTCGGTTTCTAATTCGAGAGTTGCAAGACCGGTCAGTGGTTGATACGTAATGAAAGGTTCAATTTGTTTGATGCTTTTACCAAGATAATCGAAGATTTCTACTTTCATATTATCAATTGCAGTGCGTGTAGCTGTTAGTTCAACTTGTGTTCTGTCTTTGAATGGATTTGGTCTAACTTTGTTCATAAAGAAAGAAGGTACACTTTCAGTTACCGAAACGCCAAGAGGGTCATCTACTAAAAATCCGCCGTTTATATTTAAATATGTTGTGCCGTTGCTTAAATTATGCAAACCCGAAAAATTCGTACTAGTTTCAAAACCTAATTCATCATTATTAATCCTATAATAATCAAAATTCTTATTAATGATAAAAAAATGTGTTTTGGAATCATAAGGTGGATAAATACTTTTTTGTGTTTGAATTTTAGCCCATATTCTACCTTTATTATCTACTTCTATAAAATGGAGAACATAGGCAGAATCATTTGGGAAAATTAAGTTTGTATCTAATATAACCTTTTCAATTTCTTGACCATTATAAAAGAAAAAGCTGCTAATAAATAAATTATTAAAATGCATCAATAACCTATTTTCATGTTTGAAAATATCTCTTAAGAATGGTTCGTCAAGCGGCAATATCTCTTCATTAGTTAAATATTTTTTTAAAATCGTATCTTTCACAAAAGGGTAGTGATACTCTAGAGTTTCTATATCTAAATATGCTATATCGTATTGAAGTGTTCGAAAGTATAATTTGTTACCAATAGCTACTAAATTAGTGTTAAAGTTCTTTCCTTTAATGTGAATTTCTTCATCACTTATGGGAGATACAATTGTATCATACTTTATACCATCATATTTTATTAAATGCAGAATTGGTGTCGAGATATAAATATCTCCATTAGTATGTTTATACAAAGAATGTCTGTAGTAAACTTTACTGGGAGAATCTAAATCATTAAGAACATTTTCATTTCTTACAATTTTAGATCCATCGAAAATAAATAAGCCATCTTTAGTAATAAACCATAGCTCATTATTGTTTTTATTTACATGAACGGCACCATGAAGTTTAATATTTTTTTTGTTTGGAATGCCCATTTCAAGATTTGTAAATTGGATACATTTATTATCAAAACAAATATTCAAATATGAAAGATCTAATTCAGAGTCTTCATATGTAAACAAAATAGTATCGCCAAGATTGAGTGAAGTTGAGACTTTATTTTGCAAACTTACATCATTAAATTTAGTTATAAATTTCAAATTTGGCGTTTCACTATGTACAAATGAAAAATTCGCCAAAATGATTATGATGATTAGAATTTTATGTGCGATTTTCATAGTAGCTCCTGAATATATTTAAAATTGTTAATTTAATAAATACCAAAAAGATAAAGCCGCTTGGGAATCATCTCACCCCCAAAGCTCCCCATGCTTCGGGTGCTTAGCTGACAATCATAAACGACCTCGCCTGTTTTTGAGCGAATACGATTTATGGTATGTCAATGAACTTTGCGAGAGTTTGGTTGGTAGAATTAACTTATGATTCTTGTGTGTTTCAAGTTCTTTCGTTTGTGGAAAAGTTTCGTGTAATAGGATACAATAAGATTTTAGCATCTCGTCGCTCCTCTGTAGCTCTGTAGCTCTGTAGAAATCCTTATTTTACAAATTTTCAACATCAATTTTCCATATTGTATGTCTGTACATTGCTAGTATAAATAAAATTTCTTATTTCCAAATAAAATTTCAAAATTTTTGTCCAGTTTTTGTTACAGAGACGGAAAACATAGTGTCATTCTGAGCGAAGCGAAGAATCCATGAATTTATGAAAGCTTGATTCTTCGACTTCGTCTTCAGAATGACCAGCTGTTCGGACATAACGCAGTTGCGGTCCCTACGATTTAAATTCCATTACCATCGTTTTCAAATATGGAATCTCGACAAAGAAAGTTGTACCTTCGTCGTTGTTGGATTCAAAGTTAATCGTTCCGCCAAGAATATCCACCAAACCCTTCGAAATTGCCAATCCAAGCCCGGTTCCGTCCACTTGTTTGTCCGGGCGTTCTAATTGCATGAAACGCTCAAAGACTCTTTCTCGAGCCTCTTCGGGTATTCCGATGCCTGTATCTTTTACGTAGAATATGATTTTTGCTTCGTTAATTCTGTATCCAAATTCAATACTACCTCTATCGGTATATTTAATTGCATTTCCGATTAAATTGGCGAGAATCTGATATACTCTTTGTTCGTCTGATACTATAAGCGAATCATCATCCGGTAATCCGATGTGTTTTGATAATATAAGGGATTTGGTTTCTGCTATTGGTTTGAAAAAAACATATAAGTCATTAATAGTCTTGTTCAAATTGAATTGTGCAAATTTTGCTTTGATGTTGCCCGATTGAATTTTGGACAAATCAATAATATCATTGACCAATGCTAACAATCGTTTCCCACTACTATTTATTATCTCAAAAAATTCATATTGTTCGTTTTCGGAAAAATTCATCTGTTTCAATAATTCCGAAAAACCGATAATACCATTAAGAGGAGTTCTGATTTCGTGCGACATATTTGCAAGAAAAGCAGATTTTAACTTATCATTCATCTCTGCTTTTTCTTTAGCTTCAATTAAAGTTTTCTGAACATTGATTCTTTCTGTAATGTCAATGATCAACAATACTTTCGCATCAATTCCTTGCCAAGCAATTTTATCGGTTATAACATCAGCAACAAATGAATCACCTGATTTTTTTCTTAAGCATTTGAGCTTTTCCCAACCGGGACCATAAAAGGATTTCACTTGAATTAGATTTGCAGTGTCTTCAGATTTAATTGAATTTAGTTTAAGATTTATGAATTCTTCGTAGCTATACCCGAAATGCTTAATAGCGGCATCATTTACTTCCAAAATACTCTCGGTTTCCACATCATATACCATCATCGGCTGCGGATTGGAAACGAACATTGTTTTGAATCGGGCTTCACTTTCACGAATAGTTTGAACGTATTGGTGTTCGTTAGTAATATCTAATAATTTCATGAAAATATATTGCCTTTCTTTTTGTTCAAATAAATCAAGGAAAAGCAGCATCTGTTTAACTTCGCCGGTTTTTGTAATGACTTCAATTTCGAATTTTCTGATTTTTTTCAAAGTCAATAGCGAACTCATCTGCTCAATGATTGATTCGGGCTGCATCCAAATTGGAAGATGATAAAAGCTCTTAGAAATAACATCGTCCGGCTCATAGCCAATAATATCTGTAAAGCTATCGCTAATATTAAGATAGAGCATCTCATCAGCATTCAAAATTGCAGTGGGTAATGGCGATAAATTGAACAACCGGACAAAAAACTCTCGCGATTCGTTTATCTGATTTTGCGCCAGACGCTCTTCAGTTTGGTCTCGGAATACTAACACTACTCCGAAAATTTCGCCTGCATCATTTTTGATTGGAGCACCACTATCAACTACTGGGATTTGATTGCCGTCTTTAGCAATGAGTAATGTGTGATTTGCTAACCCTACGATTTTACCTTTCTGAAGTACAACTCTAACGGGATTTTCCACTCGACTTAAATCGTGTTCACTTACTATTTTAAATACCGTTTCTACATTCTGTCCAATAGCTTCAGATTCGAGCCAACCGGTGAGTTGTTCGGCGACTTTGTTCATTCTAATAATTTTGCCATCAACTCCGGTGGTTATAACAGCATCGCCAATACTATATAGTGTAGTTCTGAAAATTTCGTTTGTTTCGCGAAGTGCTTTTTCTTTTTCATAAAGTTTATGGAAAATCTGCTCTTTACGGTTTTTATAATAAATAGTTAACCCGAGTATGAGAATTAATATTATAACTCCAACTGAAATAATTATGACCAATTCGCGCTTCCGTAATTCATTTACGACTTCGCCCATATCAATTTCGGTTATAATAAACCAATTAGTATTTTTAATTGCTTGTGCGTGACTCAGTACCTGCACACCTCTATAATCTTCACCAATTAAAATACCACTTGCGCCCTTAACAGCTTGGACGGCAGTATTTTCAGAATATCTCATTGGTATAGTAAGTTTAAGTGCTGTATTTTTTGCATGGCGAAGTTCATTTAACACAAGTAGTTCATTATTTTGAAATCTTACCAAAAATGATTCTGCCGAAGGGCTTGGACCGGGCCAACTTACAATCAAAGGATAAAAATTGATTGAGGGGTCTATTCTGAACAACATAATAGCTCTGAGATTGCCGGAACTATCATTAATCGGAGCAACTAAGTCTATAAAAATCACATCACGGATTTCATCTTTATACAAGTCGCTCAATACAATACTATCGGCAGCGATTGCTTTATCAATATATGCGTTAAGAATAGAAGGCATCAAACGTGAACCGTTTTTGAGTGATAATGAAATTTCACGATTTGTATCAAGGATAATAATGTCATGGTATCTATCATTGAGCAATACAGGCTCGAGTATATCAATTATTTGGTTCTCAAGCTCATCAGAATGGGCTTTGCTGTTATATTCGATTATCAAGTCAGTGAGATAGTTGTTGTTCGAGAAAAACTTTATATCGGAATGACGTTCGAAAAGCCATTGATTGATGCGAGAAGCTTTAATTTTGCACAATGTCTTCAAGTCGTTATATTTCTCATTTACTACAATCTCACGTGTTGAGTTGTAGTAATAATATGCGATAGCAATTAATAGCGTGCAAATACCTGCTACAAATATTATCAGGAATGACTTGTTAAATGGCGTTATTTTACTCTCCGAATCAATTTCCTTGATTTTCATAAGCAATTTCAAATGTTATACTAAACAAAGATAGATAATAATTCGATTGTATGCAAGTTATTTTTAGTGTTCTTGAAAATTAATTTTAGAAATGTAAAACAAAGAAATTGGGCTCGTTTATGTGACTTTGGTAACAATATATTTAGTCGTGCATAATATCATTCTTCGCAAGTCCTTAATTATTAATGCATTTATTTTGATGCAAGTACGATTTTCTTTTGCCATGTAAAGAAATTTTCGTAATTTTAAATGTATAAAAATGGCAAAAAACATTTTTTTATGAGATAAGATTAGCATAATAGCTAACATTTAGTAACATCGTAGAAAAGAACGAGGTAAAACATGGCAAAAGTAATGGGCGAAATCATCATTGATATCGAAAGGTGCAAGGGTTGTGAACTATGCTTCGATGCATGCCCGAAAGAAGCTATTCAGTTGAGCGACACGATAAATTCCAAAGGATACCAATTTGCAATCAAGGTCAACGACTTATGCAACGGCTGCGCAAGTTGTGCATTGGTATGTCCTGACGCTGTAATTACAGTTTACCGTAAGGTGGACAAAGCAAAAAGACCTGTCAAAGTAATAGAAATTGAAGATTAACTAAAAGGAACAGAAATGGGCGATCTAAAGCTTATGAAAGGAAACGAAGCACTCTCCGAGGCAATGATTAGAGCCGGATGTGATGCATATTTCGGTTATCCTATCACTCCGCAATCCGAAGTACTCGAATATCTTGCTCGTGAAGCATCGCAACGCACCGGAATGGTGGTGTTGCAAGCCGAGAGCGAAGTTGCGGCTATTAATATGATTTACGGTGCTGCAGGCGCCGGCAGACGTGTTATGACTACTTCATCAAGCCCGGGCATTAGTCTTATGCAAGAAGGGCTTTCATATATCGCGAGTGCCGAACTGCCTTGCCTCTTGGCGAATGTTGTCAGAGGTGGTCCCGGACTTGGAACTATTCAGCCTTCGCAAGCTGATTATTTTCAATCTGTCAAAGGTGGCGGACATGGTGACTATAAATTAATCGTTTTAGCTCCGTCAAGCGTTCAAGAAATGGTCGATTTTGTCAAGCTCGGATTTGAACTCGGCGAAAAATATCGCAATCCTGTGATGATTTTAACTGACGGCGCTATCGGACAAATGATGGAAAAAGTCGTTTTGTTCGAGCAAATGCCTCGCAAAACGGAATTCCCCGATTGGGCAACCACAGGCAAAAAACCCGGCAAAGACAGAAATTATATTACTTCCTTGCATATTCAATCCGAAAAAATGGAAGAAATTAACCTAAGACTTCAAGCAAAATACAAAGAAATCGAAAAAAATGAAATCCGTTACCAAGCTGTCAATCTTGACGATGCCGAATACGTTTTCACAGGATTTGGCTTAGTTGCTCGGATTTGTATCAAAGCAATGGAAATGGCTCGCGCCAAAGGCTACAAAGTGGGTGTTATTAGACCGATTACTGTATTCCCATTCCCGACACAAGTTTATGCTGACATTGCTCCACAACTAAAAGGAATTTTAGATGTGGAAATGAACGCCGGGCAAATGGTCGAAGACGTTCGCCTATCGGTAAATGGCGCCACAAAAGTTGAATTTTACGGCAGAATGGGCGGTATGATTCCCTCACCCGAAGAAATTCTCGAAAATTTTGAAAGAATCTACATCAAAGGAGAAACAAAATGAGCGAAAGAACATATGTTGATATAGAAGCTGAATTAACCGACCAACCAATCAATTTTGACGAAGATATTTGTCTTGCAGAAAATGTGGTTTATGTCAAACCACAAACATTGATTGACATCCCGATGCACTATTGCCCGGGTTGCGGTCACAGTACAGCACATAAAATTCTGATGGAAGTTGTGGACGAAATGGGAATTCAAGAAGAAATCATCGGTGTAGCGCCGGTTGGATGCTCCGTATTCGCCTATCACTACATGAATGTAGATATGCAAGAAGCAGCCCACGGACGTGCATGTGCTGTTGCTACCGGTATCAAACGCATTATGCCCGAAAAATATGTCTTCACTTACCAAGGTGACGGCGATTTGGCAGCAATTGGCACCGCTGAAACTGTTCACGCAGCAAATCGTGGCGAAAACATCCTGGTCGTTTTCATCAATAACGGTATTTATGGAATGACAAGCGGTCAAATGGCTCCTACTACATTGCCCGGAATGGTGACAACAACTTCACCATACGGTCGCGATGTCAAAACACAAGGACATCCGCTTTATATTAGCAATTTATTGGCAAATTTGCCGGGTGTGGCATACGTAAGTCGTCATTCAGTCCATACTCCGAATAATGTACGCAAAGCCAAAAAATCATTAGCAAAAGCTTTGGAATATCAAAAGCAAGGGCTCGGATTTTGCTTAGTTGAAATCGTGACTAATTGTCCGTCCAACTGGAAAATGACACCCAAGCAATCAAATCAATTCGTCGAAGAAAAAATGATTCCATTTTATCCGCTTGGCGATATAAAAGTTCCGGAGGGCAAATAATATGACACAAGAAGCAATTTTCGCAGGATTCGGCGGGCAAGGCGTACTTTCGATGGGAATGATTTTGGCTTATTCAGGCATGCTAGAAAATAAAGAAGTATGCTGGATGCCATCATACGGACCCGAAATGCGCGGCGGCACAGCAAATGCAATCACAATTGTATCCGACGATTATATCAGTTCGCCAATTATATCGAGATTTGACTCAGTAATTGCACTCAATCAACCATCAGTTGATAAATTCGAATCGAGAGTCAAACCCGGTGGCATGATAATTTACGATAGCACAAATATATTGACTCCGCCCACTCGTACCGACATCACAATTTACAATGTGCCCGGTAGCGCAGAAGCAGTAAAGCTCAAAAACATCAAAGTATTGAATATGCTGATGTTAGGTGCATTCGTTAGAGCTACAAAAATAGTAAAAGAAGAAACAATCACCGAAGCACTCAAGCAAGTGCTCCCCGAACGCTACCATAAATTAGTCCCACTAAACATGGAAGCATTCAACGTCGGTACAAGTTTCGTAACAAACTAATCTCTCTAAATCTCTAAGACCTCCTAATACCGTCACATTGTGGCGGTTTTTTTTTGTGATATTTGATTTGCATTATTAGCAAAGAATATGCAAGTTTGTCAATGATAAAAACTAAAATACATATTAATGTTGAAAATGGGGGTTCGGAGACAGACAGAGTCTATTATTGTCTGGCGATAGGAATAGGAGAAATGAAATGAAATGAAACTAACTATTATGATATTGTCTATATTTTTGTTTTTATCAATCTTGAATTCTCTAAATGGTGATTCGATCTTGAATTCTCTAAATGGTGATTCGATTAAATATATAGCTGTTAATTATGTTGGTTTAAGAATACACACACAAACTGATTTGTCATTAGACCTATTTCTCGATAAAAATTCACTGAGATATATTCAAAGAGATACAATAACATCTGATTCCTTATTGGGTTTATTTGAAGAAGAATTCAATAAATTCACAACACCAGTATATATTGATAATTGCAATGATTTTAGATTAGTAGCATTGGTATTCAGAAAATCAGGTAGATTGATACGTTAGCTGTTGGAGAGTGCTTTGTTGTAGTTTTTAATCAATATTTATATAAGCCTATAATACCACTATTAAAACTATTTACAGAGCGATTACCATCAATTTACCAAGAGGAGTATTTTGAGAATATTAAGAATTTAGAAAGTTATTTTGAATGTGAATGAAAGAATGAGCTATATCGGCAAAGAGAAAGACAAGGAAAACAATCTGGGCGACCACGGCGTCCGCAAGTACGTGCCACCTAAGCCCAGTTCATCTGTTCAAATAAAAAGCGCTTATCAACGTTTAAATTGAAAGTAAATAATTGAGGTTAATATGAGTTTTGCTGAAATACTTGATGCTGTTGATATCCTTCCAATCGAAGATAGGATCGAGTTGACGCGTATTTTGCAACAAAGATTGATTGAAGACAGAAGGGAAATCTTGGTTCAAGAAATTGTAGAAGCGAATCAAGAGTTGAAAAGCGGGAAGCTTAAAATTCAAACTATTGACCAAATAATGAGCGATATCGAGAATGAACTTTGAACTGATAAAATCCGGTCAATTCACCCGAAAAGCCGCTAAATTACTAAAATCCAATCCTGCTTTAAAAGATTCATTCGTCAGAACACTTCATTTGTTGATTGAAGACCCATTCACTCCTTCGCTCCGCACGCACAAACTTAAAGGACAGCTCGAAAGTTCCTATTCATGCAGTATAAATTTTGAATATAGATTAATTTTCAAGATATTTTACGAATCTGAATTGGGCAACAATAAAAACAAGATTATCTTCCTTGAAACTATCGGCACTCATGACGAAGTTTATTAATTCCATAGAACCTCTGTGGGAGAAATCGCTTTTACAATATTTGTTGTAGCGTAGAAGAAGCCAAGTCAAACCTTCAGGATGCTGTTGAGTTGTTCTTGGAAACTGCTTTTCTGAGTGAAATCGCGAAAAAATCAATAAAAAAAAGCAATTCAATTAAATGAACTGCTTTTGTAAAATAATTGTTTTTTATATTTACCAAGTTTCGGGATTTTTCAAGTAATCGTCAATGGCTTTGGCGGCAGTTCTGCCGGCACCCATTGCGAGAATTACCGTTGCACCACCCGTTACAATATCGCCACCTGCGAATATTCCCTTCATATTTGTTTTCATATTTGATTCATCAACCAAAATATTTCCCCATTTATTTACGATGAGTTCCGGGGTTGTTTGGCTGATAATTGGATTTGAGCCATTGCCGATAGCGATTACCACTGCATCAACCGGAATTTCTTCAATTGCATCTTTGATTGGTACGGGACGGCGACGCCCTGAACTGTCCGGCTCGCCGAGTTCCATTTGTTGCAATTTGATTGCTCTGAGTACGCCATTGTCATCGCCCACAAGTTCCAAAGGCGCCACAAGCAGCATAAATTCTATGCCCTCTTCTTTGGCGTGTTTGATTTCTTCCACTCTGGCGGGCATTTCCTTTTCGGTACGGCGATAGCAAATCATCGCTCGTTTAGCACCCATGCGCTTCGAAGTCCTGACGGCATCCATCGCAGTGTTTCCACCACCGAAAACTGCCACATTTTTATCTTTCAAATCATAAATTGGAGTTACATTATTCGGGAAATCATAGGCTTTCATCAAATTCACTCGTGTCAAAAATTCGTTGGACGAGTAAACCCCATTCAAATGCTCGCCAGGAACATTTAGGAAATATGGCAATCCTGCACCAACACCGATAAAAATCGCATCGAAACGGGCTTGAAGCTCTTCGATAGTTTCGGTCAATCCGATTACGTAATTAGTGACAAATTCGACACCAAGCTCGTGCAAGGCATCAACTTCGGCGCGTACAATTTCCTTAGGCAATCTAAATTCCGGAATTCCATATACAAGTACACCGCCAATTTCGTGAAGTGCTTCAAAGACAGTTACGTCGTGCCCCATTTGGATTAAATCTCCGGCACAACTCAATCCCGCAGGTCCGCCACCCACGATTGCGACTTTTTTACCTGTTTTTTGCTGAACGTGAGCATGCTTCAAATTTGAATGCTTGCGTTGCCAATCAGCTGCAAAGCGTTCCAAATAGCCGATTGCAACCGGTTTGCCTTTTTTGGCAAGTACGCAAACAGCTTCGCATTGTTCCTCTTGCGGACAAACGCGACCGCAAACCGCAGGCAGTGCATTATCGGTTTTCAAAATTTCGGCAGCTTCGTCAAATTTTCCATCCGCAATCATTTTGATAAATTCGGGAATTTTGACCGATACGGGGCATCCATCAACGCAAACTGGATTCTTGCATCTGATACATCTTTCGGCTTCTTCCATAGCGATTTCAATTGAATAGCCCAAATTCACTTCTTCAAAGTTCGTAGCCCTTTGGTGAGGCTCTTGCTCAGGCATATCATGCCTTGGGATTTGCATTCTTTCTTTAGTTTTTAATTCAGCCATTTATATAGACTCCGCTATTTTTTTATTTTTTAATTCTTCGTTATAAACTACATCAATATTACACATATGTGCTTCCAGAGCGGCTTGCTCTTGGATTCCGTAAGTTCTGTTGCGTTGTTGCAAAATTTTGAAATCAACTTGGTGAGCGTCAAATTCCGGTCCGTCAACGCAGACGAAAACTTGTTTGCCGTCAACGTAAGCTCTGCAACCACCGCACATTCCGGTGCCATCCACCATTACAGGGTTGAGGCTCACAACTGTTTTAATGCCATGCGGGCGAGTAACTTCCGCCACAGCCGACATCATAGGAATAGGACCAATCGCAAGCACGAAATCAATTTTTTCGCCGCTATCAAGCAATTGCTGCAACTTTTGGGTCACAAAGCCATGGAAACCGTACGAACCATCATCGGTGCAGGGATAAACCTCATCTGATGTTGCGGCAAGCTCGTTTTCGAGTATTACGTGCTGCTTGCTTCTGCCGCCGATAATTGAAATGACCTTATTGCCGGCAGCTTTGAGAGCCTTTGCAGTCGGGTAAGCAATCGCAGTTCCGACACCGCCACCTATACTGACAGCCGTACCAAAGTTTTCGATGTGGGAAGCCTGCCCGAGAGGACCAACGAGGTCACGGACAAAATCACCTGCTTCGAGTTGGTTCAGCGCCTTTGTAGTAGCGCCAATTCCTTGGACAATAAGTGTAATCCAGCCTTCTTCCTTGTGCGAATCCGCAATGGTAAGCGGAATGCGTTCACCGTTTTCGGCGATTCGAAGAATAATGAATTGCCCGGCTTTCTGCTTGAGGGCAATCTTTGGAGCATCAATTTTGAATAGCTTGATGTCCGGTCCTATAAATTTCGCTTCTAATATTTTGTTCATATTGTTACTATGCAATGTTTATGTAATTCATTTAACACTACTAAATTACGACTTTTTTTGGACATAAAAAAAGACGGCACACATTCAATTGATTATGACACAATATTAATCGTTTTGTATCTTTTGCGAGAAAGGTATCACAATATATTAAAGGGTATTAAGAACAAAAAACCTTCCGAAGGTTTGGAACCTTCGGGATAAAGATCCCAACACCCAAACCTTTAGCCCCAAACCCCTATCCCCTATTTACATAATATTTTTGGCATGGTATTTTCACACTTGTATGTATGTTGCTTTTTGGTGACATTATTTCATGTAATTAGTGACACATTGACAATTGATGACAAAATTTCACATAATTTAAAACAAATGGAGTTATAAAATGAGTAAGATAATTGGAATAGACTTAGGGACAACGAATTCTTGCGTTTCTGTAATGGAAGGCTCGTCGCCCGTAGTAATAGCCAATAGCGAGGGAACGAGAACAACTCCCTCAATGGTTGCATTCACAAAAAATGGTGAACGTCTGGTTGGACAGCAAGCTAAGCGCCAATCAGTCACAAATCCCAAAAATACTATTTATTCGATAAAGCGTTTTATGGGCAGAAGATTGAACGAAGTGACCGAAGAAGCCAAAATGGTGCCTTTCACTGTCGTTCCTTCGGAAGATGGACAGTCACTGCGTGTTGACATTGACGGTAAAAAGTATTCGCCCCCCGAAATTTCGGCGATGATTTTGCAAAAAATGAAACAAACTGCAGAAGATTACCTCGGACAAAAAGTCACCGAAGCTGTTATTACTGTTCCGGCATATTTTAATGATTCGCAACGCCAAGCTACAAAAGACGCCGGCGAAATCGCAGGTTTGAATGTTCGTCGTATTATCAACGAGCCGACTGCTGCTGCATTGGCTTATGGTTTGGACAAAAAAGGGCAATCAATGACCGTTGCGGTTTATGACCTTGGTGGCGGTACATTTGACATCTCGATTCTTGAAATTGGCGACGGAGTATTTGAAGTGAAGTCAACTAATGGTGATACACACCTTGGAGGCGACAACTTCGACCAACGTTTGATAGACTTTTTGGCTGATGAATTCAAGAATCTCGAAGGAATTGATTTGCGTAAAGATGCAATGGCATTACAGAGACTTCGCGAAGCTTCGGAAAAGGCTAAAGTCGAGTTATCGCAAATGCTCCAAACTGACGTCAATTTGCCGTTTATAACTGCTACTGCAGACGGTCCAAAGCACTTAAATATCAATTTGACACGCGCCAAATTTGAAAATCTTTGTGCCGATTTATTCGAGAAAACTTTAGGTCCGTGCGAGCAAGCTCTGAAAGATGCCAAAATGACACCTACCGATATTAACGACGTGATTTTGGTTGGTGGTTCGACTCGTATCCCGAAAATCCAAGAACTTGTCAAGAGATTTTTCGGCAAAGATGCTTCACGTGGAGTTAATCCTGATGAAGTCGTTGCGGTTGGTGCAGCAATCCAAGGTGGCGTACTTTCAGGCGATGTTAGTGACGTATTGTTGCTCGATGTCACTCCTTTGACTTTGGGTATCGAAACTCTTGGCGGAGTAATGACTCCGATGATACCTGCAAATACAACAATTCCAACTCGCAAATCGGAAATATTCTCGACTGCGGCAGACAGCCAAACTTCGGTTGAAATCCACATTTTGCAAGGCGAACGCTCGATGGCTCGCGATAACCGCTCACTCGGCAGATTCCATCTTGATGGTATCCCACCGGCTGCGAGAGGTATTCCGCAAGTTGAAGTTACTTTCGATATTGACGCAAACGGCATTTTGGCAGTGGCTGCTAAGGACAAAGCTACGAATAAAGAACAAAATATTCGTATCGAATCTTCGGGTGGAATGTCGAAAGAAGAAGTCGAAAAAATGAAATCTGACGCTCAAAAATACGGAGAAGAAGATAAAAAACGTAAGGAAGAAATTGATTTACGTAATCAAGCTGATGCGCTGGTTTATTCTACCGATAAGCAGTTGAAAGATTTGGGTGACAAAATGACACCGGCGAATAAGGAAAAAATCGAAGCCGCAAAGACACGCTTAGCAAATGCTATCAAAGACAATCCAGGTGATATCCGTTCGGCGATGGATGAATTGAATAACGCATGGTCGGCAGCATCTTCGGAAATGTACCAAGGAGCGGGCGGTCAAGCTCAAAATCCAGGTGGAGAACAACAGCAAGAGCCGAAAAAAGATGATGGCGTAGAAGAAGCAGAATATACTGTCGTTGATGACGATACCAAGAAAGAAAAAGAATAGAACTTTTATATATCTCTGTATTTAAAAGGGTTGCTTCGTTTGGAGCAACCCTTTTTTTAATTAAAATAATATTTATTAAAAATATAACTATTTCACAAGCAAAGCTGCCCAGGCGCAATCAGTATCATTATACGACAAAGCGATTTTAGCCGTAAGTTCTAGCATGTGCTTGGCGTTTTGCGCATGGATGCTATGGTAATGCAGTGCTATCGAAAGCATTTCGGTATATTCGCCGACAGATGCGTAGCGATTGAAAGTTTCCATTGATGCTTCGTGAACTTCGATTTCGGACAAATATTCATCTACAAATGTCTTCTCAGGAATAGCTGTGCAACTTGCGAGTTTTCCAATATCATTGCCCGATAGAATAAATGAATTGCGAATTTGCACTGGAATTGCAGAATAGCCAATTGGGTTGGCATGTTTGGGCTTTTCGAGTTCAAAAATTGCGTCTCCCGATGCTCGAGTGTACCACGAGCCTCCGTTTCGCCCGACGTGGTCAATCAATTGTGGGTCTATAGCACCGTTATTCATGATTGATTCGTCCACATGGAACATCAGTATTTCGCAAACGGCTAAATTCCCTGCTGATGGACCGTCGCCCATTCCAAACATCTGGCGAAGCTTACATTCCATCTGAAATGGTGATTCTTTCACTCTGAACGGTTTGATTAATTTCGATTCAATCGGAGTAAAGCCTGTCACCTCAAATTCATTTACTTCGGGCGCAAATTCGGATGATGCCAGATTCATCTGCTCAAGCATATCGAATGTCACCGCTTGGATTACACATTCGCCATTTTCCATCAAATTATTATATGTGTCCTTAGTTTTATTGGTTCTGCCGCTGCGTGACGGAGAAAATACTACTATTGGGGGATTGGAGCTAAAAGCATTATAAAATGAAAAAGGTGATAAATTTGGAATTCCGTCATTTGACATTGTTGATACAAATGAAATCGGTCTTGGCGCTATTCCGCCTTGCATAAGCTTTTGAACATCAGGAACGGATAATTCTTTGGGATTAAATTGAAGCATTTTATTTCTCTGTATTTAATTTATTATTTATTTATTTTCTTTTTTGATAATATTGAATAATCAGAATTTGAATATACAATTCTATTAGTCAAAGTGCCAAGCATATCAATTTTTAGCGATATTTCGTCGTTGGGTTGCAACCACACAGGTGTGTAATTTTCGCCTGATTCTTTAGCAATTCGGGCGCCTGTGCCGTTAAGTTCCAAATAACATCCTGTTCCGACAGTTCCCGAGCCGATTACTTCGCCCGGACGAATCGTAACGCCATATGAGACTCGCTCGATGATTTCTGCAAAAGTCCAAGTCATATCGGCTGTATTGCCCGAGGAAATCAGCTCACCATTATGATAGGCTTCCATTTTAAGATTATATTGGTTGCCAAAAGGAGTTGGTGTTTTATACTCTTCGAGTTCATCGGGAGTGATGAGAAATGGTCCCAGTGTAGTCGCAAAATCCTTGCCCTTAGCCGGACCGAGATTTAATTTCATTTCCTCCATTTGCAAAAGCCGCGCAGACAAATCATTCATAATTGTAAATCCTGCAATATAATTATCTGCCTCGCTCGAAGGGACATTCTTGCCGGTTTTGCCAATTACAGCTGCCCATTCGAGCTCGAAATCAAGTTTTTCGAGATGGTCCTTTTCTACCCAAATATCGCCTTCGCCAAAAATTGCGTTGTGATTGGTAAAGTAAAATATTGGGTATTCGTCGAATTCGGGAATCATTTCTACTCCGCGGTTGCGGCGAGCCGATTCCACATGCTGACGAAAAGCGTATGCATCGCGGCATGATGGCGGATTCGGAATTGGAGAAATGAGCTTGACTAAATCAGTATCGGGATTTATACCCGAACTAATAATTTTTTGCTCAATTTCACGAACCGTTTCCATCCCTTCATCGCCGGATTCGATAATTCCGAGAATCGTGTCAGGGATAGGTTTTTTGATTATTTGAGATGCTGCAATTAAATTAAATATATGTCCCGAAATATTTATTCCGGGTATATAATTTCCTTTCGAGTTTATGTAAGTTACTAATTTCATTATATTTTAGATTAATTATTAATATTATTTATCATATCATTATAAGCGTGTTCGAAAACTTGACACGCATATTCAGTTTGTTCTTCGGTACCGGTCGAAATTCTGACACAATTTGCCAACCCGAAAGGCTTACAATTTCTGACGGAAACGCCATGTTCGAAGGTGTGTTTGCAAAAATCGGCTGCAAATTGTTCCGATTCCATAATTATCATCACAAAATTGGCGTATGGATTGGCATATTTAATTCCAAGTTTGTCGAATAATGCCAAAAACATTTTGATACTGATTGAATTGATCCTAATCGTTTCATTCAAAAATTCGTCATCGCTCAGAGCGGCAACTGCGGCTTTTTGTGCTAAAAGACTTGGCTCGAAGGGTAATTTCACTTTATACAAAGTGTTGATTAGCTCTTCGGGACCGATTGCATAACCCACTCTCAGTCCTGCTAAGCCGTGCGTTTTTGATAAAGTTTGGAGTACGATTAAGTTTGGCATATCATACTGCAAACCATTGACGTAGCCTTCGTGTTGAGCGGCATAGTATGAGTAGGCTTCGTCGAGCACAATCAAAATATTATCCGGTATCTGAGCCAAGAACCAATCTAACTCAGCTTTCGGAATCATCGTCCCGGTCGGATTGTTCGGGTTTGAAATGTAGATGATTCGTGTGTTTGGGTGAATTCTCGTCAGCAGTTTTTCCAAATCATAGCCGTAATTGAGCAGTGGCACACGGTTTAGCTTTCGCCCGTTTTTATGCGTCTTGACATAAATCCCTGCAAAAGTACCACGCGAAGTCAAAACACGCTCGTTGATGTCGGAAAAGGCATTGACAATGTGCGCCATGAGCGATTCGGAGCCATGCCCGCACACGATTTGATTGGGATTTTTGTCAAATTTTGCGGCTAAAGCAGCCACCAAATCAGTGGAAGCGGGATCAGGGTAAAGCCCGATACCGCTCACTGAGTCCATAATCGCCTGAATCACTTTCGTCGAAGTGCCAATTGGGTTCTCGTTTGATGCAAGGCTGAAAACCATCTTCACGTCATGCTTAAAGGCTGCCTCGCGGCGTTGGTTGCCGGGCTTGTAAGGGTCAAGAGCCTTTATATATTCAGGTATAATAAGTGACATTTCGCAAACATATTATTTTTCAATATATAAGTCACGAATTATCTGTGCAATTCTTTTATTATATGTTTAATTTGTAAATTCTCGTAATTGAATTCCAGTCTATTTCACCACATTCAATAGTTGGACATGCTTGTAGCCGTTTTGTTCGGAGACGAGCCAATAGCTGCCCGAACTGATATTCTCAGGCAAACGCAAAGATGTCGAGTAAGAGCCTGATTCGGCGAAATCGCTATAAAGAGGGCAAACTTCGCGTCCTGATAAATCGGACAGATACATTTTCAGATGCCCGGGAGTCGCAATTTCGTATTCTGCAACGAAGTCAGAGCCGTAGGTTACGGGGTTTGGATAAATCCGTTTGGGCTTCACAGATGGCACATTGACCGAGGAAATTATTTTTGTGGC
The DNA here is from genome assembly GCA_018335795.1 of Desulfobulbaceae bacterium. Taxonomy (GTDB): domain Bacteria; phylum Bacteroidota; class Ignavibacteria; order Kapaibacteriales; family UBA2268; genus PGYU01. Next base: position 5,431 of record JAGXRP010000059.1, on the reverse strand, counting down.
TTTAAGCACTTGGGGTCTAATATGTGTAACAAAATATAAAATATGACTATCAAAATAAGTATGAACACTTGTTAATAATGGTAAAAGATATATATTATCATCAGTAATTTGAAGATTAGGTTCAAACCAACTTTCACCCTTATCAGTTGATTTAAGAAATCCAAATCCTGTACCGGCAATAAATATATTTGTATCATTATGGACTAATTGAGAAGAAAATAATTCAAAGGGCCAAGTTGTTTTCGATTTAATTTCCCAAGTCTTTCCACCATCATATGTTTTAGAGGTCACAGCAGTATCATTCAAGCTACCAGGAATTTGTATTTTACCGGTAGCAAATCCTTCATATTCATCGAACATATAAACATAATCAACATATTTTGGAACTTCTAAAAAATTCCAAAAGCTACCTTCAAAATCTGTATGATAGAAATAATTTTTTGTAGAATCACTTACAATTCCGTATTTAACATGAATATAAACAAATATACTCCCATCTTTTTGTAAATTTAAGCTATAAAAATTCCATTTTTCTGTAATGGAATCAGGTACCGTAAAATCTATCCAACTTTCACAAGCATCAGTTGACTTCAATATTTGATATTCAGCATCAGGCAAATCATACCATTCTGTTGAAGTTGTAATTGCATTTAATGAATCAAACATTACAAAAGAGTTATAAAGATAATTTTTGATTTCTGGATACTCTGTAAATGTTTCCCCGTAATCATTTGAGCGAATTATTTTACCATAATCAGTTAGAATTAAAATTGTTCCATTATCGAAATATTCACATTCTACTCCATAAAATTTAGGGTAATATATTGAATCTGATGATTTAAAAGAAGTATCTGCATAAATTAATGTCCAGGAATTTCCGCCATCTGTTGTTTTTTCAAGCATTATACCAGTACCATTATTATCAGTTCTTAAAGAAATACAATTATTTTCATCTATACAAGAAATTTTCATTAATTTTGTTAGTACGTTTGATGGAATATTATTGAATATTTCTATTTTATAATTTTCATTCATTGAAAGTAAATTCATATTTAAAACAAAAATTAAAATTGGTATATATAGGGATATTCTCATGATTATGTTCCTATTAGATAACTCCTGCTCATAAGTTTTTTATTTTACAAGCAGGAGGTTATTATTAAATAATTTCTATTTTATTTTTATGAATTTACCATTAATAATTTCACCATTAATTCCTGAAATTATTACATTAAATAGCCCAATCGGAAATGTATTTGATTTCAATTCAAATTCAAAATTTAAATTTGCATCTGTATTGATTTCTTGTTTGAAAATTTCGTACCCAGTATTATCAAAAACTGAAATTTTATAAATCCCTTTCTCAGGTAAATCTAATGATACAATAACATTACCATCTGTTGGGTTGGGATGAAAATTGATATTTTTTGATGGAACAGATTCATAAATACCCAATTTTGGGAAAATATTACCTGTACCCGAACCTGGTATAGAAGCATTCCAATCCCCCGGCATTGTACTTTCACAATCAGTAAACTCACATGGTGTTTCACAATTATAAGTTTCTCGAGTTGTAACGTCTAATTGTGTAAATTCAAAGTATGGACCCGAAGTCCCTATACGTCTACAAATCTCGTAAAGACCTACACAGCATTCACCACCGCAAGCATCATATTGAGATACTGATGGAGACAAATTTGAATATTCCCAACAGGTTGCAGCTTTATATGTAAAAGTTTGATAACAACCATTAGGTATATGAATACCCATAGCTACTTGATTTTTCATTGCTATCATCCACATTGCAGTTCGCCAAGCATTCTCTTTACATGCAGGATCACAATTTTGGAATTGAATTGAAGCAATTTGAAATTCATAACCCGTTCCTGGAACAAATCGGTCATAATAAGTAATTGTTACAATACAATTCGTATCTGAACATCCTAATACATCTGACGGTAATCCAACAGCCCAAGCAGTAATTGGTCCATTCCAGGCAGTAGTATCCCCTTCATCACAATGAGTTGGGTCATAAGAGCCGAGTGCAATTCCTGTGAAGCTCACAAAAATTACAAACAAAAGGGCAATTCTTACCATCTCAAGCCTCCGAAGTAAGAGGTTGCTTAAAGTGGTACTCGGTACTCGGTACTTATAACACGACTTTTGTACTTGTTATGTACATCTGATAAATTCATAGATACTCCTGTAAAATTTATAAATGAAAACACCACATAACCCAGATGGGTCTATATTAAATGTTTTAATTTACATCATGAAATAGCTTTTTCCAATGAACCATTTACAACAATTTCAAAGTAAAAAAAGTATTTGACATATGCAAATACTTTTTTGAAAAATTTTATTTTTTTTTGTTATGCTTACAAAAGCCGCTTAAAACTACCACGTTATAAAAGTGAATGTGAATTATTCATCATAAATGAATTAATTCTCAAAATAGACTTTTACTTTTTCGGAATTAAGTCGCGTTTTTAGCCAAGTCTCGATTTTTTCACGGTCCTTGTCCTGAAGTTTTTTCCCTTCCAAAGTTAACACGACTAAGTCAACTCTTTCGGGTTCGGGCTGCGATTCGATAAAAATATAAGTTTCGGCATAGGAGCATTTCACCACCTGCGGATACATAATTTTTACTTCGTCCAAAATTTGACTTCCAAGATATTTTCTATCTTCGTAGCTCTGAATCTCGCGGTCTTTTTCCTTTACAATTAGATTCAATCTATTCATTTCAGCTTTCAAATCGTTAGCTTCGTTACTTTGGTTGGCAATTTCGTCGAATGAAAAGCCTTGTTGATACTCGATAGTAGCATCTTCGAGCGAGAAATCGTTTGCTCTGTCGCGGATTATGCCCTTTTGTTCATCCGACAAAGTGGCACCGCCATAAATCAAGAGCAATTTCCGATTACTCGCATCAATGTCGTGCTTCAACAAATAGCTCCCCTCCACAACGTTTATTCTCTTCACAAAGTCGTTAGCATTGCCGACAAACTTTTCCTTCTGGACAAGATTATATCCGAAATAGATGCTGGGAATCAACACAATCGCAATGACAAGGGAAATTAGACGATTTACACGCTTTTTTTGGTCGGCATCAACCAAAGTTCTGATTGGAAATTGCAGAATTTGAGATATGACGACCGATGAAATGGCGATGAAAACAGTGTTGATGGTGAATAGGTAAAATGCACCGAAAAAGAAGTTCCACTGCCCGGTAGCCAATCCGTAGCCCGAAGTGCATAGTGGCGGCATAAGTGCAGTCGCAATCGCCACGCCGGGAATGACGTTGCCCTTCTGTCGGCTGCTGATGGCTACGATACCGGCAAGACCGCCAAAAAGTGCAATCAGTACATCGTAAATCGAAGGGCTTGTACGTGCCAACAATTCTGAATGAGCTGTGGAAATCGGGGTAATCGCAAAATAAGCGGTTGAAGCTATCATACTTGCTATAACAGCAAATGAGAAATTCTTGGCTGCTTTGCGGAATAAGGGCATATTATATGTCGCAATACTGTAACCCATACCGTTGATAGGACCCATCAATGGCGAAATTAACATCGCTCCGATGATTACTGCAGTCGAATTCATATTCAAGCCAACTGAGGCTATGATGATGGCGAACGCCAAAATCCAAAGGTTTGTACCCTTGAAGTTCAAGTCCTTTTCGATAGATTCGTGAATCTTGTCGAAGTCATCAACTTCGCTCTCAAGATTTATGTAGCTGAAAATCTTATGAACTAAGTCAAAATGTATCATATAGCACTACTCCCTTACCATTTAACAAATTCATTTTACATGACTGCCAAAATTCAATGCCAAATATAAGAAAATTTGTTCAAATGTAATGATGTAGTTTCTCATTTCAAGTTGGGATAAATTATGAGATATGATAAAATATTTTAAAGCAGTATTATAGATTAAATAAAAAAGAAATACTTTGTATTTTTTTTAACCTTATTAATGATTTAAATAATTAAATTTTGTATTGTAAATTGATTCATCATAATAAATCGCTATTATTTAAATACTACAAATATTAGTATGTAATTATAAAATAATTTCCTTAATTAGTTACACATTTTAATATAAATATTTATTGATTGACCAATATAAATAATAGCACAAAAAAAAGCCCTTGGCGTTTGCCAAGGGCTTAATTGCTTTTAAGCGTTTTGTGTGGTTATTTCACGATTGTCAATGGTGTTGTCAAGTGAATGTTGCCACTTTGCAATACCAATGTGTAAGTGCCACTTGCATAGTTGCCTGCACTTATATTCAATGTGTGTTCACCAATGCTTTGTGTGCCATCAAATAAGACTGCTACTTCTTTGCCGCTTGCATCGTACATCGAGATTCTTACTGAACCGCTTTCGCTCATTCTGTAGGATACTTTCGAGTCGTTGCTTGCAGGGTTCGGACTTGCGTTGCCTAACCATGCTGCGCCACTTAAGCCTGTCATTGTTACGATTTGTTCATCGCTGTAGCTATGACTGCCGTCTCTGTCTAAGGTCTTCAAACGATAGCTGTATGTGTTGCCGTAGCTGACTTTGTTATCTACTACCGGTCCGTAATGTTTGATTACACTACTGTTGCCTGCTGCAGACATTTCATCTATTTTCACATAGCTGCTTGTTCCTGTGTTTGTTACATCTGCTCTTTCGACTTCGAAACGGGCGGTGTTTTGTTCACTTGCGGTTGACCAGTTTACATCTACTCTCGAGCCAACTTGGCGGGCGTCGAAGCTCAATAAGTCAACCGGGATGATGATGCCGCCGTTTCCGGTTGCATAGTCAAATGCTCCACGGACGACTTTTTCGATATCTCCGAAATGTCTCCAGTCTAAGCCTAAATAAACTACATTGCTGTACAAGTTTGAGCTTGTGACGCCTGCGATTCTTGCGATGTCTGGCCATTCGTCATTTTGTACTTTGTTGTATCTGAATGCCATTTGCGACAAGCCATCTCCGCTTTCGACTATGTTCATCAATGCAGGTTGTGGGTACATGTCGCCTTCTACGTTGGTGCTTAATACATCAAATATCAAGTTTCTGCCTATGGCGACTCCCGTCAATGTCTTGCCTGAGTAATCTTGGTTTGCGCCTAATGGATTGCCCGGGAAACGATATTCTGCTCGTAAGATGTTGCGGACGAATACTTCGTCTGCGTCTTCTACGTTTGTGTTTTCGCGTACCATTTCTTGGCTACCGATGATTAAGTTGCTCTTTTCGCTTACCGTACCGTTCATTACAAAGTCGGTCAAGTTTAGTTTTTCTAATCTTGTCAATGATTTGTCATGACCGTCTGACCAGATTAATGTACGATATTTGCTATAGTCTACACTTCTTGGTTCCCAACCTGCCCGTTGGAACACGTCATAGTCATAACGACCGTTGGATAATTCGATCTTCCAATCCAACAA
>JAGXRP010000058.1 GCA_018335795.1 Desulfobulbaceae bacterium | reverse complement strand
CTGAATCTATAGGGCTTTGGTGTCCTTTACCGGGGAATGCACCTTCAGCATCTTTCAAATACCGTTGCTTCCAGAGATGCAAGGTATTTTCGTTTATACCAAGTTCTCTTGATAATTCCGATATTCGCTTTTGTTTGCTTAATATCAGTTTTACAGTATTTATTTTAAATTCTTTGTCGTATGTTCTTTTTACTTTTTCCATTTTTGACCTCCGTTTTTCTCAAATCTAACTAGTTTTCATCTCTTTTCCTAATGTCCACTCTATTAGGGGAAGGTCATTTCAACCTTCTTTATTACTAGAAACGAATTAGAAAAAAGTATACTTGAAAAGGATAGTTACTTCTTATACCGTGTTTATGAATATGATGAAGAAAAAGATAAAGGTAAAATTTTGAAAATAAAAGGAGAATTGACAAAAATATGTACTACTCCAGTAAATTATAAAGTAATATTGAAATAACTAAACATTATGGAAAAATTTTATACTGCTAAGCAGATATATGCCGCAACTTTTTTCGGAGGACCAATTCCCCCGGGTATTTTGATTTATATAAACTTCAAAAGAATTGGTGATGATAGCAAGGCTTCAATGTCATTAATTTTGACTTTCGTGTTTACAATTGTGTTGTTTTATGGAATGATGCAGATTCCTGATGAAATATCTGATAAACTTCCAAATATTCTATTTACATCCTTATATACCGGAATTGTTTACTTGATATATAATAGGTATCTATCTGATACAATTAATGACAAAATTGTTGCCCCTGAAAATAAAATGTCAAATTGGAATGTAGCAGGTATTACAATTATTGGAATGATATTTACTGTTATTATAGTTTTCATATTTGCATACTCAGAACCTGCTTTCCCGGGCGAAAAAATTGAATATGGAAATCTAAAACACGAAATTTTTTATGACAAAGGTGACATTGTTGAACAGGACTTACAAAGTATAGGGCAAATTTTAGCTGATTTCGAGTATTTTAATGATGTTGTCCAACATGCAGTAAGGGTTGAAAAGAAGGATAGTAAGTATATGTTAAGTTTACCATTGAGTAAAGATTTTTGGAATGATTCAGCGTTAATAATTGAATTAAACAATCTTAAGTCTGCACTACACACAAAAATTGGAAAGGAGTTTAGACTGATATTACTTCATTACGAGTTTTCAGGGGAAACATTGGAAAAGGAAATATAAAATAAACTGCTAGCGCGATATAAAGCTAGTGCCTTTTTAATGGTAATTCAATTGTCACTCCCACCTCCCCTAATACAACTGCCCGGTGTGGTATTTGATGGATTCGACGATTGAATAGGGAATGTAGAAGTTGCCGAAGTTGAGTTCGTCTTGTTCGCGGTTGCCGTGGAAGTCGGAGCCGCCCGTTTCGAGTAGCCAATATTGTGCTGCTATCGAGCGGTAGAATTCGCGTTGGGATTGGTTATGCATCGGGTGAATGACCTCGATGCCGTCCAAACCGCTTTGAATCATCTTGTAGAGTGTCGGCTGGTCAACAAAATTTGCCGGATGCGCCAACACTGCGACGCCATTTGCCTGGTTAATCAATTTTATAGCCTGGCTCACCGGAAATACTGCTTTGGGGTGGAATGCAGGTCCGCTGTCGCCTATAAATTTATCAAAAGCCTGTCGTAAAGTCTCTACATAGCCTTTTTCGAGCAATATCTGAGCGATGTGCGGACGGGTGATTGGCGCTTGGTCAGCCTTGATTAAAATGTCGTCAAAATCAATCATCATACCCATGTTGCGCAATTTCTTGTGTATTTGCTTGGCGCGCACAAGTCTGGCATTACGGAAGTTATGAAGATGGAATTTGAGGTGCTTATTGTCGGGGTCAACGTTATAGCCGAGTACGTGAAATTCGCGCTCGGCGTCGTTACAACTGAACTCGCAGCCTGTAATAATCTCAATTCCATATTTGGGTGCAAGACTCATAGCATTGATGCACCCGTCAAGTGTATCGTGGTCAGTAATACTGATTACGGAAAGTCCGACTGATTGTGCCTTAACCAATAGCTCCTCCGGAGACAAAGCTCCGTCGGAGTAATAGGTGTGCATATGTAGGTCAACTTTCTTTGTCATATTATCATAAGGGGAAATTGTGCTGACAATCTCCCCTACTATTATTTATAAAATTCTTGTATTTCCGTTATAACATTACTAATCGAAATAGATTTCCTGTCGCCTGTCTGGCGGTCTTTAATTTCGATATTGCCATCTTTTAGATTCTTGTTGCCAACGATGATTTGAATCGGTAAACCAATCAAATCTGCGTCGTTGAACTTAATTCCGGGTGATTCGTCGCGGTCGTCATATAGCACATCAAATCCTGCTTTTACCAAATCGGAATAAATTCCTTCGGCAGCAGCCTTGACTTCGGGGAATTTCGGTTCGTTGATGCCAATCAAATGAACGTGGAAAGGAGTTAATGGCGATGACCAGATTATACCTTTTTCATCGTGATGTTGCTCAATATAGCATGCCATAACCCTTTCAACGCCTATGCCATAGCTACCCATGATAATTGGGTGTTCTTTGCCTTCGGAATCAAGATAGTTTGCGCCCAAAGCCACAGAATATTTTGTGCCGAGTTTGAAAATATGTCCTAATTCGATAGCTTTTACAACTCTCAATGGTTGACCACTGATGGGGCATGGTTCGCCCGCTTGAACGGTTCGCAAATCGTGGTAATCCATAATTGTGGTATCGCGAACAAAATCTATGTTTTTGTAATGGTAGCCGTCTTCATTTGCACCACTGACCATTCCACTGGCATCTTTGAGCAAATTATCGGCAATAATTTTAATTTTTGATTTGAGATTAATCGGACCAATCGAACCGTGGTCTGCACCTGTGAATTGAATTAACTCTTCGGAAACAGCCGGGCGGACGTTTGCAGTGCCAAGAACAGATTGCAATTTGGATTCGTTCAATTCATCATTGCCACGCATAAAAATCAATACAGGCGATTCGTCAGCCATATAAACAACAGATTTGGCACAACGATGTTCGGGTATATTGAATTGTTCAATCAAATCATCAATTGTTTTGGCATTTGGAGTAGCAAATTTTTCGAGCGGCAAATCTTGGTCAATTCTGCCAACAGGTGGTAGATTGGAAGTCGCTACTTCTATATTTGCAGCGTAACCCGCATCGCTGATTGCGCAAGTGTCCTCGCCGGAATCGGATTCGACCATAAATTCTTGGGATTTGCTGCCACCCATTGCACCGCTCGAAGCACCAACATCGAAGAATTTAATCTTGCATTTGTTGAAAATTGCCTTATATGCTTCGTAATGCTTATCATAGCTTGCATCCAATCCTTCCCAAGTAGTATCGAGAGAGTAAGCATCTTTCATGATGAACTGTCTGCCGCGAAGAACACCGGATTTTGGACGAGGTTCGTTGCGGAATTTAGTTTGAATTTGATACCAAATTTGTGGCATGTCGCGATATGATTTTACGTGTTGGCGAGCATGGTAAGTGATAATTTCCTCGTGAGTGGGAGCTAATACGAGCCCTTCCCTGTTCTTAATATGGAACATGACATCACCCATAGCCTCGACTCTGCCGGTTTGTTCCCAAATTTCAATCGGGTTGAGTGCCGGAAGCAAAAACTCCTGCCCTCCGATTGCATTCATTTCATCTCTAATGATGTTAATCACTTTGTTCAGAACGCGGAATCCCATTGGCAGGAAGGAGAATATCCCGGAAGCCAAAGGACGCACTAAGCCTGCACGTAGCATCAGTTGGTGCGACGGAATCGTTGCGTCAGCAGGCGTCTCTTTCAGAGTAGGTACAAAAAATTCAGTTTGTTTCATTTTCTATTTTATTCCAAATGCAATTTTCTAAAGTCTGCAAAGGTAACTAAAAATCAGGACAAAAGTCCAATTATTAAGTATAAAGAAACGAAATAACATCAAATATTGTGTTTGAGCTTATAAATAAAAAAACTGCACCTTCAATTAAAAAGGTGCAGTTATATTAAATTAAAATTCTAAACTATTCTTTGATGAATGGCTTAACGAAAGTATTATTTTCAGTTTCGACAACTAAGTTGTAGAATCCTTTAGTCAAATGACGAAGGCTGATTTCAGTTTCGATACTCTTCATCGAACCAAGATTAATATAAAGAACTTCTTCTCCTAACAAATTCATAACTCTTAAAGTAGTGTATGATTGTTCGTCAAATTCGGCAATGATATTCATATTGTCAACAACAGGGTTCGGATAAGTGAACATGTAACCTGTACCTGAAACACCGGCAACGACATCTTCAGGAATAGCATCTTTCGAAGCTGAACGGAATACGATGAATCTTTTTTCGACAGACAAACATCCATTATCGTCAATTATAGTCAAATAATATGAAGTCGAGCCTACCGGAGGATTAACGTTGGTCGGGTCAACTTCTTGACCATTTGCATCAACCCATCTGTGAATATAAGGAGCTTGACCACCTGAAACGGAAACAACTAAAATTGAAGGGTCAGTCAAATCAATCGAGCCCATTCCCTTGACGACAACAAATCCTTTACTTAAAGATGCACTTGGTGAAGCCAATACTTTAAGATAAGGATAAGTAACTAATGTTTCGTCGCTTTCGTTGTCAAATATTGTAAGTTTATATTCTTTCGAGAAAACTGCTCTTTTGAGAGTTGCATTAAGGACTGTTGCATTAACGAAGTCAGCTGCAGGAGCCCAAATAAATGAATAATCTCCCGAACCCCCAAATACTACACTTTGGAATGTAGGTGAAGTTTCTTTACATGATTCAAGTTCAGCATCTCTGAGTATAGTTAGCGGGCAATCATCGCGAACTTCAATGTCGTAAGTTTCTTCGCCACGTTCGCAGAACACACCGTTTGTAACAGTAAGAGTGACAGTATAATCACCCGGAGTTGCATAAACGTGCGATACGATTTTGCCTGATTTCATAGTACCGTCGCCCATATTCCAACTCCAAACTACAGGATTTTCACTGCTTGTAGTTCCTGTAAATTTAATTGTTTCGTTCATACAAGCGTTGCCTTCGTAATAATGTTCAGCATCAATACCAACGGCAATCGAGGCAATTGGAGTCAATGATACATTCATTGTTGCGTTGTCTGTATAAGTACCCCATTCAGCAGAACTACGAGTAACTTTAACAGTACCGGAAGCATTTGTTCCCCAGTTGACAGTAACCGTTGATAGTGTCGAAGGACCAACGATAGTACCGCCTGTGACAGTCCATTGATAATCAATGAAATCGAAGAATTCTGTCGAATACATTCCTTGGCTGCTTTGGCAAACAGCATTCGGACCTGAAACGATTGGAGCTTTGATTGTTGTGAAATTGAATGCAGTTGACCAGTTTGAAACACCTTGCAAACCGACTGTTTGGACTTGCCAATAGTATTTTCTGTCTTTGAATAACCCTGTAACGTTGAATGATGTAGTGCCTAAGTTATTACCTGAAGCAACGATATTAGTAAATCCGGCATCAGATGCTAAACGGAAGTTATAACCTGTTGCATCAGTAACGGCTTCCCATGTGAAAGTTACGTCAAGAAATTGATTCAATTTTCCATTAACCGGTGATAAAAGTACAGGAGCTGCGAGGCTCATAGTTTCGAAAGTAAATACAGATGACCAATCACCGAAACCTCCGTTTTTGATTCCTCTTACCCTCCAGAAATGTTGTTTGTTATTTTCCAAACCGGAATAATTATAAGTCGTAGTAGCGTTAGTAGCGCTAATAACTGTTGAAGAGAAATTGTTAACCAATGAAACTTGAACTTGGTATGAATCAGCGCCTGTGACAGCTGTCCAAGTCATTTGACCATCAAGAATTACATCCGTTTCATTATTAACCGGAGTAAGCAAAGTCGGAGCAGCGACTTTCGTTTGGAATGAACGTGAATCACTTACAGGACCTTCTCCATTATTAGTATTTTGAGCATTTGCTCTCCAATAGTATGTTTTGTTGTACATTAAGCCATTAATTACAGTTGAAGTTCCTGCAATTCCGCCAGTGTTGACAACAAAAGCTGAGAAGTCAGCTTGTTCTGAAATTTGAAGTCTGTATGATTCAGCACCATTCACAGAAGTCCAAGAGAAATTCACGCCGTTCAATTCAACGCCGACTGCATTATTAGCAGGTGCAACAAGTGCAACTTTGCCAAGAGAAGTCAAGAATTGGAATACTGCAGAATTTTGTCCTGCATCGTTTGCATTATAACCAATTACTCTCCAGAAATAAGTTGTAACACTATTCAAGTTTGTATAATTGAAATTGGTAGCTGCAATACCGTCTTGGTTGATAACAATGTTAGCGAAATTAACATCTGTTGCAACTTGAATGCGATAATTTGTAGCGCCCGATAATGCAGTCCAAGTAAAGGTTCCACTCAAAGGCGAAACACCGGTAGCATTATTAGCAGGAGTATTCAATACAACTTGACCTAACAAAGTAGTGAAACTTGTATGAGCAGAGAATGAATTGAAAACACCACCACCTTCGCCGGCTCTAACTCTCCAGAAATATTGAGTGTTGTTATTCAAACCTGCATAAGCATAAGTTGTAGTTGCATTATTGGCATCAACTATGATATTTGTAAATGTAGCATTGGTAGAAATTTGAACATTATAAGTAGTAGCACCAGTTACAGCACTCCATGTCAAATTGCCTGCCAAAGGACGAGCAAAAGAACCGTTTGCAGGAGTAAGGTTAGTCGGGATACCAAGTATAGTTCTAAATGTAACAGTAGCCGAAACAATTCCTTCGCCATCAGCATCACCTGCAAATACTCTAATGAAATAATTAGTATAGTTGCTCAAACCTGTATAATTTTGGTTTGTAAGAGTGATATTATTTACTTCTTGAATAACGTTCGCAAATGCTGCGTCAGTTGCAATTTGCATACGATATTTTGTAGCGCCGGTAACAGCAGTCCACGCAGCATTGCCATTTAAAGCTAATCCTGTCGAACCGTTAGCCGGAGCTGTGATTACGGGGCTTCCCACTCTTATTCTGAAGTTTCTAGTAGCTGACACATCGCCTGTGTTGGAGCCGTCTTTAGCTTGAACTTTCCAGTAATAAGTCTGATAATTGTTAAAGTTTGAATAGTTATATGAAGTACCTGCAACATTTGTGCTGACCACAACATTTGTAAATCCTGCATCTGTAGCAATTGTAAGGTCATAGTTGGCAGCACCGGAAACTGAGTTCCAAGATAAAGTACCGCTTTCCATCAAACCTGTAGCGCCATTAGCCGGGCTAATAAGTGTAACTTGACCTAATTTAGTTTTCCAGGAAACTTCGTCCCATGCACCTGCACCAACGTCATTATTTCCTCTTACGCGTACGTAATACATTGTATTAAAATTCAAACCTGAGTAAGCTAAGCTTGTGTTAGTCGTGTTTGAGTTTATAATTGGGCTTGAAAAATTACTGTTTGCCGATAATACAACGTCATAATCGTCTGCTCCGCTCGCAGCATCCCATACAATATTACCACTCAATGCATTTCCAACAGAATTATCTGCAGGAGCTGTGATATTTGGCTGAGCAGGAACTGAGAAAGCCTGAAGTGTTGCTACGTTTGGAGAAAAAGAACCAGCTGAGTATGTACGAGTTCCGCCGCCGACCCATGTAGCCGTAACGACTGAATATTCAATATCTTCTGATTTATCCCAAATTCTAAAATGTACAGCTTGACCGGCAACCATTCCGTCAACTACCGCAGTTTGGTCATTGTCGCCCCAAACAGTTATTGAACGATTGTTTGTACCTGTCCATACAGTTGCACCTACGCAAAGTCCATTGGGAGTATAAACACCAATTTCATCACCCGCTGATAATGGTACTCCGCTGATAGTCGGGTTAACCGCTAAAGGCACGACAACTGTCATATTATTACCCGTTACACTTGTAAAAGTAAAGTGTACCGGATTTTGACTAAATAAAACCGCAGGTAGCAAGAACATTACTACCAAAACCAAAAGTTTCATAATTTTCATAAAAACCCCTATTAAAATAAAGAATGTTATTTTCAAATTGTTATAAACAATACCGTAATTATAATTACAATACCATATTTAAATAGAATTTAGTTACACTTAAAACTCTTATTCTAATATACTAAAATAAACACAATTTTTGATTTTTGCAAATAAAATCTCATTATTAAAAAAAATTAACGATATACACATAAATGTTCTCTACGAATTACGTAAGCAATAATTGCTTATGTGGATGAAAATGCTTAAAATTGTAATTGAAAAATTTGCAAAAAAAATAAATTAGGAAAGATTAATGAAATTGCGCCTTGCATTGATAGTGTTGATGCTTATACCCGCTACTGTTTTAGCCGGTACAAGGATGTTGAGATTCCCTGATATTCATAACGACAAAATAGCCTTTGTATACGGTGGTGATATTTATATTAGCTCTTCGACCGGAGGTACAGCCCGCCAATTAACTTCACATAAGGGTAAAGAACTATTCCCGAAATTCTCGCCCGATGGGAAATGGATTGCCTTCTCGGCAGAATATACAGGGACTCGCCAAGTTTATGTAATACCTGCTGAGGGTGGAATGCCTACTCAACTTACTTATTACAATGATGTGGGTGTAATGCCACCGAGAGGCGGTTACGATAATCAAGTTCTAGGTTGGACACCCGACGGAAAAAATATTTTATTCATCGCCAATCGCACTCCTTGGAGCGAACGTAACGGGAAATACTATACAGTCCCTTTTAATGGTGGTTTGGAAACTCCCTTGCCATTAATCGAGGGCGGATATGCAGACTACTCTCCTGACGGTTCAAAATTGGCATTCACACCTATCGCACGAGAATGGCGTACTTGGAAGCGTTATCGCGGTGGCAGAGCTCAAGATGTTTGGATTTATGATATAAAAAATGTAACTGCAGAGCAAATCACCAAACATACAATGACAGATAATATGCCCGTCTGGCATGGCGACAAAGTTTATTTCACTTCCGACAGAGATTATACGCTTAACTTATTTGCTTATGATACTAAAACGAAATCTACCGAAAAAATCACAAATCATGAAGATTTTGACGTTTTATGGCCCTCAAGCGGTCCCGGAGGAATTGTTTATCAATGCGGTGGCAGGATTTGGAAACTCAATCCCGAAACAAAAGCAACCCAAGCCTTGACAATCAACATTGCAAATGACGGCGGATTATCAGTTCCATACTTTAAAAATGTAAAAAGCAATATTCAATCTGCTTCAATATCTGCAAATGGCAAACGAGCAGTTTTTGATGCACGCGGGGATTTATTTTCCGTTCCGGCAAAAATCGGCGAAACTTATAATTTGACGAAAACTTCAGGAGTAAGGGAAATTTATCCTACATGTTCACCGGATGGTAAAACGATTGCATACTATTCAGATGCTACAGGAGAATACGAACTTTACACAATTAATAATGATGGCTCGGAAAAACCCAAGCAAATAACAAAAAATTCAATTCGTTGGCGATTCGCCCCCACATGGTCTCCCGACAGCAAGAAAATGGCTTTCGGCGATAAAGACCAAATGCTCAGATGGATAGATATGTCAAGTGGCAAAATTACTGATGTTGACCATGGACTCTATACAGACATGACTTTCTATCGTTGGTCGCCCGATAGCAAATGGATTGTATATGTAAAGGAAAGCGAAAACTTCCTGACACAAATTTACGTTTACTCTCTCGACCAAAACAAAACATTTATGCTTACAGACGGATTTGCCAATAATTACGACCCTGTATTTTCTGATGACGGTAAATACATGTTCTTTTTGTCCAATCGTGATTTCAACATGACTTTTTCCGGCTACGAATTTGATTATTTTTATACTAATCCAACTAAAATCTATTATGCCGCTCTTGACGATGGCATTCCGGCAGTAATAGAATATAAAATTGATGAAGATGAGAAAAAAGAAGATGACAAAAAAGCTGACACTCCTGTCGTAGTTAAAATCAAGCAAGAGAATTTTGCTCGCCGAATCCAAAGTCTGCCACTCGCAAATGCAGGATACGGGAATTTATCGTTCTCAAAGGGAAAATTATATTATCAGAAAAATTCTTCACTGATGCAATATGATTTATCCGAAAACAAAGAAAGTGAAATCATATCAAGCATTCAAACTTACGAAATCTCCGCTGATGGTTCAACGATACTTTATTTATCAGGTGGCACTTGGGGAATTTGCAAAAATAGCCCGGGTCAAAAAGCCGATGACGGTAAACTTAATTTCGACGGCATGATATTGCGAATCGAACCGCAAGCAGAATGGAATCAGATTTACGCAGATGCATGGAGATTGATGAGAGATTGGTTCTACGACCCAAATATGCACGGTTATGATTGGGAACAAATGCGTAAAAAATACGAGCAATTATTGCCTTCAGTGTCTCATCGAAATGATTTGGACTTTATCTTGGGCGAATTAATCGGCGAAGTCAATGCAGGTCATACTTATGTCAATTCAGGCGATGAAGCTCAAGTCGAGAGATTCGAAGGCGGAATGTTGGGTTGCGAATTTGCAAATGATGGCAGTAAATATTACAAAATCGAGAAAATTTTCACAGGAGAAAACTGGCACGAAGTTTGGCGTTCACCGCTTACCGAAATAGGCGTTGATGTCAAAAAGGGTGAATATTTAATCAGTATTGATGGCGAAGAAATCTCTACAAAAGAGAATCCTTACAAATATTTGCAAAATAAAGCAGGACAGGTAATTACAATCCAAGTAAACAACAAGCCTGACAAAGCCGGAGCACGGGAATACAAAATAAAGACAATCAATTCCGAATCCGAACTTCGCTTTTTGGATTGGGTTACTAAAAATCGTGAATATGTAGCTGAAAAATCCGGTGGCAAAATTGGTTATATTTGGTTGCCAAACACTCATATTGAAGGTAATCGCGAGCTTTATCGTTGGTTCTATCCACAGGTGGACAAAGACGCTTTAATATTTGACGACCGATGGAATGGTGGTGGATTTATCCCAAGCATGATGATAAAACTACTCGAACGTCGCGTATTGAATTATTGGGCGAGACGCGGATTAGACCCATTGCCCGACCCGACATTTTCGCACAAGGGTCCGAAAGCATGTTTGATTAATGGTTATTCGAGTTCAGGTGGTGATGCATTCCCCTATTATTTCAAATCATTAGGACTTGGCAAATTAATCGGAACTCGAACATGGGGCGGATTAATCGGCATATCAGGAAATCCTGCTTTCGTTGACGGCGGGTTTTTGAACATCCCAACTTTCAGAATCATGGACCCAGACGGGAATTGGATAATCGAGAATTACGGCGTCGAACCCGACATCGAAGTTGTTGACCGCCCGGAGCTAACAGCAAAAGGTATAGACCCATCGCTTGATAAAGCGATTGAAATATTGCTTGAGGAACTTAAGTTAAATCCGGTTAAAAAAATTACAGTACCTCCTGCTCCTGATGAATCAAAATAATAAATTGTAAAAACGTTAATAGTCTTTTTGAGTAATATATTTTTGAGGATAAATATGAAAAATTTACTGATTTTATTTGCAACAATCGCCTTAATCATTTCTTGTGGTGAAAAGGAGAAAGAAGCAGAAACAGACCCAAATGCAGAAATGACCAATGTTGACCCACATCTTGGTGTTATGCCCGACCATACTATGATGCTCGACCAATTAGCAACAGGCGACCCTGATTTCGACCCAGAAGACCCATCTTTGAAATTATCAAACTTGACTTTCACAGCTCCGAGCACTTGGATTCGCGAAGCTCCATCATCTTCAATGAGAGTCGTGCAGTATGCCTTGAAAGCGGATAATTCGCTTAAAGTTACAGGATTCTTCTTCGGAGAACAAGATTTGGCAGCCGATAATATAGAACGTTGGAAAAATGAATTCAACAAACTCGATAATTCGTCTGTAATCAAAATGAAAGATGGCAAGACAGATTTCGTGATTTTGGAAGGGACATATAATTTGAAGCCTTTCCCAATGGCACAAGAATTTGTTCCTACGCCTGATTATATGGTTCTTGCTGCAATTGTTCCATCATCGGAAGGACCTTATTATTTCAAAGTCTTCGGACCAAAATCTATTTTAAGTAAGGAAATTGACACTTTCAAATCATTTTTGAATAGCGTCAGAGTCGAAAGCATGTAATCGCATTTTTATACAAGTTTACAAAATAGCTACTCCGAAAGGGTAGCTATTTTTTTTTGGGGAGGGATTATTAAAACATTTAGAAATGTAAAAAAAAGAGATTGCTATTTTAAATCTTTTGTCGGGAAATGGTATTGATTCAGTTATTAAGAATTACTTAACAACTGCTTATTAACTGCTCTCACAAAAAGCGTGACATACTTCGGAGAAGAATCGGCTCTACCGATACGAAAGGTTCGGCATATTTTACTCCGCATAATCCACCGAAATATCGAGCACGGGCGATTAATTCCTCCATAAATTCTGGGCTTGATAATCGTGTTCGTGGTTCGTTTTCGTACTGTCCGGGCACAAACACCTGTGACGAAAACGCTTTTATAGCCTGAATTTTAATCTCATGAACATCAGAAATGTCCACGAAAAAGTCTGGCAGACGCGGTAATTGATAGGCTTGTTGGTAGCAAAAAATTCGGCGAGTACGGAAAATTTCCTGCACATTGCCTTCATCTTCAGTTGCGAATTTGCGTAAGCCACTTTTGAACATTGCATCACGAAATAGTCTGTGCATATTTTCGTGGTCGGGATGCCGTTCGAACCAAGGGTGCACAAGAATAATTTTAGGACGATACTTCCGAATAGTTTTAACCATAGCGTAAAGATGCTCTTCATCAATCTTTATGAATCCGTCGCGAAATCCGAGATTGATTCTGTTATAGACGCCGAGTATCTTAGCCGCATCTTGAGCCTCGCGAAGACGTAGTTCATCACTGCCGCGAGTACCCATTTCACCTTTAGTGCAATCCACAAGTACAACTTTTTTACCTTCCGATGTCATCTTGGCAATTGTGCCGCCACAACATAACTCTGCATCGTCAGGATGCGCACCGATAACCATGCAATCATAATCACCGGGGAATTGGTCTGTCATATATAATGCCTATTCTCTTTTTTCTGATATTTTTTCGGGTTTCGGCGACCTAATATAAGCTCGGAGCAAATTTTCAATTTCCTTCGAATTGCCAAATTCGTCCGATAGTATATAGTTGCCGGAATAATGATTCTCTTTGTTCTTATCTTGTTCGGTCTCGTTATCGCTTCTGCTGTACATGACCGAAAATGCGTATGTTAGCAAAACGGAAAATTCCAGCCCGAGAGCGAAAAAAACAAGCGAAGGCTGAGTCGAAGGAATGAATTTTAGCCCTCTCATACCAATTATAATGATCAGTACTGCTGCACCAATATATACTAAGCCTAAAATTACATTACTATATTTTTCAGTAAAATAAAATCTGAGGTAGAATTTAAGTCCGCTCCATGGGTGAAATAATTTGTAACTTAGACTTCCATGCAACCAAAACAATACTTTTTGGAGCGAAGCAATATCTTCGTGAAGAATATTCCACCTTTCGGCAAAATCATGCGCTGCTCGAGTATCTGCGGTTTTTATTTCATTCATCAATTCTCGGTTTTCATCAGTTGAATAAAAACCATGGATTTTATAGTGAATAGTATCAAGTACGTGAATGATTTCTCGCTCAATTTTATGCCGAATTAGCCCTAAACTTGTCGGCATAAATGAAGAGATTATCAAAGTGACCCATACTGAAAATAAGGAGATTGGTAAAATTAGCGATAAAGTCGGGTTGAACCAATATCGCGATTCTTGTGGAGTGCCAATATATATATCAATTGCCCAAGAAGAATAGTAAGATGTAGTTTTATCGGTGCTACGGCTATCTTTCAAGATACTAATAGGCTGACCAGAATTATAAACTTTTCCTTCGAGATATTTTTCTATTACATTTTCTTCCATTATTTTCAAAGTTCCATGGAAAGCAAAGAATTGAATGATTGAAAATATTATCAAAAATATCAAATACTGACCAAGGTTGTGGTCAGTTAATTTGTAATATAATTGCCTGTCTGTTTTAGAATTTTCCATATATATTTTGTTTTAACGTATGAGCCGTAATTACCGTGCCAAAATAATAAAATTATCTAAATCATGTCCAATAAAATATCGTATTTTGGTATAATAGTAACAAAGACACATATGAAAATCTATCTTAATAACGGTTCGACTAGTTTTCCAAAGCCACTTGAGGTGACAAATGCAATTAATGAACATTTGCAAGCATTACCCGGAAATTACGGCAGAAGTGGTATAGACAAAAGCAAAGGCTCGATTGTAAGTAGCACAAGGAAACTGATTTCAGATTTCTTCAACGGCTCGGAATCACATAATCTCGTATTTACATCTGGCAGCACAGAAGCACTAAATTTGGCAATTCTCGGCTCAATTAAAGAAAAATGCCACATTGTGACTACAGCTATCGAGCATAATTCAGTATATAGACCTTTAGACAAGCTTAAGCAAGTTTATGGAATTGAATTAACAATTGTTGCTTGTGATGAGTTTGGAAATGTTTCGCTTAATGATATAGAAAAAGCTATCAAAGCAGACACAAACATGATTGCCATCAATCATTGCTCCAATATCACCGGTGCAATGACTGATATTCAAGCTATCTCGGAAATTGCCGAACGACATGATTGCATCTTAGTTATAGACGGCTCGCAAACAGCTGGTGTAATCCCAATTGACTTGCAGAAATTGAACTGCCACTATTTTGCATTTACAGGTCATAAATCATTGTATGGTTTGCAAGGGTGCGGCGGATTGTTCATACGGAAAGACCAAAATCCCGAGCCTCTCAAATTTGGCGGAACAGGATTCAAGAGCGATTCGCTGAGCCAACCACATGAGCTACCATATAAGTACGAATCCGGTACACTGAACATTCCCGGGATTATATCGCTAAATGCGGGAATTGAGTGGATAATGGCTACCGGAATTGATAAAATTCACGAAAGAAAAGATACTATAATCAAAAAAATCGTTGATTCCATTTCAGGCTATCGCGGAATAAGGCTGTATTATTCGAGCATAAACAATAGTGGCACACTTTTGAGTTTTAATATCGGACAATTGCCACCGGAAGAAACGCATTACTGGCTCGAGACAAATTATGATATAATCGCACGGTCCGGCTTGATGTGTTCACCCGTTATACGAAAATATATCGGAACTGAGCCTCTCGGAGCAGTCAGAATCAGCCCATCCTATTTCACAACCGATGAAGAGGTTGATTATACAATCAATGCAATTAAAGCTATTGCCTATAACGAAGAAAAATTGATATGAAAGTAATGTATTTTGAATATGAGGAAGGGTGCCTCGAAGGTCGCAACGTTCATTCAGCTTATTTGAACGATACAATCAACAAGAATTTTATTGATTATTTGGCAAAATTAGGCAAACTCGTGTATATCACAGAAATGAACAAACCTGCATTCAGAGTAATAGTACGTGGAAAATACACCATGAAGGGCAACGAAAGTGACGACCACTTTATGGTCATTTTACCAGAGGGCGATGACATTAGTCCTCTTGCAGAATTAAAAGAATTTATATCTCATTATGTCGGATAAATCATTTTTTTTCTTAAATTAGCAATTATAAAAAAACAATCGGTTGAATACTTATGCTCGCAATATACTTGGCAGCTTTGATATTTGGCGGTATATTTCTCGGATTCACCCTATTTTCGGGTTCAGACAGCGATTCGTCGGATGTCTCTCATGATACGGATTTGAGCCATGACACCGGTGACTTGGGACATGGTGATATTCCCTCGCACGGCTTGATGGCTGAAGCAGCTCAGTTTTTTAGTATCAGAAATATCATCTTCTTCCTGACATTTTTCGGATTGACCGGCTCAGTTTTGAGTTGGCTCGACACCAACTCTATTGTCACTTTTCTGTCGTCAATGACGATGGGCGTGTTTTCTGCCGGATTTGGATTTGCTTTTATGAAATATATCAAAAATTCAGAGTCCGGTGAATCAATTTCTATCAGAAGCCTTGCCGGCAGAGTAGGCAAAGTAGTATTGCCAGCTACAAAAAATAAACGTGGAAAAGTATTGATAAGCACATCATCCGGGACGATAGAACTGACTGCAATTGTATCCGAAGCCTCAGATGAAGATGAATTGAAAATCGGCGAGACAATCCTTGTGATTGATTTCTCCGGCAATGATGCGATAATCACTAAATCAGATTTATAAATATTTTAAGGATAAACAATGCTTGAATTAATTTTAACTTTAGTTGCGATTGGTGCAGTTTCCATAGTCACAATACTTTTTATGATAAGCAGAATGCTGTTAATTGCTCACCCGAACGAAGTAATCATACTTTCGGGCAGGAAACGTAAAATCGAAACTGGCGAAACTGTAGGCTATCGGGCGATTCGTGGCGGAAGAACTTTCAAAATTCCATTGCTCGAAAAAGCAACACGTATGTCTCTCGAAACAATTCCTATTGAACTTCAAGTTAGCAATGCCTACTCAAAAGGCGGTATCCCCTTGCGTGTAGAAGCAATTGCAAATATTAAAATCGCTTCTTCGGAACCTGCATTCGGCAATGCTGTCGAAAGATTTTTGACTCGCAGTGACAGTGAAATTCATGCAATTGCCAAAGATACTCTCGAAGGGAACTTACGTGGAATATTGGCATCACTGACTCCGGAAGAAGTCAACGAAGATAGATTGAAATTTGCGGAAAGTTTGATGGACGAAGCCGAAATAGACCTTCAAAAACTTGGTCTGCAACTTGACACATTAAAAATCACAAATATTTCTGATGATAACGATTATTTGAATTCAATCGGTCGTGGTAAAACGGCAGAAGTGATTGCTCGTGCCAAGAAAATCGAAGCTGAACAAATGGCAGAATCAAGCGAAGCCGAAGCCACTTCATTGGAACGTTCCGAAAAAGCTAAAGCTATTGCCAAACAAAACATCGAAAAAGCTCAAATAGAGTCGCAACAAAACATTGCAATTGCACAAGCTATGAAAGATGCCGTAACTTTCGAAGCGCAAGCCCAAAGTGGCGAAAGAGCCGAAATTGCGAAAGCAAAAGCGAAATTGGAAATTGAGCAAGCTCAGATTTTAACCGCACAAAACATTTACATTGCCGAAGCAAATAAGAAAGCAGCCTCTGAAGAAGCCGAAGCGTTATCTCGCGAGCGCTCAGAAAAAGCGAGAGCAAGTGCTAAACTCAATATCGAACAAGCTCAAATCAGTACTGACCAAAATGTTAAAATTACACGTGCCCAAGCCGACCAACAAATCGAAATAGAGAACAATCAATATCGTATCAAAAAAGCCGAACTCGAAAAAACTGCTGTTGTAAAAGAGCAAGAAGCCGTTGTCGCAGGTCACAAAGCGAAAGTGAAATTTGAGCAAGAGCTTGAAGAAGAACGAATTATACTCCAGAAAAAAAGACTCATGGCAGATGTTATAGAACCTGCTAAAGCTAAGATGGAAGCTATGGAATTGGAAGCAAAGGGTAAAGCATCGAGCATTTTGGCTGATGGCGATGCAACAATACATGTAATCAACCAAAAAATTGCAGCTTATTTATCAGCAAAAGAACAAGGCGATAAAATATTCATGCTCAATATGTTGCCGGATATCATCAGCCAATTAGTAAGCACTGTGAAAGACGTGAAGATTGACAAAATCAGCATCATTGACTCGGGCAATTCTGATTCGACTCCAATGTCTCGAGTAGTTAATCAAATTCCGGGAGCAGTTGTGAACTTGAGCGAAATGATTGAAAATGCGACTGGTGTAGATATTCTATCTCAATTTAAGAAGTCAAACCTAAACAATCAAGACTAATCCTTTAGCTTGTGCTTGAATAGTTTTTCCAATTTCTGAATCTTTGGTGTAATGACAAAGGAGCAGTATGGTTGATTGCCATTTTCGTTATAATAATTTTGGTGATAATCTTCGGCTTCGTAGAAATTTATCATGGGACTAATTTCGGTCACAATGGGTGAATCGAAAGTTTCAGCGTCGTTAAGTTGCTTTTTGTATCTTTCGGCAATTTCCTGCTGCGATTCATTATGATAAAAGATAACAGAGCGATATTGAGTACCGACATCTGCACCCTGTCTGTTTAGAGTGGTTGGGTCGTGAGTCATCCAAAATACTTCGAGTAATTCCTCGAAACCGATAATTTCGGGATTATAGAATATTCTGATAACTTCAGCATGACCTGTAGTACCTGTGGTGATTTGTTTATAAGTCGGGTTTTCAATTTTACCGCCTGAATACCCCGACATAACTTTTTCTACACCATCAAGACGTTGGAAAACAGCTTCGACGCACCAAAAGCATCCACCGCCTAAAGTTACGGAATCTAATTTGTCGTAAGACATTTTGCCACCTTTAACCTCAGTTTTTTGTGGGTTTTTTTCGGCATTGCACGAATTTAGAGTCACAAAAACAAGGAAAATAATATATATTGACATCTTCATGAATATAATGACGTTAGAATGGTATAAATCTTACGAAAAAAGAAGTGAGAATTACGATTCTCTTTTGCTATAAGACACAGATTAATTATATTTAAAGTCTATGATTTTACATATTTGTACAGAAAGTAATTTTTAACGATAAATTTGGATTTTTAGATGGATATGAAAACCCTTCACAGGATATTTGCGGTTGCGTCATTTACACTTGCAGCAATCGTATATCTGATGACAGTACAACCGACAGTGCCATTTTGGGATTGCGGTGAATTTTCTGCCGCTGCTATCTGGCAACAAGTTCCACATCCTCCGGGAGCACCTGCATTTTTGCTCATAGGCAATGTATTCCATACTTTGATTCCTTTTGGCGACCCGGGCTGGAAAGTCAACCTTGCAGCAGTATTTTCAAGTGCTTTCACAGTACTGTTTATGTATTTAATTACTGTAAAGGTGATTAATAATTTCTACAAAAAAGCAGAAAATATCGGCGAAGCTATAGCTGTTTACGGCTCTGCCTTCTTAGCTGCAGCCGCTTTGACCTTCAGCGATACGATGTGGTTCAACTCCGTCGAATCCGAAGTTTATGCCACGTCTCTGACATTTGTGGCAGCTATCGTCTGGCTAATGATGATTTGGAACGAGAAATACAACGAGCCCGGCAACGAGCGATACTTATTGCTGATAGCGTATTTGATAGGTCTATCAATCGGGGTCCACTTGCTCAGTATTTTGACGGTATTCTCGATTGCAATGGTAGTTTACTATCGTAAGTACAAATTCAGTATTGGCTCATTTCTACTAATGGGTGTAATTGCAGTATTAGTCTTCTACTTAATTTATCCTATCATTGTAAAATGGATTCCGGCATTTTTAGCAGGTCATACAGCCGGAAGGTCGCAAGCTCGTGAATATGCAATCGAGAACTCGTTATTCCTGCAAATAGTAGCAATTGGCTCAGTTGTGGCTGCGGCTTATGCATTATTCTACGGTTGGAAGAAAAAAATAAATTGGTTAAATCTTGTAGCAAGCGCATTTTTGTTGATGATATTTGGGTATTCTACATATACGCAAATATTGCTCCGCTCAAATGCTAACCCACCGATGAATGAAAACGAACCCAAAGATATGACAAGATTGACTTCGTATCTTGGTCGAGAACAATATGGCGACGCACCGACATGGCCTCGTAGATACCAAACCGACGATATGTTTGTTCGCAATTACACCAGCCGCGACGACCAAGGCAATTATATTTACGGCGAATGGTTTCCACCTTCAAGAGGGGAAGCTCGCAGAAAAGACGGAACGGCAATAGGTACAAATGAATGGACAAAAGTGAATTCATCGGGCGAAATCAACTATTTGGTAAAGTACCAGATGAATCATATGTATTGGCGATATTTCGGTTGGAACTTCATAGGTAGGAAGAGCGACGTTCAAGACGCTCGAACGGCATGGTTCTCAAACGAATCAGACCAAGACATTCAAACGATGAACTACAAATCCGGCTATGCAGACCAATTCCCTATTCGATTTTTTGCATTGCCGCTACTATTCGGGCTAATCGGTCTTCTGTTCCATTTCAAGAAAGACCCGAAAATGGCATTCGTTTATCTTATAATGTTTTTATTGATGGGTGTATTGACGGCATTAGCCCAAAATCAACAAGACCCTCAACCGCGTGAACGAGATTATTTCTATGCAGGCTCATTCTTTGTCTGGTGTATTTGGATAGGTATGGGAGCATTTAGTTTGAAAGAATCGCTCGGCAAAAGCAAAATTACTACAGCCATTGCTGTCCCCGTGCTTATTCTCTCATTATTATTAGTTCCGGTCAATATGGCAATCGGCGGATGGAAAATTCATAGTCGTGCAGGAAATTATTTACCATTTGATTATTCTTACAACATTTTGCAAAGCGTTGAACCAAATGCCATTTTATTTACAAATGGCGATAACGATACATTCCCATTGTGGTTTATACAAGATGTTGTTGGTGTGCGTCGTGATGTTAGAGTAGTGAATCTTAGCCTTGGAAATACATTATGGTACGTTGACCAATTGAAAAACCGCCAACCATGGGGAACTGAAAAAATTCCATTAACCTTTGCTGACGATAGTTTGCAGGTTGAAGATGAAGCAGACCCAAAAGCTCTGTCGTATGATTTTGGAGAGGCAATAAATGTTGCAATTCCCGTGAAACGTGAAATACTCGAAAAATATACTAACGACCCTGCAATTCTCGCAGATGGACATTTCAGATTTAAATGGACAGGCAAAAGTTACACTCAAATGGAAGGCAAAGAAGTTTTCCTTTTCAGAGTCCAAGACAAACTTATTTTGAATATTTTGCAAAATACAAGATTTGAACGTCCTGTTTATTTCTCAAATACAGTGGGTCCTGATGCTTACTCAGGTTTAGAACCATTCTTCCGTTACGAAGGAATGGCGATGCGAATTTGCCCTGTGCCCCAAAATGCAAGCAATTCAATTTCGATGGATACAGAAGTCATGGAAAAATGCTTGATGAACGTTGACAATAGTGATAATTACAGTACTGATTTTGCATATGGATTCAAAATGCGTAATTTGAATGACCCGAGTATCTATTATGATGAAGTGCATCGCAGATTGATGAATACATATCGCAGTCTCTATTTGACTTATGCATCTTATATGTTACAAAATCAAAATCAACCCGAAAAAGCTATCGCCATCTTAGACAAAATGGACGAGTTAATTTCGACAGAACAATTCCCAATGGAACTAGATTTTGAAATGCGTATAGCCAAAATGTACGAAACAGCCGGAAAGAAAGAACAAGCTTTCAAATATGCTGATTTGTGTATAGCTACTTCGATGGAATTAATCAACAAACCATATCTAAATCCGAATGTTTTCTATTTCGAAGCTCTTGGACGACGCATAGGTCCACACCAAGCAGCAGCTTATATGTACGAACTCAAAGGCGAGTACAATAATGCTATAGAGATTATGAATAGACTTGGGGCATACATGGAAGGTATTATTTCCAGAGGAGACGTTAATTTGAGCCAACAAGAACGTGACCAAATCCGTTACAATCTAATAGAAGTATTCCGATTTAACGATGAAATGACAGTAAAAAATGTGCTTGACAACAAAGGCAAAGAAGCCGCAATAGATACTGTGGAAAAGATGATTCAAAATCTTTCCCCGGATAAAATCGAAGACCAATATCGAAACCAAGCCCTAAGAGCAAAACTAATGGAATTGCAACAAGGGACTCCAGACAGCACACCAGACTTATTGGATTTTTGATTTGAGGCTTAGTATTTGAAGATGTGGCTGTTCTCTGACGAATATCGTGAACAGCCATATTTATTTTTTAGACCGAGCAAGAAATTATTACTATATTTGCCTTTTATATATATTAATATGGAAAAGAACCAAATGAGCGTTGACTTAAGTTTCGTAATACCGGCCTACAACGAGGAATACCGTATTGGGATGACACTAAAAACGGTTATTGAGTATTTTGCGGAACAAGATTATTCAACGGAAATAATCGTGGTTGATGACGGTTCAAATGACAAGACGACTGAAATTTGTGCTAAATTCCCGCAGGTTAGATTGCTATGCCAACCCCAAAATATGGGCAAGGGAGCGGCCGTTCGACGTGGAATGCTTGAAGCAAACGGGGAATATTGCCTATTTTCGGATGCCGACTTATCAACTCCGATTTATGAAACTTCAAGAATTTTGAACGAGCTAAGCAATGGTTATGATGTTTGTATTGGCAGCCGTGCCATCGAAAGTGATTTGATTAGGAAACACCAGCCATTTTACCGTGAATTCATGGGTAAAACCTTTAACAAAATAGTCCAGATGCTCGTTTTCAAAGGCATTAACGATACACAATGCGGTTTCAAAGGTTTTTCGAAACTATCAGTTCAAGCTATATTTCCACTAACGAAAATTGATGGCTTTGGGTTCGATGTTGAAATTTTATACCTTGCCACGAAATTTCAATTCAAGATTAAAGAATTGCCAGTAGAGTGGTACAATGATGAGCGAAGCAAAGTGAATCCGATTACGGATTCGCTCAAAATGTTTTTGGAAGTACTAAAAATACGAAGAATCCATAAATAAGTCTAAACGCCACGTTTATCGGGATGCCAAATGTATTTGTGCATCTGAACTTGCATCCTGACATTTAATCGGTCTGCCAAAATCCATTCAGCTAATTGTAAATTATCCAATTTGCCAAAAACAGGCGAAAATAGAATTGAATCGCATTTGCTTCCGAGTGAATATTTGTCACAAATACCTTTTGCAAAGTCATAGTCTGCCCTATCGGCAATCACGAATTTAACTTCATCAATTTTAGTCAAATATTCGAAATTTTCGTATTTATTTTTCTTAGACATCCCCGAACCCGGGCATTTGACATCTAATATTTTGATAATTCTCTTGTCTGCAAACGCCAAATCAATATAGCCCGAAGTTTCAACTGCTACTACAAATCCTAAGTCAACTAAATGTTTCATCACTTGATGAATTTCAGCTTGTTCAAAAGGTTCACCACCGGTGAATTCGACAAAATGGCAATCATAAGATTTGATTTTCTCAATAATTTCAGCACCGTTCATCAAAGTTTCAGTTTGATTAATTTCGAGAGCATAAGGAGTATCGCACCACGAACATCGCAATCTGCATCCTTGCAATCGAACGAAAACACATGGCAAGCCGGCGCGGGTGCCTTCACCTTGAATCGAATAGAAGATTTCCGAAACATTGAAATTATATTTGCTTAGCCCTTTCATTGAATTCGGTCTAAAATTGCGATTGATTCAATATGATAAGTTTGAGGAAACATATCAACAGGCAAAATTGAAGTTACTTTGTATTTTTCTGTTAGCAAGGCACAGTCTCGAGCTTGAGTCGCGGGATTGCAACTTACATAAACAATTCTTCTGCAATCGCTGTTGAGCAAAATATCGATAATATTTTGTGCTATTCCGGCTCGTGGCGGGTCAACGATGATAACATCCGGCGACGGCAATTGAGAAATAGACTCAGTCGCATTTTTGCCATGTAAATCAATTACCGAGAAGACGCAATTTTCAATTCCGTTGAATTCCGCATTAGCTTTAGCGTCTGCAATAGATGATTCGGATAATTCCAAGCCAAAAACTGATTTTGCCGATTTTGATGCCGGCAATGAAATTGAGCCTGTTCCGCAATATAAATCCCAAACAATATCGTCGGGGCGAATTGCAGCCGATTCGACGATTTTGCCGATGAAAGGATTCAGCATATATGAATTTGTTTGGAAAAATGAAAATGGTGAGATTCGGAAATCCACACCACAAACTGATTCTACAAGATATTCATCACCATGAAGAATCTTGTAGGAATCTATCATTACAGCATTATGAGAAATATTGAGAGCATGAACAAAAGATTTCATATTGGGGATGATTTCGATTAAACGCCGGCAGATATCATTCACAAACTTCATTTCGGAATCATTTGTAATTTCAGCCGTAGTCAAAATTACCATGAAAGCATCTTGTGCTAATGAATAACGAATTGTAAGATGTCGCAGGAAACCATGGTGTTTTGTGACGTGATAGGCGCTCATACCGACAGCATAACCTTGCGTTCTTACCTCATTTAATATAATATTTGCAGCATTTTGTTGCAAATAGCAATTTTCGATATTCAGAATTTTATCAAATCTACCGGGTAAATGCAAGCCCAAAGCGAAATATTTGTCGGAAATTTCATCATCCTTTGCGATTTCCTCATCAGTAAGCCATCTGTTAGCCGAAAAGGAAAATTCCATTTTGTTACGATAGCCGTACTTGTATTCGGAGAATAGATAAGGTAAATATTCACCAACTTCGATTTTTGCTATTCTGCGGAATAAATCCTCAATATTACGGCGTTTCCAAAACAGTTGTTTGTCATAATCAAGTTGTTGCCAAGTGCATCCTCCGCAAACACCAAAATGACTGCATGGTGGTTCGACCCTATCAGCTGAAAATTCGTGGATTTGCTCCACGCGACATTCGTAATATTTTTTCTTTTTGCGTTTGACTTTAGCATCAATCACATCACCGGGAACAGCACCCTTGACAAAACAAACGATTTCTTCGTGTCGCCCAACAGCGACACCTTCGAATCCGATCGCTTCGATGCTCAAATCCCTTATGATTATATCTTTTTTTCTTTTAGAAGGCATTAAAATCCAATTATGTTATTTAGAGCTTTTAGGAGTTAATAGTACGGCGGACGGCTTGAAATATGGCATCAACGGATAAATAATCCATGCAAAAATATTCAGTATTTTTACATTTCGGGCTGAAATAACATTCGCAAGGCTTCGAGGGCATAACGATTTCGCCTCTACCGTATAATTCGAATTCAGCGGGATTGAAAATATTATTCATCAAAACGAGGTTCTTTTTGAGCCCCATAGCAATGTGCATGCCCATAGTCACCGCCGAAACGACCGTATCGCAATGGTTGACTAAGGAAATGAAATTCGGCAAAGAAAAATATCCGAGATAGGCACAATTAGTTTTTGAAGCAAAGAATTCGTTCTTTTCGTGTTCTTGCTTGCCGCCAAGTAATAATGGGAAATACCCTGCATCTTGAAGTTTTTCGATGAGAGCGACCCAATTAGCATCAGACCACAATCGCGAAACCCAGCGGGCTCCACAGCCCGTATTTAAGCCGATAACGGGCTTACCTTGGTTGTGCAATTCCCATTTGACTGTTGGGTCGCAATCCATGATATACTCTTCACCAGCGAACTTCCAGCCGCATATTTCGAATATTTCTTCTAAGTAGGACTTGGTATTTGCTTTACTGACGTCATCGAAAAGTCCTGTGAGGAATTTACCTTGTGCTAATTCATCAATTGGTGCCGGGACAGCATTACCCATAATGAAGCCGCGTTTGACGGTAGATTGGACAGATGAAGCAAGAGCACAAGCCTGCAAGTCCTTATCCAAATTGATTAATAAATCAAATTTAATCGATTTCAAAATTTCGACAGATTCCGCATCAAAGTTCAGCACTCTGTCCACAGAAGCCGGAATAATATCGGGGCTGTAAGTGAGCCACCAAATACGATGATTGGGGAATTCAGCCCATAATCTGTGCAATAAAGGAGTAGTGCGAATTACGTCGCCAATTGCTCCGAGTTTGATTATGAGTATATTTCCTTCGACTTTTGAATAGTGTTCGCATTCGTCACAATGAACACCGTAGAGTTTGTGGGGTTTGCAAGGAATGTAGCCAAGGAAATGCTTACAATCACTTTTGTAAATTGTCAAATTCATTTTTAAATATTAAATTGAAGAAGAATAAATACTTGGAATGTAGTCACTGTAGATTCTTTAACTTCCAAAACTTTAATAGGTGTAAATAACTCGCCTCTTTCATTATCTTTTCCAATTAAATTCATTGCAGAAAAAGCAAAACCTGCATTAACGTGAAATACATCACGTAGTTTCCCTTCTACACCTAATCTAAGAGTTCCGCCAATTCTGGTCGCATTTTCTTTCGGAGGCACAATCCATGTTTCATCCTCAAGTAAATTTTCAAGATAATCACGTTCTGCACGAGTATCAATATTACCGATGAAAGAAACACGCCCTTCAATTCCGGCATAAATTTGAGCATTTGCAAAGTCCATCTTATAGAAATTCATGTTCAATCCGGTACTTAAGCTAATTACATCTAAAGAATGAGTCCAGATATCCACAATAAATTGACTTGTATTTATACGTTCACGACCTGTAAAGAAAGCGTATTCAAAACTTAATGGGACATAATATGTTTGTTCATCATCAACAGGCATAATTAACCTAAATTCAAATCCCGGTTGAGCATGAGTTAAAGCACCACCTGTAACTGCATCTTCCTCATCAGTCATCGGCACCATCGGCAGTTTTGCAGGGTTATCACCCAAAAGCGAAGTGGTTGTCAATCCGGTCGCAATTTTTAATCCGCTTGGGAATTGCGCCTCAGAAATTGAGACCGTCAATAAAAGTATTGCGATTAGTGTGAGTATGTTTTTTAACATTTTTCCCCTTTTTAAGTATTTGTTCTATATATTAAGTATAGACAATCAAAATTGCAGTTTGTTACACTTATAAAATTTTTTCTTTAATACTATAGTTAATTGACTGAGATTCGTTCATACCTTTGGTTATTATTTCCGCAATCAAGCCTATTGATATGAATTGAACACCTACAATTATCATACCGATTCCAAACAAAGCCAATGGACGATTACTAAGATAAGTATTGCCCAAGACCCATTCAATTGTCAAATATATATTGATACAAAGCCCAAGCATCGCAATCAAAGAGCCTGTAGCTCCGAAGAAATGAAGTGGTCGCTTCATATATCGAGTAGTAAGCAAGACAGTCAGCAAATCTAAAAAACCGTTGACAAATCTCGACAAACCGAATTTTGTTTTGCCATATTGCCTGGGGTGATGACTAACGGGCAATTCTGTGACCTTGAAACCTTCCCAATGTGCTAATGCGGGAATGTAACGGTGCATTTCGCCATAAACATTGACCGTTTTGACAACTTCACGCCTATATAATTTCAAGCCACAATTAAAGTCGTGCAATTTGATTCCACTTGCAATCGAAGTGACAAAATTAAAAAACTTAGAAGGTATTGTTTTAGATATTGGGTCGTAACGTTTCTTTTTCCAACCCGACACTAAATCGTAGCCTTCCTTCATTTTATTAAGCAAATTCACAAGTTCCTTAGGGTCGTCTTGCAAATCGGCATCCATAGTTGCGACATATTTGCCGCGGGCCTGTCTGAAACCAACAGCAAGAGCGGCAGATTTGCCATAATTGCGTCTGAATCTGATGCATTTGAATCTCTTGTTTCGAGCGTTAATTTCCTTGATAACCGCGAAAGATTTATCTTTAGAGCCATCATCAATAAAAATGACTTCCCATCTACTCCCGGCTATTTTGCGTAATTCAGATTCGAGCATAGTAGATAATTCAGGCAAAGACTCTTCTTCGTCTAATAATGGAATAACTACAGACATTAGAATGTCTTTATCGGCATTATTATTTGGAGCATTTTCACGGTTCCCGTAGCCTTTCTTTTTCTTTGCAATCGGTTCAGAAGCAATCGGAATGCCCGAGATATCCTTTGGTTTTGTCTTAGTTTCTTCGGTTTTGTCAGCCATTTGGACTTATTGTTTTATAAATTTTCCGTAATGAATACCATCAATTAAATAAAAATAAATTCCTGTTTGTAGATGTTTGAGTGAAATCAATTCATTCTTCTCAAAACGTGCAATCATTCTGCCATCACTTGAGTAAACGATTAAATCGTTAAAATCCTTTTTTCCTATAGATAAAATATCATCAACAGGATTAGGAAATACTTGATAGTCTTTTAGATTTTCATAACCATCAACGATACTTGCAGGATTTTTAGAATAATAAACATGAATGTAGAAGACGGTAAATGCACTATTCCGGAGTAAAATCGAATCCTTTTGCTTCATATCAGCTTTGATGAATTGCCCATCAAATGGGTCTTTGATAAAGACAGAATCAACATGTGCCGAAAAAGAAAGATTATTCCATTTTATATAAACTTCCTTAGAAAATCCCCATTTTATATTCAATTTATGCTTAATATAAAAATGTTCTTCATCAGGAACAGCCTTAATGTCCATATTAGTGGAAATGATTTCATCCATTCCATCTCTGTTGTAGATATATTCAAAATACACATATAAACCCTCGGGTGGAGCAGGCGGCAAATCAAATTCGCCTAATTCTTTATCAACTCCGTCGGTTGCCATATGCGATGCACCAAACCCGTAATTCCAACTGAGTTTAGCTCCACGGTCGTTCGTAATGTTCAAATTAGTAACTGAATGAACTTGAGATTTCAAATTTTCAGCTAATAATATGAATAGTAAGATTAAGATAATATACTTTTTCATATCCAATTCCAATATTTAAAATAAAAGGGCAACAGGATAAATCCGGTTGCCCATATTAAAAGCATGAATACTTATTATTTCACGATGTTCAATTTGGCAGCTGTGCTAAATTGACCTGCTACAATTTTCAAAGTGTAGCTTCCTGAAGCATAAGCAGTCAAATCAACATTGTGAATGTATTGACCGGCAGCAATTTCTTGGTTCAATAAAACAGCAACTTGATTACCTAATGCATCATATAATCCAACAACGACGTTACCGCTTTCAGGTAAATTAATAGTCATTGTAGCATTATGAGTAGCAGGATTAGGATAAGTACTAAATTCAAATGAACTGATATCACTACTTGTTGGCTTCATGATTTTCACAGAGTTAAACGGAAGATTTCTAATTTGGACCGAACCTGATTTACCGGCTTCGATTGTACCATAAACCTCTCCTGTTACAGGGTCAATAAATGTCAAATTAGTTTCTGCGTTGTTAACTGTGAATGATACCGGATATGTAGCACCTTGAAGAGTTATTACATTTTCCAATGCATTGGTCAAGTAACTATTATCTTTAAATCTAACATCAAACAGACCTAACGGAGGAGTTGGTGGCAATTCAAAATTGTCAACTTCCAAATTGGAATTATTCGATATGTATAATTGAGTAGATTTCTGTGCATTATCACGAACACTAATCATTTGTGATTTGTCAAGAATGTTTTGTTTTGTTAATTGAGCTGAACTACCACCGATTACTTTATTATTTGGTGTTTCAATCAATCTAAGGAAACCATCGCCTGAAGTTTTAATCCAATATCCAAAGCCGGGAGTTAAAATAGAAACTGCATGGTAGCCTAAGTCAGTTCTGTAACCCCAAACATCATAACGTTTCGTATAATCAGTATTAGGTAAAGAACCGTCAGGTGTTGGAGTGAATAATATTCCATCAGTGCTTGTTTCTACCGAAAGAGCACCAATTAGATTCCAACCACCTCTGTATTGTTGGTCACCCGGATCTGGAGCGTCGCCACCAAATACACGAATTTGATCAACAGGAGCACCAATTTGGGTAACAAAAGCACCTGCAAATTTTGTATCAACAGTTTTGGGATATTTTACAAAATATCCTTCACCAAATTTCAAAATTTCTCTTGGTTGATATTGAGTATTAACAAAAGCATAAGGGATATTAATTGCGTTTTTGTAAACGACATCCCATTTGCTGTTAGTTGGTTTCAAAGGCATCGAAAGCAAATTCCAACCATATTTGATGATAGGATTGCCTTCTGAATCAAGAAAATCAATAGCACTTGGTAAAGTATATTCAATTCTAAATTCTTTGACTCTTGGGTCTTGAATTGTAAACGCACGTGTAAAATCGCCTGTAGAAGTAGCCGATCTCATATCAGTAGCCGGTAACAATTCACCTTGAAGAACCGAACGAATAAACAATTGTGCTCCATCGGGGAAGTCACGAGTATCCCATTCAACAATAATCGGATAATCCGCAGCAGCATTGTTGAAACGAGCAAGATAAATATAAGAGTTAATACTATCAGGCATATTGTGATTTCTGATGTCACGTGAAATAGTTCTTGGTCCATTTACGTTAGGTGCAAAATCTCCAAAACCATAAGGAATTGCAGGATTAGCAGGGAATGGGAAGAAACGAACATCAAAGTTAGATGCTGACAAAGGAAATGTATAAGCTCTTTCACCATAAAGTAAATCAACACCGTCAGTAGCTCTATTGCCAGTACCGAATACCATATTTAAAGACGTACCTGCTGCACCTTGAGAATTAGTAACTTTTAGGTTAATACCACCAGGAGAAGTCTTAGTTAATGAAGGTTCAAACGGATTTGCCAAGAAGTAGAATAATACTCTAACCCTTACCGGACTTACGATTGAATAATCGGAATGGATAGTTACAAAACCTTCATGAAGTCCCCAAGGTTCATCACCTTTATTTGTCAATCTTTTTGGGTCAGCCGATATTCTTAAGAAAATATCACCATCGTCTTGTGTAGTTTTGAGTATAGGATCTAATTCAAAA
Organism: Desulfobulbaceae bacterium; assembly: GCA_018335795.1. GTDB lineage: Bacteria > Bacteroidota > Ignavibacteria > Kapaibacteriales > UBA2268 > PGYU01. Next base: position 44,896 of record JAGXRP010000058.1, on the reverse strand, counting down.
CCTAAAATCCCATTATCAAGCCATTTTGCATTAGCGTCACGAGGTCTAGTACGTAGAGTTCTATTTTGATTAAGCTCATCTGTATTCAATCTTAACCAATCGTTATCAGTTTCGATACGAATATTATTAAGTCTTGATTTGGTTGTACTGTTAGTGATTTTAATTCTAGCTATACCAATCACTTCAGGTGAATTATCATCAACTGTGACAACCTGAGGCAAATAGTAAAGACTGCCATTATCGAATGACTCATATTCATCATCTGTAACTGATGCTACTCTAAATTTAGGCACCGCATCAGAAATCTTCAATGTAATTACACCCGGAAGTACAGGTTCGGATTTCCACATCGCATCATCTTGTAATGGACCCGGAAGAAGTATATTGTTATCATCTTCGGAAATTGGAGCATTGTTCAACCCATCTAAGTATGATTCGGGAACAAACAAATTGCCATCTAATCTACCTCTGTTTGGACCTATCAAAACGCGATTGTAAAGATTACGATAGTTATTTATATCATAGTCTGTCATATGTTGCCATGCTAAATCTGTAGCAACATCCATCTCGTTGTATTTGACTTTTCTGTTGTCAATGTACATAGGTGATGTTTGTAACAATTGGAAACCAGGGTCTCCGGGTTTGCTTGTTGCAATAACTCTAAATCTTACATACAACATAACTTTGTATTCTTTGAATTGTCTATCAGTGTTAGGAAGATATTTAGCAGAAGCGCCTGTAATATTTATCCTACGTCCATTTTCATTGTCACGTGCATCATTCCATTTATTCGGGTTGATGTAGTACCAATAATAATCGTCTTCGAAGTCATCGGTTTTTATTTCGAAGGTGCTTGCTAAAGGTTCATAATCCAAATCATTTACAAATGATGGATGTGCCTTTTCGACGCCAATCGCGCGAACTGCTTCACCATTATAGAAAATCGAAAACTCAAAACTTGTAATCGGATTCACCGAATACAATGCAACGCCTTGTGCGTTAGTATAGCTATACCAGTTGTTTGTGATAAACACAGGTACTAAAAATTCTCGTGCGCCAGTTGTGGTTGGCGGAACCCAAATTCTTCCATCCGGATAGAAATCAGTGTCATAGGATTCGTCTTGTCCCATTAAACTCAATTTCGGTATCTCAGGACGGTTAGATTGTGAGTAAGAATCAGTAATAGTCAAGGCTATAAAACCAATAACCAGAGACAGTAAAAAGGCATTTCTGATTTTACCTAAACGTAGTAAGAGTTTCATAATAACCCCCATAATAATTGAAAATTAACTAATTGTATATTAAAACTGTTTTTTTTACAAATTCCAAATCTGACATAAGTATATTTAAAAAATATACACCGGGAGTCAGATTGCTTTTATCAATGCTATATCTCTTCTGAGCTATGTCAGTAAATGATTTCACCAATTTACCTTCATAATTGAATAAATGCACTGCTTTCATAGTCGTTGCTGATTGATTGTCTATAGTAATATAAACATCATCAGTCAATACTTGTATATGATTTGAGTAATATTTGTCATCTATTGCTGAAACAGTGGTATCTTGACCATCTATTACAGTTTTTATTTCAACAAAATCACCATTATACATTGAAACGCAATTACATTCGCTCAATTGTAAAGGTACTACATCCAGCTTGTAAGTTTGGTTGGAATCTTTTCTAAGTTCACGCAATAATATTGAAAATTCAATATTATCAGTAAGCTCAATATTCAGTTTCACTTTAAGATTCAATCCATTTTGCAAGACATTTTGCTCCAAAATCTCAAATGAAGAATTTATAGGTTGGATTGACTCAATCAAGTAATTATCCGTATCAACCCTAATTTCAAACCCCAATTCTTCACTACTGGCGTTTGATACATATTCAATTTCGGCTCTGAATAATTTAGTATCTTCTTTTTCAAAAACAAATACTTCTTCTTCAAGAGAGATGTTGTAAAAATAGTCAGGATTTTCAACTATATTAGGCTTTACCCAAAGAGTATCAGATGCAATTACACTTTTTTTGAAGTCATCCGTAAATTCAAGATATTCCAAAACAAGTGGAGTTGCCACGTCACAGTCGTGTATATATTTACCCAGAAAACCAATCAAAGGCTTATTACCGCCAAAAGGCAAATTAGCTAAAGCATAGCCTTTTACTTTTCCATAATCCAATCCAAAACTTATGTCTTTCCATTCAAAAAATTCGGACAATGTATTAATATAAATTGGAGTTTCAAACTTAATCATGCTTGGGTCATAAGCAACAGAAAAATCAAATCCGTACAATGAGTCCTTAAGACTAACACTACCAATTTCTATCAATATCAAAATCTCTTTGTTACGTTCGGTTCCACAAAGTCTTGTATTATAAAAGTTAGTAAGTGCAGGTTTAATTTCATTTTGCGAAAATAATGAGCTACTGTTGCCGATGGTAATCATCGGCAACAGTAACAACATCATATATATCGTAAAACGATTCTTCATTTTATCTGTTTAAAATCATTGTTTCTGAGACATTAATACCGTTTCCACGCAATTTGTAGATATAGACTCCGTTAGCAACACTGTTGCCATTTATATCAGAGCCATTCCACAAGTATGAATGAACATCAGCTGTCAAGTCAGCGTTAAAGATTTCTTTTACCAAATTGCCTTGCAAATCATATACGTTTAGCGAATAGTTGCCTGATTGGGCAATATTAACATTGATAAGTGTATTTTCGGCAAATGGATTTGGAGTATTCGATAATGTAAGAACCGTAGCATCACTTGTTTCAACTTTATTAACAACAAGGCTTAAGTCGCCAACGACATTATCGTTAAATCTGATATTTGTTAAATTCAAAGCTGCATCGTTTAATCTTAAGGTAAGAATAACAACGGGGTCAGTATTTGAGAATTTGCCATCACCAGATATAACTACAGTATTAGCATTGGACATAACCATAATATTTGACGCTTCCGTCTCGTATTTGATTACATCAAGGATTTCGGCATTTACATTAAATTTGATACCAAGCGCGTTATTCAAAGTTCCATTCAAATAGACAGGAACTTGAATTGTACCATTACCTAAATTAGTAATATTTCCTAACTTAATATGGTTAGCATGTTCTTCAGCAGCTAATTTACCATAGTTAACTGAAGTATCAATCAACCAAGGCAATTCAACGATCCTTGCACCAATATAACGCAAAATCCAAGCTGCATCATATTCGTTTGCTTCAAAAAGAACTTGCTTAATAGAACTGATTTCATTTGGCAAATCATCAGTAAATACTTTGCTTCTTCTAGTTATATTAACTTTATCGCCAGAAGTATTGTAATAATATCTACCATTATGGTTTACATCAGCGTGGTAAGCTGCACGACGTCTTACGGGATCCAAAGGAATACCGGTAGCAACGGATTTCATAATTAATCTAACATCGTTAACAGTTACAAATCTACTTTGTGGCATATTGTAATGCTTGTTACCAACTGCTTTTGAAAAGTCAACGTCACCATCGCCCCACCATTCTGCAACATTAAATCTGATGCTTGCAGTAAAGAGGATTCTCTTGTCGGAACCGGTTGAAGGTTGCCAATTTTGAGTAACGTCAGTTCTTGTGCTTGCCAATTGAAGATCTCTATCAAAAAACAAACCGTTCAAAAAGTCTGCACCTTCGCCAACGATTTTGCCTTCGCCTTTGATACCCGCGACAGCGCCGCGTGTGATAACGCGTGTGTCAGTTATATCAGGACGATTGCGTGGTCCGATGGAACCATATGCAAATTCGATATCGCCTTGTTTTGAATATTCATCGTATGACTCGTATAATCTAACTTGGAAATTACCAACGCTTGATTTGACAGGGTCACCGTCAAGTATATAATTGATATTTAAATCTTTCCATTGTACGATAAAAACTTTTCTTTCTTTGCCATCTTCGTCAAATTCAGAAATAGTTTTGTAAGAAATTCCTGAAACAACATATCCGTTTGTGAAGAAGTCTGTTTCATCTCTATAATAGTGGTCACCCCAAAATGGAGCAATTACGTTAGTTGGATAGCTATTTGCATCCAAAAATAGAGCTTGTGGATTTGGTGATGGCAAGAATGGAGGAGGTGACAAGGTAATATACCCATTCACTGAAATCCACGCTTGGTTAAATATTTCTCCGTTAAACTCGAAATCGAATCCGAGATTAACACGATAGTATCCATCTTTCTTGTTTGTTTCGTTAAAGTTTGGACCTAACGAGAACGCACTGGCAGGTATTAAAGTTCCATCAGAAAATTCATCATATGGTTTATTTTCGACCAATGTGATGCTATTGAATTCACCGAACACCTGAGCAATTGCTGTTTGAGGCAGATTGACGACAACAGCAATTACTGTCATCATTATCGCACTCAATAGAAATTTTTTCATGATTATCTCCTATTTTTTATATTTATTTTCAATGTTTAATTTTGAGCAAGCTCCTCAAAAGAGAAGCCTGCTCAATAATTGAATTATTTAACTATTACAATCGGATAAACGCTGGTAGCTTTACCTGAAACTAATCTAAGCATGTATTGACCGCTTGAGATTTTGTTACCGTCAGTTAAATTACCATCCCAATTAATTTGGTATGTACCGCTTGTCATAACATCGTTAGTAAGTGTCATCAACTCATTACCGATAAGGTCAACCAATTGAATGGTTACATTACCGCTATTAAGCAATTCGAATTCGATTGTAGTGTTTTCGTTGACCGGATTAGGTGAAACGCTAACGATACGAGTTGCGCTTGCATTAGGATTAACTTCTATAACAGAGTTAGTCCAGTCGTGCATAATTACAAAACCATCAATAGCATTGTCAGTCACAGTTACAACAGCTTTACCATCAATCATTGCGAATTGAACGGAACTTGTGTAATAGTTTTGCATTGGGTCTCTCATATTGAAAGTAAAGAGATTACCATCAGAGAATCTGTCTCTTAAGTGCCATGAAGAACCCGCAGGATTCTTAGTAACATCATTGAGAGCAGGGATTTGGTTCGGGTCCCAAGAAATCTTAACAGGATATAGTGCTGATGTTCCGCCTGCGAGACCGCCTGCTTGGAATTTAGCTTTATAAATATATACTCTATTATTGTTGCTAATTGCAGTTGGGAAGATGTTTGTATGAACACCCTGTCTGTTTGCAATTTCCCATCTTGAGTCAAATACGTCAGCAAATGGGACAGGTGGTAATTCATATTCGCAAAGTTCTGCGTCAAGTTTACCAACATATTCACCATCGTTTCCATCGCCTGTCGAAGTACCGGGTATGCTTGAAGTACCAAAAGTCAAATCTTGGTATGCACCATTAACGTTTTCTACTCTTACCGAAGCAATGAAGTTAGTTTCGAGTGATACGTGCAACTTGAAGATTTTTTCAAACTTATTACCAAATATATCTTCAACAATAACTTTTATAGTAACTTTACCATCTGCATCAGGTTGAATATTGCCTGTTTTTGAAATTGTAATTTCAAAATTATCAGTAGTCCCATTACCTGAGTAGGTACTTGGAGTTACTGTAAATCCTTGCAATGGTAAGCCTTCAGAATTCAATAATTTAATTGTTATTGTTTCAGCAGGATTAGTTCTTAGTAAGTCAATATCATATATAGTCATCTTAGTACTCCATGGTAGATTTGGATAAATACAATCTACTTCAGGGACACCGGTTATGTAAGGATTATGAGAAACACCTTGGACTGTAAGAGGAATTTGAGCATAAGTTGAAAGCCCGTTTTCGTCTGTTACAACTACAGTAACTAATACATCTTTAGGTGCATCTTTTACTCTTGGAGTTCCATACAATACGCCTGTATTTGGATTAATTTTCAACCAAAGTGGAGTCGTCTTCTTATCAGTCAAATCAATATTTCCTGCATCTTCAAAGCAAGGGTCAATTGGAATTGAATTTTCAGGAGTATTAACATAAATCAACTTGTAAGTATGTTTTTGTCCGAAGTTAGGATCAGTAACTACAATTCTACGAGTTTGATCTAACAAAGTTGGATTGTAATCTCTATCTTCAATAGCAGCAGGTAACGAATTTGTTACGATAGTCGGAACAATATTTATCATTACATTATATTGTTTTGAGGCAATACCACTATGACCGTCATTAACTACGATTGTGAATATAGTATCAGTATGGAATGCGCCATGATATTGAGGATCAGGCGTAATCATTTCTAATGCTTCGTCTGCAGGAATTCTGATATTGATCTTACCAAAAGCAGTGAAATCAGTACCAAAAGCATCTGAATCAGTTTCACTGTCGTATAGATACATATATTTAGCATCCATCCATTGAGGTCTTGATTGAACTAAGTAAACGCCTTCTACCCATTCAAAGTCACCTTCATATTCAATTTCATCAAATATGGCTGAATCTGCCGGGTTCATGCGTATAGCCTTGCTTATATATCCATAAGATGTTCTACCATAACGGAAATCCCAACCTGCAGCTGCAGGAGAATGGTCTTCTAATTCGTCGTCAGTATTTATATCAATTTGGAATCTAAGCTTATCAGTTAAGTTTGCAAGCAATCTATCTTCTCTATCAGTTCCACAAGGATATACTGAAGGTACGTAATCTACATATACTTCATTTGGTTTATCAATTCTGTAGATTGTTTCAATACCGCCATCTCCATCTTCCAAGAATCTGGGGACGCTATCAACAACAAAGATATGGAATTGGTATGAATTAGTATATCTTGGACCTACGTTAATTGTATCTTGTTGCAAGTATCTTGCATTTGCAATATCGTACATTTCAGCATGCATATATGCAGGGAATGATTCGATATATTGTGCAATCACATCTGCATCTAACGGCGGTTGGAAAGCTAACAATGAATCAAGCGTTCTGTAATGAGGAGGATAATTATCAGAGTAAACTCTGACCCATTCTCCGCCTGGTACTACGAACGGATTGATTGGACGACCTGCTAATTCTAAGTAACCATACGCACCATCTTTTACTGGTGACGAAGCTGATTTTCTATTAACAACTAACCAATGTTTTAAACCTGAATTTGGTTCAAGCTCAATTCTATAGCCTAATTGTGAATAGTTAGCCGGATCTTCCAAAAATCTTGGATCCCAGAATCTATTAGTGTCAACTGCAGTAATATTTAAGATTGAGTCTCTTCCACGTCCACCAGCAATTTCCATAGCAGGGTCGCCTTCGACGTCTAATCCGCTATAAGTACGGAAATCAACAGGATAAGGTCTATCTTCAGTAACAAACACTTTGTTTAAGAATTCAGTAATAACAACTTCTTCTTTAACATCAGGGTTATCATAAGATGGAAGCATTTTGAAAATAGTGTCAGTTTGTAATTTCACGATATCGCCTGTAAATACAGGAGGTACTGTTGATTCTACGATTCTGAATGCAGTTCCTTTCAAAGCTGCTTCATGAACGCCTTCTCTCCAGAGAATAGTTCTTGAAACGATTTGTACTGAGTCACCAACTCTTACCGGTAATGAACGATATCTTTCGCCACCAAAGTAAGTAGTTCTTGATTCTGAACCAATTAAGTTTGATGCAGGCATACCCGGGCGGTTGCTGAATAAATCAGGAACTCTACCGAGTAATCTGTGAGTTTGTGCTGTATAACGACGACCTTGGAGGACACCGAAATCTTCATCATATGGGTCTAAGTATAGTCTCTTTAACAATTCAGGACCTGAACCTAAGTTAGCCAAACCTTCTGAAGAACGTCTCCAAGTTGGGTCGCGTCTTTCTGAAGAGTCAGGAATCATTTCGATTGTAGCTCTGAAAGTTTCTCTATGAGGAGCATTTTCACTTACTTGTTCGAGATTAGCACGAACATAGTCACCTGTATTCAAGTTGATTACAAAGTAAACTGTATGGTTCAATAATCTCGGGTCATGATTGCTTCTTCTTGTTAAATCTTCATAGTTAGCTCTTGCTTCAAGATACAGAGGATAACCGATTGGATGATAGTTTACACCATTCATATCAGGTTTGAATTCTGTAAGAAGTGCAGCAATACCAGGATATTTCAAGTTGTTTGATTCATCTCTTGCTTCTGCAATAAATGGATCGCGAGTCCAACGTTTGATTACCTTACCATATGAAGGTTGGTTAACGTTATCGAAAGTTCTTAACTTAGGTGGAATACCTACAGCAAAGTCTTCAATTGGGCTCATTCTTCTGTTTGAATAATCAGCAGTTTTAATGTCAGTGTTTTTGTCGTATAAATCATAAACGTGACCTGACATGAGTAATTTTTCAGGAATACTCATTGCGTCATGTGTATTTTGTGTTCCGGCTTCATTTTTCAATACTATAGGAACGTACATAACGTCGCCTCTTGCAATTGATTCAAATGGACCTTTTTGTCTTGGGTCAGCAGGATTTGGATTAATCAATTCAGGGTATAAGAATTGTAACCAAGTATTGCCATCGCCTGAAACGAAGAAAGTTTCCATTCTTGCAAATTGAGGATTTTGTTGCATATGAGGCAAAGTAAAATGAACATTTGCTTCAGTAGCACCCCAGAAGTTACCGCGTAATGTATCAGTACCACCATAACCAAGACCTGTAGTACCTGCCAATATACCTTTTGAATTCGGTGCATCAGGCAATCTAATCAAGAATCTTGCATTATTGTTGTAAATACTATTTGCGGCTTCTGAATATGTATAAGCGGGCAATGGACCTTGAACTTCACCATAAATCGTAGTACCTACGAGGTCTGATGATGCTTCGTTAAAGTTAATATTACCACCGTTGTCTCTTGAAAGAGCACCTGTGATGACATTTTGTTCCATTCCAACCATTGAATAAGCATTATTGCCTGTTACCAATGAACGAGTTAAGATAAGTTTCAAATCATAGTTATCTGAATAGATTGCAGAACCTGAATAAGCCATGTTATCTTGAATTCTAACACGGTTAAAGTTAACTGAATCAATTCTTCCAATTTTAGAAGATGAAACGCTATCAAGAATATAAAGAGCACCACCAAGACCAATACCATTTTCTGGTAACCATGAATCAAGGTTGTAACGTTTTACGTCTGTAAAGCTCATATTTGTAGGATTAGCTTTAGTCCAGTTTGCACCGGCATCCATAGTTCTTAATACCAATCCGGCATCGCCGACAATATAACCAACATTTGGAGTTGGGAAGCTAAGTCCATGATAGTTCAATTCAGTATTAGTAACCATTGGAGTCCAATTAGTACCACCGTCAACTGATTTCCAAGCCAAACCGCCTGTACCAATCATATAGCCGTTAGTTTGACCAATGAAAGTAATATCTTTCAAGTGATTCATGATACCAAAGTCAACCAAATTCCAAGTATTACCTGCATTTTCAGTTACTAAGAATGTACCGTTTTGACCTAAGATAAAGCCTTTATTTGAATTAACAAAATGAACTGAATTCAAATCTTGGTATGTTCCTGCTAAGTCAATAAATTCCCAAGTAACGCCATCAGAAGTTCTTAAAACTTCAGCATTGTTACCAACTGCGAAACCGACATTTGTAGAAACAAAGAATACGCTCTTCAAATCAAGGATACCAGGTTTTGTAACAGACCAAGTAGCGCCGGCATTAACAGTTCTTAAGATGTAACCATCATCACAAACTGCATAACCAACGTTTGAACCTACAAAGAATACGTCATTGATTCTCTTGTCAGTATTTGTATTTAGCATTTGGAAAGTAGCACCACCGTCAATAGTTTTAACGATAATACCACGGTCGCCACCAAAGTAGCCAACCATTTCTGAAGTAAATGCAACTGTAGTGAATCTAAATGGAACACCTGTGTTTAAGTATTGCCAATTGTCACCGCTATTTGTAAATTTAATAGCTACACCATTCATACCAACAGCATAACCGGTAGTATTAGTAACCCATTTTGTTGCTAACAAATCTAAAGTAGTAACAGGAGTGCCTTGACCAACTTGAGTTGTTCCTGTACCCATTTGAGCTTGTACAAGCTCATTTTCAGTATCAAGAACGACTTTATTGTCAATGAATCTTGTTAACATTCTGACGTCAGCCGGGAAAGTTTGGTCAGCACCTGTAAATGCATCATCATTTGAATGATAGCCAACAGGTAAACCGTTTTGATAATGAATTTCATCTAAGTCAGTAAGGAAATAGCGTTTTGAAGCTTCATCTTGCAGATTAACCAAAGATACCGCACCACCATTACCATTATATACAGTGTTGTTCAAAAAGTCAACACCTTTGATAACGTTTAATTCGCCATTGAATGAATAAACTGCACCACCACCACGAATTTGAGTAATGTTATCGCCTTCCATACCTTCACCGACAACGTTGCCAATGAATTCTGCACGGATAAGAGAAACAACTCTCTTAATTGGAGGAACCGGAGGAATTGCATTAGGTATTCTGATGTCAATCGCACCACCGGAGAAACCGGCTGTATTATTCCAGAATCTGACAGTATATTTACCATCATAACCTAATAAAGCATTTGCTTCAACACCACCTGAGCCATTAACAGACATATTTCTCTTAGTGAGAATTGCACCGCCATGAGTCAAAGCCATATTGCCTTCGAATTTAATATCGAAGCCATAATCTCTTGTTTCAAGTTTCGCATCCGAACCACCAACGATAGGTGAAGGATGAGCTGAAGTATTACCATCAACAAAAATTGCTCCACCGGCAGCTGATTTGTTACCTGTGAAATAAGTTTCGTTGACGTTTTCACGAGAAGGACCACCTCTTACTTGAAGTCTTGCAAGAGTGTTTTCCATGAAAATCGCGCCACCTTGTGAGTAACCTGCAGAAGTAACACCGAATAATGAGTCATCTTCGAAATACTTAGCATATGTGTTATTTTCAGTATATTCACCTGCAACAATCATAGAAGTGTAGTTTGCAATGTATAAAGCACCACCGCGAGCACCATGTGAATTCATTGACTGTTGGAAGTTTCTTGAAGAGTTATTTTTTGCAATGAATGTATCGGGGGTATCAAAGAATACAACTTCGCCACCGATATTAATGCTATTGTTGAAACCTAAAGCAACTTCAATTTGTCTTTCTTTATATTCAGGCATACCCGAAATGTAAATCGCACCACCATAAGCATGATTGCCTGCTTGCATTGGATAGTTAGCAGGTTCATCAGTTACGTCACGAGTAATTTGGCGACCATCTTGCATTTCAACTCTAACATTCGCTAATTGAACCATGTTATTGTCAAATTCAAGGTTACGCATTCTTCCTAAGAAAAGAGCTAAACGACCATCATCAAAAGCTTGACGATAAGTTGCGTTATTGCTTCCCCAAGGTTCAGCCAAATTCATATTTTCGTCAACATTATCAATTCTCAAAATTGGATTTTGAGTATTAATAATAGAAGGAGTACCATCAGGATTTGTTATGTGTGGGTTTTTAGTAGCAGGATAATAGCCCAAACCTTGAGTGCTTCCGTTAAAAGTAGAAGCAAGTTCGATAGGTGAGGACAAAATGTTTAGAGCACCGCCACGAAGACGAGCCATGTTATTAGAAAATTTACAATCAATCAACCAAGTTCTTGATGAGAAAGTAGTAAGAGCACCACCTGCACCATTAGTTAATTGTTTCATTCTCATGTTAAGAGCAGTTGAAGCACCACCCGGATAAAGCGGAACTCTATCAACAGTAGTATCTTTTTTGAATGATTCAAATTCTACATTTCTGAAGAAAGCAGCTCTTGCACCTGGTAAAACTATAATATGACCCCATTCACGGGACATATCAAATGCTTGACCGATGAATTTAATCGTTGCGGGAGCGATAGTAGCGACTTTACCGCCAACTCTTCTCCAAGGCATAGTTTTAAGATTTGGATCGTAAGTTTCCGGGTCAAAATTCAAACGTGCAGCTTGATACATCAATGCTTGCTCGTACGATAGTACGATGTGATTCGAATTATTTTGAGCCGCAGAATTACGGAATCTTGGGTAATTGCTACTGCTGGGGTCAGCAATATCAACTATCTGCCTTGTTGATTTATTCAACAATACATGGAAAATATGATTATACTTATCCATGTGGACCGTCGGGTCCTTAGGTGATTCAACTCTGATAGTGCGAGCAGCACCAGAGTTGTCATTGTATTGGTCAACAGCATTGTAGAAGAAATACTCGTAGCTGGCGTGACCAAGCGGCTCATATGTCAAAACCGGATTTAAACCACCCGGTCTTTCAGTATAAGAAGCTTTTGCAAGCCCATCGGCTAAAACTCTGCCGCCTGCGGCGACAATCAATCTGCCATTGGGATGCATGTAGAGTGTTGTTCCGGGTTCTATTATAAGAGTTCCGTTTACAGTGTAATCCTTATTGAATATGTAAACAGAGTCTTTCATGAAAACCCTTACTTGACCCGGCTCAATAGAACCGGATACGTAAACTTGGTTTGACTGAGCGTATCCGTATGACAGGATGCCCAATAGTACCACCAAAAAACTCAAACGAATCAATCGTTTCATGATACCTCCAAAAATTTAATACTTATGTACAAAAAATTATATATTAACATCTATTTCAATCTTATAAAAAACAAAAATATCGGGTATGAACCCAATCAACTTATTCAATAATCGTGCCAATTCTAATCAACCCCGCCTTTGCTAAAGGTGTAAATTCTGTTAACTGATTCTCTTCAATGATAGTTCTGAAAATTTTCTCGGCATTGGCTTTATCGCCTGTTTTTTCAAAACATAAAGCGGCATAAAATGAGTAACGCGATTTAGTGTTATCATCTTCGGCTAATTCTGATGCAGACAAGTAGTTCTGGGCTGCATCTTTTAGGTTGCCTTTGTGTTCGTGTACAGAAGCAATTCCTGCCATTCCACCCATTTTTATTATATTGGCATCTGCTTTTGCAGCTTTTTCAAAATAATTCAAAGCGTTATCATAATCAGCTGTATCAGCGTATATTGTTGCTACATATAAAGATGCAATCTTCCCTTGGGAAGTACTCTGATATTCATCAGCTATTTGCTTTAGTCCCACTACTTTTTCTCCTAAATAGGTTTTATCGGGGTCGCCATTAAGCGCCTTTTCAAAATCACCTGCTTGGAAGTATGGTACAATACGTGTCATCAAGGTTGATGCCTTGATTTCATTTTCTTCAGCTTGATACTTCATATAGATAAGCAAAGCCACTAAGGCGATAACTACTATTGATACAATGATTATTGGTTTACTGTATTTTTGAATGAAGCCTTCCGCCGGGTTGCTATTTTCAGAGACTTCATCAGTTGATGAATCGCCTTCATTCTTGTAGTTTTCTTTGTCTAATTCTGTTCTCTTTTTCATCTACCCTTTCTGACAATAAGTTAATAACTATCTTAGTTTGCACGCCCGAAGGGAATCGAACCCCCAACCTTTGGAACCGGAATCCAATACTCTATCCAATTGAGCTACGGGCGCAAAAATTTTTCCCGCTCAATAGTACGCAAAAATATGCTAAGTTTGCCGAATAAACAATTATTATTTCGGCAACTCTCTGCATATCAAATATAATAAATAAACTTTATATAAAATGCTTGTGTGTGATATTTCACACTGTCAACTAAATTCCACACAATTTTCAAAATTGTAAGGTCTCCTTAACTGCAAGGACAACATCATTTTTATTTGGCAAAGTTGCACTTTCATAACTTTTAGCAAAACCAACAGGTACGTCCTTTGACCCTACTCTCAAAATCGGAGCATCCAATGAACGAAATGCTTCTTTTGAAACAGTAGCAACAATCTCACCGCCAAATCCACCTGTGACTTTGTCCTCGTGAACTACTACCAAACGATTTGTCCTTCTAACTGATTCGAGTACAGCTTCTTTATCCCAAGGGATTATCGAACGAAGGTCTATTACCTCAACCGAAATCCCTTCATTTGCAAGCTCTTCAGCTGCCATCATGCTTAGATGAACAGTTGTACCAAATGATACAATTGTTAAATCACTGCCAGAGCGACGTGTTTTCGCTTTCCCAAAGGGAATAACAAAATCGTCGTCAGGAGTAGGCGCTGATGCTGCTTTGAAATTATACAAAAATTTTGGTTCTAAAAATAGTGTTGTCCCGCGTGAACGAATTGCATTACGCAAAAGTCCAACTGCGTCATCGGCAAAGGAAGGCATTACGATACGAATTCCGGGAATAGTGCTTAAAGTACCTTCAAGGTTTTGAGAATGATACAAACCTCCTTGGATATAGCCACCACTCGCAATTCTAATTACAACATTAGGAGAAAATTGCCCACGAGTACGCCAATAATCATGCGAACATTCGATTAATTGCTCCATTGCTGGCCAAAAATAATCAGCAAATTCAGCACCTTCTACCACAACGCGGATTTTGTCGTTGTAACGAGTAAATCCATTAGCTGTGCCTACGATACAATCTTCAGCAATAGCGGCGTTGAAGACACGTTCTTTGCCAAATTCTTGCGGCATACCTTTGACAACATTGAAAACGCCACCCTTGCCGATGTCCTGCCCCCATAGGAATGTATCAGGATTTCTGTGGAATTCTTCTTTCAAGGTATGATTTATACCTTCTATAAATTGAATTCGCGGAGCATCAGGATTAATAGCAGTTTCTGTGTTATCAGAGATTTTCACATATGGTTCTGGAATAATAAATTGGTCCCAACTTTTTCCGTTTGCATCAGGAGCAGCTTCAGCCTTATCCGCAGCAGCAAAGATCAACTCCTTGTTGTTTTCTTCAATTTCTTCAATTTCTTTTAGCGTTAGAATTTGTTTGTCAAGTAAATGCCAACGGAATTGCATCAACGGGTCGCGTCGTTTGAGCAATGTTCTCTCTTCTTCCGAACGGTAAAGTTCGTGCCTGTCGGAATTGGAATGTGAACCAATTCTGTCGCAATCTGCATGAATCATTGCCGGACCGTTTCCAGCACGGATATGCTCGACAGCCAAATTGAGAGCTTTATAGCAATCAAATGGGTCTCTACCGTCACATTCGATGATTTTCATGTTTTTAAAGCCTTTGAAGTTATCGCTGACAACCATGTTGCCCGAAACTTCGTGGAGCGGAACAGAGATACCGAATTTGTTATTTTGAATAACAAATACAACAGGCAATTTATCGAGATTAGCGGCACTTATAGCCTCGTAGAAGTAACCTTCGGCTGTAGCAGATTCGCCACCTGAATAGTATGCTATCTCATCGCCATTATATTTTTTAATGGCACGAGCGACGCCAACTGCATGAAGGCTGTGATTGCCTGTGCAAGAAGATACATTTTGGATACGAATCGAAGGTTTGGCAAAGTGATTGCTCATATGGCGTCCACCACCGGCTACATCAGTATCTTTGCTCAACCCATTCAAAATAATTTCTTCTACCGTGATACCTCCCGCTAAAGATGTCAACAAGTCACGATAATAAGGAAATAAGAAATCGTGATTTTGGCGAAACATTAAGCCCAATGCAAGCTGAATACCATCATGACCCGCAAAAGGTGCATGATAGGACCAACCCTTCGCCATTTTCAGATACAAAGCAGCTTTGTCATCTAATCTTCTGCCTAAGTGATTGAGTTTGTACCAGTCAATGACTGTCTCTTTGTCAAATTCGCCAAAGTCGAAGGCACTATACAAGTCAACTTCGATTTCGTGGTCTTGATAATTCATGGTAACAGAAGCAGATTTTTTACCTGACCCGTTTTTCGTCGTTTTAACATCTATTTTTGAAGCGGTTGCATTAACTGCCATCAAAATCTCCATCATTATAATCAAAAATAATAAAAATTAACCTATTATGGTTAAGATTTGCTTGGACGCTTATACTTTTATTTTATTTGCAAAATGTCGAATTTAGCTACAAATCTGAATGTGTGATTGAATAACTTGATTTTTGGATAGATTATTGCTTTATATAATATGGTATAAGACCAAAAGTGTTATTTTTGTGTGAAGTATCATTAAGAAATGAGGTTGTCATGACTAAAATCATGTCCGTGTTTATCATTATGTTGTCTATTATGGCGATGTCGAGTCATGCACTTGCTCAATCGTGTTTGCCCGAAGGTGTCACATTTAATACACAACAGTCTGTTGAAGATTTTCTTGCCAATTACCCAAATTGCTCAGAAATTGAAGGAAATGTACGTGTAACAGGAAAAGTCACCAACTTAGAGCCTTTGAATAAGATATTGAAAATCGGCGGAAATTTAAGTTTCGATTATACAGAACAATTGATAGACCTGAGAGGTTTAGAATCTTTAGAAGTGATAGGAGGCAATTTCCTTTTGCTGGGAAATCAAAAGTTAGAAAGTTTGAATGGTTTGGATAAACTTCAGAGAATCAACGGCGATGCAATGCTTACTTCGAATATCAATTTAATTTCTATTGCAGGATTCAAATCACTTAAACGAATCGGTGGATATTTTTGGATAAAATCAAATAACAAACTCTCATCGTTGAAAGGATTAGAAGGGATTGATTCGCTCAAAAGCGACTTTGTCATTTCCGATAATAAAGAATTAATAGAGTTGGAAGGTTTAAATGGATTGAAACATATCAATGGTTCATTAGAAATTGATAAAAACCCGGCTTTAACAAATTTGAAGGGATTGGATTCGCTCAAATCAATTTATTGGAATTTTCGATTAATCACACTAAATCTTGCAAATCTAGATGGAATTCAATCCCTTAAAACCATAGGCGGATTTTTCGAATCCCGATTTAACTTCAAAATAGCTTCATTAGAAGGATTAGATGGATTAGAATCTATTGGCGGAAGGGTTACAATTGCAACAAATAACAGTCTGCTTTCATTCAAATCTTTTGCTAATCTAAAAACAATTGGCGGAGACCTGAGAATTGAAAATAATGAATTACTGCAATCTATTGATGGATTTAGAAACATTGAATCTATAAACGGCTATCTTGTCATAAGGGAAAATCCAACTTTAAAAGAGTTTGACGCTTTCAATAGATTAAAATCATTAGGAGGCGGACTCTATTTCGCTGATAACATATCATTAGAAAATTGTACAGGACTCGATTCTTTAAGATCTATTGGTAGTATATTTTACCTATCGAACCATAAAAATTTGGAAAACTTCAACGCATTTCAGTCTTTGAAAAGCGTTGGAGGCAGCATAAGTCTGTTGAACTTGGATAAGATTGAAAGTTTGTCAGGATTGGATAGTATTGATTACCAAAGCATTGATACTTTATTCATCCAATCGTGTCCTAAATTATCCGAATGTAATATTTGGAGCGTTTGCATGCACCTGGCAACTTCTGAATTATCATTTATACAATATAACAATATAGGATGCAATAGTCCAACCGAAATTCACAATATTTGCAAAGTTACATCAGTAGAATTGATTGAATCAGACCATATTGAAGTATATCCAAACCCGAGTACAGGAATTATATTTATAAGCGGTATCGAATCCGCAATGATGACAATCAGCGATGCCTTGGGCAAAAACATTATGAAACAGAGTATATTCGGAGCTACAGAAATTAATTTGAGCAATCAAGCAGTCGGAACATATTATTTGACGCTAACAACGAAAAATCAAGTCTTCACTAAAATAATCGTAAAAGAATGATAAAAACGGGCAGAAGCATTGTAATAGGCGACGTTCATGGATGTTCCAATACATTGAATAAATTATTGGATGATGTATGCGAAATCAGCATTGATGATACATTAATCTTCTTGGGCGATTATATAGACAGAGGTCCGCACCCAAAAGCCGTTGTGGACAGAATATTGAATCTTCGAAAAGCCGGATTTGAAGTAATTACACTTAAGGGCAATCATGAGCAAATGCTGATTGATGCTATCAATCAGCCCAAATCTCTCCGGAATTGGCTCCGTAACGGAGCTCAGAGTACATTGGATGATTTTGAAATCATGAGTTCGGGATTCCTTGACGAAGAGTATTTAGATTTTTTCCTCAATTTGAAAATGTTCCATCTGACAGATGATTTTGCAATCACACATGCAGGTTTCAACTTTGAAATCAAAAACCCATACTCAGATTTTCATGCAATGCTATGGTCGCGACCCTCAAAAATAAATCGCGAAAAAATCGGTGAGCGTAGAATGGTAATTGGGCACACACCAACACCAATTTCTGCTATAAAAGAAAGCATTCACAACGACATAATCAGACTTGACGGAGGATGCGTTTACCACCGCCAAGTCAAAGATTTGGGCTATCTCTGTGCATTCGATTTGATTTCCAAAGAGCTATTTTATACTGAAAATTGCGAGTTAGAATAGATGTGCTATCTACTAAATCTTCACTTTTGTAAAATAAAGTAAAATAATATGAACGAACCCACGATATAAAGATAAAATTGAGATTCTTTGTAACTAAAGCGAAATAGTATTGTTATAATCAGTAAAAATATGCTAATTTTGCAAAATTGTTAAACGATTAAAACCAAAAGACTGGAGAGCATTATGTTTTGGACACCTGAATTAGCCATATCCTTAGAAGATGCGCCATTTCCGGCAACTAAAGAAGAGTTAATAGATTATGCCAATAGAGCCGGATGTCCACAAGAAGTATTGGATAACTTGGCTGAATTAGATGATACAGACGAGCTAATTGAAGGTATGGAAGACTTATGGCCTGAGTATGAAGACCTCAATTCTGAAGAGTATTTTTATAACGATGACGAAGAAGAGCAATATATCTAAGTTTTCGGAAATTACGGAACTAAGCGAGAAATTTCTCTTTTTTCTCGCTTTTTTCTTTATTTAAAACCTTAATAGCAGTATAACGTCTGTGCCATTTGAAAAATGGTGTAGGAAATGGGTTCAAAAAAATATTCAATATCTGCGGTACTTGTCCTGATTATATCGGTGTTCTACTCCGATTTTTCAGCACTTGCTGTCGAGAATTTTATTTCGCCCGGGCTATATCCATCACGTCGTCTTCAAAAGCAATTCGAAATTCACAAGATCCGGTTTGAGAACAATGATTCTTTCAGTTCCAACTTACTCAAGGAGCTTATTAATACGAAAGAGACCAACATGAGTCCTCAGCACAGAACAGCTGAGTATTATTACGACAATGTTAAACTAATACCATGGACACCGGCTATTCTCGATACTTCACTCGGTGTCTTTTTGAAAAATCATAATCATGAAATCAGCCATTTCAATGAATTAGACGTGAATATGGACACCGAAACATTATGGAGTTACTACAACACAAACGGTTTCCATTTCGCAGAGATTAGCTACAGATTCGAACCCGATTCGGCTAGCAAAATCAATGTTTTGACTTTCACTATCAACGAGGGCACTCGATATACGATTGATACCGTTATGTACCTTGGGCTTGAAAGTATAGACACTTTAACAAGACAAAGAATTGAAGCTGCGAGACAAGTCAAAAGCAATGAATTTTTTAACGAAGAAAAGGTATTGGGTGAAATTGGCAATATTTTTAACATTTTACAAAATTCCGGCTATTACTATTCCAAATTTGAAATATTACCTGTCTCCATAAATACAGAGACTGCTACTGACAGTGTTACGGCGGTTTTCACTACAGGGAAGCGTCAGAAAATTGAATCAATTGAATATATTGATAGCCTTAACAATCAGAATATTGTGGTTAAGGAAATGAAACGATTGCAGATGGACATAAAAGAAAACGATTGGTATAGCAGACGAAAAGTGCAGCGTTCACTCAATAATCTGAACTCTCTCGGTACTTTTACATCCGTCAATATAGATACAAGTTCAATTTTCAAAATGCAAACTGATACAACTCTTTCATTGGTTGTTACTTCCGATTACCGCAAACAAAAGGAATGGAGTGTAGGTTTGTTTGTCAATAATACTCAAATAGACAACTTAACCAATATAGGTGCCGAAGCTTCAATATCGCATCGGAATTGGGGTGGTGCTGCACAATCCGGCACTTTTTACGCAAATGTGAAAGCCAAAGACATAAGCAGCATAATTTCCGGCGAACGTGCCGAATACGAAGGGCAAATAGGTATCAGGCTTGCTCAACCTCTAATATGGGCAATTGAGAATATGAGAATAGGTGGTGCAAGCAGAATCTATTATTCGTATCTTACGGTCGAACAGTTATTCGATATTTCGGCTTGGTTTGCAAATTTCAGGATTCCAATAAGTTTGACAAACGAAACATATATAAATCAGATTATCATAGATTTCAACTTTGAATTGCAGAATTTGGTTAATTATGAGGAAGTACAAGCGAAATACATATCCGGAGACAATATAGATGCCAGAATAAAGCGTTCGATAGACTTTTACAGCCAATTGTACCATTATTTGCAAGAACCGGATTTAAAACTAACAACTGCAAATTTGCTTGGGATTACACTCATTGGCGACAGCCGCAATCATCCTTTCAACCCTACAAATGGTGATTATTTCTACGGGTCTGTTGATGGTTGGAATTTCTTCTTGGCACATCCCGTTGTATCAGGTATTGCGAGATTTGTACGTTTGCAAACTGCATATTCCATGTTCGAACCTTTGTCAGATAACACTGTATTTGCGACAAAATTTAGGACGGGTGTCATATTCAGGTTCGATACTGAAAATTCATATGTCCCGTTTGAACGTCAATTTTTCGCCGGTGGTGCAAATAGTGTTCGTGGTTGGAGTTCACGTGAATTGCATTATTCTCGAAATGAACCCGATTCATTTCATCCTAAAGATTCGTCATATAGAAACGACTATTTGTTGTATTCAAATTTGATTGGTAGCCGCGTTTTATTAGAAGGTAGCATCGAGTTCAGATATACATTCCCATTTTATCAGAGCATTAATGAAGTGCTTGCTGAACAGATTTCCAAATTTGGAATAACGACGTTTCTTGATTATGGAAATGCTTATCATTGGTTCGCAGAAGGAGATAATGATATTTCGCAAATTAGCTTTGTGGAATATTTCACTAAATTGGCTTGGTCTGCCGGACTTGGAATAAGATATGAAACTCCGATAGGACCTATAAGATTAGATTTTGCAATGCCAATATACAAACCAAACTATAATTTGCCCGATTATAAAATTTGGACTGAGTATGATTCGATAAAGGATTTGCGATTCCACTTCAGTATCGGTCACGCATTCTAATTTTAACAGGAGTTTTTTTGTATGCTTGATTTCAAACCTTCATTGCCAAAACGAATTGTTTGCCTAACTGAAGAGACCACAGAGACTTTATACAAACTCGGTGCAGACGACAGTATTGTCGGAATTACTGCATATACAGTTCGTCCACCGGAAGCGAAATTGACAAAGGCGATTATAGCGAGATATATTGATGCTGAAATTGATGAAATAATCAAACTCAAACCCGATGTAGTATTTGCATGGTCAGATTTGCAGTCAAAAATTGCGGAAGAATTAATCCGTAACGGCATTGAAGTATTCACATTCAATCATCGGTCTATCGAAGGAATCCTGAACATGATTCTTAAAGTCGGTGCAATAGTGGGCAAACAAAATGACGCCGAGAAACTAGTGAGCGAATATATGAGCAAAATCGAAAATTTGAGCAATCGCACCCAAAATTATCAATCCAAACCTATTGTATATTTTGAAGAATGGTATAATCCTCTGATAACGGGAATATGTTGGGTGAGCGAAATAATTGAACTTTGCGGTGGGATAGACCCATTTGCACATCATCGCAAATTTTTCGATGCTAAACGCCGAATTTTGGAAAGCACAGACATAATCATCGAGAAAAATCCCGATATAATAATAGCATCTTGGTGCGGTAAGCCCTTCAAACGTGAACGCATGTTGAAAAGAGAGGGTTGGGCGGAAATAAATGCAATCAAAAATGATGAAATTCACGAAATTGATTCGGCAATTATACTCCAACCCGGACCCGCTGCCCTAACAGACGGAATTGATATTATTGATTCGATTATTTCAGCATATCTGAATCGGAGTAAATAATAAATGTCCTTCTCGCAATTTTATAAAAATGTTGAGCTAATCTCCGAACTTGTTGCTCATGTCAAAAACCGAATAAACAATCAAGCCGAAATAAGGATTTGGGATGCCGGATGCGGAATGTGCCAAAGTACATACACAATGGCGATACTATTGGCGGAGTCAATCGGACTCCAATCATATTCGGACAAAATCACAATTATAGCTACTGATATTGACGAATTGCGAACTTTCAAATCAAGTGCTGAGAAAGGGATTTACCCAAAAAATAATTTACTCAATATACCCGAAGCCATATTAGACAAGTATTTCAGCGAAAATAATGCACATTATCAAGTTTCGGAAATCATACGCAGCAAAGTACAATTCAAACGACATGACTTGCTGACATTTAAAAGCGTCGGTACAGATTTTGATGCTATAATTTGTTCGAATGTTATGCATCATTTCAGTCAGATTGAGCAATTCAAAGTCTTGGATATGTTCACTTCAAGTTTGAAACCCGGCGCAATGATTTTTAGGATTTAATTCCCCAATAATTCCCAATCAAATCTCATTTACCTTTAGAAGCAATATATTCCTTCCAAGTCTTATAATCCGATTTCATCGGAGGGCGATTCGCCGGCACTTGCCGCAGCGGCTCACAAGGGCGAAGAGAATCTCTGCAATCTTGTGGCAGCCCGACGTAAAGCTCAGTGCCTTCTGTTTTCCAATCTACCATATCAGGCACAATATCTTTCACGATTTTTGCCGGATTGCCCACAACGATTTTACGTTCCGGAATAATCATATCTGCGGGAACAAAACATAAGGCTCCAACGATGGATTCAGCTCCGACGACAGCTCCGTCCATCACGACAGCATTCATTCCAACCAGCGAATTCCGGCAAATGCGCGCCCCATGAATGATAGCTCCATGACCAATATGAGCCTTGCTTTCCAGCACTACGGTGACTCCCGGGAACATGTGAATAACACAATTTTCCTGCACATTGCAATCATCTTCGATGATAATTTGTCCCCAATCACCACGCACCGATGCACCGGGACCGATATAAACATTTTTCCCGATGATAACATTCCCCGTTACATTCGCTTGCGGATGCACAAATGCAGATTCGTCAATTACCGGAATGTAGCCGTCAAATTCATAAATATTACTCATTTTATGCTCATTTATTTCATGAATTCTTTTATTGAATTATAATCGGGCAATATATTCATAATTGCCGAAAATCCGGACATATCGAAAACATCCTTAATATTGTCTTGCATCGAAAAAATCGCAAGTTTGCCTTCTTTCTTCGTGATTTCCTTGACTGACGCGAGAATAGCTCTCAATCCGGCGCTGCTGATATAAGTTACTTCCGAGAAATCAATCGCTAATTTCGTAGCTCCCGAATTGATTTTGCCGAGCAATTCACTTTGAACCTCGTCAGAATTTGTCGTGTCAATTCTGCCGGATAACTTTGCTATATTAATTTCGTTTTCACTAGAAAAAACAATATTCATTTCTGACTCCAATTTGTTATTTTTAAATTTGTATTATTTCAAAAGCAAATTTAGATTATTTCGGCAAGACTAACAAAGCAAAGATATATGAAATTGAACTTAGACATAAAACTGAAAAACGAAATCTCCGAACTCCGTACCTTGGCTTCGGAATTAGAAACTTTTGCCGAGCAAGCCGAATTAGCTCCAAAAGTCGCATACAATCTGTCTTTGTGCCTTGACGAACTTGTCACAAACATTATAAACTACGGATACCCAAAGCACGAAAGTGGCGAAATAGATATATATATCAAATACGAAAATAACACTATGACAATAGTAATTATCGATAGCGGAATCGAATTTAATCCGCTCGACCGCGAATCACCAAACGTCGAAGCACCATTGGAAGAACGAACCGTCGGTGGTTTGGGAATCTTCATTGTGAAAAAACTTTGCGATTCAATTACTTATCGCCGTTCACATGGACAGAATATACTGACTTTGACGATGAAGATGTAGTCATAAAGCGTTAATATTTTGTCATTTACCAAGTATTTCATTAGTTTTACGTTATTATTCTTTTGTAAATTTACGAAGATTATAATATGTTGAACATAGCACTATTTGGACCTCCGGGTGCAGGGAAAGGAACACAGTCAGAGTATTTAATTAAGAAATACAATTTATTCTACATTTCGACAGGCGATTTGCTCCGAAATGAAATCTCACTCGATACGCCAATCGGCAAAGAAGTTAAAAGCGTCATCGCGTCCGGCGGCTTGGTTTCTGACGAAATCATAGTCCAAATAATTGAAAAGACAATCACCGAAAATACCTCATTCAACGGCTTTCTTTTCGACGGCTTCCCGCGTACCTACGTCCAAGCCTATATACTCGAAGGCTTGATGCTCAAGCTCAACACCTCGCTAAATTGCCTAATCAGCATTGATGTGCCTGAAGAAGAATCCGTCAAAAGGCTTCTCGGCAGAGGAAAATCTTCGAGCCGCTCCGACGACAACGAAAGCGTAATCCGAACACGATTGCAAGAATACAACCAAAAAACGTTGCCCGTGCTCAAATTTTTCAAAGACCGCGGCAATTACAAAGAGGTCAATGGACTTTTGGACATCAAAGGTGTCAAAGACCAAATCACCGAAATCGTCAAAGAAGAACTCAGCAAGAGCTTGCTCAATGTCGTTCTATTCGGCTATCCGGGCTCGGGACGTAGCGCCCAAGGCAGAGCATTAGCCGAAAAATTCGGTCTCGAATACCTTTCAGCCGGCGATATGTTAGAAAGCGAAGTTGAAATGCAAACTGAATACGGAATCCAAATTAAAAAGCTTTATGATAGTGGCACTCTAAACCCCGACCAAATCGGTCAATTAGTCCCCGATGAAATAGTTGTCCAATTGATTGAAGAAAAAATCTCTAAATCGCAGGACATGAAGGGTTTCATTTTCAAAGGATTCCCGAGAACATTGGTTCAATCATATATTCTGGACGGATTGCTCAAGAAATACACATCGTCCATCACAAAAGTAATCGAAATCGAAGTCCCTACCTTAGAATTGATTCGCAGATTAAATGTACGTGGCAAAACCGATGGCAGCCGACCCTATGATTCCAATTACGAAAAAATCATCCAACGTTTGCAAGACCACGAAACAAGAACAGTCCCCGTAATTTCAAAATACATGAAATTGCATAATGGTGTCAAAATTGACGGTAGCGGCACATTCGACCAAGTCAACAAAAAATTAGCTCACGAAATCGAAATCGTACTAAAAGACATGCGGTAAGGGGTTTTGGGGTTCGGGGTTTGGGGTAAATTAATAATAAAAATATTCATAAATTAAATATGAGTTTATTTCAAAAGTCAGTTGAGAAAAAATATCTAAATGAGTTGGATTCCACACTCATTGATGTCAAGTATTCCGCATTTATGGAATATTTCGGCAATAAGCTGATTCAGCTAAATATTAAATCTGCCAAAGAAGAACAATTTCAGGAAGGTTTCCTTCGGGAATTATTCGTCAAAATTTTGGGCTATACACTACAGCCCGAGCCGGATTACAACCTAATTTCCGAATATAAAAATATCACCAACAGCCGCAAAGCCGACGGTGCTATCTTACGCGGTGATGAAGCCCTTGCCGTCATCGAACTGAAATCGCTCTCCACTACCGACCTTGACACTATCGAATCCCAGGCGTTCGGCTACAAAAATCATCATCCAAAATGTATTTATGTCATCACTTCAAATTTCGGCAAATTGCGTTTTTATATCCAAAATGCCGTTGATTACATTGATTTTGATTTGTTCAATCTTTCGCGTAATCAATTTTCTCTGCTGTGGCTCTGTCTAGGCAAAGATAATCTGCTAAATGATGTGCCGCTCAAAATCAAGGAATCTTCCCTATTGCAGGAAGAAGACATTACCAAAAAGCTTTATGCCGATTACTCCAAATTCCGCAACGCTATTTATAATAATCTGATAAAAAATAATCCCGAGCTCGACAAACTTCTGCTTTTCAAGAAGACGCAAAAACTTCTCGATCGATTTTTATTCGTATTTTTCGCTGAGGACCGACTGCTTCTGCCACCAAATTCCATCAGGGAAATTATAAATCATTGGGAAACTCTGCGTGATGTACTTGATGAATACGTGCCGCTCTACGACAGATTCAAAAAATATTTCGGCTACCTGAACACCGGATACAAAAATAAGCACATGGAGGTTTTTGCCTATAATGGCGGGCTTTTCGCTGAAGATGAAATTTTGGACAACATCACAATTGATGATGAAATCCTATACAGTCATACCCTGAAACTATCCCAATACGATTTCGATACAGAAGTCGATGTCAATATTCTCGGGCATATTTTCGAGCATTCACTTGGTGAAATTGAAAACGTGCAGGCGGAAATCATGGGCGAAAAAGTCGAAACCCAAAAATCCAAACGCAAAAAAGACGGCATCTACTATACTCCCAAATACATCACAAAATATATCGTTGAAAATACTGTCGGTAAATTATGTGCTGAAAAACGCGTCCAATTCGGCATCAACCCCGAAGATTATGCAATCGAAAGAACCAAAAAAGATAAAAACATAATCATTGCACTCGACGCAAAAATCACAAATTATCGCAACTGGCTACTTACCATCACAATACTTGACCCCGCTTGCGGCTCCGGAGCATTTTTGAATCAGGCGCTCGAATTTTTAATTGAAGAACACAGAAAGCTCGATGAACTGCGGGCATTGCTATTTGGTGGTGGCTTAGTTTTTGCCGATATTACCACCGACATACTCGAAAATAATATATTCGGTGTGGATATAAATGAAGAATCCGTCGAAATCGCAAAACTTTCCTTATGGCTGCGGACTGCACAAAAAGGCAGAAAACTAAACACGCTCACAAGTAATATCAAATGCGGCAACTCACTGATAGACGACCCCGAAGTAGCAGGCGAGAAAGCATTTGATTGGGCGAAGGAATTTCCGCAGGTGTTTAAAGTTAAAAAGTCATATCCCCCTAACCCCCTTAAAAAGGGGGAACTTAATCGTTATTTGGGCGAAATCCCCCTTTCCAAGGGAGAATTAAAGGGGGATTCTTATAATTTGAATTCAAAATTAAGCGCATATCCCAAAATAGATGAGAAGTCATATCCCCCTAACCCCCTTAAAAAGGGGGAATTAAATCAAGAAATGGGCGAAATCCCCCTTTCCAAGGGGGAATTAAAGGGGGATTCTTATAATTCTAATTCAAAATCAGGCGCATATCCCAAAATAGATGAGAAGTCATATCCCCCTAACCCCCTTTCCAAGGGGGAATTAAATCAAAATATGGACGAATTTGATGAAGATATGGACGAAATCCCGCTTCCCAAGGGGGAATTAAATCATGAAATGGGCGAAATCCCCCTTTCCAAGGGGGAATTAAATAAAAATATGGACGAATTTGATGAAGATATGGACGAAATTCCGCTTCCCAAGGGGGAATTAAATCATGATATGGGCGAAATCCCCCTTTCCAAGGGGGAATTAAAGGGGGATTCTTATGCGCATATGAAAGATTGGATTATCAAAAGAGGGCTGCTTTATTCGCAATATTATTTGCCGTATAATCCGAAACTCATTGATAGGGCGAAAGAGTTGAGGAAAAATATGACAGCGCCCGAGAAAAAGCTTTGGTATCACTTTCTGCATGATTTCAAATTCAGAGTTTTAAGGCAGAGAACTATTGACAATTATATCGTTGATTTTTATATTGCCGAGGTGAAGTTGGCAATCGAAATTGACGGCGATTCGCATTTTAGTGATGAGGGGCTTGAATACGACAGTGTCCGTTCCGAAATATTAAATCATTATGGCATTAAAGTTATAAGATTCAATAATTTAGAAGTGATGAACAGTTTTGAGGGTGTGTGTAATTCTATAATGGATGAAGTTGACCGTTTGTATTTATTGATAAATAAGGATAATGCACAAGCCGATGCTCAAATAAATGATAAATTAGAATATTCCGGCGGCTTCGATGTCGTTATTGGCAATCCACCGTATGTTACTAATATTGATAATAAAGATATATCAATTCAAAGTGATTATTTAAGTTTAAAGTATAATCTTCAAAAAAATCAATTAGATTTATACCTTTTATTTACAAAACTTTCATTTGATTTGTTATCATTAAATGGAACTCTTGGGTTAATTATTCCAAACTCTTGGATAAATAATTTAACATTAGTTAATTTTAGAACATCAATACTATCAGAACATACGATTAATGATTTAGTAATATTACCAATGGGAGTATTCGAAGGAATTAAGGTTGATAATTCAATAATTATAGCTAAAAAGTTGTACGTTGAAAATAATATAATTCAGACATCCGAACTAATAAATAATAATATTACTAAATCATCCGAGATTATACAAGATAACATCAAAGAACATGGAGATTTTCAATTATTTCAAAATGACTCAACAAAAAAGCTAATTGAAAAAGTAAATCAAAATAGCATAAAGTTAAATTCTATATGTAATCTTTATAGTGGTTTGAAAGAATATGAGATTGGGAAAGGTATTCCAAAACAAACCTCATCCGATGTAATTAATAAAGTATTTAATTCAAATTATAAAATATCTGATGATTATTTGAAACATCTATCTGGGAATAATATTAAAAGGTATCAAATTGATTGGATGAATGAGTACATTAAATATGGTGAATGGTTAGCGGCTCCTAGAAAGAAAGATATTTTTATTGGAGATCGAATAATTATTAGAGAAATACCTGATACAAGGGGTATTATTGCTACATTTGTAAGTGATGACTACACCACAAAAAATACTGCTCATGTTTGCAAATTAATTTCAGAAGATTCAAATTATGATTATAGATTTATTCTTACAATATTGAATTCAACTTTATTAGGTTATTACTTTAAATTCAATTTTTCAGAATTCGACAATGTTTTTCCAAAAGCAAAACTTGGACAATGTAAAGAATTACCCATTCCAAACATATCTCCTGAAGCACAAGTCCCATTCATAGAGCTTGCCGATATTATGCTTGAGAAAAATAAAGAGCTGCAGGATGTAAAGAATAAATTTCTTGACCTACTGAAAGCAGATTTCAGCATCGAAAAACTAAGCACCAAACTGCAAAATTGGTACGAACTCAGTTGGGCAGACTTCACCGCCGAACTCCGCAAGCTAAAAATCGAACTCAAAGGCGTACACAAAGAAGACTGGTCGGAACGCCTAACCCGAATGACATCGAAAGCGCAGGAAATCAAAGCAATTATCAACCAAACCGACCGCACAATAGACCAACTCGTCTATCAGCTCTACGAATTGAGCGATGAAGAAATAAGGATTGTGGAGGGAGAATAATGGCTAAAGTAGTCGTAAGAAATAGGCGAAAAGTTTACGCTGTTGATGAATTGACCCTTCATGAAAAATGGGATTTAATATGGATAGAAAAACTAAATAAATGGCAAGAAATTGTTCGCAAAAACGGACATCAAAGAATAGCTTGTGAGCCGGAAAGTCCAAGATTTACTCCCGAAATAGGAATTATTGCAAGATGGGCAAATACTCAAAGAGTACAAGCAAGAAGAGGATTGCTGAAAGACTGGAGATTTAAACAACTCCAGGATGCAGGTTTTTTATTTGAACCACTTGATACTTACTGGCATAGAAGATATGAGGAATTATTAGATTATAAAAATAAATTTGGTCATAGTAATGTTCCAAAATATGATAATGAATATTTTAAGCTTGGCAAATGGGTCGGAGAACAGCGCTATCACAAGAAAAGACTTTCTGATGAGAGAATTAGACTTCTTGATGAACTTGAATTTGACTGGGGAATTAAACGGCATAAATGGGATGAAATGTATGGTTGGCTGAAAGATTACTATGAAGAACACGGTGTTGCCTACGTTCAACGGGATATGACGCAAGGCTATAATGGGCAAAGTTTGAATCGGTTAAACAGATGGTGTTGCAAACAAATTTGGTATTATAATCGCAATATGCTGAGTAAAGATAAAATTTTATTACTCAATAACATTAATTTTAATTTTAACCTTAAAGAATCAATTCTCGAGAATGATTGGGAATTAAATTTTAATAAAATGTTAGAATTTAAAAATAAGTATGGTCACTGTCATGTTCCTGTAAATTACGAAGACAGATTATTCTATTATTGGGTACATCGTCAACGTACGAAAAGAGGTGAATTGCCGGAAGATAAAAAACGAAGATTAAATGAAATTGGATTTATATGGCATTGGGAGGAACACAATTGGGAATTGAACTTTAAATTACTTAAAAAGTTTTATGAGGAAAATGGCAACATTTCAATTCCGAATGAAAATAGAAAATTATCAGAGTGGGTGCGTTATATAAGGAAAGTTAAAAAAGGACATTTTAATTATCAATTAACAGAAGAACAAATCAGACAGTTAAATAGTATAAATTTTAATTGGTCACCGGGTCGTGGTGGTCATAACATTCATAAAAAAGAAAAGAAGGAAGTTTAGGGGTTGGGGACCTTTTTTCCTATAAACATGTTACCCCTTCGGGGTAAAGACACGAGACGGGAGAACCTTTTCCTATAAATATGTTACCCCTTCGGGGTAAAGACACAGACATGAGACCCATTTTTTCCTATAAACATGTTACCCCTTCGGGGTAAAGACCCCTAACCCCTATCCCCCAACCCCACAGAAAAAAAAAATGGACTGCCCTTGGTGGACAGCCCATTTTGAAAATTATGCCAAAAATAAACTACAATCTTTCGAAGCGGGCTTGGAAGAATCTTAGGTATTTTGGTTCGTAAACCATTTTTAAGCCTTTGGCTTCGTGGCGCTTTTTGTAGAGTTCTTCTACGTAGTAGGCGACGACGTCGAAATGCGCTTGTGTATAGACGCGTCTCGGGATTGTCAAGCGAACGAGTTCCAATTTGGGTTTGTGGTTTTTGCCTGTGACTATGTCGCGTCCTGCGGATACGATGCCACGTTCCATTGCTCTAACGCCGGATTCGACGTAGAGGTCGGCGGCTAAGACTTGTGCCGGGAATTGCTCTTGGTCAATGTGCGGATAGAACTGTTTCGCATCTAAGAAAATCGCATGTCCGCCGACGGGCTTGATGAATGGCACTTCTGCTTTTTCCAATAGCTTGCCGAAATATTCAACTTGGCGAACTCTGGCGCTGATGTTTTGGTCTTGGACAGCTTCTTCGAGCCCAATCGCCATTGCTTCCATGTCGCGACCTGCCAATCCGCCGTAAGTGTGGAGCCCTTCGTAAACTACGACCATGTTCCGCAATTCTTCGAATAAGTCCCAATCGTTGACGGCTACAAATCCGCCGATATTCACGAGCAAGTCTTTTTTGCCGGACATTGTGGCGCCGTCTGAATAGCCGGACAATTCGAGCAGGATTGCAGCAACGGATTTGTCGCTGTAGCCATCTTCGCGTTGTTGGATAAAGTAGGCGTTTTCGACGGCACGAGTTGCATCGAGCATGACTTTGATGCCGTGTTTGTCGGATAATTCTTTGACCGCACGAATGTTTTCCATAGAAATTGGCTGTCCGCCTGCCATATTGACAGTAGCAGCAACGCAAATGTATGGGATTTTGTCTGCACCAACGCGATTAATCAAATCTTCGTATTTCTGGAGGTCAATATTGCCTTTGAAAGGATGGAGTGATGCGGTATCGTGGGCTTCGTCAATAATGACATCTATAAAAGTAGCACCGGCTTTCTCTTGATGAAATCTAGTAGTAGTGAAATACATATTTCCGGGGACGTAATCGCCGGGTTTAATCATTGCTTGCGAGAGCAAATTTTCGGCTCCGCGACCTTGGTGAGTTGGAACTAAATGCTTGTAACCATAATATTTTTGGACAGCTGCCTCAAGTCTATAGAAATTCTTGGAGCCTGCATAGGCTTCGTCACCCATCATCATTCCTGCCCATTGGGCATCGCTCATGGCATTGGTGCCACTGTCAGTCAAGAAATCTATGTAAACGTCTTCCGACCTCAACAAAAATGTATTGTATCCGGCTTCGTGAATCGCTTTCAGTCTGTCTTCACGGCTTGTCATTTTCAAGGGCTCTACGACCTTGATTTTGTAGGGTTCTGCCCATGGGATGTGTTTTTTGAACATCACACAATTCCTTATTATATTTTTAAATGTTATTTAGTTTTTCAAAATCTGTTAAATCTTCAATTAAATTTTCAAAATATGACTAATAATTAATTTACGAAATTACTTAAATTTAGCTGTTTTACCAAATTTATTAAGCAAAATTGCACAAAAACATCCGTTTTTTTCAAAATTTCCTTATTTTAGTCTTGATTATGGGACAAAATTTTCTAATATTGTTTGCGTTTTGTTTGCTTTGTGTATCGTGTAGCGAAACACAAAGACAGCACCGTGACCAATTCCAGAATGTGGATTCACTTTCGATATCAGCCCAAAAGTCTGATACCTTGATTTTCATTCATCGCACCTTTGCCGATACAAGTGCTACCCCAAATTACATTATCGAGGCGCAATTCCCCGAATTAGTCCACTATGAGCGAGAAGGTATCAGAAAACAGTTTAATGCTGAAATCAAGAATATTCTTGATGGCTCAATATCATCGTTCAAGATTTTCCTGGGTGGTCAATCACCTGAAACCGGCTACAAGAATGATAGTGTTCCACTTTTCTCCAAATTAAGCATTGATTATGATTTGGCTTATAATTCGAGGCTGATTTCATCGTTGATTTTTCATTTCGAGCAACTTGATTTGCCATCAGATAATATTCTGAGATTCAACAAAGTGCTCAATTTCAACTTGTTGAATGGAGAAACGATTTTCATCGAGGATTTGCTTCAAGCGGATACTACGCTACTCAAGCGGCTCTCAGACCTTACTTTTAATAAGTTATCAACCCAAATGCCGGATGCTGATACAACGTGGATACGGAATGGCACGGAGCCTGTATTGGAAAATTTCAAAAACTTTTTGTTTATGTTAGATAGTGGTTCGGTGATATTCAATATTTTTCAGGTGGCACCCGCAGAAGTTGGCACCGTCCGCGTAAATTTTGCTTGGAAGGAACTTTTCCCCGATTCATTGGGAATCAATCCTTTGAATGCTAAACCGAGATAAGGCTTATATCATAAATGGGGGATTCGTCCAAATCCATCATCGAATTAATTAACATAAATTCATCATATTCAGAAATGTCTTCAAATAGGATTGGCACTTCATGGATTAGTCCGTTTTTTAACAATGACTGCCTCATCGTACCAGCCAAAAGAGGTGTTGAGGGTGTAAACATTTTGCCGTCTTTGAAAAACACAAGATTTGCATAGCTTGTATCGGTAACGCAGCCGTTTTTGATGATTAGCACATCTGTGAAATTTGGATTGACTTCGAGAAGTTTTGTCAAATCTGAACGGTCGGCATATTTGAATGAGTAATCCAAATCATTAGCTTCAACAACTTTGATTGCAGTTTGATGTTTGATATTATACTTTTCAAATTCAATTTTCTCGATTGATTTACCATAAGTGACCCTGCATTTGTACGCGTTGTCGGCTTGGAGCTTCTCAGCTCGGTCAAGAATTGCATCGGCTAATAACGTCGAAATATCCGAATTGAAGTGCTCGAGCATAGTGTAACTCATACGGCTTTGGTGGTAAGCAATATTGCGGATTTCGCCGTTTCTGATTCTAAGTGTTTCTATGAATAGGGACATAAATTTTATCAATTAGTTCTTGATATTCGCTTTCCAAATCGCTCAAAGACGTAATACCACCGCCCGAACGAAAATATATTTTGCCGTCACGATTTTCAATATATCTGATTAAGACGCAAGATGTCAAATTTTTTCCATTAAAAATGCCGGATATACCTGTGTAATATCCACGTTTGCCACTTTCGGCTTGGGCAATGATTTCCAATGTTCTTTTTTTGGGAGCACCGCTGACCGAGCCTGCCGGAAGCAATGCGGCAAGAAGATTCCCGATTCGGCTTTGCCAATTGTCGGATAAAGAGCCGCAAATTTCGGAACTTATTTGGATTAGAATTTTTGAATTTGTTTGCAAATAATCAGGATAGCGAAAGCGAAGAACCTCCACTTTTTCGGAAACGATGGATAAATCATTTCGAATCAAATCCACAATTGTGTTATGCTCGGCTTCTTCTTTTTCATCAGCCATGATGATTTCCAAAGCATTGGGAATTTCGGTGGAAATTGTGCCTTTCATAGGAAATGAAAAGATTTTGTCCCCAATAATTTTGACAAAAATTTCCGGCGAAAAGCAAACAAATTCGTCGCGGAAAAGCAATTTGAATTTTGCTTCAGAATTGGCAAAAATGGTTTCGAATTCCAAATCACATTCTATTTCTGA
Source organism: Desulfobulbaceae bacterium (assembly GCA_018335795.1). Classification (GTDB taxonomy): domain Bacteria; phylum Bacteroidota; class Ignavibacteria; order Kapaibacteriales; family UBA2268; genus PGYU01. The sequence continues at coordinate 10,466 of JAGXRP010000058.1, read as the reverse complement.
TGCAAAAGTAAGATTTGTCAGATATGAATTGCCGTAGTTGATGTTTTCGAGTACTTTATTGAATGCTCCGGTAAATACTTCGCGACTGACGGGATGCTTTACGAAAGTAAATTCCTCGTTTAAATTCTTCGTCTTAGTTGAATTTGTCTGTCCTTCGAAATCGAAAAATATTCCTTCATCAGCTAATTGGTCCAAGGGCAAGATTATCGGCTTTTCGAGTTCAAAATCAATCATAAAGAAAAATGGCAGCCCGATGCTGCCAAATTCATTTGCTTTATGAACAAAATCTTTCATTTTTGTTTATCTTTGGATTGCTATCGAGCGGAATTTGCTTCTACTACCGTTTGTATTGACCAAATTCAAATGATAGATGCCTTGCGAAAGGTTGCTAACATTAATATTTGCATAATTACCAATTCCCATCATATTTACAGATTCGACCAAATTGCCAATTGAATCATAAATCTCAATTTTAGAAGCAGTTTGAGCTTGAACTTCATCAAGAGTAACGCCTACGAAGTATGAAGCAGGGTTAGGTGCAATTTTTACAATTTCGATTGCTGCATCTTCCACATTTCCGGCATTAAGGACTTTGAACATTATCTCGTAAACACAAACATCGCCCGGGTCTGAAGTATTAACAAATTCAAACCTGATAAGGCTTTCACCGGCAACAGGTTCAGAATATATTGGATTCAAATTTTCGTCTAAGCCTAAGAATTTGTAGGGTTGCAGATGGGCACTAAAATCACCAAAAAAAGAAGTTTGAAGTGCATCTAAAGAATATGCTTGTGGAGATTCGAAATTTTCATCTGTATATTCGTAGCAAACTTCCCAGCATAATGCTGCAGTATGACCTACGGTGATTCCTTCTGTGTACATGAAGATTTTGAACCACACAGGTTGCTCAGTTACGTTTTTAAAAGTTGCATAAGCTGCAATGTCGCCATCTTGTATAGTTCCTTCTTTGACTTCAGTTCCTTCAACAAGTTGAATTGATTGACCGAAAAGTGAAGGTGAAAGTATCAAAAACGAAAGAAAAATCGCAATTTGTCGTAAAATATTCATAATTTTGTCCTTTAAAAAATAAACTTTTATACTTTTATATCGTTCTAAAATAACACAATTAAATTAAAAAAGTTACAGTTTCGGGAGAAAAAAATGAAAAATGCTCAAATATTCTTAATAAGTGTCATATTTCTGGCATTGGGATTCACATTAATTGCGAACGCTCAAGAATCAGGCAAAAAATTACCATCTGCAAAGGTCAAAGACATGCGTGGTCAAACCATCAATACAGCAGACTTCGAAAATGACGGCAAGCCTATGATTGTTAATTTTTGGGCTACATGGTGCAAGCCATGCCTTCAAGAACTTAATAATATTGCAGACGTTTACCCTGAATGGCAGGAGCAAACCGGAGTCAAAATCATCGCCATTTCGATTGATGATTCGCGAAACAGCAAGAAGGTCGCACCTTTCGTACGCGGACGTAATTGGAAATTTGAAGTATATATTGACGAAAATTCAGACTTCAAACGCGCCATGAATGTTGCAAACCCACCTCATACTTTTTTGCTCAACGGCAAAGGTGAAATTGTTTGGGAACATAACGGCTACGCTCCCGGAGACGAAAAGAAGCTTTTACAAGAAGTGAAAAAATTAGTCGGCAAAAAGTAGTTTAGCCGAACTAATCAAGCTTTAATAATATATGAGAAAATTCAATAACCCTTTTAAAGACTTAGCCTACCTTGTTTATAGGTGGCTAAGTCAATTTTTTGAGCCGATAAGATTTGTAGGTGCATTCCCACGCTATATACGGTTCTTTGGTGATTGGATTCGATATAGTAACGCTTCAGGAGCTGAGAAAATTCGGTTTATTGATACATACCCTAATCTACATGACCGGATAGAGACAACTCCTTTTGACAGGCATTACTTTTACCAAGACATTTGGGCATATAAGAAAATTTATGAGTCGAAAACAATTGAGCATATTGATGTCGGCTCGTCAATTAAAACAATCGGATTGCTTACGGCTGTGACTCACGTTACATTTGTGGACATTCGCCCCTTGAATGCTAATCTTAGTAATTATAAATCAGTCGCGGGAAGTATTCTCGAAATGCCATACGAAAAGAATTCAGTAAATTCACTTTCGTGTTTGCATGTTGCCGAGCATATAGGCTTGGGACGTTATGGCGACCCGCTTGACCCGTTAGGCACAAAGAAGGCTTGTAAAGAATTACAAAGAATATTGGCTCCAAATGGTAATCTATATTTTTCATTGCCTGTCGGCAAGCCAAGGTTATGCTTCAATGCACATCGGATTCATTCTCCCACTCAAATTATCGAATATTTTGATGAACTACATTTAGTTGAGTTATCCGGAATAGACGACGACGGCAATTTCATCCAGAACATAGACACTTCGATTCTCGAAAATTCTGACTATGCCTGTGGATTGTTTCAGTTTACGAAAAAATAGTTGAAGACAATTCTTATTGGTAGAACATTAGTGGAAATGGAATTAATTCTATGTCTAAATCAATTCTTTTAGCTCTTTTCCAAAATTTTCAAATTTGAGTGATTTGCTCAATTTATTTGCAGCTTCATAATACCCCGCAGCTTTTTCGGCTGAAGAATTTTTAGTAATAATGGCAATTGCAGACAGTAAAAGCAATTTCACTTCCGATGGCAAGTTAGTTGAAATTGATGCTGCTTTGTCTAAATAATAATAAGCTTTGCTTAAATTGTTTCGGTGGAAATTGTACAATGCAATATTGGTATATACAATAGACTCTGCTACAGGGTCTGTATAAGTAGAAAGCAAAGCCGAAGCTTTCTGTAAATTATCATCAGCTACATCAAAATCGCCCTTTGCAAGATTGGATTTAGCCGAAAGTGTAAGTATTTGAATTTTTTCTAAATGGGTCAAATCGTCGTAGTGTGTTGAGAGAACTTGCTTAGATTTCAAAGTAGCAGAATCGTAATCATTTTTGAGCAAATCATTGATTATTGATTTTCGTATGGATTTGAATTCGGCAGTTTCAAAAGATTGCAACGATGATGAATCATCACCATTTGTAATTTTCGTTGAATTATCAGTAGTCACGTCTGTCTGTCGGAGCAATTCTCCAAATTCGTATTCGAAGTTCTCACTTTCAGATGCCTCCGCCAACTCAGAATATTCAGCGACTGCATCTTTTATAATGTCGGCACTACCATATTTGTTAGCGGCAGATTTTGCAGCAATCATCAACATATCGCGAGTTGTGATTTCATCCCCTGATTCGGAACTATGAGCTGCGAGATAAGGAGCTATTTCGCTCCGCAAATTTTCATCTTCGGTTGCTTCAAATTTTTGCTTGAGTAGTGCAGCAATTTGCCCATGCAAGGCTGTATATTCTTCGTATTCGAGCGAATTTTCGAAAAACGAATGATAAAACGCCTGTGTAAATTTGTAAACTGTTGTTTTGACTCCGTACCGAACTTGTGCACCTATACTTTTGATTATTCCGGTATTATTTTGGAGTGAGCGCAATTTTTTGATTGTGCTCAGAACGTCAAGATTAAACAATTGGGAAACAATATTAGCGGTAAATTCTCGCCCTTCGGCACTACATATCGCCAATAAATTTCGGTCTTCGTCCGATAGTGATTCGAGATGCTGTGCAAAAACTGATTGTACAGTCGAGGGCAAAAATTCGTTACCCTCGAAATTCATAACCAAATTGCCTTGGTTATCGAATGGCGGAAATTGGCTGAAATATTTCAGATATTCGACAATGACACCGGGAACTCCGTAAGAATGGTCAAAAATCCATTTTTCGAATTCGTTATTACCACGATAATTAGCAAAATAATCTTTTGATAAATCGCGGATATAATCCAAAATGAAAGGTTCGAGAGCAAATTTTGTGATTGCAGGATATTCTTCAGCTTTGTTCACATAATTATAAAATGGTAACGCTTGAGATTGGAGGTCGCTTTCTTTATAACTCGCAACTATCATTATAGGAAAATCAGTAATCTTTTCGGACATCAAACTGAGCAACTCAACTGATTGAGCATCGCTCCAGTGCATATCATCCATCAGGATTATCAGAGGCTTTTTGTCTGCAAATGCGAGGAATGTATCATAGTAATCTGCGGCAACATTACTCACTTTACGGACACTTTCTGAAGATTTTTCCTTCTTGAACTGTCTCCAATCTTTGCCCATTTCCTTGACTGCATAAAATACATCTCCAATCAGAGGGATAACAGCCAATGCAGTCAATCCCACATTTTTTGCTAAGCGTCGCTCAGGTGAAAGTTCCTTAGATTCGAGCAGATATTCTACAGCTTTGCTAAATGAATATAGTGGCTGCAATTTGCCGATTTTAAAATCGCCGATTGGAGTATTGCTTTCGGTCATTATAGATGTGATAGAGCGTTCGGTTTTCTTGGTGAACTCGTCGAAATACTCTAAAAGTGCTGATTTGCCCATGCCGGATTCGCCACTAAACAAAATAACACTTCCGTTTCCCTTTTTTAACTTGGCAATACTATTACGATAGACATCGAGGTATTGCTCAATTCCAACCAATGAATGTTTCGATTTCACAGCTTATTCATACCGAATTTTATCAAATCAAACTTATTTCCGTCAAAAACTCCGTAATGAGGTTCACGAATCCATTCGCCCAAATTAACGTACAAACCACTCTTGTAGGTAGTTATTTCGGCTTTGTGACGATGTCCCATGATGACATAATCAAAGCCGGTATCAATTTTATGTTTAGCGAAATCCAACATTGCATTCTCGTCCCCAAAATCTTTTTTACTAGTATAATCACGACTCGTCTTTGAACTGCTTGACGCAAGTTTTATACCAATATTTGGATGTAGCTTCAAATACAATGCCAATGAAGCTTGTGCACGCATGATTTTTTTTAGAAGCAAATAGCCTTTATCCTTTGGGTCCTTGCCGTCACCATGCGAAATATAGAACTTTTTGCCGTGATGAAGCCTTTCGATGTCACTTCCATAAATAGGAATATCCAATTCATTGACAAAGAAACCATTATGACCGAAATCGTGATTACCAATTACAAACTCTATTTCGCAAATTTTTCTCAAATCATATAATGCAGAAAGTGTCCGATAAAAAAACTTTGGGATTACAGTTTTATAATCAAACCAATAATCGAAAATATCACCTACCAGATAGAGTTTATCACAGTCATCTTTGATTTTTGTCAAAAATTCCAAGAACAAATCCTCTCGTTTTATGTCTTGTTTTCTGTCGAATAATCCAAGATGAATATCTGAAACAAAATAAATCATTTGTTATTCATTCTATTAGTATATTTTAAAATTTTATTTAAAGGTCTTCAAAAAATGTCTACAACAAATATGTTAAGAAAAAATGACTTAACGAAGATTTTTTTTATAGTCATGATTGTAGCTATGTTTAGTAGCTGCTTGAACTTGAAGAAAGAATACCCTGAAATCACCTACTATGGCTTGACTCCAGACAAAAGGCTGATTGATTCTCTTAATACTCAAGACGTGGCGGTACTTCTCAGAAATGTTGAAGTACCTGAAGCATTTTCGGTGCGTTCGATAATAGCGAATGTTGATAATAAGACCATTCAGCGTTACTTCTATTTCCGCTGGATAAACGATTTAAGCTATTTGGTAACAGATTTTGTAGAATCGATACTGATCGAATACAAGCTATTTGGGAGAGGAGTTGTCAGGAATTCGTCTATTACTTTGCCTGATTATTTCTTAGAAAGTAGGATTATCGAAATGGACATACGCAATTCTACGATTAATCCGGATTCAAATTTCGTAGCATTGTCTGTCAATTTCAACTTTTTCAAACGAACAGAAACTAAAGAAGGCAACAAACTTATATTTAGTAAAACGTTTGACCATAAAGTTAAACGCCCTAATAATTTTGCAGAAAGCATTCCACCTGCCGTGTCTAAGTCTTTATCAGTTATTTGTGATTATGCAGTTGCTGAAATGTCAAAAGCAATTATTCTCGAATCCGTTGAATAGCAGCTTGATGAAACATATTCATTACGATAGCCTTAATTCAACAAATGAGCAAGCCAAATTGTTACTCAATGAGCATGATTCGATTATTATTACTGCCGATGAGCAGTCAGGCGGCAAAGGACGTAAAAATAGAACTTGGGTCGGCGATAAAGGCAAAAATCTATATTGTTCGATTGGAATCAGACATAGAATTCATTCCAAAACCCTTGAACCGCATTCTTATCAGTTTGCAGGAGCTATAATTGCTTATAAGGCTATCACACGAATCGTTCCCAAAGAGCAAGTCAGACTAAAGTTCCCGAACGATATTATGGTGAAAGATGCAGACGGGAAATTCCGCAAAATCTGCGGTATATTGACCGAGCATATCTTTTACGGCAATACACTCCAAGCTACCATTATCGGAATTGGCATAAACGTCGAACAAAAAGAATTTCCCGATGAAGTCAAGGACATTGCCACATCTCTGAGTCGTATGGGTTATGGTGTCACAGTGCACGACATTTTCAATTTCCTATTCGATATCGCAAGTGATTACAAATTCGATAGCGATAGCGTAATTTATGAGGAATGGCATGATTTGGTGGGAATCGAAGGGCGAATCGTAAGACTTGTTTCAGACGGTCAAGAATATCTGATTACCGAAGTTTTTGATGATGGCAGATTACAAGCTGAAAATATCAGTGATTCGTCAATAAAAATTATAGACGACGGAGACAGCATTAGGTATGAGTACGAATAGACCGCTTATAGCAATTGATATCGGCAACAGTAGAATCAAAATCGCCAATAACGGCGAATTTTACGCAAGCGAATACGACACAAATTGGCAATCACTAATCAAAAAAGTTCTCGATGATGCCCCCGATGCCATTGTGGGTTATTCATCGGTAAATACAACAATCGAAATCCAACTGTTGAAATTTCTCGAAGACTACAATTCAATAATCCGTATCAATGCAGTCGAATTGCTCAGTCGGCAAAATATTTTGGACTATCGCGAAATATCCGGCATCGGTTCCGATAGGCTGTTGGGTATGATTCGCGCTTTGGATAATTCCAAACCACCACTCGTAACAGTTGATTGTGGCACATCAGTTACATTCAACGTCATTGACGAAACAGGCAAATGCAGAGGTGGAGCGATTTTCCCGGGAGTATTTACACAGTTTCATGCTCTGGGAAATATTTCCAACGTTTTGAAAGCAATCAAAATCAATTTCCAATCAGACAGTATCGGCACATCAACTGCCTCAGCAGTAAATATAGGCGTGATAAGTTCTGTAATTGGCGGAATTGAACGATTGTTGAAGCTAACAATGAATGAAGGAATCACAGTAATCGAAAGCCCGATTTATGTCACAGGTGGATATGCCCATCATTTGGGGCACTATTTAAGCGCCGAGTATCCAAATGTAATTCTGAAGCAAGATTTGGTATTGCAAGGAATTATAAGATTGCTCAAAGATTTCGCTATAGAGTGAGGCTGCGTCCTGTCTTTGTTACAAAGATAAAACATAGCCCATGAATTTATTCGTGGGTGAAGTTTTTAATGCAACCACCCAGTCTGCTGCGCAGACACCCCTCAAGAGGGGAATTCAAGAATTTAAAAATATTTTCAATTTTTATTTGGAGGTTTACTCGTCCCGTCAGTTGTTACAAAGTTAGTGTATCGTTAATTATCACAAAAGACGACTATAATTCAGATTCATCCCTACTATCAATTATAACAACTGACGGGACAAAATCAAATCTTGATTCTTCGCTTCGCTCAGAATGACGCAGCTTCTTACGACTTTGCAACAAAGTGATTGAAATTTTTTGGGAAAATTTTTTCAATTTTTATTTGGAAATGAGAAAAATTAATTATATTAGCTATGTACAATCATTCAAAATGGAATTTTGATGTTGAAAATTTGTAAAATAGGAATTTATATAGAGCTACAGAGGTACAGAGGTACAGAGGTACAGAGGTACAGAGGTACAGAGGAATGACGAGACACGAAAGTCTTATTGTATCATATTGCTCAAAACTTATCCACAAGCATCAGACCAAACATACCAAAACAAAAATCAACAAGTACATTCAAGTTCATTGACATACCATAAATCGTATCCGCTAACGAACAAGCGAGGTATGATTTGATTCAGGAATGACACCCAGAGCACGGGGAGCTTTGGGGGTGGTCTGAATACCCAACGCGGGAAATTCTAAATGCATTTTTATTAATTAAATTTGTAAATTATTATAAAGGATTTAAACATGAAAAAGATAATAGCAGCAATTTTCGTAATAGCATTTTTATTTGCAAGTATTGACATACAAAGTGCCATTTATTATTCACCAACGGGCAAATGGTATGGTCCCGATGGTCAAACAGTTGGAAGAGGGAGACATGCAGGGCATACAGTCACTGTCGGAACTGGTGGAATTGAAAGCGTTTCTGTAAGCTGTAATGACGAAACTGAATGGATATGTTGGTCAATAAATGGTGATGAATTGTGGATTGACCCAATTCAAACAGGACCCGGTGACAGAATTGATATGATTTTTACAAATTAACATACAACGGTTTATATAATCACTCATACCTGTTAATCTATTCAGGTTTTTCAGGTATGAGTGGTAATTTTTCACTCATAAATAGGATTCAAAATGTTAAAAATAACAGTTATATTTTTTATATTATTTACATATTCATGTGATTCCAAATCACCAATTCCTAATAATTGGACATTGACAAATGACAGGCAATTTGTGCTTCAGGAAGAAGATAATCAGTTAATCACAGATATCGCAAAATTCAAAGCATTTGAGAATGGTACGATAAGTATAGTTAGTAGCAAAGACGGTAGTTGCAAATTATACGATACAACGGGCAAACTTCTTTGGCACTATTTACCGGATTGGAAATTGATTGATACATTTTTAGCTGTTGTCGCTGACAACAAAAAGAATTATAATCCGAATTGGAAAATAATGAATAGCGAAGAATTAATTGAAAGGCAAAAGGAGCTACATGGAGATATTGATGAAAACATTTGGTCAAGATTTATGGGTTATTATAAGCATAGTGTTGAAAATGTAGCGTATAATCATGAACTCGGGTTTTATTTAATAAACATTAAAGTACACATGAATGGAAGCGAACTCGAAAATAATAAGACAAATTATTTTAGTGCATATAATCCATTAATCTTGAAGATTTCTGACGATTTCCAAGTGTTGGAATATCTTCCTATTATCAATTTTACTATTGATTCAACAAATTATACAATAATTAGAAACGATATGGTTTCAACAACTGATAATTCCGGAGACGTTTTAAATTATACTACCTGCAATGCAAGCTATCATCCTGTCTATAGCAAAATTGACCCTTCAAAAGTGGACTTTTATTCCATTACTGCAATAGATATAAAAAGTAACATGAAATCATATGGAGCTAAATTACCTGATAAAAACATTAAAAACAAAGTATTTTTAAATTTTTCATTCCCACTATTCTCATTAGATACCAAAAAAGAATTATGGTATTTATTCCCACTAAATGATACTCTGTATAACTATCATACAAATAAAATATTGCCGCTGCAATTAGAAATAAATAATGATGAATTTTATAATAATTTCGCTGATGAAAGTGATTATTTGACAAAAGCAAAAAGACTGAATTTCATAATTGAAGACCTTAGTATTAGTAATGATAATGATATCTTGATTTTTGCAGTTTTTCCAAAACGAGATGGGAACAATTTTGGTGGAACAAGTTTAGTTCAAACCTACAATCAAGAAGGAAAATTGAATAAACATTATAGATTTAAAGATGACAAATTCGACAACAAAAAGGTTCATGGAATAGTGTCGAACCCATCTTCTGAAAATGAAGTGGTTGTGATTACAAATGATGATGATAATTATTATCTTAACTATTGCAAATGGGTAGAAGTGAAATGAGACTGATATTTATCATATCGTTATTTGTAGGATTGACCTTTATTAGTGCGTTCTCGCAAAATAATTTCGAAAAGTTGAAATCAAAATGCAATTTGCAAAAGTATGAATATATGGTTGTAGTATTTATTGACCCAGGGAATTGCGTCAAATGTGAAATCATTCCTCAATGGTTGATTCAATGCGTCAGCCAGCGTGTGCACTACCGTAAATTCAAACCTATAGCAATGGTGAAAGTAAATCGCGAAAAAGAGCTGAAGCAAGTTTCAAGCAGAATTAGTTGGGACGGTCCACTTGCAAGAGATGATAATGAATTGAAAAAGCAATTGAAAATAAATGCTTCAACGGACTTTGTTATAATTGATTACAAAGGAAAATTAATTTTTGAAGTAAATACATCCAACTCAAACGTAAAATCTGATGACATGTGCGAAGAAGCGTTCAAAGCAGTAGTGAA